>NZ_JAIUIU010000050.1:0-14841 GCF_020165775.1 Mesorhizobium sp. B263B2A
TGGCGGAGGATTCCAGATTTGGCAGACCTCGGCTGGCGCCAGGACGGCTCCGCCACAAAATCTCACCCGATGCATAACTAGGGTTAGGTGGCGCGCCACCTAACCGTTCAACGGCGCGCTTTACGTCTTCCGCGCCAAAAGAGCGGACAGGATCAAGATCGTCTGGTGGGACGGCAGCGGCGTGTGTTTTTATGCCAAGCGGCTAACGACGCGAAGTTGGCCGCGGATCGGCCACAACCGGGTCCAGCTCAATGCTCAGCTCATGGCTCTGGTTGACGGAATGGACTGGAAACGGGTTCGGACGGAGACCGTCAGGCGGCCGCAATCGGCTGGGTAAAACCCTGCGGCATGATGAATCAGGGGGCTGAAAAGCGGGAAAATTGCCCGCGAATATGCTCTGATTTTGGCCATGTCGACACCCCATCTCGCACTCCCGGACGACGTTGACGCGCTCAAGACGATGGTTGTTGCCATGGCCGAAAAGGCCGCCCTTATGGAGGAGCGCGCCTTCATCTCGAGTTGGTCAACAAAAGTGCTGATGAGCGGATCGCACGTCTGACCGCGGTGGTGAAGATGCTTGGAGAGCGCGCGCTTCGGCAGCCGCTCCGAAAGTTTTGCGGACCGGTGAGCTGAGCGAGGAGCAGTATGCTCTCGTCTTCGAGGAGACCGAAACCGGCGTGGCGGCCATCGAAGCGCAGATGGACAAGTCTGTGGGCGGCTCGAAAGCGAAGCGCGCACCGCGTCCTCGCAAAGGCTTTGCGGCCCATCTCGAACAGGTCGAGGTGGTCATCGAGCCCGAAACGCCTGCTGGCTGCGAAGCGCTGGAAAAGATCCCGATTGGCGAGGATGTCTCCGAACGGCTCGATGTCACCCCGCGAAGTTCCGGGTGATCGTCACCCGTCGGACGGCGTTATCAAGGCAGCCGCTCCCGCCCGCATTCGAAAGCATCCGACCGAAGCGCTGCTGGCGCAGTTCGCGGTGTCGAAATACGCTGATGGCCTGCCGATCTACCGCCACGAAGCGATCTATGCTCGCGATCAGGTCGAGATCGACCGGTCACAGATGGCCCAGTGGATGGGCAAGGTCGGCTTCGAGCTCGAGCCACTCGCCGATTACGCACTGACCGGCATCAACCAGGGTGAGCGGGTCTTTGCCGATGAGACCACGCTGCCAACGTTGGCGGCGGGATCGGGCAAGGCCAAGACGGCCTACCTCTGGACCTATCTCCGCGATGATCGGCCCTTTGGCGGCAGCGGACCGCCCATCAGGCTCCGGCGCCGTTCCACGCCACCCCGCGCGGCTGGGCCGGTCCCGGCCTGCTGGCGATGATCCTGTTCGAGAAGTTCGGCCAGCATCAGCCGCTCAATCGCCAGGCTGAACGCTATGCCCGCGAAGGCGTGCCGCTCAGCCTGTCGACGCTCGCCGACCAGGTCGGCGCCGGCGCCGCGGCGCTGATGCCGCTGTTCAAGCGGCTCGAACCCCATTGCTGTCCGCTTCACGTCTGCACGGCGACGATACGACGGTTCCGGTCCTGGCCAAGGGCAAGACCGATACCGGCCGATTATGGACCTATGTGCGCGATGACCGACCATTCGGTGGCGCCGATCCGCCGGCGGCGGTGTTCTACTATTCCCGCGATCGCCGAGGGGAGCATCCTGCGGCGCATCTCGCCGGCTGGAGCGGCATCCTGCAGGGCGATGCCTATGGCGGTTATGGCGATCTCTATACGACGGGCCGTCAGCCCGCGCCTGTTCTGGAGGCCAGCTGCTGGGCCCACAGCCGGCGCAAAGTGTTCGAGCTGGCCGATATCGAAGCGGCGGCGCGCAAGAAGGCGCGCGGCGAGAAGCCCAACCTGGTCTATCCGCTCGCGGTTAAGCCGTGAGCGCATCGATGCCCTGTTCGATATTGAGCGCGCGATCAACGGCCTGTCCCCAGGCCAACGCCACGCCGTGCGCCAAGAGCGGAGCGCGCCGCTGGTCACCGAGCTCGAGCGCTGGATGATCGAGACGCGCGACAAGCTCTCGCGCGGACACGATCTGACCAAGGCCTTCAACTACATGCTGCGTCGCTAGTCATCCTTCACCCGGTTCCTCGACGATGGGCGGATTTGCCCATCGAACAATGCAGCCGAGCGAGCCCTGCGCGGCATCGCCATCTCGGGGTCATTCTGCCCATGTTGGGCAGGAGGTCGAGGTCCATTACCGTTGGCACCCGTATTTCGGACGTCGGCTTCGCTGCGAGAACAGCGAAGAGCGCGCCAACGGCCGGATCATTCATCTCGTCGTCGCGCCCGGGCATGTCATTACCGCTCCGGCCTGGATGATCGATCCCGTGGCTTGCGCGGCGATGGACCTTGGCTCCCCGCGCGTATCGCTTGCCGCGCTGCTTGAGCTTAACAAGCTCTTGATCGAACGCCGTTTCCGGCGAGGCTCTCCGGATGATTTCACCATCGCGGAGGCGCAACATGAGAACCTTGCCACCCCCGACACGATCTCTCGTGGTCGTTCGCCAACTCAGCTTGCCGCTCGACTCGCAGAAGCTGAACGGGCTGAGTTCAGCGCAATGGACCATAGTGATCGCCCGGCTCGCCAACGTACTGATGGCCGCCGCCGGCGTGGCAACGGAGGAGGAGAGCTGCGATGACGAGCGGTAATCTGATTCCGACTGCCGTCCTCAAGCGCAAGGCCGTGGTCTATGTGCGTCAGTCCACTCAGGCGCAGGTCCAGCTCAACCTTGAGAGCCAGCGTCGGCAGTATGAGCTTGTCGACGTCGCGCGGCGCTGGGGATTCCGCAAAGTAGAGGTGATCGACGAGGATCTGGGACGAACCGCAAGCGGGGCTGTGGAGCGTCCCGGTTTCGAGCGCCTGGTCGACGATCTGTGCACCGGCCATGTGGGCGCCGTGCTTTGCCTGGAGGCGTCCCGCCTGTCGCGCAACGGGCCGGACTGGCATCGGCTGCTCGAGTTGTGCGGCGAAGTCGATGCACGCGTGATCGATCTGGACGGAGTCTACGATCCGGGATTGCCGAACGACCGCCTGCTGCTCGGTATGAAGGGCAGCATCAGCGAGTTCGAGCTCGGCGTGCTGCGTGCCCGCATGTACGAGGCCGCCCGCGCCAAGGCACAGCGTGGGGAACTGCGCATCTCCGTGCCCTTCGGCTATGTCTGGCACCGCGATTATGGTCTCGGTTTCGATCCCGACATGCGCCTGCAGGAGACCATTCGCCTGATATTCGCGCGCTTCCGCGAACTCGGCAGTGCGCGCCAGGTCCTGATCTCGATGATCGACGATGGCGTGCATTACTGCTGTTGCTGGCCGCGCAAACGGGGTTGCGGGTCTCGGAGATCATCGATCTCCACCAGGACTCGGTGATGCTGGGGCACGGTGCCCACGTGCGATGCGTTGGCAAGGGCCGCAAGGAGCGAAGTACGCCGCTCACCAAGGTTGCACAGCAAGCCCTTCGGGGCTGGCTCAACGAGCCCAGGAAGCGGGGTACAACGGCTCTCTTTCCGAACATGCACGGCGGCAGGCTGAGCGCCGACGGCGTGCAGGCGCTGCTGAACAAATATGTCGCCAAGGCTCGCGAACACTGCGTCCCCCTCCGCTCGAAGCGGGTGTCGCCCCATGTTTTGAGGCACAGCGCTGCCATGGAGCTGCTGCAGGCGGGCGTCGATTGTTCGGTCATCGCCCTATGGCTGGGCCATGAGGCGATGGAAACAACGCTGACCTATCTTCACGCACATCTTGAGCTGAAGGAATCCGCACTTGCCAAGCTGAAGCCATACGAACGCGCAAAGGCCGAACGATTTCGACCAAACGACCGGCTTCTCGCGTTCCTGAACGCCCTTTGAGCATGAGACCTATGCCGAGTGTGAACGACCGGTTCTTGGTCGAAATGGCAGGCAAAGCGCGTCATACCGCCATGATCGGAAGAGGCTCGGCATAGTTCGGCGGTCGGCATAAAGCGCTAAGTTGAATGACGTCGACCCTCAGGCCTGGCTCGCCGACATCCTCGCCCGACTGCCCGCCTATCCGGCACATTGGATCGATGATTTGCTGCCGTGGAATTGGAGATCCGCAAAACTGCGGACCCAACCAGCGGCGGCCTGAACATGCAGCGCAATAAGGTGCACCACGTCTACACCGTCGAACTTGTCGCCAGCGACCTCGGCGTCAGCGAAGCGCTCATCCACGAACTGACCCTCGGTCTCGAGCCGGAGGACGGCGTCATCTGGGTGTACGGCACCAACGATGACGACGGGATCTTAGCCTTCACCGATGAAGGCATCGAGGAGGTTAAACTCCTCCTCGAAGAATATCATCGCATCTCCCCATCAAAAACTTGACGCCAGCACCGCAGTGCTAAGGTCCTCATGGCCGCCGGATACGCACGTCTGCGTTCTTCACCGGTTGCGTACGCTTCCGCCGACCAGCGCCGCCGCGGACTTGCGTCCAGCCGGCTCGCAACCGCCTCAAGGACATGGAAGCTTCTGTCATCCGGCATAGGCGCAGACATAGAAATTGACATTGCAAGCTCCTCAGCTCATTCAGTGTCACTATCTATCGCTCATCACCTCAAGCCGCGCCAGATGGGGTCAGCTTGGCGCTTACGCTGATCGCCCTTGCCGCTACCTAGTTAGCTGTGGCACCAAGACCAACGAGTGTCAGCCGAGACCCTTCAATGTCTCAGGATCTGGCTAAGAAATAGCTTGGTGCGTTCGTGCTGGGGGTTGGTGAAGAAGTCGTTGGGATTGCCCTCTTCAACGATTTGGCCCCAATCCATAAATATTACCCGGTCTGCGACGGCGCGAGCAAACCCCATCTCGTGGGTGACGCAGACCATGGTCATGCCGTCGCTTGCCAAACTGGTCATAGTGTCCAGCACTTCGGAGACCATTTCCGGATCGAGCGCCGACGTCGGTTCGTCGAACAGCATGACCGCGGGTTCCATGCACAGCGAACGGGCAATCGCAACACGCTGCTGCTGTCCGCCGGACAGCTGAACCGGGTATTTGTTCGCCTGTTCTGGAATTCGCACCCGCTCCAGAAATTTCAGCGCGGTCTTTTTGGCCTGGGCTTCGGGCACGCCCTTGATCCACATGGGACCGGCCATGCAGTTCATCAGCACGGTCATATGGGGGAAGAGATTGAAGTGCTGGAACACCATCCCGACATTCTTGCGAACTTCGGTCACGTTGCGCATTTTGTTGTGCAATCTGATCCCGTTGACGGTGATCTCGCCCTTCTGATGCGCTTCGAGCCGGTTGAAGCAGCGGATGAGCGTCGACTTCCCGGATCCGGAGGGACCGCAGATGACGATGCGTTCGCCTTTGCGGACGGTTAGATTGACATCAGTTAATGCTCTGAAGGTGCCGTACCATTTGGAGACATTCGTGGCTTCGATAATTATGTCAGCACTCATTGACCCGTGCTTCTGACTGAATGACTCCTGGGATGAAAGTGATTCGCGCAGCACATTGCCAATCGCTTGCGAGGAATCGCCGCTATCGAGGCCCTTCAAGTGACTTTTGAGGCCAGCAGTCATCGTGCTTTGCTCCTTGCATAGTGACGCTCGAGTCGCGATTGAGCCACTTCGAGGCAGGCAGACATGATCCAATAAATCATTGCGGCTGTTATCAGCATCTCCATGTGATGGAAGGTTGGCTGGCCGATGGTGCGAGCAAGGAACGTTAGCTCCCACACTCCGAGGACCGAGACAAGCGAGCTGTCTTTCAGCATTGAGATGAACGTGTTTCCCATTGGAGGAATGATGACAGGCAGCGCCTGAGGCAGGATGATCCTGCGCATGGTTAGACCGAAGCCGAAACCAATGGATCGTGAAGCTTCCCATTGGCCGCGATCGATGCTTTGGATACCGGCGCGGAAAATTTCAGTCATATATGCGCCGACGCAAAGCGACAGCGCCAATATCCCCGAAGGAACGGCATTGATGACAATGCCCAGCTGCGGCAGCCCGAGGTAAATCAGGTAAATCTGTATGAGAAGCGGCAGGCCACGAAAAAAGGATGTGTAGAAGCTGGCGATAGCGTAGGCGAAGCCGTTGCTTGAAAGTTTAGCAATCGCTGCAATGATGGCGATGACTGATGCGCAAACAAGTGAAACTGCTGAAACATAGATCGTCGTCACCACACCCTGCGTAATCAGGTATGGCAGATTTTCCCAGATGAAGGGCAGACTAAGGTTGAACGCTTTGAAGAAGGCCAGGAAGAGAGTCAGCAGCTCGATCCACACAATGCCAATCTGGGCCTTCAAGGGGGCAAAACCGATTAGCACGATGTTTAGGCAGAACGTGACCCCAATCACGAAAGCGATTGCGAAACGCCCATAGACGCCACTCTGCAGAGGGTCGCCGATGACAGGCCGCATAAGCTCGCCGAAGGTTGTGCCCACAAGGTTGAACATGAGACAAATCGCGAAGACGACGCCAAAGATCGAGGCAACAAACCACGGTCTATGGACAAGGACCTCGGATTCCACCGTATCCTGGTAAAGCATGGGACATCCTCCAACAAGGCGGCTCGGGCTGACCCGAGCCGCGTAACTTTCACCAACTTGCTAATTCTCGACAGAGTGGTCCGACCCGTACCATTTGATCGACAGAGTCGAGAGCGTGCCGTCATCCTTCATGCTCTTTAGGGCGGCTGAGACCTTCTCGCTGAACTCCTTGTCGCCTTTCATCATAGGGATGGCAGCAGGCGTGGCAAAGAGACTCCCAAGCACCTTGAAGGGGTAGCCAGATTTGATTGCTCTTTCCGCGAGAGTTCCGTCAGTAAGAATTGCATGAAGACGGGTACCATCGCCTAGCCGGAGATCATCCAACGCAACACCCGTTGAGGTATAAACCTTCACTTCACCGGCCTTGAATTTGTAATCCTCGGGCCGAGCGCCAATCCAATCCCACTTAAAGTTTTGGTTTACATAGTCCTCGGCCAGGGTTCCAGCGGAAACGCCGACGATCTTTCCATTTAGATCGGAAAGTGTAGACGCCTTACTGTCATTGTGAACAATGACAGCCGCTTTTTCATAGAAGTAAGTGGTGGAATAGTCGAATTTTTCAGCTCTGGTTTTAGTAGGGGTCATTTGACCCATGCTAATATCCCAACGGCCCTGCCAGTTGCCTGCGGCTATGATGTCCCACCCCGGCGTGACAAATTCAACGTTAACACCAAGGGATTTAGCGACGCCTTTGGCGACGTCGATGTCATAGCCCTCTAATTCGTGGTTCGCATTCAGGGAAGACATTGCTCCCCAATCAGTGCCAACCGCAACCCTGAGCGTCTTCGTATTGAGAACACGCTGCAGCACCTCTCCGGCATACACCGAGGTACTGTAAACGACCGACGCGATGGACAATGATGCCGCTGTGATAATTGTCACAATCTTATTCATAGTACATTCCCCTTTGAGGTTGATATGATGCATGAGACTCGGCGGTACCGCTCATACAGAAGCGACGGGCCGCTATAGCCAATCACCATGGCTGAAGCAGCCGCGAGCGCTCACTCCTCCATGCCGTCGCCTATATGCTAACCAAAGCCCCTCGGCCCATGAGGTAGCAAGAATATAATCAATATCAGACCCATCTGGAAGTTAGATGGCTGGAAGCGTCTTGGCAGCCCGGAAATCCTCCAGCCGGGCGGTCCAAAATTGGGAACACCTCACGATATCTTGTCATTCGATGACCCATAGTGGGACTTTGGGGACAACAAGATGACCCGTGGTCATGCCAAGCGTGTCAAGATCTAACGCTAGGTATGATGTTACCGATGATATCGAGCCACACGGCGGCACGACCAACATAAAATGTGTGGGTATCCCATCGCGTTTCGAGATGTTCATTTGCGATACACCGAAAGATGCCCCCCACCGAGACCAGTTGGCAACCCACGAACTGCTCATGGCGGAATGAGGTCATGCGGAAAGCAGTATTCGACAACGGCGAAGGAAATTGACCGGTTGCAGTGTTTTGTTTAAGTAAATCGCTTGTCGCCAGCCCCGGCAGCGAAGCGCTTGTTTGGAGAGGACACCAACTTGGGGGCGATTATCTCCTGCGATACCACTAATCGCTTGCAGACTCACTCCCGGACAGCTAAATGCGGTTCTGGATATGCTAGAGCCCCGATGTATTTGAAAAGCGCGTTCTGCTCAGATGTCCTGGAGGTGTGCTCTCAATTGGTCGCCGCAAATAGCGCTTGGTCGGCATCGCGAGCACGCGGAAGGGGGGCTCCAGATCAGGCAACGTCAACGCCTTGCTCAGAATAGCTCACAAGCGTGTGAGGACTCACCTGTCACTGTCGCATGAGCCGGTCCATGAAGAACCTCTCCAGCAGTGTGGGAAATGTGCTGGCGCTCTTCATCCCGGTCTCCCCGCTCAGATGGCTCCACTCGCAGTAGGGCGCACTGCAGTAACTCTGGCGTTTCGGTGAGATCCCAGTAGGTGTCGGTGACGTGTGCGTGCCCGAGGTAAGTCGTCGGCCGTGAAGAATACCGAAGCCGCTGATATCGCATAGGAATAGTCTACTTTTCAGCTTCCGAATTGCAGGTAACGGCCAGTTTGTGGGTAGTTTCTTGCAATTCCAGTTTGCGATTTCGCCGCCTGGCGAAGCGCGATTCGCCGCTTTCATCGCAGTGAATCGGAGCTAGGCGATGGGCAGACCACGCGAGCGGCGTGAGACTGGAGAACAGGATCTGTTCCGCGCTCGCCTTGAGCAGAGAGGCGCGCTTCGGTGCGGTCTATTCGAACGGTCCCGGCATGCTGCCGATGCCGACCCGGCTAATAGCGGGGCTCGCCATCCTCAAGCACACCTTCAACCTGTCGGACGAGGCGCTGTGCGTCCGCTGGATCGAGAACCTGTATTTCCAGTGTCTGTCCGGCGAGGAGTTCTTCCGCCACAACCTGCCGTTCGACCGCTCGTCGATGACGCGCTGGCGCAGCCGCATGGGCGAGGAGCGGATCGTCGCGCTTGCAAGAAAGCCTCAGCATTGCGGTCAAGAACAGGGCGATGAAGCCGACCGACACGCGCCAAGTGATCGTGGACACGACCGTGCAGCCTGTTCCCGACCAACGCCAAGCTCATCCACCGGGCCCGCGAGCGGCTGGTGCGGCTGGCGAAGAAGACGCGGCTCGACCTGCGTCAGTCCTATGTCCGGGTCGGCAAACAGGCGCTGATCATGTATCAGCGCTACGCCCACGCCAAGCAATTCAAGCGGGCCAACAAGGCCCTGCGCAGGCTCAGGACGTATGTGGGGCGCACCGTCCGCGACATCTCCCGTCAGATCGCCGGCGACGCGAAGCTGGACGCGCTTTTCAAATGGTCGCTCTACCAGGCCTCCACCGTTCTCGAGCAGCGCCAGCGCGGCCGCAAGATCTACAGCCTGCATGCGCACGAGGTGGAATGCATCGGCAAGGGCAAGGCGCACGCGCCCTACGAGTTCGGGTGAAGGTGCCGGTGGCCACCACACTGAACCGCTCAAAGGGTGGCCAGTTCGCCCTACATGCAAAAGCGCTGCCCGGCAATCCCTATGACGGCCACACGCTCATCGATCATCCCTGACATGGAAAAGACCATCGGCAACGAGATCAGCCGCGTTCTCGCCGACGCCGGCTATCGCGGCCACAATGCGCCGCAAAGTCATAAGTTCAGGGTCTTCACCGCTGGTCAAAAGCGCCGCGTGACACCGGCCATCAAGCGCCAAATGCGCCGCCGCTCCGCGATCGAGCCGGTGATTGGCCACATCAAGAACGAACACAGAATGGCCGCAATTAACTCGCTCACATCCAAGGCGATGCGATCAACGCCATCCTGGCCGCAGCCGGTTACAACTTCTCCCTCCTGCTCAGGTGGCTGAAGCAACTTTTGTGGCTCTTGATCGCCGCGTTCCTGAACCGGCCGAAGCAGCTTGCCGCTTAGCGATCAAGATTGTTCACAGTCGACTAAGTCGAGAGCACCGGCAGGTTGCGCTCGACAATGACCCCATCGCGATACCAGCGCAGCAGGGTATAGAAGCTTTCGCCACAATCGAATGAGGAGTCAACGACTGGCGCGGTGGCGGTGGGTTCCGGGGAGTTGCCGTTGGCCGACGGCTTTCGCCTTGTGGGTAGTGTGCTGAGGGTTCTGCAAATTCGCTGAGAGAGGGAAGGCTGGTGATGTTCAACGTCACCGATTCCCTGGAAGGAACGCCACCATGACCAAGACAGAAAGTAAGACCGCCAGCGCTGCCGTCAAAGACATTCTGCTTTCGAACCCGGATGGATTGCACGAGGTGATCCGCGCCGTGATGCAGGAGGTGCTCGGGGCCGAGATGGACGAGGCGCTGGGTGCTTTGAAGAGCGAGCGCACACCGGAGCGGCTGGGCTGCCGCTCGGGTTCTATGGCCGTACCCTTGTCATCGGCAAGCTTGAGCTGCGGGTTCCGCAGGACCGGGCCGGCCGCTTCTCCACCGAGCTTTTCGAGCGTTACCAGCGTTCGGAGCGGGCCTTGGTGGCCACGCTTGCGGAGATGTATGTGCAGGGCGTTTCGACCCGGAAGGTCAAGGCGATCACAGAAGAGCTGTGCGGCCATGCTTTCTCGGCCTCGTCGATCTCGGCCATCAACAAACGCCTGGACGAGAGTTTGAAGGCGTTTGCCGAGCGCCTGCTTCAAGAGCCTTTTGCCTACCTCATCCTCGATGCTCGCTACAAGAAGGTACGCGAAGCCGGCATCGTCATGAGCCAGGCGGTGCTGATCGCGGTCGGCATCGACTGGGATGGGCGGCGCCAGATCCTGGCCGTCGAGATGGCCAATCGCGAGCCGCTCGGCCTGGAGGGATTTCCTCGTCGCCCTGAAGGCGCGCGGCCTCAAGGGCTCGAGCTGGTCGTGTCCGACGATCATGCCGGCCTGGTGGCCGCGATCGGCGAGGTGATCCCGGAAGCCGCCTGGCAGCGCTGCTACGTGCACTTCCTCAGGAACGCGCTCGATCACCTACCGAGAAAGCATGGCGACGATTGCCTGCAGGAGTTGCGCTGGCTCTATGACCGGCGCGATCTCGCCGAGGCCAAGGCCGATCTCGCCGCATGGCTGTCCAAATGGTCGGGCCGCTATCCAAGGCTGACGACCTGGGTGGAGGAGACCATCGAGCGCACGCTGACCTTCTTTTGTCTGCCGCGCCAGCATCACAAGCATCTCAAGAGCACGAACATGCTTGAACGGCTCAATGAGGAAATCCGCCGGCGCACCTATGTCGTACGCATCTTTCCAAACTCACAGCGCTGCCTGCGCCTCGTCAGGGCACTGGCCGTCGAGACCAACGAAAACTGGATGGAGGCCAACCGCTTCATCAACATGGACGACCTGCGCGAGCACAAGAAGCTCGCGCTGCGTCAAGCCGCATGACCAGCTTCATGGCCGCCTCATTTTGCGGAACTCACACAACCGCCTTTTGCCGGTGCCGCAGTCCGGACCGTCGCTCCGTTTCCAGTCGCTGCTCATCAAACCGGACATCGGATCTCCCGCATCCAGCTTCCCACTGGCCTCATCGTAAGGCCCACGGCGGCGATACGCGCTGCCGACGAAGACACACCACGCCCAGTTTCTCGGAGATGTGGTCCGCGAGAGCTGTTTCGCGCCGCACCCTTGCAGCTTATGCCGATGGCACTTGCTCACGCGGTCATACACATTACCGGTCAACGGCATCATAGGCCGGCGCTCGGGTGTCGTAGCTGAAGTAGGTCGACCAACCGAGCAAAAGCTGGTTCAGCCGAACACGCACTTCTAGCCGCGGCCCCTTGTTACACCCTCCGCCTCGATCTGCGCAAAGGTCACGCCGTTCACGCCCGGCGAACCCGCATTGGCGCGGGTAAGCGCATAGGCATGGCGCAGCATGTCTTCACGGCAGATCTTGTCGTAGAGCACGTAGAAGCGGTAAAGGGGCTCCGCCTTCGCCTTACGATACAGCTTCCTCTGCAGATACCTGGTCATTTCGGCGTTTCCATGCTTGTCGCCAATCACCCCTCCCCACCACCTTCGAAAGCACACCAGAAGTCAGGGTCCTTCGCTCCGCTGGCATTACCCGGCTTCAACGGCCGGACGACCGTTTCCGACTCCCGCCGGCACCGCCGCCCGGAGGTTGAGGCCGCCACCCTCATGCCGAACGGGCCTCCCTTCGATTACCAGCATCACCTTTCCAACGTGCCGTGCCCAATACCCGGCAGACCGGACAGGTGCCTATGTCGATTGCTTCCCTGTCCGCACAGCCTTCCCCGAGCGAGAGATGGGTCGGAGTCTGCATTGACTCTTTCGAGGCCTGCTCAGGCTTTACTCACGTTACGGCACGCTGGATTGCTCGACCGCCCGGGGCGGTCTTTGTCACGAGGCTTCGTCCCGGCCAGTTACCCAACCAAGCCGCTATTCAGACTTTCCGGTGGATCCCTCCTCCACTGGTGATACGCGCCTTCGAGGCATCATCACGCCTGCCAACGGGACGGTGGACACCCAGAATCCGCCGCCTAACGTACACGCAGAAGTTGCCACCGACACGGACTGACGAAGGTCAGGTAAATTCATACTATTCTCGATATGCCCATTCGGCGACTGACAATGCCCGGATCGAATTTACCATTGTCCGCCTCAACACCGCCTCTAAGGTCGGCCAGCACATCGGGCAGGAATGGTTCCACGCGCCGCGATAGCAGGTTGAAATTCAGGAAAAGCTGTTCAGCTGTCGACAGTAACGCTCCGTCGGCACGTACCATGGTTTGCGCGACATGGACTCGCTTTTCGTCTATGTCGGCTATCCAAGTAGTAAGGACCAAATTGTCGCCGCGCATCGCTTCTTTCTTGTAAGCGATCCGCGCCTCGGCGGTGACGAGGCCAGAGAGCATCGAACCATTCGCATTTAGACGTATGGCAGTGTCGAGCCGTACATCCGCAGCTTTACTGAACGCTGCCAGATAGTGCACCATATTCATGTGCCCATATCCGTCAATAAGATCGTCGGTCACCATTGTTGCGAATTTACAGGTCGCATCCATCTATTTGCCCAATCTCTTGTAATGTTAGAAGATTACAGTGCCGCCGATATTGCGTGCTCACACTCTACTCGCACGTCGCTGCTGCCGAAAGAGAGCTCAAGCGACACATGACAGAGGCGAAGTTGGCGGTGCATCGCTTTTGCTTGGCTCCGCGATATTCGTTCCACGCACATAGAGACGCCCATGCCCCCGCCGATGCAGAGCGTCGCCAGGCCCTCTTTCGCGCCGCGCCGGCGCATTTCGTAGACAGCGTGTTGAACACGCGGGCACCGGAGGCGCCAATCGAGTGGCTGATGGCGATGGCTGCCATCAACGTTAACGATTGTGGATCCCAGGCCATGCTTTTGTAGACGGCGCGGGCCTGCGCGGCGAAAGCCTCGTGGCCTCTACGAGGTCGAGGTCCTTGACCGACCAGCCGGCCTTCTCCGGCGCCCGCCTCGAGGCGGGAATAGGTCCGGGGCCCATTATCGCCGGATCGACGCCGGCAGTCGCCCCGGCAGCGATGCGGACCAGCCGGGCGATGCCGCGGCCTGGTGGCTTCTGCCTCGGTCATCAGCAGCGCGCCGGCGCCGTCATTGATGCCGGACGCATTGGCCGCGTCACCGTGCCGTCCTTGTCGAGAGCCGGCTTCAGGTTAGTCATGGCGTCGATGACGGCGCCATGAGGATATATTCGTCCTGGTCGACGATCGTGTCGCCCTTCTTGCCCTTGATGGTGACGGCGACGATCTCATCCTTGAACTGCCAGCCTTCTGCACCGCCTCGGCCTTGGTCTGCGAGGCGAGCGCGAACTGTTCCTGGTCGCAAGCAAAAATGGCTGGTGAAATTGACCGCCAACGTTGGTTTCCAATGTCGATCCCATCCATCCGCTCGGCTGCAGCTTCGAAGAAGCGCTCAGTATCGGTCGCTTCGGCAAGATCACAACGTGTCGCGCCAATGGCGGGATGTCGGTGGCTCATCTCTGCAATCTTCTGTTGATCAACATCGCACACCTCTACCGGAGCCCCAGCTTTCGCAAGTGCCTCGGCGATAACACGACCAATACCGGAGGCCGCAGCGGAGACCATAGCTCGGCGACCAGTGAGAGACAGGGAGGGGGTCCTTTGTGCTGCTCCTAAATATCCGAGTAGGTCGCAAGTTTTGCAACGAATTCACGACTTACTTAGAGGTCCAACACACTATTTCTGCGAGCGTCGCTAATTCAAATGTTGTTTGCAGATTGAAGCCATCTCGAATTCAGATTCTACCGCGCTAATGGAGAATGGTAACTTCTCCGGGGTTACGCGGGCACAATACTGCGAACTCACCAGCGATAGCTACGCATTGCCGGCTGCGAGCAGCGCGTCGATTTCTGCATCGCTGTATTCAACGAGCGGAGAATCTTACGAGTGGACGCGCCGAATTTTTCGGCCGGGGAGAGTGCACTGACCGCAGGCCTGACGGCATACGGATCGAGCTGCACGACGACGTGGCCGCTCTGGTGCTCACAGTAGCCCGAGAAGGAAAAGCTGCCGCGGTCCGTGCCCGGGGTGCCATCCGCAGGCCGGGCGTTTCCGGAACATATCGCACCGATGTCCTCGCATACCGCCACGCCGCGCCAGCGGGCCGAAGCTTCGCATCGGGACCCGCGGGTTCATCGAAAGGCCCTCGTCCCGCGTAGTCGTTGCAATAGGGCATCTGCAGCAGGCCCGAGAGGGCCGCGAGCGAGGTTCCTCGGCCACCCAAGCACGTGCAGTATCTCAGATATTTTCGACTGCACGTCGCACTGCAATTAGCCGCTTCTCCCAGGCGTCGCCGGTGAGCCTCTTTGCGC
>NZ_JAIUIU010000051.1:0-13187 GCF_020165775.1 Mesorhizobium sp. B263B2A
GCGCTCGGGACCTCCCCCCTCGAGGGGGAGGTAAAGCCCGCGCCTCAGCCGGCACCCGAAGAACCAGCACCCGAGCCGGCGCCCACCATCCCGCCTGCGCCCGAGCCGACGGTTCCATCCGAGCCGGAACCGCTGCCCGGACCGGAGCCGGACGAGGAGCCGGCACCCGCGCCAGAGACCCCGGAGCCACCGGCGCCAGAGGAAATTCCGGTACCCCCGGCGGCTCCGGAGCCCGTTCCCGAGCCTCAGCCGCAAGAAGTTCCTGCTCCCGCGCCGGCCGAGCCGGAAATTGTTCCGTCGCGCCCGGAGGGACCGCCGGAACAAGCGCCCGTCGAAGTGCCGGTCCCGCCTGCCGAGGTCCCAGCCGAACAGCCCGCACCTGTCGAGGTGCCGCCGGCCGCGCCTTCCGCACAGCCGACTTCAAAGGCCAGCGCCGCCCCTCATCCGCCTGCCGGCACCTTCTCCCCGTATAGGGACGGGGAGAAGGAAGAAGCACCAGCGCCCCACCCTCCCCTCGATGGGGAGGGTCGACGCGAAGCGGCGGGGTGGGGTGATAGCGCCGACGCCGACGCCAGTCACCCCCACCCCCAAGCTTCGCTTGGGACCTCCCCCATCGAGGGGGAGGTAAAACCAGCGCCTGTTCCGCCACCGCCGGCGCCGGAGCCCAAACCCGCTCCTGGCAAGGTGACCGTCACCAAGAAGGTCGAGCAGAAGGCCGAATCGGCGAAGGCGCCGGAGCCGGCACCGAGGCGCTCCTGGTTCCAGCGCATGCGCGACGGGCTCGCCCGCTCCTCGCGCGAACTCACCGGCAACATCGCCGGCGTCTTCACCAAGCGCAAGCTGGACGAGGACACGCTGCAGGACCTCGAAGACGTGCTGATCCGCGCCGATCTCGGCATGGAGACGGCCTTGCGCGTCACCGATGCTCTAGCCTCCAGCCGCTACGGCAAGGACGTCTCCGACACCGAAGTGCGCGCCATCATGGCGGCCGAGGTGGAGAAGGTGCTGACCCACGTCGCCATGCCGTTGGAGCTCGACCTCTCGCACAAGCCGCATGTCATCCTGGTGGTCGGCGTCAATGGCACCGGCAAGACCACGACCATCGGCAAGCTCGCGGCAAAACTGACCGATGGCGGCCTGTCGGTTATGCTCGCCGCCGGCGACACTTTCCGCGCTGCCGCGATCGAACAGCTCAAGATCTGGGGCGAGCGCACGAACTCGCCGGTCATCGCCTCCAAGCTCGGTGCCGATGCCGCCGGCCTCGCCTACGATGCTTTCGAACGAGCGAAGGAAGCCGGCTCCGACGTGCTGATCATCGACACCGCCGGCCGCCTGCAGAACAAGACCGAGCTGATGGCGGAACTGGAAAAGATCGTCCGCGTGCTCGGCAAGCTCGATCCGGAAGCGCCGCACACCGTGCTGCAGACTGTCGACGCCACCACCGGCCAGAACGCGCTCAACCAGGTCGAGATTTTCCGCAATGTCGCCGGCGTCAACGGCCTGGTGATGACCAAGCTGGACGGCACGGCGCGCGGCGGTATTCTGGTGGCGATCGCGGCAAAGCACAAATTGCCGGTCTATTTCATCGGCGTCGGCGAACAGGTCGACGACCTCGAACCTTTCTCGGCAAGCGAATTCGCCAGGGCGATCGCTGGAGTTGCGTAGCGGCATGATCCCGAAGAATTTTGAACGGGATCGTGCGTAAGAAGGAAGATCATGAACCCACCCATTCTCGAACGCGACCCGTCCGACCCGCAGAAAGAGAAGAAGGAAGGCGTCAATCCGCTGCTCAAGCTGGTGCTGGAGCTGGGTCCCTTGCTGGTCTTCTTCTTCGCCAATGCGCGCGGCCCATGGCTGGTGGAGAAATTCCCGGTGCTGGCCGAGTTCGGCGGCCCGATCTTCGTCGCCACCGGCCTCTTCATGGCCGCCACGGCCATCGCGCTGATCGTGTCCTGGCTGCTTATTCGCAGCTTGCCGATCATGCCGTTGGTGTCCGGCGTCGTCGTCTTCATCTTCGGTGCGCTGACGCTCTATCTGCAGGACGACATCTTCATCAAGATGAAGCCGACCATCGTCAACACGCTGTTCGGCGGCGTGCTGCTCGGCGGCCTGTTCTTCGGCCGGTCGCTGCTCGGCTATGTCTTCGAATCCGCCTTCAAGCTCGACGCCGAAGGCTGGCGCAAGCTCACTTTCCGCTGGGGCCTGTTCTTCCTGTTCCTGGCCATCGTCAACGAAGTGGTGTGGCGCAATTTTTCCACCGATGCCTGGGTTACCTTCAAGGTCTGGGGCATCATGCCGATCACGCTTCTGTTCACCTTCAGCCAAATGCCGCTGATCCTGCGCCATTCGCTGGACGACAAGGCCGGCGGGGAAGAAAAGGCCGGCAAGTAGAGCAATTCCAGGAAAAGCGCGTAACGCTTTCCTAGTGAATTGCGTCAAGACAAGAGGGAGAGAGGGCATGGAATTCGTCACCACGCGCGAGGAACTGCGGACGATCTACAAGACGCCGCGGCCGACCGATGGTTCGATTCGCAAGGAATTGAAGGCGCTCGATGGCCATTGCCGTTCCTTCATCGGCAAGAGCCCGTTCGTGCTGATCGGCTCCTCCGACGGCGAAGGCAATTCCGACGTAACGCCGAAGGGCGACAAGCCGGGCTTCGCCATCGTTCTCGACGACAGGACCATCGCCATTCCAGACCGGCCCGGCAACAACCGGCTGGACACGCTGGAAAACATCCTGCGCAATCCCTCGGTCGGGCTGCTTTTCCTCATCCCCGGCATGAATGAGACGCTGCGCGTCAATGGCGATGCCCGCATCACCGTCGACGCGGGCTTGCGCGAGCGCCTTTCCGTCGACGGCAAGGAGCCGCAAAGCGTCATCGTCGTCACCGTCAAGGCCACCTATATGCATTGCGCCAAGGCCTTCATGCGCTCCGACCTGTGGAAGCCGGAGACCTGGTACGACCGCGCGACGCTGCCGACGCTCGGCCAGATCCTGCGCGACCAGCTGGCGCTGGCCGATTCGGCCGAGGCGACCGACCGCTGGCTGGACGACGAATACAAGCAGACCATGTGGTAGGCTTATCCGGACACGATTCGTCCGAACTGGCCTCACCGACTGTGGTGAACATCCTCGCCATCTCCGGCAGCCTGCGGGCGGCCTCCACCAATTCGGCCCTGGTCGAAGCATTGGCGCGCAACGCGCCGGCTGGATGCCGCGTCATCGTCTATGACGGGCTCGGCCGCCTGCCGATCTTCAATCCCGACGATGAAGGCGAGCGGACACCGCACGCAGCCTCCGATCTGATCGATGCCGTCACCGCCGCCGACGGCATTATCGTCTCCTGTCCCGAATATGCCCATGGCGTGCCGGGCGGGCTGAAGAACGCGCTCGACTGGCTGGTGTCGCGCGACGCCGCCGTCGCCAAGCCGGCCATGCTGGCGCACGCCTCGCCGCGCTCGTTGTATGCCCGCGCCGCCCTGGCCGAGATCATGCGCACCATGTCGTTCGCGCTTTATGACGGCGGACTGGAGATTGCCCTGCTGGGGAAGAAGCCGCCCGAGGTGGAGGCTATTTTGGCTGAGCCGGCGAATGTGACAGCGATGCGCGACGCGCTTTCGGCTTTCGCCGAGTTCATCCGCACGCGCTGAGCGGCGGCGCCTTTGCCTTCTCCCCCTTGTGGGAGAAGGTGGATCGGCGCGTAGCGCCGAGACGGATGAGGGGTGTTCCAGCGGAGTGAGGCGTTGGTTTTTCTGGTTCAAACCTGGCGATTGTTGACGTATCGCCAAGCTGGAACACCCCTCATCCGACCTCGCTTCGCGAGGCCACCTTCTCCCGCAGGGGGAGAAGGAAGAGAGGCGCCTACTTCTTCCCTCTCAACGTCTCCACATCGGTTTTGCCGACATACCAGTCGCGGGCGTTGACCTCTTCGAAGACCACCCAGACATCGTCATTGCCGAGCCCGGTGGCATCCATGATGGCGGCCGTGACTTTCTTGGCGATGTCAGCCTTCTTGCCTGCCGGATCGGCGGCGATCACTTCCTTGACGATGCGGATGTTGACGAATGGCATGACGTCCTCCCCTTCAAATAGCTAACGCCGTTGAGAGACCGTTTCGAAATTCGCTCTGGCGAGTCATATGATGGTGGTTTCGAGAACCGGAGCGGAGCGTACTTTTGGGTACGTGAGCACCGGAAGCGCAGAAAACGCCTTCAGATGGCCGTCAGAGTAGAATTTCCAAACGGTCTCACTCAAAAAGTCTTGGCTCCGTTCACCATCAGCCGCACCATGTAGAGCGAGGTGGTGCCGGCGATGTAGAGACAGTTCAGCTTGTTGCCGCCGAACACGCAATTGGCGGTCACCTCCGGCACCTTGACCTTGCCGATCAGCGTACCGTCCGGATCGTAGCAATGGGTGCCGTCGGCGGCGCTGGTCCAGATGCGCCCGTCCGCGTCGAGCCGGAAGCCGTCGAACAGGCCGGCCGTGCAATCGGCGAAGACCTTGCCGCCCGACACCTTCTTGCCGTGCTTGCCGACATTGAAGACCCGCATATGCGCCGGGTTCTCGGCGCCATGCGTGCGACCGGTGTCGACGACATAGAGCAAGCTCTCGTCCAGCGAAAAGGCGAGCCCATTGGGTCTGACCATATCGGTGATGACGGCCTCGATCTCGCCGGTATCGGGATCGACCCGGTAGACGTGGCAGGCACCGATCTCGCTCTCGGCCTTGTCGCCCTCATAGTCGGTGTCGATGCCGTAGGTCGGATCGGTGAACCAGATCGAACCGTCGGACTTCACCACCGCGTCATTGGGCGAGTTCAGCCGCTTGCCCTTCCATTTGGCGGCGATCGTGGTGACCGAGCCGTCATGCTCGGTACGGCTGACGCGGCGGCCGGAGTGCTCGCACGTCACCAGCCGGCCCTGCCGGTCGACGGTGTTGCCGTTGGAATTGCCCGACGGCTGCCGGAAGACGCTGACGCTGCCGTCCGTCTCGTCGTAGCGCAGCATGCGGTTGTTCGGGATGTCGGACCAGACGACATAGCGGCCGGCGGCGAACCAGGCCGGCCCTTCCGCCCAGCGGCATCCGGTGAACAGCTTTTCCACCTGCGCGTTGCCGTTGAACAGGCGCGCGAAGCGCGGATCGAGAATTTCGTAATAGTCTGCGGCCGCCATGCATTTCCTCCCGGCATCACGTGACGCCGGATCAAGCCAGCCCGCGATCGATATGGCAAGACGGGACGCTTGCAATTTGTATGACAAAACGGAGAGGAAGCAGCCGGTCGACCTGGCTCGGCTGCCCGCCGTTCAACCGCGGCGCACTTTAGGACCCGATTAACCGGCTATGCGCTGCGCGCAATGGTGCATTGCAACATCTTCTTTTTGCAACGCACCAATACTATGTCATGTTCCGTACTGCCAAGGGAGGAAGAACCCGCCGCCAGAATGCGGCACAGAAGGACCCTTGCTATGATCTTCAACGATCTCATGACCCGCGCTCGCACCAGCATCGCCAAGCGCAAGCACTACAACCGCCTCGTCGCCGAAATCGACAGCTTTTCCAGCCGCGACCTCGCCGACATGCGCGCCGATCGCTCGGAAATGCTCTATCAGATCCACAAGCAGATCTACGGCTGAGTATTTGGTCGGTTTTCCGGACGGCGGGGCACGAGCCCCAGCCTGTTCTCCCCCACGGGGAGAAGGTGGACGCGTAGCGGCCGGATGAGGGGGCCTGGCGCCAGCGCCTAACCCGGAACCGCCAATGCCTTGTCGATCTGTGGCAGCAACAAATCCCTTGCCGTCTCCGCCGTCAGCGGGCCGACATGCTTGTAGGCGATCTTGCCGTCCTTGCCGATGACGAAGGTTTCCGGCACGCCATAGACACCCCAGTCGATCGCCGCGCGGCCGGCTTCGTCGACACCGATGGCCTGGAACGGATTGCCGAGATCGCCGAGGAACCGTCGGGCGTTCTCCGGCCGGTCCTTGTAGTTCAGCGCCGCCATCACGAACCGTTTGTCCTGCGACAGCGCCAGAAGCACCGGGTGCTCTTCGCGGCATGGCGCGCACCACGACGCAAAGACGTTGACCAGGCTGACCTTGCCGGCGAAGTTTTTGGAATCGAGCCCCGGCAGGTTCGATCCTTCCAGTGCCGGCAGATTGGTCTGCGGCGCCGGCAGGCCGATCAGCGCCGACGGCACTTCCGAAATATCGCGCCCCGACAATAGCTGCGACAGGAACAGTCCTGCCAGGCCGAGGAAGACCAGCAGCGGCAAGAGCACGAACAGGCGCCGGCTGCGTGACGGTGTTTCGGTTTCGCTACTCACGGCTTTGCTGTCCCAGTCCTATCGGAACGCCGCTTCACGCCGGCCGCTTCGAGTTCGGCGAGTTCGCGCTTGCGCGCCCGCTGGTCGAGCAGGATCCAGCCGATCAGCCCGGCCAGGACCAACGCGGTGATGGCATAGGCCGCGGTGACATAGAGCGCATGCGCACTCATGCGGTCCGCTCCATTCCAGCGTCTCTTTCCAACCGTCGCTCGATCATGCTTTCCCTTAACCGCGCATCGGCGGCTTCGCAATCGGGCGCCGCGCCGCGGTCCCCAGGCCCATGGTCTTCAGCACCGCCGCATCAATCCGTACCGTGGCGCAAGGCCAGCGCCGCCGACACCGGCCCCAGCACAGCAAGAAACAGTGTCAGCGCGGCAAGAATGAGGAAGGGTTGCAAAAACGGATCGGGATTGGCCGTGGCGCCATAGCTCGCCGAAACACCGAAGATCAGCACCGGTATGGTCAGCGGCAGCACCAGCACCGAGATCAAGAGCCCACCGCGCGGCAGCGCCACCGCCACCGCCGCCCCGGCGGCACCGATGAAGGTGATCGCCGGCGTGCCGACCAGCAGCGTCAGCGCCGTGGCGCCTATCGCCAGCGGCTCCATATTCATGAACAGCCCGAGCAAGGGAGCCGCGACCACCAGCGGCAGCACGCTGCCAGCCCAATGCGCCAGGCATTTCACCAGCACCGTCAGCGCCAGCATGTGCCGGTCGTTGCCGAGCACCAGGAGATCGAGCGAGCCATCCTCGCGATCGGCCTGGAACAGCCGGTCGAGCCCGAGCAGGCAGGACAGCAGCGCGCCGATCCACAATATCGCCGGGCCGATGCGGGCCAGCAGCCTGAGGTCGGGCCCGACGCCGAACGGAATGGTGGCGATGACGGCCAGGAAGAAGATGACACCGGTCAAAGCGCCGCCGCCGGCACGGATGTTGAGGCGGATGTCGCGCAGGAAGAGGGCTAGCATGATGTGAGATGTCGGCGCCCAGGCGCCCCCCTCTGTCCTGCCGGACATCTCCCTCTCAAGGGGGGAGATTGGATTTCACCTCGGCTTTCGCCAATCTTCAACGTCGGAGGGCTGGCGAGACGCATGAACTGCCAATCTCCCCCCTGGAGGGGGAGATGGCCGGCAGGACAGAGGGGGGCGCCTCGCACCATCATCAATCCGTTTCCCCCATCCTCAACTCCACCCCCTCGATCCCCAGCGGCAGATGCGTCGCCGCCACGATCATCCCACCCCCAGCGCAATGCCTCGCCATCAGCCTCCCGAACCGCGTCTCCGAAGCCTTGTCCAGCCCCGCCGTCGGCTCATCGAGCAGCCACAGCGGCCGCTGGCTGACCAGAAGCTTGGCAATCGCCGCGCGCCGCCTCTGTCCTGTCGAGAGATAGCCGAACGGCAGATGGCCGATGCCGCCGAGCCCGACGGTCTCCAGCGCCTCGTCGACGCCGACGTCTCCGCCACCGTTGAAATCGCGCCAGAAGCGCAGGTTTTCCGCCACGCTCAGCGCCGGCTTCATCGCGTTCTGGTGGCCGAGGTAATGACAGGCCGAGGCAATGGATGGAAATGCCTCGCCGCCGCCTTCGAGCAGCAACCGGCCTTCGGCCACCGGCAACAGCCCGGCGACGATCCTGAGCAAGGTCGATTTGCCCGATCCGTTCGGCCCGGTGACGACCAGCGCCTGGCCTCGGTCGAGCGCGAAACCGACGCCGGAAAACACCGTCTCGCCGCCGCGTTCGCCGCCCAGATTTTCGGCGATCAGCCGCATCCCTCGCCTGCCCTGAAATCAATGTTTCGCGAGCGCTGCCGCATCGCACAAATTTGCTCCGCAACTGTCTAGAACTATTCCAGAAAATTCTCTATATGCGGTGCATCCGTGCCAGCGGTCGGCGCGGGAACAGAATTTGCGCCGAACCAGCGCACGCGCCGCCTTGAACGGCTCGGGTTGCTTGGGAACGGACAGCGGAAATGGCCGTACCCGCACCTTTGCGCGTGATTGCATGCCATCGGCGTCCGTTCCCTTTCAGGCTGAACAGACAAGGACGGATCGCACGTGTCAAAATCCCTCGATAGCTTCAACTGCCGCCGCACCCTGACCGCGGGCGGCGCCGAGTATGTCTATTTCGACCTCGTCGAGGCCGAGAAGAACGGCCTCACCGGCATCGCCCAGCTGCCCTATTCGATGAAGGTGCTGCTCGAAAACCTGCTGCGCAACGAGGACGGCCGTTCCGTCACCAAGGACAGCATCCAGGCGGTCGCCGGCTGGCTGACCGACAAGGGCACGGCCGGCGTCGAGATTGCCTACCGCCCCGCCCGCGTGCTGATGCAGGATTTCACCGGCGTTCCCGCCGTGGTCGATCTGGCCGCCATGCGCGACGCCATGGCTTCGCTCGGCGGCGACCCGCAGAAGATCAACCCGCTGGTGCCCGTCGACCTCGTCATCGACCATTCCGTCATCGTCGACGAATTCGGCACGCCGCTGGCTTTCGCCAGGAATGTCGAGCTCGAATACGAGCGCAACGAGGAGCGCTACAAGTTTCTGAAATGGGGCCAGCAGGCGTTCCGCAACTTCCGCGTCGTGCCGCCGGGCACCGGCATCTGCCACCAGGTCAATCTCGAATATCTCGGCCAGGTGGTGTGGACCAACACCGAGGACGGCGAAACCACCGCTTACCCGGACACCTGCGTCGGCACCGATTCGCACACCACCATGATCAACGGCCTTGGTGTGCTCGGCTGGGGCGTCGGCGGCATCGAGGCCGAGGCCGCCATGCTCGGCCAGCCGGTTTCCATGCTGCTCCCTGAAGTCATCGGCTTCCGCCTCACAGGCAAGCTCAAGGAAGGCGTCACCGCCACCGACCTGGTGCTCACCGTCACCCAGATGCTGCGCAAGAAGGGCGTCGTCGGCAAGTTCGTCGAGTTCTTCGGCCCTGGCCTGTCCAACATGACGCTGGCCGACCGTGCCACCATCGGCAACATGGCGCCCGAATATGGCGCCACCTGCGGCTTCTTCCCGGTCGATTCGGAAACCATCCGCTACCTCACCATGTCCGGCCGCGAGGAAAGCCGCATCGCGCTGGTGGAAGCCTATTCCAAGGCGCAAGGCATGTGGCGCGAGGCCGGCTCGGCCGACCCGGTCTTCACCGACCTGCTCGAACTCGAGTTGAGCAGCGTCGTGCCGTCGATGGCCGGCCCCAAGCGCCCCGAAGGCCGCGTCGCGCTTGAAGGCATTCCAGCCGGCTTCGCCAAGGCGATGGAGACCGAATACAAGAAGGCCGCCGAAATCTCCAAGCGCTATGCCGTCGAAGGCACCGACCATGATCTCGGCCATGGCGACGTCGTCATCGCCGCCATCACGTCGTGCACCAACACCTCGAATCCGAGCGTGCTGATCGGCGCCGGTCTTTTGGCGCGCAACGCCAACCGTCTCGGCCTCAAGCAGAAGCCGTGGGTGAAGACCTCGCTGGCGCCCGGCAGCCAGGTGGTCGCCGAGTATCTGGAGAAATCCGGCCTGCAGAAGGAGCTCGACCAGATCGGCTTCAATCTTGTCGGCTTCGGCTGCACCACCTGCATCGGCAATTCCGGCCCGCTGCCGGCGCCGATCTCCAAGACCATCAACGACAAGGGCTTGATTGCAGCCGCGGTGCTCTCCGGCAACCGCAATTTCGAAGGCCGCGTCTCGCCCGACGTGCAGGCGAACTACCTGGCGTCACCGCCGCTGGTCGTCGCCCATGCGCTGGCCGGCACTGTCACCAGGGACCTGACCACCGAGCCGCTCGGCGAGGACAAGAACGGCAATCCGGTCTACCTCAAGGACATCTGGCCGAGCTCGACCGAGATCCAGGAGTTCATCGAGAAGAACGTCACCCGCGAGCTGTTCGCCCGCAAATATGCCGACGTCTTCAAGGGCGACGAATACTGGCAGAACGTCAAGGCGCCGGAAGGCCAGACCTATGCCTGGGACGACAACTCGACCTATGTGCAGAACCCGCCCTATTTCGCCGGCATGACCGCCGGTTTCGGCAAGATCGGCGACATCAAGGGCGCACGTGTGCTCGGCCTTTTCGGCGACAAGATCACCACCGACCACATCTCGCCGGCGGGCTCGATCAAGGCGGCGTCGCCGGCCGGCAAATACCTCACCGACCACGGCGTCGGCGTCGCCGACTTCAACCAGTACGGCACACGGCGCGGCAATCATGAAGTGATGATGCGCGGCACCTTCGCCAACATCCGCATCCGCAACCACATGCTGGGCGAGAACGGCCGCGAGGGCGGCTACACCATCCACTACCCGTCGAAGGAAGAGGAATCGATCTACGACGCGGCGATGGAATACAAGAAGGAAGGCGTGCCGCTGGTCATCTTCGCCGGCGTCGAATACGGCAACGGCTCCTCGCGTGACTGGGCGGCCAAGGGAACGAACCTGCTTGGCGTCCGCGCCGTCATCGCCCAGTCCTTCGAGCGCATCCACCGCTCGAACCTGGTCGGCATGGGCGTCATCCCCTTTGTCTTCGAGGAAGGCACCTCATGGGCTTCGCTCAACCTCAAGGGCGACGAGGTGGTCGAGATCGACGGCCTGAGCACCATCAAGCCGCGCCAGACGATGAACGCCAAGATCACCTATGGCGACGGCACGGTGAAGAACGTGCCGATCATCTGCCGCATCGATACGCTGGACGAGCTCGACTACTTCAAGAACGGCGGCATCCTGCAATACGTGCTGCGCGATCTAGCCGCGTAGCGGCAAGGCAGTAGGGCTTAGGCAGTAGGGAATAGAACACCTACTGCCTACTGCCTACTGCCTACTGCCTACTGCCTACTGCCTACTGCCTACTGCCTACTGCCCTTGCTTCGGCGCCCCAAACCGCGCCGCCGCCGCCAGCAGCACGCCGAGCATCAGCCCGTTCAGGATGTGCCACAGGAAATGCGTGCCGAGCGGAAAGCTGCCGCAGACCATCGGGTCGATCATGCGGCAGATGACGGACACCACGAAGATCGCCGAACCGGCCAGATTGTACCAGCCGGCTCGGTTGCCGCTCACCGTCACCCAAGCGCCGAAGAAGGCGAGCGCCAGGAACGGCGGCAGATAGCCCGTCGTGCCGTTCGATGCCTGGCGCAGCCAGTCCGGCACGGCGAAGGTGATCAGCCCGGCAACCGCGTAGAAGACGACGAAGACAGCGATCGCCTTGCCCCATTCCATACCGAGGAAACGGCGCAGGTTGAACAGCGTATAGGCCAGGGTAAAGCCTGCGATCGGCAGGATATCGGCCCAGATCGTGCCCCTGGTGGCAAAGGTATGGAAGATCGTCGAGCCGATGCCGATCGCCACCACCCACCAGGCCAGCACTTGCGCGAAGGTGCCGGTTTTGTGCCGCCGCACTTCGAGCACACCCCATAATCCTGCCGCAATGAAGGCGAGGTTGGTCAAAGCATTCGTCGGCTCGGCCCAAAGTCCAGAACCGGTCCGCTCGCAATAGAGATCGACAGGGGTCAGGAGAGTTTGCCACATGGTGATGATCCCAGCCCGAATCGAACCGCGTAGTGAAATGCAGTGCCCACTCCTATTGCGACCTTACCTGCGGCTGCAATGGCAAAATTTCACCGCAACGTGACTTCCCGTTGACTTCGGCTTCTGCCACATATTTCAGCAAATCAGAACAAAGCCGGCATCACCGGCGGGAATTGGAATGGTCATGGCCTCGCGAAGATTCCTGTGGCTGGCAGCCTTTGCGCTGGCCTCCTCGGCGTTTGCCGGTGCTGGCCATGCCAGCGAATCCGAGAAAATGCATGCGGAACCCCAGGCCGACAGGCCGCTCGGCGTGGTCGAGCTGTTCACCAGCCAGGGCTGCAGTTCCTGCCCCCCGGCCGATGCCTTCTTCGCCGAACTCGCCACCAAGGACGACATTGTCGCGCTCGCCTATCACGTCGACTATTGGGACTATCTCGGCTGGAAAGACACGCTGAGCCGCAAGGAGAACACCGAGCGGCAATACGACTACATGCGCGCCTTCGGCAGCCGCTCCGTCTATACGCCGCAGGCGGTCCTCAATGGCCGCATCCATGTCAACGGCGCCAACCGCACCGAGGTCGACGGCGCGCTCGCCCGAATGGCCAGGTCCGGCGAAGGCATGCGCGTCGCCATCAAGGTCAGCCGGACCAGCGACCGCGTGATCATCGATGCCGGCGATGCCGGCACCGGCCCCAGCGATGCCCATGTCGTCATCGTCTATTTCGAGCCGCCGCAAACGATCAACATCGCCCAGGGCGAGAACTCCGGCCGCAAGATGACCTATTGGAACGCGGTCACCGGCATCCAGACCGCGGGCATGTGGCACGGCAAGGCGCAGCGCTATGAATTGCCGATAAGCGAGATCGTCAAGAAGGGCGGCTGCGCCGTGCTCTTGCAGTCGGCCGGCAAGGACGGCATGCCCGGCCCCATTCTCGGCGCCGCCTTCATCCACAAGCCTTGAAAAGACTTCAATGCCCGGTCAGCCGGTCGGCGAAAGCCGCGAGGCGGGACGTCCGCCCGAGGCCGTTTGCTTCACGTTGGTCCGCGATGCGATAGAGCTGGTACATGGAGTGGACGCCGAGCCAGCGCAGCGGTTCCGGCTCCCATTTCTTGACCGTGCGGTTGACCCAGGGCAGCCGGGTCAATTCGGTATCGTGGCCGAGCACGAGGTCGCGCAAGGTGCGGCCCGACAGGTTCGAGCTGGAAACACCGAGCCCGACATAGCCGCCGGCCCAGCCGATGCCGGTCTCGCGATCGAAGCCGCAGGTGGTGCACCAGTCGCGGGGGGGGGGGGGGGGGGGGGGGGGGGGGGGGGGGGGGGGGGGGGGGGGGGGGGGGGGGGGGGGGGGGGGGGGGG
>NZ_JAIUIU010000052.1:0-12134 GCF_020165775.1 Mesorhizobium sp. B263B2A
AGGATTCCAGATTTGGCAGACCTCGGCTGGCGCCAGGACGGCTCCGCCACAAAATCTCACCCGATGCATAAGAACGGTTAGGTGGCGCGCCACCTAACCCTAGGCCGGCGATATTTATGTCTTCCGCGGCCGCAGCGGCAATCTGATCAAGATTATCTGGCATGATGGGCTTGGCATGTCGCTGTATGCAAACGGCTCGAGAAGGGCCGGTTTCTATGGCCGTCGCCGGCGGACGGCACGGTTTCCATATCACCGGCGCAGCTCGCCTACATGCTCGACGGGATCGATTGGCGCAACCCGCGCCACACGTTCCGCCCGCAGCGCGCGGGCTGAGTTTTTCTTTGAGTTTGCGCCATTTTCCGCGAGTCAGCGGGCGCGTTTTATGATTCACTCCAGGGCATGGTTGCCACCGCCCAGGATGCTGTTCCGGACGATATCGGCGCGCTCAGAGCGGCGCTGACCGCAGCGCTGGCCAGAGCCGAAGACGAGGCCGCGCGCGCTGCGCTGGTCGAGGCCGAACTGGCGGTCGCCAGGGCTAAGGCATCGGATGATGCGGCGCTGATCGCACATCAGCATCTGACGATCCGCAAGCTGCAGCGGGCGCTGCATGGTCAGAGTTCTGAACGCTCAGCCCGCCTGCACGACCAGATGGAGCTCACCTTCGAGGAGCTCGAGAGCACCGCGACGGAAGACGAGATCGCCGCCGAACAGGCCGCGGCCAGGACCACCGAGGTGGTGCCTTATGTGCGCAAACGACCGGCGCGTCAGCCATTTCCCGAGCATCTGCCGCGCGAACGCGTGGTCGAGCCGGCGCCGACCGCTTGCCATTGCTGCGGCGGTCATCGGCTACGCAAGCTGGGTGAGGATATCACCGAGACGCTGGAGGTGGTGCCGCGGCAATGGAAGGTGATCCAGCACGTGCGGGAGAAGTTCACCTGCCGCGACTGCGAGACGATCAGCCCCGTCGCCGACCGCTTTGAGGACAGCCGTGCCGGCGAATGCGTCGCCCGCCATCTGGATGGCTATCGCGGCGTCCTGCAGGTCGACGGCAGCGACCGTATTTCCTATGGTCCGGCGAAGCGGTACGGTTTCAGCTGTGTTCATGATCGAGATAGCTCGCGATGGTGGGACCTACGTGAAGGTCTTCGATCAACGCGGTACATCCCCACTGTGGCAAGAGGTACCGGCCGATACATTGTTGCCAGATCCGAATTGTGCTGCCACAAGTCAGCCTATAGCCTGGCCGCATTCCACTGGTAATGGCGACCGGCACCCAGCCCTCCCAACACCTGGGGCGGTTCGAGCTACGACGAGGGATCGCAGGCCCGACCAATGGTCTCCGATCGTGTCAACATAACGCGGGGGGGGGTGGGCTCCGCCCTTCTCCCTCCAGATGTGCCACGCACACCGCTGGAAATGATGATGCCACCCAAGACGGTCGCTTTGATTTGAATTAGAAGGAGAAAAACGTGCTAAAAGAACTGCATTTTGAGATTGCCGAGTTTCAGTCACGTCTAACAGCGGTAAAGAAAGAAATGACGACGAGAGGGATCGAGATCCTTCTTCTGTCAGAGCCGCCTAACCAAAACTATCTTACCGGCTATAACGCTTACTCGTTCTATACTCCGCAAATGGTGATCGTGTCACTCGATCACGACGAGCCTATTTGGGTGGGCCGGTTGATGGATCGCGTTTCGGCATTAATGACTACCTATCTTGCCGATCAAAACATCAGAGCTTACCCCGAAACGCATGTTCATTCGCCCTTCCTATCGGCCTACACCTTTATGGCCGATATTGTAAGGGAAGTCGGGGGCGAGAAGGCGCGCGTTGGCGTCGAGATGGGAGGATACTATTATTCCGCCCGTGCTCACCAGGATCTTACCCGGGCTTTGCCACTTGCGGAATTCGTTGATGCTGACCTACTCGTTGGATGGCTCCGGCTGATAAAGAGCCCGACTGAAATCGCAATCATGCGTCAAGCTGGTCAGCTTGCAGATGTGGCGATGCAATGTGTGATCGATACGGTGGAAGCTGGAGTTCGTGAATGCGATATCGCGGCAGCTATTTATCACCAGCAAGTGTCGGGTACGGCTGAGTTTGGAGGTGACTACCCTGCTTGCCCTCCCGATCTTTGCATAGGCGAGCGTTCAATCGCTCCACATGCAGCTTGGACCGACGAACCGGTGCCGAATTCCTCTGTTGTTAATCTTGAACTTTCGGGGTGCCGGCACCGCTACCAAGTTCAACTCTCTCGTACAATCGTAGTCGGCAAACCCTCAACTGCATTCCAAAATCTGTCGAAGATTGCTGTAGAAGCCCTAAACGTCGGCCTCGAAAGTGTGCGTCCTGGGCGGACCTGTTCAGAAGTGTTCAGCGCATTCAGTCAAGTGCTTGCTCGCCATGGGATTGAAAAGGAGTCCCGAATTGGATATCCGACTGGCATCGCATTTCCGCCCGCATCGGGAGAACGTACGGCTAGTATCCGCAAGGGAGATGAAACAGTTCTTCAGCCAGGTATGGTTTTCCACATGATGCCTGGCCTGTGGCTAGACAACGTTGGAATCACGATCACCCAAAGTTTTGCTGTTAAGGATCGTGGGTTTGACCCTTTAACGAAGACAGCGCGCGAGCTTTTCGTCAAATAGAATGCGGATTACTGTGGGGGGCAAGCTCTTCCTGCAAACCGGCGTCGATCCCGTCCTCTTCGGCGGGATTCCAGCAGTTGCACGTGGTGCGGCAACGCAATGCGCGCTTGTCGCCGCGATCCGCTCCCATGCGGCCGCACGCGTCGCCGGCGAAGCGCCGATCGATGCGACGCTCGACGAGGCGCGGCTGGGCGATTGACGCGGCAGCTACGTCAGGATCGAGTATCTCAAATTGCGAACCGATTAGGATCGGTTTTGCAACGGTTGAGTTGGGACGCAGGGAGGATTGTTTGCGCTTCTGGTCGGGCGGCGAGAATGGCGAACTGTCCGGCCAGCGACGGATTCGGATTGAAGGCGTCCCTGGCCTGTCACTTGCTCATCATGTGAAACATTTCAATGCCGGACAGGATAATGCCGACGCTTACTGAGGATTGAAGCCGCACATCGTTCGGACACGGTGCTTTATGCGCCGATGGTCCTGATTGATCCAATTGTTCAACTATGGCTCCGGCAGATGCGGATCGGCTTCAGCAGGCACCGGGCGCGATCCTGCAAGCGATTTGTGGTGTCGCAGGCGAGACAAGTCTGTAGGCCGGATACCGCCGTAGCGTACCAAAAGGACAGTATTCTTTGACAATATTCCCCTTCACCGAAGCCACCCCGTACAGTTTCAAGCGACTCCGCCGAAGACTTCGGAAGTCGTGGTCATCGGCGGCGGCATTGTCGGCGTGACTACGGCGCTGTTCTGGCGCGCCGGAATATCTCGGTATCACTGTTGGAGATGGGAATCCCGCTCCCGAAGCCTCTGCACTCCGCCCATCGACCGCGGGATTACGGGCTTTTCCTGCAGTTCAAGACAGTGCCGCTCAAGGCGAGTTGGGCGGGCATGATCGATGCAATGCCGGATGTCGTGCCTATCGTCGATCGCGCCGCTGCGATCCTAGGTCTGGTTATCGCGACCGGGATGAGTAGCCACGGCTTCGGTATCGGACCCGGCATGGGCGGGTTGGTGGGCCGACCTGGTCCAAGGAAATGAGACAGGGCACAACCTCCACAGATTCCGCCAATCACGCTTCAGCGACGGCAGCATGATCCGTTTGGGACCTTCCCTCTAGAGGAGATGACCTTCGCCGTTTAGCAGGCTTCGACCAGATGACCGGTCAGCGCGCCGGCCTTGACGGGCACATCGGTTGGCGGAAACGAGATGAACCCTGTCGCATTCTCTGCCTCCTTTTCCGGGTCGAGCGCAGGCGCACGAGCCTAAATTGATCTGCTGCAACTTTTGATTACAGTGCTGTGGCAAGGAACCTTCGTTTTCGGAGTGTTGCAATGTTCAAAGGCTGTCAGTTCGACAAGTCCGCGGTCCTGCTCTGGTGCGCTGCTATCTCTCGCCTGCAATCTGAGCCTGCGTGATCTTGAGGAGATGGCCGAGCGCGGTATTGCCGCACTCCAGTTTGCCTACTCATCGGGAGACGAGATGGTCGTCGGCCCGACGTCGGGAAAGCTTCAGCGCCTCTAAGTGAATAGCTGAGGTGCTTCTTAGGCTGTGGACACCCTTGGCATCGATCTGATCGCCGGCCTTGACCAGCACTTCGGCGATTGTGCCGTCGCGCTCGGCATGCAATGCCGTCTCCATCTTCATCGCCTCGATGGACAAAAGCACGTCGCCGGCCTTGACCGCCTGGCCGGCGGCAACGGCGAGCGCCGAGACGACGCCCGCATCGGTGCTCCGACATGCGCCTCGTTGCCCGGCTCAGCCTTGCGCCGCGATGCGCACGGGTGGTTTCAGTCCAGGCCATCGTGATCTCCATCGAAGCTCGCAAATCCGACGGAATCACAACCGGCTGAAATCACTCAACTATTTTCGGAACGGCGCTAATGGCGGGCCGCCAATCACATCGCGTTAACATTAGTGGTGCTAGTTCGGTGCAGCAAAAGATATAGTATACGACTGATGAAAAGAAGCTCAAAGAGGTCTTATAAATCTTTAAGTTGTTTCTTAAATGTTTAACCCCAGAGACGCAATGGCAGTGTAGAAGCTTTCCCAAGTCAGTAACGACCCGCCCCATTACCGCACTGTGGACGTGTAAATGGGGGAAGCAATAACGACTTCACCCTCGCGCTGATCAGGCAAGGGCATGTGGTGGAGCGAGCCAAAGGCTGTGACGAATGCATTCGCAGAGGCAGTTTGGTACGATCGATGTTTGGGTTTTCCGGCATTCACAGCTGACAATCCCAACGCCATACATGCGTGAAGTGCTAAGCCCAACTGAGCGGGAGCGGGCCGAAAGAATCCGCCACTCAGATCTGCGGCTTTCATACATTCAAGCAAAATTTGCTTTTCGAACCATCCTTGCTGCGCACTTGCATATTCCGGAGCAAGATCTCCAGATGACCGTTTCGCGGTTCGGCAAGCCTCGATTGCCGGCGCGCGATATCGAAGTGAGCCAGTCTCACAGCCAGGATTGGTCCGCCGTCGCCGTTTCAGCCGTGGGCCTGATTGGGATAGATATTGAGCGTTGGCGCCCCTTGGCAAATTGCCGACAATTGGCCCGCCACATTATGACTGACCAAGAAGTCAGGAGGTTTGAAGACGTTACGCGCAAACAGTCTGCGAGAGAGTTCCTGGAGCTGTGGACCAGGAAAGAGGCTATACTGAAATGCGTAGGTCTTGGTCTCCAGCAGGACCCGCTAACGCTTCACACGGGCTGGGATGAGCAGGTTGTGGAATTTGGTGGCCTGCATTATTATCTCAATGCGCTCCCAATCCGCGGGCAGTTAATAGGGCATATAGCATCGCCTTGTCCCCAGCAGATCATCATGCGCACCCTGCCATCTCAATTGGTTGACCAACTTGGACAGCCGGATACCAAATAAATTACTGAACCTTCATGATCGAAGGTCGCGGACAATGGTACCTTCACAGCAAGGTCTGAGGTCAGGGACAGCCAAAAAGGCTTGTGTCCGAATTGCGCTCGGACGCTGCACGAGTACGCAATGCAGGGGCGCAATAAGGGTCGACAGCGTTACTGCAATGGCGCCGTTCGCGTAAATTTATCAAATTAGAAATTAAATCGTTGTGCAAAATGATATTTAACACTTTTTAACAGATGCCTGAACTGAAGTTTGATACATCTTAACATTCTACATTAGATAACCGTGCTACTTTGGCTGCCGTAAGCTTAGGTCGAAGTGGCAGCTTCTAGTGCTATAAAGACCGAATTGGAAGTCCTCATAAAAAAGAAATGTCCGCTAAGAAAGAGGCGTTTTCAGGCGGAATCTAGGTGGAGTGGCTTGAGAGATGGAACAACTTCCTGGTAAGTCAAAAACACTGCTTAGTGTTGTAAAGAGTTCACTTGCGCCGTCGTATCGGCTAATTTGCTTCCCCCATGGGGGGGGTAGCGTCCAGTCGTTCCGTAATTGGCCAGACTATCTCCCTGACGACATTGAGCTTATTTGCTTGGATCTTCCCGGGCGCGGCAAACGATCAGCGGAGGCCGCCATTCGCAGCATGGACGTACTGGCACCCATGGTCATCGAGGCGCTCCAGGAATACAGCGATAGCCCCTTCGTTTTCTTCGGTCATAGCGCAGGTGCCCTCGTGGCCTACGAGATTGCCCGCTCCCTTGAGGAGGCCGGTCGGCCATCTCCCTTCCATGTGGTCGTGTCTGCTCACCCGTCAGCGGATCTGCCCCCGCAAGAGCCGCCGATGTATACATACACCGATGATAAGCTAACCGATGTGATTCGTACCCTTGGTATGGTCCCCAAGAAGGCGCTGGCAAACGAGAAACTGCTATTGGACTTCATTTTGCCGCCCCTGCGGGCCGACTTCGAACTTGCGGAGACTTACGACCGAAACCTGCCAAAGCCTCTCAAGGCGGCAATCACCGCAATGGGCGGAGTTGAGGACGAAATCAATGCCAATGACCTAGACGGATGGCGTCGGCTTACGACGTCGCGCTTCGCCCGGATTATGTTTGATGGCGATCACTTTTTCACCCATGCCATGACGGAGCAGGTGGTGTCCAGCCTCCTGCGCGAGGTTAGCGAGGTGAAGGGACAACTTCCGGTTTCTATCCAACACGGCGAGGTCTTCCCTTATACTAATCTAACGCTGCATGAGCGATTCCGCAAACAAGCAGCTCTCACCCCCGACAGTCCTGCCATCGTTTCAGAGGCTACGACCATCACATATCGTGAACTCGACGACCTAACCGACATTCTATCCAGGCACCTTCTTGGACATGGTCAGAGCCGAGGTTCCAGCGTGGGTATCCTGATGGATACTTCACCTGAATACGCCGTCGCTTTGTTCGGTATTCTAAAAACAGGGGCGGCCTACGTCGTGCTTGACAAAGCATTGCCCGCCGCTGCGGTAAAGCGAATACTTGCGAAAGCATGTGTTGAAATCGTCGTCACCAGCGACCATTTCGCAGCCAAGCTTCCGCCTGACTGGTCCGGTATTGCGCTGTCGCTCGACGAGGGTTGGGAAGCACAACTTGGCAAGGCCAGCCCGGCCAATCCGCAACCGGTGAATATCGATGCGCCGGCCCAGATCTCATTTTCGTCTGGCACGACTGGTGAACCAAAAGGGATTGTCTGCCCCCACCGAAGCAGTGTATGCGCCAACCAGTGGCGCTATCATGCGCTGCCATACACGCTTGGTGAGCGTGAGGCGGTCAATCTCTTCGGGGACATAATGCGGCCGATCCTCGCCGGGATTCCAGCCTATCTGGTCCCCGATGACGTTATCTACGATCCGCATCAGCTGGTCGAGTACCTGGAGCGAAATCGAATTTCCAGAATATTGCTAACCCCATCACTGCTGGACGTGATTATCAGCAGCGGCTTCCTTGACCTCCCCTCCCGCCTTCCCGATCTCAGATTGATCTACCTATCAGGCGAGGTACTAACAGCAGCGTTGCTTGCGCGGGTCAGGGACGCGCTGCCGCACATCAGAATCATCAATTACTACGGCGCAGCGGAGGCATGTGATGTTTCGCATATTGACTTGAGCGAGGTCGATCCTGCGATAATACAAAAGGTCGCGCCGGTGGGTAGGCCTCAGTACAATGTCAGTGTCTATATCCTGGGGGAGCAACGCGATCCCGTCCCAATGGGCTTCTTGGGCGAGGTCTTCGTCGGCGGCGATGTCTTGGCTCATGGATATCTCGGCAGCCCAGAGATGACACGCGAAAGGTTCTTTCCCGACCCGTTTCGCGCAGATGGCACGATGTTCCGCACTGGCGATCTTGGTCGTATGCTGCCAAGTGGCCACTTGGAAATTATCGGGCGCTGCGCTTTCATGGTGAAGATCCGAGGTTACAGCCTCGTGCCCGGGTCTGTAGAAGCTGCCTTGCTTCGCTACGCCGGGGTCCGCTCCGCCGCCGTATTGCCTGAGCTCGATTCGACGACAGGCCAGCCGGACCGACTGGTCGCCTATGTGGTGCTGCACGATGGTTGCAGAGGCTGGGAGGCTCCTTTGCGAGCGCATTTAAAGTCCGAGTTACCGCACTATGCGATACCTGCGCATTTCGTGGCGGTACGGGAATTGCCCATTGCGGCTAACGGAAAACTTGATCGGTCGCGCCTTCGCGGGCTCGCGCAAGAGTCGTGCGCTCTGGTGACCGGTACCGACGAGGTCGAATCAGCACTTCGCGCAGCCTGGCGAGACCTTCTCCAGGCCGAAGCTGCCGATCTGGGCGACAATTTTTTCGACTGCGGCGGACACTCCCTTCTGGCTGCCCGCCTCTGCACGCAGATTCGTGAGAGTCTGAAGGTGCAACTCCGGGTAGTGGAGGTCTTCCTCAATCCGACCTTTAACGAACTCGCGGCTCTTCTCCGCAAACGCATTGGCGAGCAGGGACGTCCCCAAATCGGCAAGCTCCCCAAAACACCGCCAGTCTTGGCGCGTAGGGCGCATGTGAAGGCGCTGGACCGTCGAAGCAGCCCCAGTATGGACATTGCGGTGATTGGTATGGCCGCGCGTTTTCCTGGCGCGGAGACGGTAGACGCGCTGTGGGAGAACCTCTGCCAGGGGGTATGCTCGATCACCTCGCTCTCCAGGCAGGAGCTCAAGGCCCGAGGCATTGCGGAAGCTGTCCTGAATCGCCCGGATTATGTGCGCGTGGGCGCCCATCTCAACGATGTGGACCTTTTCGATCCGGATTTCTGGAGCCTCTCGAGGCGTGAGGCAACGTTAATGGACCCGCAGCATCGGCTGTTTCTCGAATGCTGCTGGAAGGCACTTGAGTCGGCCGGATATGCGCCAACCCAGCATGAAGGCCGGACCGGAGTGTTCGCAGGGTCTTCTTCCCCACTCTATCTACTGCACCATTTGAAGGGCAGCCTCAGCGATCCCACCAACGCGCCACTCGCTTTCCTGACGGAGCTCGGCAACGAGAAGGACTACCTTGCCGCGCGCGTGTCCTACATGCTGAACCTTAACGGCCCAAGCATTGCGGTGCAAACCTCATGCTCAACTGGGTTAGTGGCGATCGCGGTCGCCGCTCAGTCGCTCGCGGCCGGCTATTGCGACATGGCGTTGGCAGGGGGCTCGAGTATCACCTTCCCTCAAGCGGGGTATCAGTTTGTCAAGGACTTCATTAATTCTTCGGACGGTGTGTGCCGGGCCTTTGATGCCGATGCAAGTGGCACGGTGCTCGGAGATGGGGTAGGGGTTGTCGTTCTCAAGCGCCTTGAAGACGCGCTTGAGGCGAACGACTCGATCCACGCGGTGGTAAAAGGATGTGCCATTAACAACGACGGCCGCGCCAAATCATCCTTCTCGGCGCCTAGCGCACGAGGCCAGGCCGAAGTTGTGCGCCAAGCACTTGCCTCCGCGGCACTTGGCCCTGAAGATGTGGAATATATCGAAACTCATGGGACCGGCACCAAGGTCGGCGACCCAATCGAGGTCCGCGCACTGGCAGATGTCTTCGCGGGGCAGGCGAACGCCTGTGCGCTCGGGTCAATTAAACCGAATATCGGCCATGCCAACATCGCCTCAGGGGTCGCGAGCTTTATCAAGACAGCTCTCACGCTTCAGCACGGAGTAATCCCAGCGACAATCAAAATCAATCGGCTGAATGAAGATCTGGGACTGGAAGACACGCCTTTCTTCATCAATGAGCAGCTTAGACCTTGGCCCCGTCCGCCGGGACGTTCACGAACTGCCGGAGTTACTGGACTCGGTATGGGAGGAACCAACTGCCATATCGTGCTGCAGGAATGGGACAGCGACAATGCAAGGGCTTGGCCCGGATCGATTGCACGGGGATCTCACGCCCTTTGCCTATCTGCAAAGACCCCGTCAGCGCTAAGCCGGGCCTGCCTGAATCTAGCTGCGTTCTTGCGGCGCAACCGCGACATCGATCTTGGTGACGTCGCTCATACACTACGCGTGGCGAGATGCCACTTCGCGCATCGAACCGTTGTGGTGGCGCGCAACTTGGGCACGGCCATCGCGAGGTTGGAAGAAGAAGGGGATCGTACAGCTGATCGGACCTTTTCCTCGCCGTCTATTGGCTTCATGCTGCCGGGCTGCGGAGTGCAGCACCCGCGGATGTTCAAGGATCTGTTCGATCACGTGCCGGACTTCCGCAATGCTTTCCTGACTTGTGCGGCCGCTTGTCGCCGGCTCCTGGATCGTGACCTGGAGACGGTCATGTTTGGGGAAGACGACAAATACCGGACGGCTTCCTTCGAAGAAATCAGTGTCATGATTTTCTCCGTGCAATTCGCCATGGCGCGTTCGCTAGAACTGTTCGGAGTTCAGCCCGCTTATCTCGTCGGACACAGCATGAGCGAATACGTTGTGGCTACCCTAGCGGGCATTCTAAAAGTGGAAGATGCTGTTGAGCTGACGATCGCTCGGAGCCGTGCGGTGGCAAATATTGGTATCGATGGTGCTATGCTTGCGGCCGGATGCGGCCCGAGCGAGGCTGAGCGTATCCTCACGGAGGACGCTTGGCGTGATCGAGCAGAAGCTGGCGAGATCGGCGTCGGTATCGTGAACTCAAATACCGACGTCGTGTTCACCGGCAAGCGGGAACTTCTGGAAAGGCTTCAGGAAAGTCTCGAACATCGACAGATCACCAACAACCTCCTTATTACAGCTGGCGTCCCCAGCCATTCGCCGCTGATGAAAGGAGCGACTGACGCCATCGACGCGCGGGTCCGTACACTCGAAAAGGGCCTGCCGAATGTGGCCATTGCTCTCAACTCAGGAGCTCTGCATGAAGCGAAAATACCCTTGCAGGACACCTACTTGAGCAGGCAAGCGATCGAGCCTCTCCGATTTGATCGTGCTCTCAAGCCCGTTGTCGCGGCTGGTGTAGCTGCACTCGTTGACATCGGGCCCTCACGAAATCTGGCGCGTCTGGCACAGGGAGCAATCAACTCAGAGGACCGGAAGACCCGAATTCCATCGATCGTCCCAGCCGCGCGCGACGAGAACGATGAACAATCCACTGACCGCCATGTCCTTCTGGAATGCCTTGGGGCACTCTGGGCCGCGGGTGTTGCGGTGGATTGGAAACGGGCCAGTGATCAATTGGAACCGTTCGGTACTCGCCGTCGCATTTCCCTTCCAACGTACTCATTCGACGGTCACCGATGCTGGCCGGACGATCAGCTTGCGAGGCGGACGGTTCCGCGGCAGTCCGGGGAGCGAGAACAGCAAAGGGGAGAAGAGTTCACGACGCCAGACGAGTAGTAATAAGAGGAGAAAAGGGTTATGGCAGAAAAAGTAGTCGAACCAGGAAAACTAAACATGTTTAGCAACGATGATCCGAGGAAAATTTTTCTTGATGAAGTTAAAAATATTATCGGAGATAACGAAATATGCTTGGACGATAACTTTTTTGATGTTGGGGGAGACAGCCTTATCGCCGCAGAGCTCCAAGCTAATTTGGATAAAAGCAACAATTGGAGGTCGCCGCAATTGGATGAGATAATTGAGGCGGCGACGTTCGGCGACCTGTACGAGCGAATATGCATCCGTAACCATCCGTCGAAATAAGGACACCTCGAACTTGCTAGACTGAATGTCCCAGGAGAACATTTGGTCTAGAGCGGAGACGCAGCTGAACACACAGCTCTGTTTCTGGCTTCGGCGAGACTGGGAGCGGACCATCTTCCGTCCGCATGCGCCAGACTCGACGCACACTTCCCAAAGGGAATGCCAAAATCGGACTCTTCTGTCAGGCTGTAACCACTGGATCTGCGAAATTGCTACCGCACATGGACATTTGGCACCCAGGTGGTCGGCGGCGACAGTCGATATTTGATGAATGCGCATACACCATGCACATCAAATGTATCTGCACGACCCTGGAGGCCAGAATGACGTCGCAAATCGAGAGCTGCCTTGGAATTCTGGGTTTGGAACCTGCCTTGCCACCCAGCGTGGCGCCGCCGGCGCCGCCGTCCGGCTCGCTGTTTAGTTCAGCTACTTTCGAGTTTCCCGTCATATCAGAAACC
>NZ_JAIUIU010000053.1:0-10391 GCF_020165775.1 Mesorhizobium sp. B263B2A
CCCCGCTGATCGGGGGAGAGGTGTCGAGCGAAGCTCGACGGAGTGGGGCTCGACCGTTCATCAGATCCGCTTGATTGCCTGACTGCCTAAGCTCTCGCGCGCGTTGAGCGGTGCCCGTCTTGCGGCGGCCGGGCGCTTCGTCAACGGCTTCCACCACTCCGTCGCCGCTGCGCGGCGCCACCTCTCCCCCCTCCGGAGGGAGAGGAAAGGTGCCAGGCTGCATAAGCTCGCGCCCTTCCTCTCCCCCGTCGATCGGGGGAGAGGTGTCGAGCGCAGCTCGACGGAGTGGGGGTCGACCGTTCATCAACGACATTGATCAGAAATCGGTCGGCGCACCGCCCTCGGAGCGGCGCTTTTCGACGAAGGCGTTGAGTTCTTCACGGATCGCCGGGTCCATATAGGGGTCTTCGTAGGATGCCAGCCGTTCCTTCCAGACCTTGTTGGCCTTTTCCAATGCCGTCGGCGATCCGGCTTCCGCCCAGGTCTCGAAGTTGCGCCAGTCGGAGAGAATTGGCGAATAGAAGGCAGTCTTGTAGCGGTCCTGCGTGTGCTGGGTGCCGAAGAAATGGCCGCCGGGTCCAACAGACTGGATGGCGTCGAAGCCGAGCGCTTCATCGGACAGGTCGAGTGGGGTCAGGAACTCCGCCACCATCTGCAACAGGTCTATGTCGAGAATAGTCTTCTCGTAGGAGCAGCGCAGGCCGCCTTCGAGCCAGCCGGCGCCGTGCATCATCAGATTGCCGCCGCCCTGGATGGCGCCCCACAGCGAGAACACGCTTTCATAGGCCGCCTGCGCGTCGACCGTGTTGGCCGCGCATGTATTGGAGGTGCGGTAGGGGATGTTGTAGCGGCGGGCAAGCTGGCCGCCGACCAATTGCGCCTTCATGTATTCGGGCGTGCCGAAGGCTGGCGAGCCGGACTTCATGTCGACATTCGAGGTGAAGCCGCCATAGCCGACAGGCGCGCCTTTGCGCACCATCTGGGCAAAGGCGATGCCGGACAGCGCCTCGGCATTCTGCTGCACCAGCGCGCCGGCGATGGTGACGGGCGCCATTGCGCCCGACAGGGTGAAGGGCGTGACGACGACGACCTGGCCCTTGCTCGACATCTGGATGATGCCTTCCATCATCGGCACGTCGAGCTTGAGCGGCGAGTTGGTGTTGATGATGGTAAAGACCGATGGCTCCTCCAGCATCTGCTCATGGCTGATGCCGCGGGCGATGCGGGCGATCTCGATGCCGTCGACGTTGCGCTCCTTGCCGAGCGAATAGATGTGAAACACCTTGTCGGTCAGCGTGGCGAGGTCGCGTATGCATTCGAGATGGCGGACCGACGGGTGGATGTCGGTCGGCTCGACCGGATAGCCGCCGGTGCAGTTCAGAATGTTGTGCATCTGCGCCAGGCGCAGGAAATTGCGGTAGTCAGCCTGATTGCCAGGGCGACGGCCGCGATCGATGTCGGAGCAGTTCGGCGCCGACGCCATCATCGACAGGATCACATTGTTGCCGCCGAAGCGGAGATTGTGCGCGGGATTGCGCGCATGCATGGTGAATTCAGACGGGCAGTGCGAGACCAATTCGAGGATCATGTCGCTGTCGAAGCGCACCCGCTCGGTGCCTTCGCGCACATCCGCGCCATGCGCCTTCATGATGCGGCGGGCCTCGTCATGCAGGACGTCGACGCCGATTTCCCTGAGCACGCGCAAGGAGGCGAGGTGGATCGATTCCAGCTCGTCCTCCGAAACCAGCCTGGTCGGCGCCAGAGGGTTTTTCAGTTGGCGGAAAGGCGGCTGCTCGAACGCGGCCGAGCCTCCGGCGCGCTTTCCAGCACGGCCGCCACGGCGGGCACGGTCGGGTGCCAAAGCCGGTTCTGCAGATTGTAGGGCGGCGGTCATGATGGTCCTCGTAGGATGCGATAGCGGGCGGCATAATGGACCGGCGGCCCGCCGGCCATTGCGGAGGCGGCGACCACTAGGGCGAGGGAAGCGACATGACCGGACGGCAGCGGCGTGGCCGCGACATCGCCTCGATCATTCGACCATTGGCGCAAGCGGAATTCCCTTGCCGGCCCTTTCTTTCCCCCCGCCGAACCAGTAGCTGGTGACGCTTGCCGGCCGGGACGCCAGCCGGCATCCCACATGGATAATGACATGGTCGCAACCAGCACGAGCGAGGTCGAAGCGGGGACGCAGTGGGCAGCGCTCGCCGGCGTCACCGCAGCGCTTGCCATGTTCGGCGCCGCGCAGGGGCTGAGCTCGCCGCTGTTCACGCTCCTGATGCAGAAGCAGGGCATGTCGCCCGGGTTGATCGGCCTGTCGGCGGCGATGATGCCGCTCGGTTTGATCCTGTCGGCTTCCTTCGTGCCGGCGGCGGTGCGGCTGGTCGGGGCGCGCAACCTCGCGGTCGGCTGCTCGCTGATCGGCGCGCTGTGCTTCCTGGGCGTCGGCTATCTGCAGAACTGGGTGGCCTGGTATGTCATCCGGTTCATCATCGGCGTGGTCATCAATCCGCTCTACATCCTTGGCGAGGTCTGGGCGCTGTCGCTGGCGGCGCCATCGCGGCGAGGCCGGGTCATGGGCGTGTTCAACACGCTGATGGGCGCCGGCTATGCGGCCGGGCCCTTCACCTTGACCCTGGTCGGTACGTCGGGCTGGGCTCCCTTCAGCGTCGGCATCGGCGGCTTCGTGCTTTGCGCGGTCATTCTGCGTCTTGTCTCGTCGAGGCTCACCGGTTTCGAAGATGACGGCCAGCCCGCCGGCAGTTTTCTCAGCTTCGCCCGCCTGGCGCCGGCTCTGCTGCTGGCCGTGCTGGTCTCGGCCGCCGTCCAGCAAAGCACCTATGCGCTGGTCCCGGTCTTCGGCGCCGGCTATGGCCTGCCGGAAGCGGTGCTCGCCGCGCTGGTCATGGCGCTTTCCCTCGGCAATATCCTGCTGCAGATCCCGCTTGGCCTGCTGGCGGAGCGGTTCGGTGGCCGCCCCATGATCCTGGCCTGTGCCATCGCAACCACCGTCTGCGCGCTGCTGCTGCCGCTGCTGATCATGACGCCGCTGGTCTGGGTTGTGCTTCTGGTGATGGGCGCGGTTGGCTACGGCGTCTACACGATGGCGCTGGTCGAACTCGGCAGCCGGTTCAGGGGCACGCTGCTGGTCACCGGCAATGCGGCCTTCGCCTTGCTGTGGGGCGTTGGCGGTATTGTCGGCCCGCCGAGCGCCGGCCTGCTCATGCAGGGCATCGGCCCGCTCGGCCTGCCGATCGTGATCATCGGCCTCGACGCCTTGCTGGTGATCTTTGCACTCTATCGCTCGTCGGTCCGCCGGAGCGGGCAGACATGATCGCGGCAAGCCCCGGCAACGGCGAGGCAGGGATGCAATGGGCGGCGATCACCGGCGTGATCGCGACCGTCTCGGTGTTCGCGATCGCGCAGGGGCTGTCCTATCCGCTGTTGAGCTTCATCCTGCAGCGGCAAGGCGTCTCGCCGGCGATGATCGGACTGTCGGCTGCCATGACGCCGATCGGCTTCATCGTCTCGTCGCCGCTCATTCCGGCGCTGGCACGCCGGTTCGGACCAGGGCGCACCGCGCTCACCTGTGCGGCACTTTCGGCCGCGGTGCTGGCGCTGATCGGCTGGACACAGAATGTCTACCTGTGGTTCCCGCTGCGTTTCCTGATCGGCGTCGTGACCAATCCGCTCTATGTTTTAAGCGAAATCTGGGTGATCGCGCTGGCGCCGCCGGCCCGGCGCGGCCGCATCATGGGCATCTATTCGACGATCATTTCGGCAGGCTTCGCGGCCGGTCCACTCTGCCTGCTTGCCGTGGGCACGCTGGGCTGGCCACCGTTTCTCGTCGGCATCTGCGCCTTCGTGCTGTGCGGCATCTGCCTGGCATCCGTGCTGCCGCGCCTGCCAAAGGTGGACGAGGCCGGGCACCAGGTTTCCGTTCTTGGCTTCGTGCCACTGGCCTGGCTGCTTTTGTTTGCGGTCATCGTGGCCGCCGGTTTCGAACAGGGCGCGCTGGCCTTGCTGCCGGTTTACGGCACGCATTACGGCATCGCCGAAGCCCGGATGTCGGCGTTGCTCACGGTGATGATTGCCGGCAACATCGCCATGCAGATGCCGCTCGGCCTGCTGGCGGAAAGGCTGACGGCGCGGTTCGTGCGGCTGGTCTGCATAAGCGCTACGGCGCTCGGATGCGCGCTGTTGCCTTTTCTCATCGAGACACCGCTGATCTGGCCGATGATCTTCATCTGGGGCGCGGTTTCGTACGGCATCTACACGATGTCGATCATCGAACTCGGCGAACGCTTCACCGGTTCGACACTGGTCGCCGGCAATGCCGCCTTTTCGCTGATGTGGGGTGTCGGCGGCATCGCCGTGCCGCCGGTGGCGGGAAGCGTCATGGATGTGCTGGGCGCGGGCGGCCTGCCGCTCACGCTTGGCCTGCTGTGCCTGGCGCTGGCGGTTGCGAGCCTCGCTGGTCGCGGGAAAGCCTGAATCCTCGGCGTCGATGCCGCAGCTATTGAATATCGGACAAGGCATGTCGATGTTGCATGCCGAAGCATGACTATCGGAGATTCCATGACCAAACCTATCGCCAAGCCAGACTCCAGCACGGACGATCCCTTCCTCTGGCTGGAGGACAGGACCAGCAAACAGTCGCTGGACTGGGTGCATCGTCAGAACGAAGTCACGGTTGGGCAATTGCAGGGCGATCCGTCCTACCAGGCATCGTTCCAGACCGCGCTCGACCTGATGACGGCCGAGGACAACATCGCCGTGGGTGCGGCAATCGCCGGCCATGTCTATAATTTCTGGCAGGACAAGACCAATGCGCTCGGCCTGTGGCGCCGCACAACCGTCGCTTCCTACAAGACCGAGAAGCCGGAGTGGGAAACGATCATCGACTTCGACCAGCTCGCGGCGAAGGAGGGGATCAAATGGGTGTTCAGCGGCGCCAGCCGGCTCTATCCGGAGTTCAGCCGCTGCCTGCTCTCAATGTCGCCGGATGGTGGCGATGCCAGCGAGATGCGGGAGTTCGACATCGAGACCAAATCGTTCATCGAGGGCGGATTCCGCGCGCCGGCCTCGAAATCGGGATTTGGCTGGCTGGATAAGGACACGGTCATCGTCTCAGCAGCCTTCGAGGAAGGAGACAAGACCGAGTCCGGCTATCCGCGCGTGGTCAAGCTCTGGAAGCGCGGCACCAGGCTCGAAGACGCGGCGCCGATCTTCGAGGCGCAGAAGGAAGATCTCGCCGTCGGCGCCGGCGTCGAGTTCGACGGCGAGAAGCGTCATCTGTTTCTGGCGCGGACACTCAATTTCTTCGCATCGCACAGTTTCCTGCATCTCCCGTCTGGCGAAAACAGGCGCATCCCGCTGCCGGACGACGTCACCGACACCGCGCTTTTCAAGGACCAGATGGTGTTCGGGGTGCGCACCCCTTGGACGGCGCCGGATGGCACGGCCTGCCAGCCGGACGGGCTCTATTCGCTCGATTTCGCGCACTGGATCGAAACCGGCAGCCTTGGCGCCATCGAGACCTTGCTCGCGCCGGCGCATCGCGTGTCGATCGCGGGCCTTGCCCGCACCCAGGACCGGTTGTTCGTCAGCCTGATGGACAATGTGCGCGGCAAGGTTCTCGTCTGCGAACGCAAGGACGGCGCCTGGTCGCTGAAGGCGGTCGCTCTGCCTGAAAACGGCACGGTCGGCATCAGTCATGCCGAGCATTTCGGTTCCAGCGTGTCCTTCTCCTTCACCGATTTCCTGACACCGAGCTCGATCATCTGGTCCGACGACGATGGCGCGACGCTTGAAACCGTGAAGTCGCAGCCAGCACGCTTCGATGCCTCGCCGCTGATTTCGGAGCAGTTCGAGGCGCGCTCGAAGGACGGCACGATGATCCCTTATTTTGTCGTCCGGCGGCGCGACCAGAAGGGGCCCGTGCCGACGTTGCTCTATGGCTATGGCGGCTTCGAAGTGCCGTTGCTGCCCGGCTATGCCGGCGTGCGCGGCAGGCTGTGGCTGGAGAAGGGCAACGCCTATGTGCAGGCCTGCATCCGCGGCGGCGGCGAATTCGGCCCGGCCTGGCATCAGGCGGCGCTGAAGGGCAAACGCCAGAACGGCTTCGACGATTTCGCCGCGGTCGCCGAGGACGTCGTCCGCCGCGGCATCGCCACGGCTGCCTCGCTCGGCATCCAGGGCGGCTCGAATGGCGGCTTGCTGACCGGCGTTTCCCTGACGCAGCGCCCCGAACTCTTCGGCGCCGTCATCGTCGAGGTGCCGCTGCTCGACATGCTGCGTTACACGCAATTGCCGCCGGGCGCCTCGTGGATGGCCGAATATGGCGATCCGTCGAAGCCCGAAGACGCCAAATGGCTTTCCGCCTATTCGCCCTACCAGCATGTCGATGCGGACGTCGCCTATCCGCCGGTGCTGCTGACCACATCGACGGCGGACGACCGGGTCCATCCCGGCCATGCGCGCAAGATGGCGGCCCGGCTGCAGGAGGCCGGTCACGCCAGGACGCTGTTCTTCGAGGAAACCGAGGGCGGGCATGGCGGGCGCGGCGACCGTCGGCCTCAAGCGATGCAGACGGCGATGAAATATGTATTCCTGCAGAGGGCGCTAAGCGGCAAGGCCTAGCCATATCCCGTCATCCGCCAGGCAAAGGGTGGTCGAACCACCCTTTGCCCTGAATCCCTTTTCTTGGCGATTCCGGACCGAAAACCGTTTCACACTTTTCATGGATTTGCTCTAAGGTGCCTGCCATGGCTCTCGCTAGGCTATCAGCTCGCGCATTCCGGGTTGCGGTGACACCGTCATCGCGCACGCTGCGCGCCGAGCTTTTGCGGCTGTGCGCCCGCATCGGCTATTCGCCGCCTGCCATCCTCTGACGACTTCGCCCCGGCGCCAGCCGGATTGAATCCAGAGGAAAGATCAGACATGACCTATCAGAATTATTCGCTGAAGCAGCTTCAGCAGATCGACGCCGCGCACCATCTGCATCCCTTCACCGACCACAAGGAATTGCGTGAGGCGGGCGCGCGCATCATCACCCATGCCAACGGCCCGTTCATCTACGATTCCGAAGGAACGGAACTGCTGGACGGCATGGCCGGCCTGTGGTGCGTCAACATCGGCTATGGCCGCGACGAACTGGCGGAGGCCGCCTATGCGCAGATGAAGGAGCTACCCTACTACAATTCCTTCTTCAAATGCTCGACGCCGACGCCGGTGCTGTTGTCCAAGAAACTGGCTGAAATCGCACCGAAGAACGTCAACCAGGTCTTCTATGGTTCCTCCGGCTCGGAGGCGAACGATACGGCGCTACGACTTGCCCGTCACTACTGGGTGCTGGAAGGCAAGCCGGAGAAGAACCGCGTCATCTCGCGCAAGATGGCCTATCACGGCTCGACCATAGCCGGCACCTCGCTCGGCGGCATGGATGCCATGCACAAGCAGCTCGGCGGCGCTGTGCCCAACATCGTCCATGTGATGATGCCCTATGCCTATGAGCTGGCGCTGCCGGGCGAAAGCGATCACGATTTCGGCCTGCGCGCGGCCAAGGCCGTGGAGGATGCCATCCTGGAGGCCGGCGCCGATAAGGTCGCTGCCTTCATCGGCGAGCCGGTGATGGGGGCGGGCGGCGTGAAGATACCGCCGATGAGCTACTGGCCGGAAGTGCAGCGCATCTGCCGCAAATACGATGTGCTGCTGATGCTGGACGAGGTCATCACCGGTTACGGCCGCACCGGCGAATGGTTCGCCGCCCAGACCTTCGACATCGAGCCGGACACCATCACCACGGCCAAGGCGCTGACGTCGGGCTATCAGCCGCTGTCGGCGCTGCTGGTCGGCGACCGCATCACCTCGACGCTGGTCGAGAAGGGCGGCGAGTTCAATCACGGCTACACCTATTCCGGGCACCCGGTGGCCTGCGCCGTGGCGCTGAAGAACCTGGAGATCATCGAAAGGGAAGGCCTGGTCGAGCGGGTCAGGAACGACACCGGGCCGTATTTTGCCAAGGCCCTGCAGGAACGCATCGCCGGGCATGATCTGGTCGGCGAGGTGCGCTCGATCGGCCTGATGGGCGCGATCGAGATCGTCAAGGACAAGGCGACCAAGGAACGGTTCCTGCCGTCGGGAAGTGCCGCGGTGACCGTGCGCGACCATGCGATCGCCAACGGCATGATGCTGCGCGCCACCGGCGACACGATGATCCTGTCGCCGCCGCTGATCTGGAGCCGCGACACCATCGACATGGCTTGCGAGCGTATCGGCAAGGCACTGGACCTGGCGCAAGCGGATCTGCGCAAGCGATAAGATATTGCAGGCGTCCCGTGGTTCGGGACGCCTGCCATCCGCCCTGAGCCGGTCTCTTGTTCGTCTTTCGCCGATGGGCCAAGGGTTCCGGTCATCGGCGCTATCGGCTACAAGCCGTCGAGGCCGTTCGCCGAAGGGAGACTTGATGGCAGGACAACCGCTCAACCAGCCGGCTGAAATTCCGGCCGAGCTCGACCGCTGGAACTGGGGCGCCTTTTTCCTCAACTGGATCTGGGGTATCGGCAACAGCACCTTCATCGCGCTGCTGGCGCTGATCCCGTTGGTCAACATCGTCATGATCATCATACTCGGCGCGCGCGGCAGCCGCTGGGCCTGGCAGAATCGTGCCTGGCGCGACGCCGAACAGTTCCGCAAGACGCAGCGGAACTGGGCGATCGCGGGACTGGCGGTGTGGGTGGTTGGCATCGGCGGCTGCGCGACGATGGTCGGCAGCATTCCTTTCGTTCTGAAAAGCAGCGACGCCTATCACATGACCATGGATGCCATTCGCGCCGACACGCGCGTGAAAGCCGCCATCGGCGAGGAGGTGACCGACAATTTCTGGGTCGGAGGCAATCTCGACGTCAATGCGAATGGCGCGGGGGATGCCCAGTTCAGCATTCCGGTCCATGGCGCCAAGGGCAAGGGCACGGTGTATTCGCACCTGGTTCGCAAAGCCGGCTCATGGAGCACGCGCCTGCTCGTCGTCAGGGTGGACGGGGAGGACGCGCCGATCGTACTGACCAACGAAGATCACGTTCCGATCCCGAACGCGGCAATCGGAATATAAATTTCGGGAGCGGCAGAAACGCAAAAACCGCGCTCCATCGGGAACGCGGCTTTGCCAGATACGCAGGCGCTTCGCTACGCAAACAATTTGCGAAACTTTATGGGCACTTGTCGAACTTACGGGCTCCGGTACGCGAGACCTGATCCGGAGCGCCGGGCGGAAGTGATATGTCCGCCTCGCCATCCGTTTTATAGGGACATCGTTACCGCGGAGTTATCGAGAGCTTAAGCAAATCTAAATTTACGGTTTTTCTGGCTGGAGAATCCAGAAGAGCCAATTACATCAGTTGGTTATGCGGGGTTCCCGCGCAAAAAATTAATTATGCCGGAGAAATCGGCGCCGCCGTTCCCTTGAGCGTTGAACAGGGCGTAGAGTTGGGCGGCCTCGGCGCCCAGCGGCGTCACGGCGCCGGAAGCCTGTGCGGCTTCCTGCGACAATTTCAGGTCTTTGAGCATCAATGCGGCTGCAAACCCTGGCTTGTAGTCCCTGTTGGCCGGCGAAGTGGGCACCGGGCCCGGCACGGGGCAATAGGTGGTCAGCGACCAGCACTGGCCGGACGATGTCGAGGCGACGTCGAACAGCGCCTGGTGCGACAGACCGAGTTTTTCCGCCAGCACGAAGGCTTCGGCGACGCCGATCATCGAAATGCCGAGGATCATGTTGTTGCAGATCTTGGCCGCCTGGCCGGCGCCGTCGCCGCCGCAATGGACGATGCGGCCGGCCATCGGCTTCAGGATCGGCTCGGCGGCGGCGAAGGCATCGTCTGAACCGCCGGCCATGAAGGTCAGCGTGCCGGCCGCCGCACCGCCGGTGCCGCCCGAAACGGGCGCATCGATCGACAACAAGCCATTCCTTGCGGCTGTCGCATGCGCCTTGCGTGCCGATTCGACGTCGATTGTCGACGAATCGATGAACAGCGCGCCCTTTTTTGCCTTAGGCGCGATGTCCTCATAGACCGACAGCACGTGCTTGCCGGCCGGCAGCATGGTGATGACCACATCGGCATCCTTCACCGCGGCCAAGGCGTTCGCCATGACGACGACGCCGTGCTCGCGCGCGACCGTCAAATTCTCCGGCACCAGATCGAAGCCATGGACGGCATGCCCGGCCTTGACCAGATTGGCAGCCATCGGATTGCCCATGTTGCCGAGGCCGATGAAGGCGATGGTGGTCATAGTGGCGCTCCGTGATTTGGGTAAGTAGGCGGTAGGCAGTAGGCAGTAGGCAGTAGGCAGTAGGCAGTAGGCAGTAGGCAGTAGGCAGTAGGCAGTAGGCAGTAGGC
>NZ_JAIUIU010000054.1:0-5783 GCF_020165775.1 Mesorhizobium sp. B263B2A
GCGCCGGTGGCGCCGGTAGCTCCGGTCGAACCCGTGGCGCCGGTATCACCAGTCGCACCGGTGGCGCCGGTAGCTCCAGTTGAGCCCGTGGCGCCGGTATCACCGGTCGCGCCTGTGGCACCGGTTGCTCCAGTCGAGCCGGTGGCACCCGTATCGCCAGTCGCGCCCGTGGCCCCGGTCGCTCCGGTCGAGCCGGTGGCGCCCGTATCGCCTGTCGCGCCTGTGGAGCCGGTTGCTCCGGTCGAACCGGTGGCACCCGTATCGCCGGTGGCACCCGTAGCTCCAGTCGAACCCGTGGCGCCCGTATCGCCGGTCGCGCCTGTGGCGCCCGTATCGCCGGTTGCGCCTGTGGCGCCGGTCGAGCCAGTCGCGCCTGTGGCCCCAGTTGCACCTGTCGAACCCGTAGCGCCAGTCGAACCCGTGGCGCCTGTCGAACCTGTTGCGCCGGTCGCACCCGTGGCGCCGGTCGAGCCCGTAGCGCCGGTTGAACCCGTGGCGCCTGTCGAACCTGTTGCGCCGGTCGAGCCCGTAGCGCCGGTTGAACCCGTCGCACCAGTAGAACCTGTGGCGCCGGTCGAGCCCGTGGCGCCGGTTGAGCCAGTCGCACCAGTAGAACCTGTGGCGCCGGTCGAGCCCGTGGCGCCGGTTGAGCCAGTCGCTCCCGTCGAGCCAGTTGCGCCTGTGCTACCCGTCGCGCCCGTCGGGCCAATGTTTGTTCCGGCAGATGAAGTGGCTACCGCAAAGACACCGTTATTGTTAGTGGAGTCCGCACCAGCAACCGTAACCGCACCAACACCAGAAGCCGGAACCGTAAAGGTTCCTGCAGCAACTTGGGTAAAATCTTGATTGGAGTTGTTTCCCGCCTGTGGGACGAGCGCAGTAATTGTATATATTGTTGACACTCCAGTCGAGGGAACGTTTAGTATAACCGCAACTGATGTGAAGGGGGAAACGGCCTCAGATGGAAGAGAGAAACTGGCAACAATAGCGCCGGCAGGATTGGTGACATAGTATTCAACAGCGAACATTTTTCCGACATTCGCCGATGTATCAAGCGTCCCATTAAGGGTAATTTCCACGCTCAATATACCCGAATAGCCCGCGACCCCCGTCATCGTCAGCGGCGCCACTTGCCCGCCCGCCAGCTCCCATTGTCCACCCAGGGGGGCCGCGCCGACCAAAGTGCTGGCGGCGCCGACATAAACCCCGGTAGCATCCCCGAGCGCCTCGACGAACGCCTCACCAGCCGCACCACGGCCTGTCTCGCAGCTCCACAGCCGCAGGTCGCCGTCCTCTGCCAAGGACCGGCCGATGGCGGCCAGGTCGCCCGCGTCGCGCGCCAGAGTCTCAGCCGACCATTCGCCGGCCGCGAAAGCGACGCGCCCAGGATCGCCGTGGGCGATGACGTGAATCGCCGCCAGGCTCCGGCGGCCGGCCAGCGCCGACGCCATCTGCGCGGCCGCTGGCCGCGCCGCATCGAGCAGCACCGGCTGCACGCCGGGCCGCAGTCCGGCCAGAAGGGTGCTGATGTCGCTGACGGCAGGATCGATGAAAACGATTTCGGACGTCATCGCATGATCGCCCCGAGGGTGTTCGGTCGAAGCTTGCCATGTTGATGCGTAAAGGCCCGGCCGCGTGGCGACCGGGCTATGGAAGGGAATTGGGGCGTTCAACATGGCATCACCCCTTCGGTCCGACGGCGCCGGATGGAGGCGCGGGCACATCCACAGTGAAGCCGGCCGAGGTGAACTTGCCGGCTTCGTCGAAGATGCCGACATCGAGGCCGGTCGATCCGCCAGGCACCCTGACGGTGATGCGGAAGGCCCTGTTGGCCATGTTCGGCAGGTTGATGTTGCCAACGATCGAGCCGTGGTCCCTGTCCACCACGAAGTATGTCGTCGAGCCGGCCGCCAAGCCGCTCGGGACCAAGCCGGATACGGTGATCTCGATCGCCGCCAGAACTGCTGCGTAGCTCATGATGCCCCCCCGGGTTAGCGGCGGCCGCGCCGCTGCGTCCTTTGTCCGAATGTTCAGTTCCCATCGTCCGCCAAGCGCCGGCGACCCAACCAGGTCGTTCGCCGCCGCAACCGGCGTTCCCGTCGCGCACGACAGCGCATCGATGAAATTCGTTCCGGCCGCACCGACGCCGGCGTTGCAGCTCCACAGCAGCAGCTCGCCATCATCGCCCATCGCCCGGCCGATCGCGGCGAGATCGACCCCGTCGTCGTCGAGCGTCTGCGCCGACCATTCACCAGCCGCGAAACACACCCGCCCAGGCGCGCCGTGCGCGATGACGTGCACCGCGTCGAGGCCGTCGCTGCCTTCGAGCGCCAGCGCCATCTGGCGCGCGGCCGGGCGTTCGGCGTCGAGCACGATCGCCTCGACCCCCGGCCTCAAATTGCCAAGAAGCGTGCCGAGATCGGATACCGAGGCATCGACGAAGACGAGTTCGGTGGCCATGGCGAGATCCTGTCGGTTGGTTTCAAGCTGAAAACCGGCGACGCCAGGCGTGGCCGGGTCGAGCGCGCGGGCAGAACGGGCGTCGTGGTTTTCGGGGAGGTCGAAGCGGGCCAGCGGCCGGGCGCCGGTTGCGGCATCCAGTGGCCGCCATGGTGCAGCCAGCCTATCGACGCCGGAATTGGCTCCGCGCCAGACTTCTCGCAATGTCACTCGACCCACGACACACCCCTACAACCGGTCGCGCCGACGGATCGGCGTCAACACGCGAGGGAACTCCAGAACGGGAAACCTGTCCGCCTCCGCCGACGGGCAAACGTACATGCGGCTTTCAAGGCGCACCTCAAATGCGCGCCTTTTTCACAAATCCGCGATGTGGCTTGCGGCCCTAGAACCCCTTCACCCAACTCTCGCAGAACTTCCGGCCACCCGACCGTCAGACCTGCGGACCCCCCTCATGCCGTATATTAGTAAATTAGAAAATTAGCGATTTGTAAACTATTAAGTCGGGAATTGGTAAATTGCCAAGACCAAGGCCGCGAAGCCTGGTCAATATCGAAGGGCCAAAACGGCGCGAATTGTTTTGAAAACCACGGGTTTGGCGGCTTCGTTTCAGTCCCCGCCAATCCGCCAACAGTCGTCATCGCCAGAGGCGTAAAGAATAACCGGAAACGCGCGGACCGCTTTTCAGCGAAGCCCGCGCGCCCCATTTTTTCAACTTGGACCGAACCCTTTCCGTAGTCCGTTCCTGCTCACTCGTGCGGCTTCAAGAGATCCTTGATGGAGGTCTTGGCCGTGTGGTCGTTGCTGGCGTAGCCGGTACCAGGCTTGCTCAGATCCGAGGTGAGATCCGTGCTCGCACCAGCCGGCTTGTTCTGGTTGCCACCAGATCCGCCAACCGTCTTGAGGACGTTCAGCAGGTCTAACGTCACCGAAGTCGCCGCAAGGCCGATCAGGTTGCGGACCGACGCATGGCCGCCGGAACCGCCGCCGCCGTCAGTCGAGCCGGACTGCAGGAATTGCGCCGTGTCCTTGAGCCCGAGCGTATTGGCCGTGACATTGGCTTTGTGACCAGGGCCGTTTTCGGCATTGTTATTGTTCCCGGAACCACCAGGTGCATCCTGATCTCCATTGCCAAAGCCGTTATTGCCATGACCACCAGTACCACCACCATCCGAACCGGTTCCTCCGGTCGGGCCTGTCGGACCTTGCGAGCCTGTTGCACCAGTCGCACCCGTGGCACCAGTCGAGCCGGTTGCTCCGGTCGAGCCGGTCGCACCGGTAGAGCCTGTGGCGCCGGTTGCTCCGGTCGAGCCAGTTGCCCCTGTGGAGCCAGTGGCCCCTGTGGAGCCCGTGGCACCAGTCGAGCCGGTCGCTCCGGTCGAGCCCGTAGCTCCGGTATCACCCGTGGCGCCGGTCGAGCCCGTCGCACCGGTCGAGCCTGTCGCCCCGGTCGAGCCGGTGGCTCCGGTCGAGCCAGTCGCACCGGTCGAACCAGTTGCTCCAGTCGAGCCAGTTGCGCCGGTCGCACCTGTCGCTCCGGTCGAGCCCGTCGCGCCGGTATCACCCGTGGCGCCGGTCGAGCCAGTTGCACCAGTTGCCCCGGTCGAGCCGGTGGCGCCAGTCGAACCGGTCGCACCAGTGGCGCCGGTCGCACCGGTCGAACCAGTGGCGCCGGTCGAACCCGTTGCACCCGTCGAGCCTGTTGCTCCGGTCGAGCCGGTGGCGCCGGTCGAGCCGGTTGCTCCGGTCGAGCCGGTTGCCCCGGTCGATCCAGTTGCTCCGGTCGAGCCTGTCGCTCCCGTCGAGCCAGTAGCTCCGGTCGATCCAGTTGCGCCAGTCGATCCAGTTGCGCCGGTTGCCCCGGTCGAACCAGTAGCTCCGGTCGAGCCGGTTGCCCCGGTCGAACCAGTAGCTCCGGTCGAGCCCGTTGCTCCGGTCGAACCAGTAGCACCGGTCGAGCCCGTTGCTCCGGTCGAGCCTGTTGCACCCGTCGAGCCGGTTGCTCCGGTCGAGCCTGTTGCACCCGTCGAGCCGGTTGCGCCGGTAGAACCCGTTGCACCCGTCGAGCCAGTCGCACCGGTCGATCCAGTTGCGCCAGTCGATCCAGTTGCGCCGGTCGAGCCTGTTGCACCGGTCGAACCAGTTGCCCCGGTCGAGCCGGTTGCCCCGGTCGAGCCCGTGGCTCCGGTCGAGCCGGTTGCCCCGGTCGCGCCGGTTGCTCCGGTCGAGCCGGTGGCTCCGGTCGAGCCGGTTGCCCCAGTCGAGCCCGTTGCGCCGGTCGACCCAGTCGCTCCGGTCGACCCAGTCGCTCCGGTAGAGCCAGTCGTTCCGGTAGAGCCAGTGGCACCGGTAGAGCCGGTTGCCCCGGTCGAGCCAGTCGCTCCGGTAGAGCCAGTGGCACCGGTCGCGCCAGTTGCCCCGGTCGAGCCGGTTGCGCCGGTCGAGCCGGTTGCACCTGTCGAACCAGTTGCCCCGGTCGAGCCTGTTGCGCCCGTGGCCCCGGTCGAGCCAGTCGCTCCGGTAGAGCCAGTGGCACCGGTCGCGCCAGTTGCCCCGGTCGAGCCGGTTGCGCCGGTCGAGCCGGTTGCACCTGTCGAACCAGTTGCCCCGGTCGAGCCTGTTGCGCCCGTGGCCCCGGTTGCACCGGTCGCTCCGGTATCACCCGTGGCACCGGTCGAACCGGTGGCACCGGTTGCGCCAGTCGCACCTGTCGAGCCAGTCGAGCCGGTCGCTCCGGTAGCACCAGTTGCCCCAGTCGATCCGGTTGCACCGGTGGAGCCGGTTGCTCCGGTCGAGCCCGTTGCACCAGTGGCGCCGGTCGAGCCAGTTGCACCAGTCGATCCGGTGGAGCCGGTTGCTCCGGTCGAGCCGGTTGCACCAGTCGCGCCGGTCGAGCCAGTTGCGCCGGTCGAGCCAGTCGCGCCGGTAGCACCAGTTGCCCCTGTCGATCCTGTTGCTCCGGTGTCGCCCGTTGCGCCAGTCGAACCTGTCGCTCCGGTCGAACCGGTTGCACCAGTCGAGCCGGTTGCGCCGGTAGCGCCAGTTGCTCCGGTAGAACCCGTAGCACCAGTCGAGCCAGTCGCTCCGGTTGAGCCCGTGGTTCCGGTATCACCCGTGGCGCCAGTCAATCCGGTTGCACCGGTCGAGCCCGTCGCTCCGGTCGAACCTGTGGCACCCGTATCGCCGGTCGCACCTGTGGCTCCCGTTGCACCAGTAGAGCCGGTTGCTCCGGTCGAGCCAGTCGCACCGGTCGAACCTGTGGCACCCGTATCGCCGGTCGCACCTGTGGCTCCCGTTGCACCAGTAGAGCCGGTTGCTCCGGT
>NZ_JAIUIU010000055.1:0-5121 GCF_020165775.1 Mesorhizobium sp. B263B2A
TGGCCGGGGCAGTCGACGTGGGCGTAGTGGCGGTTGGCCGTCTCGTATTCGACGTGCGCCGTCGAGATCGTGATGCCGCGCGCCTTCTCTTCGGGCGCCGCATCGATCTGGTCGTAGCGCTTGTATTCGCCAAAATACTTCGTGATCGCCGCCGTCAGCGACGTCTTGCCATGATCGACGTGACCGATCGTGCCGATGTTCACATGAGGCTTAGTGCGCTCGAATTTACCTTTTGCCATAGTCTCTTTCCTTGGACGGCCTTGACCTTCAGTTCAGTCGAATGCGGGGCGATTAGCGACAAAGGCCAAAAAACACAAGCGTCTTTTGGCCGGGTGCCGTCTCACTCAGTCCGAACCTGGGATCCGATTGCGGGGATGTGGCGCTGATATAGGTAGGCCCTGGACGGAATGGAATGGGTGAAAGCCGGGTCGATCGGGCCGCCCCGGCGGCCTCATGCCCGCCAATCCGTGTCCGCTTCACGGCCCGTCGATGGCCCATTGCGGTCGTCATCGAGCTCTGATCTCCTGACCCGATGCATTTCCTTCCAACGACCGTTCGCGGCCCACTGTTCATGATCATCTCGACCGGGTCGTATCTCGTCAACGATACGATGATGAAACTCGCGACCGCCGGGCTGCCGTCCTACGAGGTGCTGTTCCTGCGCGGTGTCGCGGCGGCGTTGTGGGGGTTTCCGCTGCTGTTCGCGCTTGGCTACGGCAAACAGATCCCGCTGATCTTCGACAGACGCGTGCTGGGCAGGAACCTGCTCGAGATGGCGGCGATCCTCTGTTATGTCGTGGCGCTCGCCAACATGCAGATCGCGGATTCCACCGCGCTCGGACAGATAACGCCGCTCCTGATGCTGGTCGGCTCGTCGATCCTGTTTGGCGAGCGCATCGGCGGCCTGCGCATGGCGCTGATCGGGCTCGGCTTCATCGGCGCGCTGATGGTGGCGCAGCCGACGATGCAAGGCATTTCGGTCTACGCGCTGCTGGCGCTCGGCAATGCGGCGCTGGCGGCGGCGCGCGACCTTGCCGGCAGGCGGGTCTCGGCCGAGGTGCCGGGGATGATCGTGGCGATCTCCGCCGTCGTGGTGGTGCTGATCGGCGCCGGCGCCGCGCATCTGGTTTCCGAGCGCTGGGTGATGCCAGAGGCACGTCACCTGCTGCTGATGGCCGGCGCCGGGTTTTTCTTGATCTTCGGCCATTTCTTCATCTTCATGGCCTACCGCGTCGGGCCGACCAGCGCGGTGGCGCCGTTCTATTATTGCTTCACCGTCTGGGCCGTCATTTCGGGACTGCTGGTGTTCGGACAATTCCCCAATGTGCTGGCCGTCTGCGGCATCCTGCTGGTGGTGGGCAGCGGGCTGACCATCGTGTCGTTGGACCAACGCAAGCGCCGGCTGGCCGTGGTCGCCTAGCCATTGCTCGCACTACGAAGCCAGGACGCCGGTCACCGGCCCCGAAACAAGTTGGTGACCGGCAAGCAAAAAAGGCGCGTGCGTTCCGGCTAAAGCGTCCTGCGTCCGCTGAACTGGTGGTAGGCCCACAGCACGACCACGGCGCCAACCACGGCGACGATCAGGCTGGAGATGTTGAGACCGGTGACACCGACGCCAAAGATCTGGCTGCAGATCACGCCGCCGACAATGGCGCCGACAATGCCGAGCACGATATCCATGATCAGGCCCTGGCCGGTCTTGTTGACGATCTTGCTGCCCAGGAAGCCGGCGATAGCGCCGAGAATGATCCAGCTGATGATACCCATTTTTTTCCTCTCCATCCCTCGCCAGCGCGACATTTTCATATGATTGTCAAAAGCTCAAGCCAGCTTGAAATTCCGCCCGAATGCGCCATTGTGGAAGCTGGGCTGGGTTTGGTTGAGATGGAGGATCCACTATGGGACTTTTTGACAACGCCGTTCCCGGCGGCAACATCACCAAACCGCTGATGATCGCGCTCGGCGCGTTGCTGGTCGGAAAAATGCTGAGCGGCAGAAGTGCCGAACAGCCGGATCAACCCGAAACTGCCGCTCCACCCGCCCCCGTACCGACCGAAGCCACCGCCAGTGACGGCGGCCTGCTCGGCGGCCTCGGCGGCCTGCTCGACAAGCTCAGGGATGCCGGTCACGGCAACACCGCCGACTCCTGGGTCGGCACCGGGCAGAACCAGTCGATCAACGCCAATGATCTCGGCAATGCGATTGGACCCCAAATTATCCGCGAGATCGCGCAACGGACCGGCATGAATGAGCAGGAACTGCTCAAGCAACTGTCCACGGCCCTGCCCGGCATCGTCGACAAGCTGACGCCGAACGGCCAGGTGCCGCAGCAGCACCAGGTGGCGTCCGCGTTCAACAGCTGACGCGGGCGGAGACGATCGGAGCGCTGCACGCATTGCGCAGTGTTCCGGCTTGCAGCTGGTTGCGATGGAATTCTGGGCGATGGAAATCTGGGCGACGGAATTCTGGAGCGGGTAGCGGGAATCGAACCCGCATATTCAGCTTGGAAGGCTGCTGCTCTACCACTGAGCTATACCCGCGCCTTGCACTGAAGTACCGGATTCACCCGAAAAGCGCCATGCGCTTTTCGCCTCCGATGCTCTTCGCGTTTCAGGGCTTCCGGGCCGGCAGTGGTGGAGAGGGTTGGATTCGAACCAACGTAGGCTAAGCCAACGGATTTACAGTCCGTCCCCTTTAACCACTCGGGCACCTCTCCAGTCTGCCGCCGGAGCCATGCAACGAGGCATTCTTGCCGATCCGGACCCGAGATAGATGTCTTCTCCGAAATCAGCGAAGCGCCTTATGGCGGCAAGGCCAGTGGGTGTCAACCGCGCAGCCGGGCTTTTTCGAACTTGTTCGCCGACTGCGGCGACGGGCCGTATCCCTGGCCGCCGCAGACGGTTATAGAAGCCGACCATGAGCAACAAGACCAACACTCCGAAAGACACCCATTACGCCAAGCTGCGCCGCGCCTTTCGCGACGAGAAGAGCGGCGGCGCGCCGGCATTCAAGCCACGTCAGCCTGTACCCCCGGGCGAAAACGCAGGCGATGGCCTGGTGCGGCTCTATGGCCTGCACACGGTGCGGGCGGCGCTCGACAATCCACGGCGCCGGATCAAGAAAATGCTGGTGACGCGCAATGCGGCCGAGCGTCTTGAAATTGCCGATCTCGCCGCCCTGCCGTTCACGGCCGAACTGGTCGAGCCCAGGGATATCGACAAGATCACCGGATCGGATGCCGTGCATCAGGGTGTGCTGATCGAGGCGGAGCCGCTGAAGCCCAAACGCCTCGACGCGCTGGGCGACACGAAACTGGTGCTGGTGCTCGACCAGGTCACCGATCCGCACAATGTCGGCGCCATCCTGCGCTCGGCGGTCGCGTTCGGTGCCGGCGCGCTGATCACCACGGCGCGTCACAGCCCGCAGGAATCGGGCGTGCTGGCGAAATCCGCCTCCGGCGCGCTGGAGCATATCGACCAGATCGAGGTCAAGAACCTCGCCGACGCGCTCGGGCAGCTGCACGAGGCCGGCTTCCAGACCATCGGGCTCGATTCGGATGGGCCGGCGGAACTCGAAACCAGCTTTGCCGGAGACAGGGTCGCGCTGGTGCTCGGCGCCGAAGGCAAGGGCCTGCGCCAGAAGACGCGCGAGACGGTGACGACGCTGGCCCGGCTCGATATGCCCGGCGCAATCAGATCGCTCAACGTGTCGAACGCCGCGGCGGTGAGCCTCTACGCGGCACGGGCGTTCCTGAAGCGCGACTGAGCCGGAGGCGACAGTTCCGTCGCCGATCTGAACGAGAAACGGGTCCCGGCGATGGTCGCGGGAACCCGTTCTTCGACAGGAAAGGGAGCTGGCGGCCTGGGAACGTTATACCGCCCTCTCCCGACCTATGCCGCTTTGCCTTTGGCCTCGGCCGCCTCGCCGCCGACCTCGAAATCGGCCATCCGCTCAAGCGCCCTGACCAGCGCCGAGTGATCCTCCTTCGCGCCGCCATTGGCGGCGCAGGAATTGAACAGTTGCTGGGTGGTCGAGGTGTTGGGCAGCGACACGCCAAGCGCCTTGGCGCCTTCCAGCGCCAGGTTGAGGTCCTTCTGGTGCAATTCGATGCGGAACCCCGGCGCGAAGCTGCGCTTGACCATGCGCTCGCCATGCACTTCGAGGATGCGCGAGGCCGCCAGACCGCCCATCAGCGCCTGCCTGACCTTGGCCGGATCGGCGCCGGCTTTTGAAGCAAAAACAAGAGCTTCGGCGACGGCTTCAATGGTCAGCGCGACGACGATCTGGTTGGCGACCTTGGTGGTCTGGCCGACGCCGTTCGGCCCGACCAAAGTGACGTTCTTGCCCATCTTCTCGAACACCGGCCTGGCTCGTTCAAAAGCCTTTTCCTCGCCGCCGACCATGATGGTGAGCGACGCCGCCTTGGCGCCGACCTCACCGCCCGAGACTGGCGCGTCGAGATAGTCGCAACCGAGCGCATTGATCTTCTGGGCGAAGGTCTTGGTCTCGATCGGCGAGATCGAACTCATGTCGATGACCAGCTTGCCCTTCGAAAGGCCGGAGGCGACGCCGTTGTCGCCGAACAGCACTTCGGCCACCTGCGGCGTGTCGGGCACCATCAGGATGACGATGTCGGCAGCCTTGGCCACGGCTGCATGGCCGGTCACGGTCTTCAGGCCCTTGGCGACGAGATCCGCCGGCGGCTTGGAGCGGTGATCGCTGGCGATGACCTTGTAGCCAGAATCCAGCAGATGCCGCGCCATCGGCGCGCCCATGATGCCGAGACCGATGAAGCCTATGGTTTCCATTGTGGTTCTCCTTTGTGAAGGCAGCGTTCTGTCGCGCCCCCCTCTGGCCTGCCGGCCATCTCCCCCACAGGTGGGGAGATTGGCTCTTTCGGCGCCTCGCTCATCCTGCAACGTTGGAGATTGGCGAAAGCCGAGATGACATTCGATCTCCCTCCTTGTGGGGGAGATGGCCGGCAGGCCAGAGGGGGGCGCGAAGGATCGCGACTTCAATTGCAACAGCTAAGCCGCCGCACTGCCCTGCCCGGCCAGGTCCCGGAACCAGGCCAGCCCGGCTTCCGTGCCGGCCTTCGGCTTGTATTCCGCCCCGATCCAG
>NZ_JAIUIU010000056.1:0-3812 GCF_020165775.1 Mesorhizobium sp. B263B2A
TGGTTGCGGGGACAGGATTTGAACCTGTGACCTTCAGGTTATGAGCCTGACGAGCTACCGGGCTGCTCCACCCCGCGTCAACCCTAAGCAAGCGTTTGCTTGCTGATCTAAGCAAGCGCTTGCTTGCTGATCTAAGCAAGCGTTTGCCTGCTTTGGACGTAAGCCTGGGCCTATGAATAGGATGGCCTACAGATAGGTAGATGGCTCACCAAATGAAAGGGCCGCTTTCGCGGCCCGTGGTTTCCCGATTGGCGGGCCATGTTCGTAAAGAGAAGATTTCACTGACATCCGGTTGGATGTGAGTTCAACGTGCGTTTGGCAGACCTGGCAGCGACCTACTCTCCCGCGTCTTGAGACGAAGTACCATCAGCGCTGGAGCGTTTCACGGCCGAGTTCGGAATGGGATCGGGTGCAGCCGCTCCGCCATAACCACCAGGTCGGCAAAACGCACGTTGTTTTCGAGAAGCTGGGTTAGGGATTAGGCAGCAGGGAATAGTGAGTAGGGAAACCCGCTCGCTATTGGCTTGTGCCGTTTGCCCGTCTTTCCGTGCCAATGGCGACGTTCATTGCAGGGCGCCCCGGGCGTAAGCCCGCAAGCGCGACTGCGCGTCGCCGGTTTTCCGGCGCCCTCGCGGAGCATAGGCCCCAGAGGGGCCGCTCATGCGTGAGCGCTGGCCAGATCATCGTGTTCACGATGAGCATAAGGAATGAGAACGATCAAGCCGATCGAACTATTAGTACCGGTAAGCTTCAAGCGTTGCCGCTCTTCCACACCCGGCCTATCAACGTGGTCGTCTTCCACGGTTCTCAGGGAATACTCGTTTTAAGGTGGGTTTCCCGCTTAGATGCCTTCAGCGGTTATCCCGTCCGGATATAGCTACCCTGCTATGCGGCTGGCGCCACAACAGGTCCACCAGAGATCCGTCCATCCCGGTCCTCTCGTACTAGGGACAGATCCTTTCAATATTCCTACACCCACGGCAGATAGGGACCGAACTGTCTCACGACGTTCTGAACCCAACTCACGTACCGCTTTAAATGGCGAACAGCCATACCCTTGGGACCTGCTCCAGCCCCAGGATGCGATGAGTCGACATCGAGGTGCCAAACAACCCCGTCGATATGGACTCTTGGGGGTCATCAGCCTGTTATCCCCGGCGTACCTTTTATCCGTTGAGCGATGGCCCTTCCACGCGGGACCACCGGATCACTATGACCGACTTTCGTCTCTGCTCGACTTGTCAGTCTCGCAGTCAGGCAGGCTTATGCCATTGCACTCAGCGAACGATTTCCGACCGTTCTGAGCCCACCATCGCGCGCCTCCGTTACTCTTTAGGAGGCGACCGCCCCAGTCAAACTACCCACCATACATTGTCCCGGACCCGGATAACGGGCCGCGGTTAGACATCCATAGTAATAAGGGTGGTATTTCAAGGGTGGCTCCACCTGAGCTGGCGCCCAGGTTTCAAAGCCTACCACCTATCCTACACATGCCACTACGAATGCCAATGTAAAGCTATAGTAAAGGTGCACGGGGTCTTTCCGTCTAACCGCAGGAACCCCGCATCTTCACGGGGAATTCAATTTCACTGAGTCTATGCTGGAGACAGCGGGGAAGTCGTTACGCCATTCGTGCAGGTCGGAACTTACCCGACAAGGAATTTCGCTACCTTAGGACCGTTATAGTTACGGCCGCCGTTTACTGGGGCTTCGATTCAGAGCTTGCACCCCTCCTCTTAACCTTCCAGCACCGGGCAGGCGTCAGACCCTATACGTCGTCTTGCGACTTCGCAGAGCCCTGTGTTTTTGATAAACAGTCGCTACCCCCTGGTCTGTGCCACCCTCCTCCACTTGCGTGGAAAAGGGTCACGCTTCTTCCGAAGTTACGCGTGCAATTTGCCGAGTTCCTTCAGCATAGTTCTCTCAAGCGCCTTGGTATACTCTACCAGACCACCAGTGTCGGTTTCGGGTACGGTTTATAAGGAGGAGCTATTTCCTGGAACCACGCAGCAGCCCGTTCAATCCGATAAGATTGGACTACCTCAATGATCCGTCACTACCTCCAAGCCCACGAATATTAACGTGGTTCCCATCGACTACGCGTTTCCGCCTCGTCTTAGGGGCCGGCTAACCCTGCTCAGATTAGCTTTAAGCAGGAACCCTTGGTCTTTCGGCGGGGGAGTCTCTCACTCCCCTTACGTTACTCATGTCAGCATTCGCACTTCTGATACCTCCACCACCCCTCACGGGTATGGCTTCATCAGCTTACAGAACGCTCCGCTACCGCTTGGCCCTTGCGGACCAAACCCTAAGCTTCGGTGTATGGCTTTAGCCCCGTTACATTTTCGGCGCAAAGACCCTTATTTAGACCAGTGAGCTGTTACGCTTTCTTTAAATGATGGCTGCTTCTAAGCCAACATCCTGGTTGTTTTGGGATCCTCACATCCTTTCCCACTTAGCCATAACTTGGGGACCTTAGCTGTAGGTCAGGGTTGTTTCCCTTTTCACGACGGACGTTAGCACCCGCCGTGTGTCTGCCGACTAGTACTCCCAGGTATTCGGAGTTTGGTTAGGTTTGGTAATCCGGTGAGGACCCCTAGCCCATCCAGTGCTCTACCCCCTGGGGTATTCGGTCGACGCTCTACCTAAATAGATTTCGCGGAGAACCAGCTATTTCCGAGTTTGATTGGCCTTTCACCCCTAGCCACAAGTCATCCCGAACTATTGCAACAGTTATGGGTTCGGTCCTCCAGTAAGTGTTACCTTACCTTCAACCTGCTCATGGCTAGATCACTCGGTTTCGGGTCTAATGCGACGAACTGAACGCCCTGTTCAGACTCGCTTTCGCTGCGCCTACACCTAACGGTTTAAGCTTGCTCGTCACACTAAGTCGCTGACCCATTATACAAAAGGTACGTGGTCACCCAGGACGAACCTTGGGCTTCCACTGTTTGTAGGCAATCGGTTTCAGGTACTCTTTCACTCCCCTTGTCGGGGTGCTTTTCACCTTTCCCTCACGGTACTAGTTCGCTATCGGTCATGCACGAGTACTTAGGCTTGGAGGGTGGTCCCCCCAATTTCAGACAGGATTTCACGTGTCCCGCCTTACTCGAGGACGATTGATTGCATTACGCGTACGGGGCTGTCACCCACTATGGCCCTACTTTCCAGAAGGTTCCGCTTGTCTCTCAATCGCCACTGGCCTGGTCCGGGTTCGCTCGCCACTACTTCCGGAGTCTCGGTTGATGTCCTTTCCTACGGGTACTTAGATGTTTCAGTTCCCCGCGTTCGCCACTTTATCCCTATGTATTCAGGATAAGTTACCTATTATCGATACTTGGAAACCACAGCAGCAAGTCGGCCTTGCGACCTTCCCGCTGCTCTGATTTTCCAAGTACCTTAGGTGGGTTTCCCCATTCGGAAATCTACGGATCAAAGGGTATTCGCACCTCCCCGTAGCTTATCGCAGCGTATCACGTCCTTCATCGCCTGTGCATGCCAAGGCATCCACCAATTGCCCTTAAGACACTTGATCGTTCTCATTGCCAATGCTCACCCGCGCAATCCCGAAGGAATTGCCGCTTCAGCCAAACCCTTGCGAGGTCAGCGTCCGCGCAATCCAAAGGATTGCACCTGAACCAGATCCTGTGCGGGACCCAATTCGATGTCATTGGCACAAAAAGACCAGCTTCTCGAGATCGGTTCGAGGGCGCGGTTAGGCAAACCCATCATATGCGGGAGATTGAGCGCCTCCCGCGACAAATCATGAACCTTGCGATCCATGAAGTTCGAACAAATCTTCTCTTTACAAT
>NZ_JAIUIU010000057.1:0-3553 GCF_020165775.1 Mesorhizobium sp. B263B2A
GCGCAAAGAGGCTCACCGGCGACGCCTGGGAGAAGCGGCTAATTGCAGTGCGACGTGCAGTCGAAAATATCTGAGATTCAGCTGGTATTGCCAAATTGTTGCTGGATGCATGTGAGCAGTCGCCGCACTCTCGGCAATGCCTGGAAAGGCGCCCGACGCTCCGCTTGGCAGACCGAAAGAATGGCTTGAGACCAATCTGGATCTGACTAATACTGTCGCTGACCTGCATTCGACGTTCCTATCTTGCCCGGTTCGGAGCAGAGGTGATACAAATCGACTGGCCGGTCCATTTTATGACCACTCGATAACTGTAATCAGCGGTCTTAATCATGTGCGCGGCAAACGCTCGGCTCAGCTAGACGTTGGCTCATCTGGCGGTCGAAGGGCCTCTAAAACTAGTTAAATGGTTGATGTCGTAGTATGGATGGGGCTCGACCGCTCGGCACTGTCCGGCCTGCCGTGACCTTGGATCTAAAGAACATCACCCCGCCAATTGCCGAGGATGAAGCATTGGAGAAAAACTCGGTTCCGGCCCAGATTGAGTTCGGCAGCGTCACAAGATGTATGGGGCAGTCGCTGCGGTCAGCAATTTGTCGCTGACCGTCGGTCCCAAGGGGTTCGGGCAAGACCACGGCCCTGATGCTGCTCGCCGGGTTCGTAGCGCCCACTGAGGGAGACATCCGGATTGCTGGGAATTAGGTCGCGGCGGTGCAGTCTTATCGGCGCGACCAAGGCATCGTCTTCCAGAGCTATGCGCTGTTTCCGCACCTCACGGTGCGCCGAACCTAGAATTCCCGCTCGAAATGCGCGGCATGAAGGCTGCCGAGAGGCAGCGCAGGTCGACCGCATGCTCGCGCGCGTGCACCTCACCGACTTTGGCGGCCGCATGCCGTCGCAATTGAGCGGCGGCCAGTAACAGCGCGTGGCGCTTGCTCGAGCCCTGATCGCTGATCCGCCGTTCCTCTTGCTCGATGAGCCGCTCGGCGCACTTGACCGTAAGCGCTGTTCTGGTGGCACCTTTCGCGCGTGGTCGTGAGGAACGATGTTCGGAGCCTTTGAGGGCTTCGACACATGACGATTTCAGAGCTTACGCTTAAATCCAGCAATCTTGAGCCCGCGCGCCGTTTCGAGGTGTTCACGGGTTCCGGTCGGCGGCGCGAATGGCTGCCGGAAGAGAAAGCCCGGATCGTGGCTGAAAGTTACGATGCCGGCGAGACCGTGAGTGCCGTGGCCCGGCGGTATGCATTGTCCCCGCAGCAGTTGTTCGCCTGGCGTCGGGCTGCTCGTGTGCCGTTGGCGGAAGCGCTGGCACCGGAACCGTTGTTCGTGCCGGCAGTGGTGCCGGCTCCGAAGCCGGAACCGACGGGGAAACAACAGCCACAACGCAAACGGAAAGCTGCCCGCGACGCCGGCGTTATCGAGTTGGAGATCGACGGCGTCGCCATGCGGGTCGGCCGTGGCGCCGACGCCAAGACGGTGGCGGCGGTGATCCGCGCGCTGAAGGCGACGTCGTGATCGGGCCGACGGGTGCGGTCAAGGTCATGGTGGCGACGAAGCCGGTCGACTTCCGCAAGGGTGCGGAGGGATTGGCGGCGCTGGTGCGAGAGACGATGGGGGCCGATCCGTTCAGCGGGGCCGTTTACGTCTTCCGGGCGAAGCGGACTGACCGGATCAAGCTGATCTTCTGGGACGGCACCGGCGTCTGCCTCTATGCCAAGCGCTTGGAGGACGGGGAGTTCCGCTGGCCAAAGGTTCAGGATGGCGTGATGCAGCTGACGGCGGCGCAGTTCTCGGCGCTGCTCGAAGGACTCGACTGGCGGGGCGTCCACGAGGCGCGCCGGACCCGTGTTCCAGCCCAGGCGGGCTGACCCGCGACCAAGTGAATCAGCCTGGATTCCGCTGTCGCGGGCTGTCGACGAATATGGTCTGATCCACTCATGGCGATGACGGCGGACCAGCTTCCCGACGATCCGGATGCGCTGAAGGCGATGGTGCTGGCGCGCGACGTCGAGAACGCCCGGTTGATCCAGATCATCAAGGAATTGCAGCGCCACCGCTTCGGCCGTCGTGCTGAGACGCTGCCGGAAGACCAGCTGCTGCTGGGACTTGAAGAAGCCGAGCAGATCGAGGCGGCCGGCGAGGAGGAGAACGAACAGGCTGCTCCCATGGAGCGTCAGGCGCGTGTCACCAAGCGTCGGGCGAACCGCGGTGCGTTGCCACCCCATCTGCCACGCACGGATATGGTGGTCGACATCGAGGACCATGCCTGCCCGTGCTGCCGCAATGACTTGCATCGGATCGGCGAGGACGTAAGCGAGCGGCTCGACATCGTTCCGGCGCAGCTGCGTGTGATCGTCGTGCGCCGACCCAAATATGCCTGCCGAGCCTGCGAAGACGTGATCGTTCAGGCTCCCGCGCCCGCCCGGCTGATCGAAGGCGGCCTGCCGACCGAGGCGACGGTTGCCCAGGTTCTGGTCTCCAAATATGCCGACCACCTGCCGCTGTATCGCCAGGCGCAGATCTACGCCCGGCAGGGCATCAATCTCGACCGCTCGACACTCGCCGACTGGGTTGGCCGTGCCGCCTGGCACCTGCGTCCGGTTCACGAACGGCTGCTGGCGAAGCTGAAGTCCTCGCCAAAGCTCTTCGCCGACGAGACCACGGCGCCGGTGCTCGATCCCGGTCGCGGCAAAACGAAGACCGGCCAGCTCTGGGCCTATGCCCGCGATGATCGGCCATGGGACGGAGCCGATCCGCGCGGCGTCGCCTATGTCTACGCGCCCGACCGCAAAGCTGAGCGTCCGATCGCTCATCTCGCGGGCTTCACAGGAATCCTGCAGGTGGACGGCTATGGCGGCTATCGCGTGCTCGCCGACAAGAGCGGCGTGACGCTCGCCTTCTGCTGGGCGCACGTGCGCCGGCGCTTCTACGAACTCGCCGCGGCCGGTCCCGCGCCAATCGCCTGCGAGGCGCTGAGACAGATCGCCGAACTTTATCGCATCGAAGACGACATCCGTGGACGATCGGCGGAGCAGCGTCGTGCCGTGCGCCAGGAAAAGAGCCTGCCGATCACCGTCGCTCTCGAGCCCTGGCTGCGCGAGAAGCTCGGGCTGATCAGCCAGAAGACCAAGCTCGCCGAGGCAATCCGCTACACGCTGTCGCGTTGGGAAGGCCTCTCGCGCTTCCTCGATGATGGCCGCATCGAGATCGATAGCAACACTGTTGAACGCTCGATCCGTCCTATCGCGCTAAACCGCAAGAATGCACTCTTTGCCGGATCGGACGGCGGCGCCGAGCACTGGGCCGTCGTCGCTTCGCTAATCGAAACCTGCAAACTCAACGGCGTCGAGCCCCTCGGCTATCTCGCCGATGTCCTCACCAGGATCGTCAATGGCCACCCGAACAGCCAGATCGACGACCTCTTGCCATGGGCCTACATCCAGGCTCACGAACTCAGCGCAGTGGCCTGAGAACATCGCTCTGATGTCCGCTGTCAAGGTTTGGAACGCAGAAGGTCGCCCGATCCGAGGAACGGCTGCTCATTCTGATGAGC
>NZ_JAIUIU010000058.1:0-3231 GCF_020165775.1 Mesorhizobium sp. B263B2A
TAGCTTAGATGCTGTTCAGCAGTTGCAGAACGGCATCGGTGGGCCGGAAGCGCGCCCCGTAATTGCCCTCGATGCCCGCCTTTTCGATTCCGTTGCGCATCATCTCGACATCCGCGGCGGCATAGCGGTGGGTGGTGGCGACCTGTGCGTGCCCGAGCCAGGCTTGAATCGTCAAAAGATCCACGCCGGACTGGAGAAGCTTCATGGCGAGGGAGTGCCGGAAGATGTGTGGCGATATGGGCTTTTCGGCCAAGTCCGGCCTAATGGCCACTGCCTTGGCCGCCGCTCGTCGTACGATGTGGGTCGCCCCGAAGCGCGTCAGGCGCTCATTGTGGGCGCCGACAAAGATCGGTCGTGGTTCGAGGTTGGCGATTCCGCGTTCGCGCAACAAGGCCGCCAGCGCTCTCGCCAAATCCTGAGAAACGGGGATGACGCGATCTCTGCGCCCCTTACCGTGCAACAGCACCTGCGAACGCGGGCGTTCCAACTGAAGGTCGTCAGCATTGACACCAATGGCTTCGGAGACCCGCGCGCCGGTCCGCGCCAGGAACAGCAGAAACGCGCGGTCGCGCCGACCACGGGGCGTCCTCTGATCGGGCGCCGCAATGATTGCGTCCACTTCTGCGTTGGTGAGGTGGCGCGTCACCTCAATGTGCGCCCGTTTTGTGGGAATCGTCAGCACGCGTTGCGCGACACCAAAGGACGCCGGGTCGGCCGCTGCCACATGGTGGAAGAAAGATCGTATCGCAGCTAGTCGGGCATTGCGCGTGGCGACGGTGTTGTTCCGCTTCTCCTCGAGTTCGTCGAGAAAGGCGAGAACGAGGTCTCGATCGAGATCTTCGAGCACCAACGCCGCCGGCCTCTTCCGCAACCTGGCGGCGGCAAAGAGGATCAGCATGCGCAAGGCGTCGCGATAGCTCGCGACAGTCGCGGGAGTGGCGTTGCGCTGCTTGGTCAAGCGCCGGCGAAAGTAGGATTCCAGGAGCGGCGCCAGGAGAAGATGTTCGCTCATGCTGCACCTCCATCGAGGAAAGCGCGGTCCGCCGCAATGGCGAGAAGATCCGTCGAACCAGTGAGGTAGTAAGCGGTATCGCTGTAGCTGGCGTGGCCGAGATATGTGGCGAGCAACGGGAGCAGCGCCTGAACGTCTGCGCGCTGTTGGTGCCAGAAGCTGAGGCGGGTCACGGCGAACCGGTGCCTGAGATCGTGCGGCCTTAAGGGCTTACCGCCATCAAGGCCGGCGAGCTTGCGGACCTCGGCAAAACCGTTTTGCAGGCCGGTCGCTGAGAGGCGGTTGCCACGAGAGCTGAGGAAGAAGCCCTGGTCCTTGGGCGTGGGAAAAGCGGCGTCACGCTCACGGGCGTAATGGCGAAGGGCAGCCTGGGTCGTCGTGTGAACTGGAACGAGACGGTCCTTGCGGAACTTCGTCTTCCGAACCAGAAGAACCCCGCTGGTCAGATCGACGTCGGAACGATCAAGCCTGACCACTTCGCCAGATCGCAGTCCCGAGCTTGCTAACAATCCGATCAGCGTTGCCATCGTCCGCCCCCTGAGAGGGATGCCTGGCGAAATGCGCGCACATGCGTCGATGAGCGACGCCAACTCTGACTCGCTGAGGATCCGCGGCGGCGGAATCGCCCTGGATCTGGGAAAGACTCTACGCTCCAAGGTCTCCGTTTGGGCGTCATAGACGGCGAGATACTCGTAGAATCGGCGGAGCACGCCGTGACGAGTGGTGCGGCTGTTGGCGGCGCCGCCGAACGACAGGACGAAGTCCAGCGCCATCGTCCGGGTGGCGGGCGCATCGAACTGAGCGCGTTCAACGTAGCGGACGAAAGCCCGCAACGTGCCAGCTTGTTTGCTGAAAGAGTAGCCGAGCGAGTGGCGCAGTTCGATGTAACGCTCGGCCTTCTCGCCGAGGAATCGGGTAAACGCGGTCATGCCGCGCCTCCCGGAAAGGGGAGTGCGACCTCGGCGAGTTGCGAGGCCGCAACCTTCACGTACAGCGCCGTTGTGTTGATGCTCCGGTGGCCAAGAAGATCGGCGACCTCGTTGATTGGCCTTCGCTGCCTGACGAGCTGGGTGGCAAGGCTGTGGCGCAGGAGATGCGCACCTGCGACCCGCCCGAGTTCGACCCCGCCATGCCGCAACCGCTTCCGCACGATCCTCGAAACAGGCGACGCGCACTTGAACGGCCCCAGCGGCGGCGCGAAGGACAGGAACAGATACGGACTATCCACCTTCGGTCGAGCGCGCAGGATGTAATCGGCGAGTGCGGCGCCGGTCTCCTCGAGGAGTGGTACCACCCGATCACGCTTGCCCTTGGTGCGCCGGACAAAAACCTCGCCAGTACGCCAGTGGATATCCTTCAGCCGAATGGCGCGTAACTCGCCGTTGCGAATGCCGGTGGTGGCGAGCAGCAGCAAGACGGCTCGATCGCGGATGTCGACCGGCGTCGTTGCGCCGATCGCATCGATCGCCTGCCGAACGTCATCCCATGCAAGGCGCGGCGGCAAATGTGCCAAACGCCAAGAGGGCGTCCTTGGGACAACGCGGGCGAGATCTTGGCGATGGTGGCCAGCCCAATACAAAAACCGAAGAAATGTTCGGATGTGAGAAGTCGCTGCCGTGCGGCTGCTGGAGGTCGCCGATAGTGACAGCCGATGCTCGACAGCAGCGAGGACGTGCTCAGCCGCCAACGCCTCGAGGTCCTGGCCGGGATGGTGATGGCGGAACCAATCCAAAAAGCGGCGACCGCCCAGAAGAACGCCTTCGCGGGTCTTCGGCTCCAGGCCCCGCACCCTGCGCAGATAGTCCGAAAAGGAGGCCAGAAGCGGATTATCCGGGTCAGCATCTACACTGGGAACGGAAGCAATGAATCGCTCCGGAGCCACTCGCAGTGCGTGTCCCAGCGCCGACACTGCTCCAATGCGTGGAGAATCCGTCGTAAACGTGGACAAATAGCTATCGACGACATCCTGATGGATCGGCATCGGACCACAGCGCGTCGCGGCAAACTGGCTAAAGCGCGCAATCCGGCTCAGGTAAATCTTGGCGGACGCTCGCTTATAACCAAGCGTGAAAAAATGCTCCGCGAGGCGATCCATCTCGCCGCCGAGCGCACCGCTACGCAGGCGCTTGAGTACCCCACGATACGAAAAATAGAAGTCGAGCATATTGCCCCTCCAGCATTGCGGCGCAGGGGGATCCCGCGTCCGTCAGAGAGGCATG
>NZ_JAIUIU010000059.1:0-2803 GCF_020165775.1 Mesorhizobium sp. B263B2A
CACCGGATAGTAGATCTCGCCGGCACGATCCCACATGAACGACACCGAGCCGATTTATCTATAAGCCGGCCATTCCGACAGAGAACGCCGTGCTTCCGCGAGTTGCACCCGGGACGCTCTGAAATTTTGAATTCGAGCATTTTGCAAAAGCGAGGTGAGCCACCTCGTCGCAGTGTGCTCTAGCCGAACACGACAGGGGTGCCATGGCTGGCCATTCACAGTTCAAGAACATCATGCACCGCAAGGGCCGCCAGGACGCGGTGCGGTCGAAAATGTTTTCCAAGCTGGCGCGCGAAATCACCGTTGCCGCCAAGAGCGGAACGCCCGATCCTTCGATGAACCCGCGCCTGCGCCTGGCGATCCAGAACGCCAAGGCGGTGTCGATGCCGAAGGACAACATCCAGCGCGCCATCAACAAGGCTTCGATGGGCGATGCCGAAAACTATGAAGCCGTGCGCTATGAGGGCTATGGCCCCGGTGGCGTCGCCGTCATCGTCGAGGCCCTGACCGACAACCGCAACCGCTCGGCCTCGAACGTGCGCGCCGCCTTCACAAAGGCCGGCGGGGCGATGGGTGAAACCGGCTCGGTGTCGTTCATGTGGGATCGTGCCGGCGAGATCTACTATCCGGTGTCGGCCGGCAGTGCCGACAAGGTCATGGACGCGGCAATCGAAGCCGGCGCCGACGATGTGGAGTCGGACGAGGAAGGCCATACGATCTATTGTGCCTTCGAGAGCCTCGGCGAGGTGTCGAAGGCACTGGAAGCCTCGCTCGGCGAAGCGGAATCGGTCAAGCTGATCTGGAAGCCGCAGAACACCGTTCCGGTCGACGAGGAGCGCGCACAGTCGCTGATGAAGCTGGTCGCCACGCTCGAGGATGACGACGACGTGCAGAGCGTCTACGCCAACTTCGAAGTCGATGAGGCGACGCTGGCCAAGCTCAGCGCGGCATGAGCGCAGCTCAACCTAGTGTGGACGAAAAGCGGCTACCCGGCATCCGCATCACCTATTGCACGCAGTGCCAGTGGCTGCTGCGTGCCGGCTGGATGGCGCAGGAGCTGCTCTCCACCTTCGGCACGGATCTCGGCGAAGTGACGCTGGTGCCTGGCACCGGCGGCATCTTCACCATCTCCTGCAACGAGGTGCTGGTCTGGGACAGCAAGCGCGACGGCGGCTTTCCGGATGCGGCCAAGCTGAAGCAGCTGGTGCGCGACGTCGTCGACCCGGATCGCGACCTCGGTCATGCCGATCGGAAGACAAAAGCGTAGGGGTCGCCGACGCTGTCGTCACTTTCCTCGCCATGCACCGAAGGCGGCGCCAATCGCGATGCCCATGGCAATGCCTACCGGAAGGTCGTCCAGGGCGGTGCCGATCGCGGCGCCGACACCAACTCCGATTGCCATGCCGAAGGCCATATTCGAATATTGGTCCTTCAAAATGCGTCTCCCGACGATCGTCCTGAACTTTTCAGGCGCGGAAGTAACTCCTGCCGTCAACGCGCGGCGAACCAGAAGGATGCCATTGCGGCTATTGCCGTGACGGCGCGGACATGGTTCCACATCACCCATTCATCAAGGTAGCGGGACCACAGCGTCGCGCCTTCGCTGCTGGCCGGGTTGACGGCCGCCAATGCATCGTTGAGCGGCACGTTGAAGACCATGGTCACGATCGGGTTGCCGACGAGATAGATCAGCGCGCCAGCGAGAAGCCAGAACGAGCCCGGCTGGCTCCAGCCGATGATGGCGCCGGCGATAAGCACGAGGCAGATCAGTCCGGTGCCGAAAAGTGCGGTCATGAAAGCCGGGGTGATGACGGTGACGTTGATCGAGTTCATCGCGGCGATGCCGCCCGCCGACGGCAAACGGGCGAGCGCCGGCATGACGAAGTTGGAAAAGGCGAAGAAGACGCCGCCGACGACGCCCGAGCCGATTGCGGCGAAGAAGATCAACGTGGAGAGAGATTTCGCGATCATGTCAGTTGCTCCAGAAAATATGAGTAATCCTCACATTTGCAAAACGTGATAAACCCTCGTATTTTTCGAGTCAAGCCATTGCCTGGCCATTTTGTTGAAATCGGAGCCATCATGGAGGATACCGCAGCGCCTGTTTCGCCGCAGGCACAGCTTGCGTCGCCACGGCGCGCGCCAAGCCAGCAGCGCAGCCGCGAGCGGGTCGAGCGCATGCTGGCCGCCGCCTCGGCGCTGATCGCCGAACAAGGCAGCGATGCTGTGCGCATGGGCGAGGTGGCGGAACGGGCAGGCGTGTCGATCGGCTCGCTCTACCAGTTCTTTCCCGACAAGCGGGCGATCATCTGGGCGCTGGCCGAGCGCTACACCGCCGAGAGCCAGGCCTGCATTTCAGCGGCGCTCAAGGATGTCAGTGATGCAGAAGGCCTAAGGCGGGCTTTCTCGGAATTGGTCGACATCTACTACCGGCTGTTCCTGGCCGAGCCGGTGATGCGCGACATCTGGTCGGGCACGCAGGCCGACAAGGCGCTGCGCCAGTTGGAACTCGCCGACAGCCGCGCCAACGCTGAATTCCTTGTGGCGGTGCTGAAGCGATTGCGTCCCGGCGCCGATCCAGAGACGCTGGAGACCACGGCGTTTCTTGTCTGGCAGATGGGCGAAGCCGCGATGCGGCTGGCGATCTCGGTCGAGCGGCAGGAGGGCGACAGACTGGTGGATGCCTACAAGCGCATGGCGCTGAGGGAATTGCTCGCCGAGTAAGATGCTCTCACCCGCCCCCTCGTGGGGAGGGTCGCTGCGAAGCAGCGGGGTGGGGGCGGCGCCGGGGCCCCCCCCCCCC
>NZ_JAIUIU010000006.1:0-243492 GCF_020165775.1 Mesorhizobium sp. B263B2A
CCTGCCCGGCCAGGTCCCGGAACCAGGCCAGCCCGGCTTCCGTGCCGGCCTTCGGCTTGTATTCCGCCCCGATCCAGCCGGAATAGCCGATGCGGTCGATGTGGTCGTAGAGGAAGGGATAGTTGATCTCGCCCGTCCCCGGCTCGTGACGGCCGGGATTGTCCGCAAGCTGGATATGCGCAATGCGGTCGAGGTTTGCCTCGATTTTACGGGCGAGATCCCCCTCCATGATCTGCATGTGATAGATGTCATATTGCAGGAACAGGTTTTTCGAGCCGATACGGTCGATGAGGTCGAGCGCCTGATCCGAGTGGTTGAGGAAGAATCCTGGGATGTCGCGGGTGTTGATCGGTTCGATCAGCAGCCGGATGCTCGCCTGCTCCAGCTTTTCCGCCGCGAAGGCGAGGTTTTCGGCGAAAACATCCTCGAGCACCTTGCGATCGGCGCCGACAGGCGCGATGCCGGCCAGGCAATTGACCTGCGGACAATCGAGCGCCTGCGCATAGGTTATCGCCTTGGCGATGCCCTGGCGGAATTCCGCCACACGGTCCGGCAGCACGGCGATGCCGCGCTCGCCCTTGCCCCAGTCGCCCGCCGGAAGGTTGAAGAGCACCTGTGTCAGGCCGTTCTTCTTCAGCCTCGCGGCCACCACCTCGGGTGCATGATCGTACGGACCGATATATTCGACGCCCTTGAAGCCGGCGCGGGCGGCTGCATCGAAGCGGTCCAGGAAATCGTGCTCGCCAAAGAGCATCGAAAGATTGGCTGAAAAACGCGGCATTCTTTTTCTCCTAATCCAGCATCACGATCGCGGTCGGCGCATCTTCCTGATGCTCGGCAAGGTCCTCGAATTCGGTGATCTTGTCGATCTCGGTGCCCATGGAGATGTTGGTGACGCGTTCGAGAATGAATTCGAGCACGACCGGCACCTGGTGTTCCTTCATCAGCCGCTGCGCCTGCCTGAAGGCGCCGGCGAATTCTTCCGGCTTGCGCACCCTGACCGCCTTGCAGCCCATCGCCTCGGCAACCGCGACATGATCCACACCATAGCCGGCCTCGGGATCGTCCGCCCGGTTGATGTTCTCGAAGGCCAGGCTCACCTCGTAGTCCATCGAGAAACCGCGCTGCGCCTGGCGGATCAGGCCGAGATAGGCGTTGTTCACGACAACGTGGATATAGGGCAGCCTGTGCTGCGCGCCGACCGCCAGTTCCTCGATCATGAACTGGAAATCATAGTCGCCCGACAGCGCCACGATGGTGCGGTCCGGATCGGCGGCGCGAACGCCAAGAGCTGCCGGCAAGGTCCAGCCAAGCGGGCCGGCCTGGCCGCAATTGATCCAGTTGCGCGGCTTGTAGACATGCAGGAACTGCGCGCCGGCGATCTGCGACAGGCCGATCGTGGTGACGTAGGTGACGTCGCGGCCGAACGCCTTGTTCATCTCCTCATAGACACGCTGCGGCTTCAGCGGCACCTGGTCGAAATGCGTCTTGCGCTTCATCGTCTTCTTGCGGGCCTGGCATTCCTTCGCCCAGGACGACCAGTCGCGCAGCTTTCCGGCGGTCTTCCACTCGGTGGCGACATCGAGCAGCATCTTCAGCGCGGCACCCGCATCCGAGACGACGCCGAGATCAGGCGCGAAGACACGGCCGATCTGCGTGGGCTCGATGTCGACATGGATGAATTTCTTCCCCTTGGTGTAGACGTCGACCGAACCGGTGTGGCGGTTGGCCCAGCGGTTGCCGATGCCGAAGACGAAATCGGCTTCCAGCATCGTCGCATTGCCGTAGCGGTGCGAGGTCTGCAGCCCGCACATGCCTGCCATCAGCCGGTGGTCGTCGGGAATCGCGCCCCAGCCCATCAGCGTCGGGATGACCGGCACGCCCGATATTTCGGCAAACTCGATCAGCAGATCGGACGCATCGGCATTGATGATGCCGCCGCCGGCGACGATCAGCGGCTTTTCGGCCGCGTTGAGCATCGCCAGCGCCTTTTCGGCTTGCGCCCGCGTCATCGCCGGCTTGAACGGCGTCATCGGCTCATAGGCGTCGATATCGAACTCGATCTCGGCCAGCTGGACATCGACCGGCAGGTCGATCAGCACCGGACCTGGCCGCGACGAGCGCATCAGGTGAAACGCCTTCTGCAGCGCCATGGGGACGAGATAGGGCTCCATCACGGTGACCGCCCACTTGGCGACAGGCGCCGCGATGGCGGCGATATCGACAGCCTGGAAATCTTCCTTGTTCAGCCGTGCGCGCGGCGCCTGGCCCGTGATGCACAGGATCGGAATGGAATCGGCGGCGGCCGAATAGAGACCGGTGATCATGTCGGTGCCCGCCGGACCCGACGTGCCGATGCAAAGCCCGATATTGCCGGATTTGGCGCGCGTATAGCCTTCGGCCATATGCGAAGCGCCCTCGACGTGGCGGGCCAGCACGTGGCGGATGGTGCCCCTCGCCTTCAGTGCCGAATAGAGCGGGTTGATCGCCGCGCCCGGCACGCCGAAGGCGCAGGCGATGCCTTCCTTTTCGAGAACGAGAACCGCGGCATCGACAGCGCGCATCCTGGCCATTTTCCGACCCTCCTCAGGGTTGTCATTGTTGGATGGCCGAGAATGTCAGCAAGATGGCTATTTTTCAATTTTTTCAGAATATTTTTTCATTTCTAGAAAACGACAGCTATCTGCTGATTTTATTGGATTTTCCGTTTTCCAAGAATCCCACCACTTGCGCGAGTGAAAAACTTTTTCATTGCTTGTTTGGCGAAACGGCGGAGAATGGCGCCCATGGACACGACCGAAAAACGCCAGCGCGGCCGGCCGCGCGCCTTCAACGGGCCATCCGAAGCCAATTCGGTGCAGTCGCTCGACCGGGCCTTGCGTATCCTGGCCATTGTCGCCGAAGGCAGTGGCCTGTCGCTGAGCGAGATATCCGCGCAAAGCAGCCTTGCCGCCTCCACCGCCTACCGCATGCTGACCACACTGCAGAATCACGGCATGGTCGAGTTCGACACCAGCGACCAATTGTGGTCGATCGGTGTCGAGACCTACCGCATGGGCGCTGCATTCCTGCGCCGGCGCAAGCTGGTCGACCGCGCCCGCATCGTCATGCAGGAGCTGATGGAAAAGACCGGCGAGACCGCCAATCTCGGCGTCGCCGAGGATGATTGCGTGGTGTTCGTCAGCCAGGTCGAGACGCATCAGGCGATCCGCGCCTTCTTCCGCCCGGGGACGCGCAGCCCCTTCCATGCCTCCGGCATAGGCAAGGCGGTGCTGGCGCATCTCGAACCGGAACGCGTCGGCACCATTTTGCGCAAGGCCGGCCTGCAGCGCTTCACCGACAAGACGCTTTCGGAAATCCCGGCGCTTGCGCACGACCTGGCTGTCATCAAGCTGCGCGGCTGGTCGGTCGACGACGAGGAACGGCACCCCGGCATGCGCTGCGTGGCGGCCGCTATCTTCAACGAGTTCGGCGAACCGATCGGCGGCGTCTCCGTGTCGGGGCCGACCGTGCGGGTGACGCCTGAGCGGCTGGCCGAGATCGGGCCGATGGTGCGCAATGCCGCGGCCGAAGTGACCAGGATGATCGGCGGCATGCAAGCCGGCTGATCAGCCCGCCCCAGGCAGCGCGCTCCTGGTCGCGATATCGAAGAAATCGAGCAGGATCGCCATGCCGACACCGCAGGCCGTGAAGACGAGGCCGGCGATGAAGATACGGTTGGCGCGTTCATAGACGCGCCGCTGTAGCGACTTTGTGTCGAGCAGCAGCGACAGCGCCCGCATCTGCAAGGCGATACCGGCCAGGATCGGCAGGACGGCGACCAGATGGTAGGTCTGCCAGGGAATCGGGTTGGCGGCCCAATGGGTGATGAAACCCAGCGAAAACGCCAGCAGGATGCCGACCGTGGTGACGGTGCCATTGCGGAAGACCGTCTCGATCAGGTCTTCGTTCGGGTCCTGCTCGTCCAAGCCACGCTCCCTCGATGCCCATCGCAAGAGACTAGACGCTCCGAAAACCGCTGTATAGCGCCCGCTGCATGGGACCGCCTTGCCGTGGCGTTCGAATGCATGCGAAAGGGCGCGGATGAGAAAAACGATCCAGCTTTTGCTTGTCGCTTCACTTTGCGGATGCGTGGCGGCGGCACCTCGACCCGATGCCGGCGACCAACGCGTCAATCCCATTCCGATCTCGCCCATTCCGATCTCGCCCATTCCGATCTCGCTCGCGCTGGAGGAGATCATTACCGGCGGCATCCGCCAGCATCTGTCGGATCCGGCCTCCGCCAAGTTCGGGACGGTGCTGGCCGGCGAGCGGACGTCGGGCGGCCGCCAAGAGATCGTGGCCTGCGGCACCGTCAGCAACAGGATCTCATCCGGGGCTTACGGCGATGACAAAGCCTTTGTCGCCAAGATCTACCCGGATGCCGGAAGCAGCTTCGAACTCGCCGCGATGAGCGATGGGTCGGCGGATTCCCGGCTTCGAGTTCAGGGCCTCTGCCGCGCGGCCGGTTTGCCGGCTCTCGACGCCGGCGCGAAGCTCTAGACCCGCGACCCTTCAAACGAAGAGAGGGGCTGCCCGCAACCCCTCTTTACGTCGTTGGTTGGCTTCCGCTCAGAGCCGGCAGTAGTGGCTATAGCCGTCGCGGCCGATGTAGGTGTCGGACTCCGGATCGTAGCTCGAGTAGCGATCGAAACAGCGGCGGACGTGCCAGGAACCACCGTCTTCGTCGACATAGACGGTACGCGGCGGCTGCTGGGCGAGCAGGCTGCCGAGGACGAAGCCGCCGACGCCGGCGGCGATGCCGATGCCGATGTCATGGTTGTGGTGATGGCTGTGGGCTGCCGAAGGCTGAACGGTGCCGACCAGGGCGGTGGCGGCGACAGTGGTGGCGATGAGGCCGGAAACGAGTGTGCGCGTGAACATGTCGATCTCCTTGGTTTGGTTACCGAGGCGATCCATCCGCCTCTTGATCATCTGTCGTTGCGGCAAGAAGAAAGGTTCGAATCTTTTTTCGTCTTTTTTGGAACTGGGGAAATCGCGTCCTCCGCCCATGGGTGGGCGGCTGCCGGCGTTCAACGCAAAAAGGGCGGCCGAAGCCGCCCTATTGAGGAATTGGGTCCCTCCATCAAAGGAAAATGATCACCCTGCCGTGCCTGTGGTGATGATGGTGATTGTAGTGATTCCACCAGAACTTCTTGAAGTGCTTATGGTGGTGATGATGATGGCCGTGCATGCCATAGGCAGACGACGTGCCGACGGTGCCGGCGAGCGCGCCGGTGGCGACGAAGATGGCGACGAGGCCTGAAGTGAGAGTGCGCTTGAACATGATGATCTCCTGGATTTTTTGATCGAGGCGACCCATTCGCCTCCGAACATCAGTCGGCGCGGCGCGGGAAAAGGTTCGAAGGGGCGAGGATTTTTTCGGCGAGGCTCGGGGAAGCGAGTAGTGAATAGTGAATAGTGGAAGCGAGCCGCCCGGCTCACTACTGACTACTGACTACTGACTACTGACTATTCCCTACTCACTCTCTTCGTTCACCCCATGCCCGTCACATGGCGAAGCCAGAAGGCGAGCGCGATGAAGCCGATGATGGTGGTCACGCCGGTCCAGTCGACATTGGCCTTCTTCACATCGCTGATGAGCTTCACCAGCAGTATCCAGGCGATGACGACCATGGGGAGAATGATGATGAGCCTGATCATGCGACACTCCAGTCCGAAGCGGTTGCACCTTGCCGATATGTAGGAAGCAATCCGGCGATTTTCAGGATCCCGCCTTTGAGCCCTCATCCACCGCTGGGGCGAACGAAAACGGAGTTTTGTCTTTACTGGCGCAACAAATATGCTACCGGAGCGCCGTGCCCTTGTAGCTCAGCTGGTAGAGCAGCGGTTTTGTAAACCGAAGGTCGGCGGTTCGATTCCGTCCGGGGGCACCAGTTCACCTAACGATCCGTCAAGAGCCGGAAGCCCCTCCGAGCGCGACCGCAACGCGATATCGCTATGAGGCGCTGGCGACTTGCCCTGATGCGCCCGCTTTGTTGAACGTGTTCCTCACCCTGACAGACCTGTAGACATAAGCAACCCAGATGCCAGCCGCGACAAACGAGGCTATCGGTGCCGCCAGCGCATCACCTGCGAGCACCTGGTTCACCGGAACGCCCAGAATTGAAGAAATCCAGATCGTGTCCAGGACAAAAACGACAGGGATCGCAAGCCACTGGAGCAGAAACAACTGCGGGAACCGGCGGCTTTTCCGCAGCATGGAAACGAGCACAACCAGTTGAAGCGCCAGAAATGCCAGATTGAGAGCAACCTCGCCATACACCGCCAGCGGCCCGTTTGAGAGGGCCATGAGTTGCTGGTAGCCGTCGGCCGAGTTGGCGAAGTCGGCAAGTGTGCGCAACGGTGATAATGCCTGACCGATAGCCAGCAGCATCAGCCAACCGCCGAAGCCCACAAGAGCCTCAGGATTCTGTGACGGCTTCGCGGCTGATCGAGCAGCAAAGAAAACAGGCACGCCGATCAACAGCAGCACGATCGCCCAATGCCAGACGGAAAACGCCCCCATTTACCCCTCCCCCTTTTTTATGCTCCTCTAAGTTGTACCAGATTTCAAGCTCAACTCAAGAGACGAGCCTCGCGTGACACGACATATATGCCGAGGTGACGATTTCTCCTGCCTGCTCCTGACTCGCTCACACTCCGATCGCCGCCACCAATATGCGGTTCTGCCTCCGTATCGCCGCACGCAACTCCGGTATTCTTGCGTCGTCGCGCTTCACGAACTCGATGAACATCATGTTCATGTTGTTGAAGATCAGTTCACCGAGCGCTGCCCCGTCGATGTCCTGCCGTACCAGCCCAATCTCTTGCAGCCGGGCGATCAGCGCGCGGATCTGTTCCGTCAGCGAGCGGTCCAACGCCGTATAGGCCTGGCCGAATGGGCTGTCGGGCAGTTGCATCGAGATCGCCATCGCCTGCCGCCACATCTCCTTGCTGAGATAATGCAGCGAATGCTCGATATAGATGCCGATCAGCGTGTCCAGCGCGTCGCCGACATTGGCCGGCGGCCTGGCGACGACGCCGCGGCCGGCGTTGAGCACTTCGTTGACCTCCAGCGAGACGATGGCGCCGAGGATGTCGCCCTTATTCTCATAGTAATTGTAGATGGTGCCGACCGAGACCTCGGCCTGAGTGGCGATCGCCTCGATCTTGGCGCCCTCATAGCCGGCCTCGCGGAAAAGTGCGGCCGCCGCCTCGATGATGCGCCTGTGCCGATCCGCCTTTTGCCTTGCCCGCAATCCGCTCATATCAGCCTCTTGCCACAAAAATAGAATTGACTCAATTTTAAAACTGGTTCAATTTTTTGCAAGAAGCCACGAAGGCAGGGAGAACACTCGATGTCCGCACAGTCAAAAGCCATGAATCCGCTTTCCGTCCTGAAGAACCAACTGCGCGCCGCCTGCGCTGCCACGGCGCTGCTGCTTGGCGCCGGCAGTCTCGCCGAGGCCGCCGATCTCAACGCGCTGATCTGGTGCGATCATTCCGATCCGGCGCTGCTGCAGCCCTTCGAGGAGGCCAACAACGTCAAGGTCAACGTCAAGGAATTCGAAGGCACCGGCGCCGGTCTCGCCATCGTCGAACAGTCGCAGCCCGGTGACTGGGACGTGATGGTGATCGATAGTATCGATGTGCCGCGCGGCGTCGAAAAGGGCCTGTTCGAGCCACTGCCGGAAGACAAGCTGCCGCTGGCCGACCTGTTCCCGCAGGTGAAGATGGACGGCTCGACCGTGGTCGGCGGCAAGCGCTACGGCATCACCGAAAAGTTCGGCTACAACACCATCGGCTTCAACAAGACCAAGGTCGACCCGGCCGACATGCAGTCATTGGCGTCGCTGACCAGCGACAAGTACAAGGGCAAGGTCGCCATCTACGACTATTACCTGCCGGTCATCGGCATGGCGGCACTCGCCATCGGCAAGAAGACGGCCGACCTCACCGAAGCCGATCTTCCCGCCCTCAAGGAAGAGCTGCTCAAGATGAAGGCCAATGCCAAGCTGGTCGGCGAAGTCACCGCCAGCCAGACGGCGCTTGCGACCGGCGAGGTCGACATACTGGTCGGCGGCGGCGAATGGGTGACGGCGGGGCTGGCCAAGGAAAACCCGGCGCTCGACTTTTCCATTCCGAAAGAAGGCGCGGTGCTGTGGTCGCAGTCGCTGGCCATGTTCAAGGATTCCAAGAACAAGGACATGGCGCTGAAGTTCATCCAGTACATCATGAGCCCGGAAGGCCAGGCGCAGCTTGCCACCTCGTCCTGCTATTGGGGCATGCCGTCCAACGCCAAGGCGGCACTGACCGACGATCAGAAGAAGATCCTGCGCTTCGACGAGCAGCCCGGCTTCCTTGCCCGCGCCCAGGCCTATCCGGCGCCGAACGCGGATCTCGACAAGAAGATGCAGGATATGTGGACCGAAATGCTGCAGGCGAAGTGAGTGCTCATGAATTCGGTGAGAAGCAGCGGACGGGGCAATGCCCTGCCTTGGGCGCTGGTCACCCCGGCGCTCGGTTGGACGCTGCTGTTCTTCGTGCTGCCCTTCATCGCCATGGGGTTTTCCAGCCTGACAGTGCATGAGGGCGGCGGCTTCACGCTCGCCAATTACAGCCAGTTCTTCACCGACCCGTCCTACTGGCAGGCCATGGTGAACTCGCTCGAGGTGACGGCGATCGTCACCGTGGTCTCGGTGCTGCTCGCCTACCCCTTCGCCTGGATCCTGGCCGAACAGGTGCCGGAACGCTGGCAGCGGCTGGCGCTGATGCTGGCCGTGCTGCCGTTCTGGACCTCCTATGTCGTGCGCTCCTATTCCTGGCTGCTGGTGCTGGCGCAGAACGGCGTCATCAACCGCGCACTGACCGGCGCCGGCCTCATCACCGAGCCGCTGCAGCTCGCCAACACTCGGTTAGCCACGGTCACCGGCTTCGTGCATTTCTTCGTCATGCTGTTGACGCTGACCATCTTCGCCAATCTGAAGCAGCTCAGCCCGAGTTACCGCAAGGCCGCGGCAGATCTCGGCGCCGGACCGGTGCGCACCTTCCTGCACGTCGTCCTGCCACTGACGCTTCCCGGTATCATGGTCGGCGCCTTCCTCACCTTCGTGCTGTGCATCGGCGACTACATCACGCCGCAGATACTTGGCGGCAACAACGAGCTTCTGATGCCGCAGCTGGTGATGATGCAGATCGGCCGGCGTGGCGACTTCCCGCTCGCCTCAGCGCTGTCGATCATCCTGATGGCCGTGGTCACCGTCGCCTACCTCGCCTGCGCGCGCTGGCTGAAGATCGAGCGGGCCTGACTATGCATAGGATTGTCCGCGTCATTTCCTTGGTCTACGCGCTTGCGGTCTATGGCTTCATCTTCCTGCCGGTGGTCGTGCTGGTGCTGTTTTCGCTGCAGGCGACGTCATTCCCGATCCCGCCGTTCACCGGCCCGTCGCTGCGCTGGTACGAGGCCGTTCTGTCCGACACGCGACTGACCTCGGCGCTGATCAATTCGCTGCTGGTCGCATCGATCTCGTCCCTCGCCGCGGTCACGCTGGGTTTCCTCTCGGCCTGGGGTTTCGCGCGCTTCGTGCTGCCCGGCTCGGGCCTGCTGCGCGGGCTGATCACGCTGCCGCTGACGGTCAGCTACCTGATCATCGGCATGGGGCTGCTGGTGCTGTTCAACTGGGCCGGCGTGCCGAAATCGCTGCTTGCCGCCGGCATCGGCCATGTGGTGATCAACCTGCCGCTCTGCTTTGCGATCATCTACAGCCAGATGGGCGGCCACCAGATCAACATCGAGCGCGCCGCGCGCGATCTTGGCGCGCCGGAATGGAAGGTGCTGCTGCTGGTCACAGTGCCGGTGATGGCCCCGGCGATCTTCGCCGGCTTCTTCCTGTCGATGACCTTCTCCTGGGACGAGTTCGTGATCTCCTTCCTGCTGACGCGCTTCGACACCACGCTGCCGGTGGAAATCTGGAACCTGCTGCGCTCCGGCCTCAATCCCAAGACCAATGCGGTCGGCTCGCTGGTCTTTGCCGTTTCCATCGTGCTGGTCGTGGCGTTCGAACTGACATTGTTGCGCAGGAGAAAGACATGATCGCGCCCCTGGTCGACATACGCAGCGTCTCGCACCGTTTCGGGCAACTGGCCGTGCTAAAAAATGTCTCGCTGCAGATCGAGCCCGGCAGCTACACGATCCTGCTCGGACCGTCGGGTTCGGGCAAGACGACGCTGTTGTCCATCCTTGGGGGTTTCGTCACGCCCAGCGAAGGCAAGGTGTTCATCAGCGGCAAGGATTGCACCTCGGTGCCGCCGGCCAGGCGCCCGACCACTACCGTTTTCCAGGATTATGCGCTGTTTCCGCATATGAGCGTCGGCGGCAATGTCGGCTTTGGGCTGCGCATGCAGGGCGTCGACGGTGCGACCCGTGCCGCCCGGGCGCGCGAGGCGCTGGCTCTGGTTGGACTTGCCTCGGCCTTCGACAAGAAGCCTCATCAACTCTCGGGCGGCCAGCGGCAGCGCGTGGCGCTGGCGCGTGCGCTGGTGATCGAGCCGGCGGTGCTGTTGCTCGACGAGCCGCTTGGCGCGCTCGACCTGAAGCTGCGCCGGCAGATGCAGGACGAATTGAAGGCGATCCAAAAACGCGTCGGCACCGCCTTCATCCATGTCACCCATGACCAGGAAGAGGCGATGGCGCTTGCCGACCACTGCGTGGTGATGAATGACGGCCGCATCGAGGACGAAGGACCGCCCGAGCGCGTCTATGCCCGGCCGGCGACGCGCTTTTCCGCCACCTTCATGGGCGAAAGCACGATCCTCGCTGGCACGGTCACCGAGGCCAAGGACAAGACAAGCACTGTCGCGACGCCGGTCGGGGCGGTCTCGCTGCCCGGTGCTTTGCCGGCAGGCTCGGCCGTTGCGCTGGCCATACGGCCGGAACATCTGACCTTGGGCGCGGCCTCAGGCGCCACAAGGCTGGGCACGGCCAAGGTGAGCGACGTCGTCTTCCAGGGCAGCTTCAAGCGTGTGCTCGCGATGTCCGTCGAAGACCCTTCGGTGCGGTTCATCGCCAAGCTGCCCGCAGCGGCCACGGTCCAGCCGGGCGACACGGTCGCGGCTTCGTGCGATACCGACCAGATCATCCTGCTGACGGATTGAACATGGGCATGCTTGCGGTCATCGACGCACCCGACTGGTACGAGACCATCCGTATGGCCGACGGCGTGACGCTGATCCATGAGCCGTGGATCAAACCGTTCTTCCGCTGCAACATGTGGCATGTGCGCGGCCGCGACCGCGATCTTCTCTTCGACACCGGGCTCGGCCATTTCAGCCTCAGGCAGCACGTGCCGCTGGTGGCCGAGCGCAAGCTGACCTGCGTGGCCAGCCACACGCATTTCGACCATATCGGCTGCCATCACGAATTTCCCGACCGCTGCGTGCACCGCGCCGAGGGGGAAATCCTCGCCGATCCGCGCAACGAATGGACGGTGGCCGACCGCTATGCGACCGACGAGATGTTCGATGGCATCCCGAAAGGCTGGGACACCGCGCGCTACGGCATTTCAGCCGCGCCGGCCGGCCGGCTGCTCGAACATGGCGATGTCATCGATCTCGGCGACCGCGCCTTCGAGGTGATCCACACACCCGGCCATTCCCCCGGCGGCATAGCGCTGCATGAAAAGAAGACCGGCATCCTGCTGTCCGGCGACATCGTCTATGACGGTCCGTTGATCGACGACGTCTATCACTCGGACATCCCGGACTATGTCGAGACACTCGCCGCCCTGCGCGACCTCGGCGTCTCGGTCGTGCATGGCGGCCATTTCCCGAGCTTCGGCAAGGTCCGCTATCGCCAGTTGATCGATGAATACCTGGCGCGAAAACGGCAGGTCGGCTGCCATCTGCACAAGAGCCCCTGACGACCTTAACGCATCAGTTCAAAAATGTTGCGGAAATGCCTGATGCAGCAGCAGCAGCATGGTTTTGCGCAGCACATCGGTGTCACGGCTGGAAGGGTTCAAATGGTCCCAGTACCAGGCGCCATGAACCAGATAATTCAGGCTTTCCGACAGGGTGTGTATGTCGACGCCGGTGTAACCACCGCTGCGCGAAATCTCGATCAGCAGTTCGCGTGCTTCGGCGGTGTAGGCGAGATCGCTCGGCAGGCCGATTTCATTGTAGATCTGCATGCTCTTGCGGTCGCTGGAGAACACGACGAAGACCGAAACCCATTTCGGATGCTGCCGGGCAAAGCGCTGCGCGCAATCGACGGCGCCCAGCAATCTTTCGACCGGCGACAGTCCGGGCGCCCGCACCAAGGTAACCCACAGCTCGTCATATCGATCGCTGAGATACTGCAGGACGGCCCGGAACAGGTTTTCCTTGCTGCGAAAGTGAAAGACGACCAGCGCGTTGGACGAGCCGACATGTTCGGCGATGCGCTGCATGGTGACGCTCGCCAGGCCCTCCTCCGCGATGAGCTCGATCGTGGCGTCGATGATGCGCTGCACGCTCGCTTCGCCGCGCTCGCGCCGACGGTCCTTGGGGGGAGCATCGTTTGCCGCGCCCCTGCCCTTGGCCGTTACAACTCCGCGTTTTTCCGGCTTTGCGGTTGCCTTGCGTTGCGCCATTTTCGTCAGGCCTTTCGGACCCACGGCGGAATATCCCGCCCCTTAGTACTTCGCTCGCTCCAGAGATCACTCAGAGCGAAGGGCGTTTCCCGGCGTCTCCATACCATTGCCCCCGGGCCGTTTCATAGGCCAGCCCAGCCCGGAAGACATCGGCATCGCTATAGGTACGGCCAACGATCTGGATGCCCGTCGGCACGCCGCTGGCCGCATGGCCTGAAGGTATGGTCAGAACCGGGCAGCGACTCATCATGTTGAACGGCGTCGTCATCACCCAGCCGAGCGACGGGTTCACCTCTTTGCCATTGATCTCGACCCTGTCCCTGGTCTGGTCGAACTCCGCCGGCACCGCCGGAAGCGCGTTGGTCGGGCAGATCAGCACGTCATAGGTCTCCAGCAGTGGACCCAGCGTCTGGTACATCTTGGCCGCCACATCGAGCGTTGCGACAAAATCCGTCGCCTTGGATTTTTGTCCATCCTCGGCAAACTGCCGGGCATAGCTGGTCATGTCCTTGCCGTGCTTCCCGAGCAGTTGCGACAGCGATGCGCCGAAAAGATGCTCCAGGTAGGCCATGCCGGCCTTGAGCACATCATCCCCCCAGCGCAGATCGACCTCCTCGACCGTAGCGCCGAGCGAGCGGAACACATCGCATGCGGCAAGTGTGTTCTTGCGCACGTCAGGGTCGACTTCAAACGATCCGAGATCCATGGAAAAGGCTATCCTCCAGCCCTTGATCGGCTTGTAGTCGAGCGGCAGACGCAGCTTCGGGCGCAGCGTGGCGATATCGAGCGGGCTCGGTCCGGCCATGACGTTCTGCAGCAGGATCGCATCCCTGACGTTTCGCGCCAGCGGACCGGTGTGGCAATAGAAGTCGAGATTGAACGGCGGCTCGTCCGGATTGCGCCCGTAAGGCGGCTTGAAGCCGACGAGGCCGCAGGCCGAGGCCGGAATGCGGATCGATCCGGCAATGTCCGAGCCGGTTGCGATCGACGACGTACCGGAGGCAAGCGTGGCCGCCGAACCGCCGGACGAACCGCCCGGCGTGAAGTCGCGGTTCCACGGGTTGCGGGTGACGCCCCAGCGCTTCGACCAGGTGTAGCCTGCACAGCTGAACTCGGGCGTCGCCGTGCGGGCATGGACGATGCCGCCAGCCTTGATGACGCGCTCGTTCATCGTCGAGGTGTGGCCGCCAATGGCGTCCTTCGACAGCAGCGAGCCGTGCGATGTCGGCTTGCCCTTGATGTAGCTCTCGTCCTTGATGCCGATCGGCAGGCCCTCGAGCGCACCGGTGCGGGCGCCCTTGGCATATTTTGCCTCGGCCCTGGCGGCCAGCCCCATCGCTTCGTCGAAATGCGTGAAGGTGAGGCAGTTGATCGCCGATTTGGTGGCTTCGGCCCGGCGGATAGTGGCGCGCATCAATTCGACGGGCGACAGTTTCTTCGCCTTGAACAGCCGCAGTGCCTCATGGGCCGGCATGTAGCATAGGTCGAGATCGGACATCGGAAATCTCCCCGCGATCGCGAGACCGCACTTGGCATCAAGGGTCGGATATGAGGGTGGCCGGACCGCGCGCTGCGGTCCGGTGGCTGTTCGTCGGTTCGGCCGGCGGCGCTACTTCTGCAGGTCTGTCCAGATTTTCGTATAGAGCGCCTGCACATCCGATGGGCAGGCCGGCATGAACTGGCCCTTGGCGGCGAATTCGGCCGGAACGTTGACCTCCGGTGCGTTTTTCATGTCGTTAGGCATAAAGGCTTCCGAACCTTTTATGCCGTTTGCGTAGCGCGCGAAGGCCGAGATCATGGCAGCGTTCTGCGGATCCATGATGAAGTTCTGGAAGAGCTTGGCATTCTCGACATTCCTGGCGTCCTTGAGAACGGCGACATTGTCCATCCAGATCGGAAAGCCTTCCTTGGGATAGCCGTAGACGATCTTGTCGTTCTGCAGTCTCTGCCGCAGCGAAATGCCGTTCCAGTTGACACCGGCGGCGATGTCGCCCCTGCCCAGGCCGTCGACGGCCGCGTAGTCGAGCGAAAGCCATTTCGCCTTGGCCTCGACCAGCTTGTCGTGGACCTTCTTCAGCACCTGCATGTCGTTGGTGCAGTACTGGCCGCCTTCATAGGCGATGGCGAGGAACATGATGTCCCCCATTTCGGGGACGACATTGATCTTGCCGACCAGCTCGGGCGGTGGGTCGAGGAAGAGCGCCGAGGTGTTGGGGTCGCCGGCATAGACCGACTTGTTCACCGAAATGCCTGTCGTGCCCCACTGCCACGGAACGGTATATTTGCGGCCCGGATCGAAGGGAACGTCTACCCATCTGGGATCGACGTTCTTGAAATTCTCCATCTTGCTGGGATCGGTTTCGAGCAGCAGGCCTTCGCTGATCCAGATCGGCACGACGCTGGCGGAGGGCACGACGATGTCGTAGCCGGAAGCGCCCTGGCGGACCTTGGCCAATGCGGTGTCGTTGGAATCGTAGTCGGTGACGGTGACCTTGACCTTGTAGGTCTCCTCGAATTTCTTGATCAGGTCCGGGTTGGTGTAATTGCCCCAGTTATAGATGTTGAGTTCGCCATCGGCGCGGGCGACGCCGGTTACGGCGAGCAGCGACAGCCCGACGGTTGCCGCGGTCAATTTCCAGTTCATGCGAGTGCTCCCATTGTTGGGACCGGCAGCGTATCGCCTCAGGTCCATTTCCTGCTGATGAACAAGCCTGATGACACCCCCGATTGCGGGCCGGATGGGCGTCACGATATTCCCCTTTTCGCGGCCATTCACCGGCGCATGCCGACTGGCCAACTCTTAATGCCAGGAATAATTATAACTAACCATACAGTCAATATGTTTTCACAAGCTTTGCCACGCGGCCGACTTCATCGGCGTGCGCGGCCGCTGCCTTCCCGAGCGATTTCCAAAGGGACGTCAGCGACTGGTTGAAGGACGGCCCGGCTTACCTGGTGAGACCATGCAAGGCCCCGGCAGGCGCAGCCACGAAGTCCACGACCCGACAGACCTTGCCTGGACGCTCGACGGCGATGCCAACCTTCAGGTTGTTACGGGTGGAAGCGAGATCGTATAGCGCGGTGGTGTCGACGCCTTCCGGCCTCTCCTCCACTGCTTAAACCGATCTCTCAGGCGGATTGGAGGCTTCTCGTAGATCGGAGGAGCAAGGCCAGCGAGTTCGTAATAGCCATCGAGGATGTTGGTACGCAGCAATTGGCGTTCCTGCGGATAGAAGCTGAAATGCGCCACGATCAGGTCACCAAATATCTTGCCCGGCCGGTCCAGTCTGGTAGGCAAGGTCGCCGAAAGCCACTCCTCCTCATCGCCCGACGGCGGATGGAAACTCTCTCCCAGGCCGACAATATCCGATCCGAAAAAGCCGAGTGCGTTGATCGAAAAGCGCGACAGCCTGATCTCCCTGTCCGGCACGCGGAAGTCATCAAGCCGGTTGGCGCGGACGGCCTCGATGAAGACCGGATGAAGCGCCTGTGGAAAGCTGGCATGAGCCCAGGAGAATTCGCATGACGCCTGGCAAGTCAGCGGACCGTCCACCAGGACCCTGGAAAGCTGCTTGATCAGTGAATTGCAGATGGCGTTGTTGATGATCAGCGGCGCGTACCAGATGGCCGATCCTCTCTCGGCCATGACCCTCGTCATGAACTTTTGAAAGAAGCCATCCTCGACAAAAACCACATCGTCGTCGAGGCGCAGGTAGAAAGCCTCGGCATCATCGCAGAAGCGATAGAAGTCACCGATGACGTTAAACCCGCCATCGGCGTGTGGAAGTTTCTTGATCCGGCATCGCGGGTCGGAGGCGGCCAGCCGTTGAAGGTAGGCGCGATCGGCTTCGTTGCGGCAATTGTCCCACAGGTGCCATTCGTGCACGTCGGGGCTTTTCAAAACGTGATGGCTGAGCAAGCGAAGATATTTCTCGCGCCCTGCCGGAGTCACAACGATCAGCTTCATGAAACGTACAATCCTGTGATGGCGATGGTTTACTCGGCCGATTGACCAACGATGACAAATCAGGTGGTCGAATACTGAAGTTTCTTTCAGGCTACAACAAAGCTGATGTAGCTTGCCAAAAAATATTTCTGTCCATTCGGACTGCCACCTCGTGTTCCAAACACTTCAACCCCATGTCGTTTTTCGCTTGTGTCGTGAGCGGCAGCAGCCAATAAGGCACGGACTTCAAACGCTGGATGGATCGGCCGAATGGACAAGAACCTGCTGAGCAAAGCCGACATCCTGATCGTCGGCGCGGGATTCTACGGCGCGACGCTGGCGGAGCGTATCGCCACCCAACTCGGCCGGCGGGTGCTGGTGATCGATCGGCGCACGCATATCGGCGGCAATGCCTATACCGAGCAGGATCCCGTCACCGGCGTCGAAATCCATCGTTACGGGCCGCATCTGTTTCACACTTCCAACGAGGAGGTCTGGAACTATCTGCAGGGTTTCACCGGCTTCACGTCCTATCGCCATCGCGCATTCTCGACCTATCGCGACAAGGTCTATCCGCTGCCGATCAACCTCGCCACGATCTGCCAGTTCTTCGGCAAGCGGCTGAGCCCGGACGAGGCACGCGGCATGATCGCCGAGCAGGCTGCGGAGCTTGGCGACCGCCCGCCGGCCAATCTCGAGGAGAAGGCGATCTCCCTTGTCGGCCGTCCCCTCTATGAAGCCTTCATCAAGAGCTACACCGCCAAGCAATGGCAGACGGACCCGCGCGAACTGCCGGCGCAGATCATCGCGCGCCTGCCGGTCCGCTACACGTTCGAGGACGGCTATTTCAATGACCGTTTCCAGGGTCAGCCCGTGGATGGCTACACCGCGATCTTCGAAAAGATGCTTGCACACGACCTCATCGAAACACGGCTTGGCGTCGACTTCTTCGACATCAAGCCCCTGCTGCCGAAGGACCTGCCGGTCGTCTATACCGGCCCGATCGATCGCTATTTCGACTATTGCGAGGGCGAACTCGGCTGGCGGACCATCGATATCGATCTGGAGGTGGTGAACACACCGGATCATCAGGGCACGGCGATCATGAACTATGCCGACGAAGCCGTGCCCTACACCCGCGTGGTCGAATTCCGGCATTTCAATCCGGAACGCCAGCACGGAAGCGACAAGACACTCATCGGCCGCGAGTATTCCCGTTTCGCCGGCCGCGCCGACGAACCTTACTATCCAATCGACACACGCAAGGACCAAGCGATCTACCGTCGTTACCTCGAAAGGGCGGCGGCCAAGAAAAACCTGCATCTGGGGGGACGGCTGGGCACCTACCGGTATCTCGACATGCACCAGGCGATCGGCGCGGCCCTCAAGGCCTTCGAAACCGTCTTTGCCCCCCATTTCACAGGCAAGCTCGATTCACTTCCGCGATCGGCATGATTTCACGGTCGCAACGACTTCACGGTCGGAAATGACTTAACGATCGGAATGAGGCCGTACGGCTTACAGCTCCGCCCTTTGCGGGCAAGGCATTCCGGCGGCATCGCCACAGCGAGATGCGGTGGGTACTGGTCTGTTGCTCATTTCTTCCGACTGGCGAACCAGCGCGGCGAAGACCAGCGCAAAGCTTCCCAGGATGACAAAAACGATGATCAGGCGTGCTACCGGCAATATGTCGGCCTCGTCTGGTTGGCGCGCACATCCCCGAACATCAGGATATTCTCGAGGGATCATGCACACAGATCAAAAGTGCCGCAGCGTCCTTTTGATGTCCCGAAGGATCCGGCAATGCTGCGGGCGCCCCACGCCACCCATGCCGGCTAACATGATCGATCCAGCTTTACGAGAGGTTACGCCCGGCCTTAACCATCACATTCGTTGGTGCCTTGACATCAACCGCGACCGGCCGGCCTCGGCAGACCGCGGCGCGATCGCTTCGCGGCCGACACAACGGCTCTCTTTGCAGACCTGCCCGCCCCATGCTACCCCGGCGCTGGCGCGGTCGGAACTGCCGCCAATCGGTCGCGATCGGGAAGCCATGAGCACAGCCGCCAACAGCATCGCCTTCGTCTCGTCCGACACAGCAGACGCCAAGGCGGCGCTGGAAAGCCTGTCGGCGCGCTATGGCCAATGTCCAGTCGCGGATGCAGGGGTTGTCGTGGCCCTGGGCGGCGACGGCTTCCTGCTGCAGACCTTGCGCGACACGATGGGGACGGGAAAGAAGGTCTACGGCATGAACCGTGGCACCATCGGGTTCCTGATGAACGAGTACCGTTCCGGTGGGCTCACCGAGCGCATCGCGGCAGCGGTCGCCGAAACGATCCGCCCGCTGGAGATGCTGGCCGTCACCTCGGAAGGCGAAACGGTCTCGGCTCTGGCGATCAACGAAGTGGCGCTGTGGCGCCAATCCTATCAGACGGCCAAGATTCGCATCAGCATCGATGATCAGATACGGCTTGAAGAGCTGAATTGCGATGGCGTCATGATCGCGACGCCGGCCGGATCCACGGCCTACAATCTCTCCGCGCACGGCCCGATCCTGCCGCTCGACGCGCCGCTTCTGGCGCTGACCCCGGTCAGCCCGTTCCGTCCGCGCCGCTGGCGCGGTGCATTGCTCTCCAACAAGGCGACCGTGCGCTTCGACATTCTGGAGCCGGAAAAGCGGCCGGTGAACGCCGCCGCCGACCATACGGAAGTCAAGGCGGTGACCACCGTGACGGTGCGGGAGTCGCCGACGGCGACGGCGACCTTGCTGTTCGATCCCAACCACTCCTGGAACGAGCGCATCCTGGCCGAACAGTTCCGGTATTGAGCCGGTACAGACACAAGCAGCCGGATTAAGCATCGCGATTAAGGTTACGACTTCACAATCGCGCCAATCCCACCCGTTTCTGTTGACAAATCGCGGGCTTGCGCCTAATCGCAATACCAATCTTGCAGGCGCGTGGCGCTTGCCGCGACGAACAACGTTGCGCTTCCCCGAACCAGCCAAAGACAGCAACACTTGTCCTCAGACACCACGACCGCTCAAGAAGCGTTGACCTTTTCAGACCTCGGCCTGTCGCCGAAGGTGCTTTCCGCAGTTACCGATGCCGGCTACACGCAGCCGACTCCGATCCAGGCCGGCGCCATTCCGCACGCCTTGCTCGGCAAGGACGTGCTGGGCATTGCCCAGACCGGCACCGGCAAGACGGCTTCCTTCGTGCTGCCGATGCTGACCCGGCTGGAAAAGGGCCGCGCGCGTGCCCGAATGCCGCGCACACTGATCCTGGAACCGACGCGTGAGCTTGCCGCGCAGGTCGAGGAAAACTTCATCAAGTACGGCAAGAATCACAAGCTCAACATCGCGCTCCTGATCGGCGGCGTGTCGTTCGACGAACAGGACAAGAAGCTGGAGCGTGGCGCCGACGTGCTGATCGCGACGCCCGGCCGCCTGCTCGACCACCGCGAGCGCGGCAAGCTCTTGCTCAACGGCGTCGAAATCCTCGTCATCGACGAGGCTGACCGCATGCTCGACATGGGCTTTATCCCCGATATCGAACGCATCTGCGAGATGATCCCGTTCACCCGGCAGACGCTGTTCTTCTCGGCGACGATGCCGCCGGAAATCACCAAGCTTACCGAAAAATTCCTGCACGCGCCGGTGCGTGTCGAGGTCTCCAAGGCCGCGTCGGCCGCGACCAACATCATCCAGCGGCTGGTCAAGTCGGGCTCGAAACCCTGGGACAAGCGCGAGACGCTGCGCAACCTGATCAAGGCTGAAGATGCCGAACTGAAGAACGCCATCATCTTCTGCAACCGCAAGGTCGAGGTGTCGGAACTGTTCCGCTCGCTGCTGAAGTATGATTTCGACGCCGGTGCGCTGCATGGCGACATGGACCAGCGCGCCCGCATGCAGATGCTGGCCAATTTCCGCGATGGCAAGCTGCGCTACCTCGTCGCTTCGGACGTCGCCGCGCGCGGCCTCGACATCCCCGATGTCAGCCACGTCTTCAACTATGACGTCCCGATCCATGCCGAGGACTATGTCCACCGCATCGGCCGTACCGGCCGCGCCGGGCGCTCGGGCAAGTCCTTCACCATCGCGACCAAATCCGACACCAAGTATATCGACGCCATCGAGCGGCTGATCGGCACCAAGATCGAGTGGCATGACGGCGATCTGTCGACGGTGGTCGCCAGCGAAGGCGAGGACGACGCGCCGCGCCGTGGCAAAGGCGCACCGCGCCGTGCCGGCCGCAAGGATGACGACCGTAAGGACAGGGGCGAGCGCAAGGACGGGGGCGAGCGCAAGAAGGGCGGCGAACGTCGCGCCAGACACAGCGAGGAAGACGCCCCGGCCGTGGCTGCCCAGCAGCAGGAGCAGTCCGATGCGGCAGAGACGCCGGTCGCCGACGTTGTCGAACGGCGCGCGCGCAAGGATGCAATCCGCTCGGAAAACACCGAGCGTAAATCCTCCGATCGCAATGAGCGCGCACCGGAGCGCGGTGATACAAGGCCGCAGCGCGGCGACAACAACCGCCCTGGCCGTCAACGCCACCAGGAAGACAACGACGCCACCGTCGGCTTCGGCGACGACATGCCGGCCTTCATGCGAATCGTCGCCAAGGTCTGATTCCCGGGCGGGCAAGCCAGCGATCCGGCTTGCCCTCGGTAGACGCACCGATGGATATCGACGGGCCTCGGCTTGGCGTGCCTGCTACATCGGGCCTGGCATCATCTTGGTCGGCTTCTCCAGCATCGGAAACTCGGCCTTGTTGCATTTCACCTTCGGGTTCGTCGGACTGAACATGCCGTTCGGATTGTCCGTCAGCCAGGCGTGAAGGTCATAGTGGACGAACTCCCTCGGGATGAGCGGATAGTGCCCCTCCATCGGGCCCATGAAGGTCTGTCCAAACAGCTTCGGCGGCGCTTTGACGTCCGGCGTCAGCGGCACCAGCCATTCCACACCGACCAACTTCAGGCCTTTCTTGGTCGGCTCGTAGATCAGGACGTTGGGCTTCATCGGGTCGAGTTTCTGGCCGACACTCGGGACATTGACGAAATGGATGCCCATGGCGCCCTTCGGGTAATCCATCGAGCCCGCTATCTTTTCTCCGCTGTAGTAGACGCAGCCGACCGTCGACAGATAGAGGTCGCGGACGGCGGCGGTGTAATCCTCATATTTGGCGAGCGATTTTTTCAAGGCATCGATGTCGGCCTTGTTGGCGTCCTCGGCCCTCGCCGCGGCGAGGCCCAGCCATAAAGTTGCAATGCCTGTCAAAGCAAGGACGCCGCAGCGCCCAAGGGTGGCTGTTCTTGTCATGCATTCCTCCCAGACTTCTGATCTGGCCGTGCAAGACCGAGGCGGAAAAATGCTGATTGCGCGGCCGGTTGTACCGCCTCATCCCCTCCGGAACAGCGAGGATGATATTCCTTTCCATTGTCGCGGGAAAGAAATTTATTAGAAATCGCTAAAATAGAGCGCGCACTTAAACAAAACGGCTCGCGTGGGAGCCGTTTTGTATTGGCTTGCCGAACAGGTCGGGGCGCTTACCGGACAGATCAGGTGAGCGGCGAAAGCTGTATTTCGACGCGGCGGTTCTGGGCGCGGCCCTCGGACGTCGCATTGGAAGCGACCGGACGCGTCTTGCCGAAGCCGGTGACGGCGAAGCGGCGCTGATCGACGCCTTGGCCGGCCAGATAATTGGCGACCGCCAGCGCACGACGCTGGGACAGATCGAAATTGTGCTGGTCGCCACCGGTCGAATCGGTGTGGCCGAAAACGTCGACCGTGGTCTGCTTGAACTTCTTCAGCACCAGCGCAACCGAGTTCAGCACCTGGTAGAAGCCCGGCTTCACCGCATCCTGATCCGAATTGAAGGTGATGTCGGACGGCATGTTGAGGATGATCTGGTCGCCGCTGCGGGTGACGCTGACGCCAGTGCCCTCGAGCTGCCGACGCAACTCCGCTTCGTTCTGATCCATCGTGGCGCCGATGGCGCCGCCGGCCAGCGCGCCGATGCCGGCGCCTATCAGCGCATTGCGACGGTCATTGCCGCCGGCAAGCAGACCGAGGCTGGCACCCGCCAGGGCACCAAGACCGGCACCCGCGGCCGTGTTGGAAATCTTCTGGTCGCCCGTATATGGATCCGTAGTGGTGCAGGCGCTCACGAGCAAAGCCGTCGCCACGACGACGAGCACGGTCTTCTTCATAGATGGTCCCTCTCCAAGTCGCGCCTTTTCGACGGCGCCAAATCAGCCCTTGCCGCGACTTGTACCATGAAATGCGGCGAAAAGCGGAACGGGAAAAATCGCCTGCAACGGCTTTTTCCCTGGAGCCGGTCGGGTAACGAACCGTGTTGGCTGGCTACCAGAGATTCTTGCCGTCAATGACCACCACTTCGACTTTGTCGAGATCGAAATCATCGAACAGCCGTGAATTGACGCTGATCTTCGGATTGTCGAAATCCGGCTCGCCGGTGGACCAGTCCGGTGTTTCGGTGAAAGTGCCGCAGCCGCAGATGGCGCAAAACCCATGTTTTACGGTTTTCGATCCCCACTGATAGAAGGAAACCTTGTTCGGCGGCGTGATGAGCTTGAACTGCGAGGGGATGTAGTAGGCCCACAGCGAACCGCGCTTCGAGCAGAACGAACAGGTGCATTGCGTCACCGTTTGTGGGGCCTGCGAGACCTCGAACATTGTCGCCTTGCAGTGGCAGCTTCCCTTGATGGTCATGAAACATCACCTCTCCGTTGGCCGCCGCCCCTGCAACAGGGCACCATAAAGAAGCGATGCTGACAACTGTCCGTCAGCAGGCTACGGCTGAAGGCAACCTCGGCCTTCACCTGCCAATATAGGCGGCCAGTTCGTCCGGCGTCCCATTTGGGAAAGCCTGTTTCAGGAAGTCCAAGAACGCCGATACGCGCGCACTGAGCAGCCGCCGAGATGGGTAGAGCGCCCATAGAGAGATCTCGGGGCCGTCGATATCTCCCCAATTCACCAATGTGCCGTCAGCCAAGTCGTGGGTCACCAATGAAATGGGAAGCCGTCCCGCACCGACGCCGGCTCGCACCGCGTCCCGGACCATGATGAGCGTTGACAGCGTGAGGACAGGCTCGACTGTAATCGTCGAGCGGCCAGCTTGTGTCTTCACGTGCCATGTTTGCCGATCGCCTGGGCCGCGGGCAACGCTAGGAGCGGCGAGTCCATCTGTCGTGCGAGGAAGGCCGGGGCTTGCCACCACGACCAGACGGTCGCGCAGAAACGCCCGTCCGACCAGGCTTTCGTCGGGATCTGGATTGACTCGAATTGCCAGGTCATAACCTTCCTCGATCATGTCCACATACCGATCCTCGGTCGTGACCTCCAGCCTAACCTCCGGATACTTAACGGCAAATCCCGCGGCTATCCTCCCCATTGCGGTCTGAGAAAAATGGAGAGGTGCACTGATCCGTAATCTGCCCTTGGGTCTCTGACCGCCCGAGGCAATCGCCGCCGCCGTCTCGTCCAGTTCGGCAAGCAACGTCCCCGTCCGCTCGAAGAGGGCCCGTCCTTCCTCGGTCAGCTTCAAGTCACGCGCGCCCCGTTCAAACAGGCGCAGATCAAGACTGCTTTCCAACTCTCCAACGCGCCGGGACAGCGTTGCCTTGGGCCGGCCGGTGGCCCTTGCCGCCTTGCCGAAGCCAGCATGGCGGGCAACGAGATTGAAATCCGTGAGGGCAAGAAGATCCATGGCGTGTTCCACCAGTGAGACGATGCGTCTAAATTTTCCGCCTATTTGGCGCTTTGTGAGCCACACATATGGGAGGCGTCAAGCACCCCAACAGGAGAAATTTCATGACCATTCTCGTTACCGGCGCCACGGGCAACATTGGGCGCCAAGTCGTCGACCACCTCGTCAAGCGCAACGCCGATGTACGTGCCCTCGTCCGCGATCCGTCGAAAGCCAGCTTCCCGGCAGGCGTATCCATCGTGCAAGGCGACTTTCTCGATGTCGATTCGCTGCGCAAAGCCATGTCTGGAGTTTCCACTCTGTTCCTCTTGAACGCCGTGGTACCGGACGAGTTCACCCAGGCCTTGGTCGCGCTGAACGTCGCCCGATCGGCCGGCATCGAGCGGATCGTCTATCTGTCGGTGATCCACGCTGACGTCTACGTGAACGTGCCGCACTTCGCCGGCAAGTTCGGCGTCGAACGGATGATCGAGCAGATGGACTTCAAGGCCACGATCTTGCGCCCGGCCTACTTCATCCAGAACGATCTGATGGTCGAAGACACCATCACCGGCTACGGCACCTACCCAATGCCGATCGGCACGAAGGGTCTTGCCATGATCGACGCCCGTGATATCGCCGAAATCGCCGCCCTTGAGCTGTTGCGCCGCGAACAGTCCGCGGAGCCACTTGCGATCGAACGGATCAACCTCGTCGGTCCGCAGACACTGACCGGGACGGATATCGCCGCAATCTGGTCAGACGTGCTTGCCCGGCCGATCAACTATAGCGGCGACAACACAGAGGGCTTCGAGCAAAACCTCAAGCAGTTCCTGCCCGCCTGGATGGCCTACGACATGCGCTTGATGGGCGAGCGCTTCTTCACCGACGGGATGCTGCCGGAAGCCGGTGACGTCGAGCGCCTGACCGCGCTTCTGGGCCGCCCACTGCGCCCATATCGCGACTTCGCCTCAGCAGTCGCGGCCTCCGCGTGAGGCAACAACGTCACAGGCCAGCCATCTCAGCAAGGTTGTGGAACGATGGCTGGTCTTCCGATGCATTTGTCACAACCTAAAAAGAGCGCGGCGGGACGAACAGGCAGATCGTCCTGCCGGCATCGAGACCGCCTTGATGAGCGCACCAGTGAAACTCGCCGTCAGGGCTGTCCTTGATGCGCTTGTCTGTCATGGGAACGACCTCGCCGGTGCCGGCGATCACATAGCCTTCGGGTTTCTCCAGCACTTCCCCGGTGTGTGTGGCACGACAATCATAGTTGGCACAGCAAGCGAATGGATAACTCCAGCCTTGCGGCTTTGCCGCCGTGGGCTTGGCGTCATGGGCAAAGGCAGCTGGCGTAAGCATCGCGAGCGCACCGATGGCGAGCAGGGAAAACATAAGTCGGCCAGCCGGCTGAACGGCTCTGGCCGATCGGAATGTGGCAGCAGACATGGAAACGTTCCTTTCAAACGAGCATCAAGCGTTTCGCTTGCCCGTTCCCGGAACGTGTCTTCCCAGTGGCCGGATCGTCAGGTCGCAGATATGCCGCGTCCGGCCATAAATGCTTTTTCTCTCCCAGCCTTTGGATGCTGGGCTGATTCCCTGGTAGGCGCAAGAAGCTGCTGCTATCGGCGATATCGCCGTGCAGGCGCCAACCCTCTGCGATTGCTGACGAGATTCAGGCCAGGTTCCACTCCCGGCATGCGAGTTTCGACTAACGGGCGAGCAACGAAATAACGGCGATCGGCCCGAATCGGTTCCAGCCTATCGAGCGTCGGAGCCGACGATCACGTGCTCTTGATATTGCGGCAGGTCGTCGGTGATGTCGAACCAGGCCGCCTTGGAGCCGACGAAAATGTGCGCGGTCGGACGGATGAAAGGATCGTCGACAAGGGTTCCCATCGGCACATGGAAAAAGGTTCCTTCGCGGACGAGCGAATAGAGCAATGAGCCGCACAGTCCGCAGTGGGCGTCATGAGCGCCGCTTTGATCGCCGAAGATCAGGAGCTTGTCCTCGCCCTTGACGAGGGCCAACTTGTCTCGCTCGATCCCGGCAAAAGGTTTGAAGGCCGAACCGGTGGTCCGCCGGCAATTCGAGCAGTGGCAGTTGGCCGCGTAGACGAATTCGTCGGCGACGTCGTAGCGCACTGCTCCGCAGAGGCATTTTCCCGAGAGCCTGCGTGCCATCGTCGGTTCAGCTCCGTCGTTCAAGCGGCTGCTCTAATCCAGATCCGCCACCACTTCACCCGCACCGCCCTCGATGCGTTGCGACAGCGAAGCCTCCATGAAATCGTCGAGGTCGCCATCGAGCACACTGGAAGGGCTGGTGCTTTCGACACCGGTACGAAGGTCCTTCACCAGCTGATAGGGCTGCAGCACGTAGGAGCGGATCTGGTGGCCCCATCCGATATCGCTCTTGGACGCTTCGGTCGCGTTGGCAACGGCTTCGCGCTTCTTCAGTTCCTCCTCATAGAGGCGCGAGCGCAGCATCTCCCAAGCCTTGGCCTTATTCTTGTGCTGCGAACGCTCGGCCTGGCAGGCAACCGCGATACCCGTGGCGATATGGGTGATGCGCACGGCCGAATCGGTGGTGTTGACGTGCTGGCCGCCCGAGCCCGACGAGCGATAGGTGTCGATGCGGACGTCGGATTCGGACACGTCGATCTCGATCGTGTCGTCGATGACCGGATAGACCCAGACGCTGGCGAAGGAGGTGTGCCGGCGCGCATTGCTGTCATAGGGCGAAATGCGCACCAGGCGATGGACGCCGGATTCCGTCTTCAGCCAGCCATAGGCATTGTGGCCCTTGATCAGCAAAGTCGCGGACTTGATGCCTGCTTCTTCGCCGTCATGCACTTCCAGCACCTCGACCTTGAAGCGGCGGCGCTCGGCCCAGCGCGTGTACATGCGCAAAAGCATCGAGGCCCAGTCCTGGCTTTCGGTGCCGCCCGCGCCTGCGTGGACTTCGAGATAGGTGTCGTTGGCGTCGGCTTCGCCCGACAGCAGTGTCTCGACCTGGCGGGCTTTCGCCTCGCCCTGCATGGAGCGGAGCGCGGCCTCGGCCTCGGCGATGACGCCTTCGTCGCCCTCTTCCTCGCCGAGCTCGATCAGGCCGATATTGTCCTCCAGCGCCTGCGTCAGGCCCTTGACCGATGCAATGCCTTCCTCGAGGCCCTGGCGCTCGCGCATCAGCTTCTGCGCTTCCAGCGGTTCGTTCCATAGGCTGGCGTCCTCGGCGCGAACGTTCAGGTATTCAAGCCGCTTTATGGCCTGATCCCAGTCAAAGATGCCTCCTCAGCAGGGTTATCGCCTGCCTGATCTCGTCGACAATATTCTGCGTTTCCGCGCGCATGGCCTGGTATTTTGTCCTGTTGCTGAAGTGACACTTCGGTCGGCGCGATACATAGGGACGGCGCCGCCATGTGTAAAGCGAACATGTGCAAAGCGAATGGGCCGGCCCCAGGGCCAACCCCAAGGCCAGCCGTGCCGACGACCGGACCCGTTAGTAGAGTCCGCCGCCGCCGTCCTGGATGGCCTGGTTGGCCTGTGGCGACAAGGCGCCGCCGGAGGCATTGGAGCCGTCGGCGCCCATGCCGATCACCCAATAGCTGTCGGCGGGGCCGGTGCCCGGCTTGAAGGCCTCGACGATGGTGCCCGGATCGCCCGATGCCGCCCGCATGCCGGTCTTGCGGTTGATGGCGATCAGGTTCATGCCATCGGGAACCTTGAAGTCGACATTGGGCGTGCCGTCCAGCGCCACGCGCATGAAATCCTTGAAGATCGGGGCCGCGAGACCGCCGCCGGTGGCGCCATGGCCAAGGCCGCGCGGCGTGTCGTAGCCCATGTAGAGGCCGACCACGAGGTTCGGCGTGTAACCGATGAACCAGGCGTCCTTTTCGTCGTTGGTGGTGCCGGTCTTGCCGGCAATGTGGCGGCCGAGCTCACCGATGGTGGCGCCGGTGCCGCGCTGGACGACGCCTTCCATCATCGACGTGATCTGGTAGGCGGTCATCGGATCGAGAACCTGCTCGGAATTGTCGACCAGTTCCGGCTCCGGCTGGTTCTTCCATTCAGGCGCGTTGCAGCTTTCACAGCCACGTTCATCCTGCTTGAACACCGTCTTGCCGTAGCGATCCTGGATGCGGTCGATCAGCGACGGTTTGATCGACTTGCCGCCATTGGCCATGATCGAATAGGCCGAAACCATGCGCATGACGGTGGTCTCGCCAGAGCCAAGCGCCATCGGCAGATACGGCGCCAGATGATCGTAGACGCCGAAGCGCTCGGCATATTCAACGACGAGCTTCATACCCATGTCGTTGGCAAGCCGCACGGTCATCAGGTTGCGCGACTTCTCGATGCCGGAGCGCAGCGTCGCCGGACCGGCGACGGTGCCGTCATAATTCTTCGGCGTCCAGGTCGTGTTGCCGCTCTGGATGGTGATCGGTCCGTCCATGATCACCGAGGCCGGCGTGTAGCCATTGTCGAGCGCGGCCGAATAGACGATCGGCTTGAACGAGGAGCCCGGCTGACGCATCGCCTGGGTGGCGCGGTTGAATTCCGACTGCGAATAAGAGAAGCCGCCGACCATGGCCAGTACGCGGCCGGTGTGCGGATCCATGGCGATCAGGCCACCCTCCACCTCGGGAACCTGGCGCAGGCTGTAGGTGTTGTCGGAGCCTTCGTTCTTCTGCACGAAGATGACGTCGCCTGGCTTCAGCACGTCGGCCGGTGATTTGGCCCTGACTGTCTTGCCATCGACCAAATGGCGCATGGCGAAACCCATGTCGTCCTTGCTGACGGTGCCTTCGACGCGTTCCTTGACGATCTCGCCCGACGCCTGGCGTGCGGGCTGCAGGCCGATCGACAATCCAGTCGCCGAACTGTCGAGCACGACGGCAAGCGACCATTCGGGAACGTCCTCCAGCCCCTTGACGGCGCCCAGCGAGGCGCCCCAGTCGCCAGACACGTCGATTGTCTTCACCGGCCCGCGATAGCCGCGCAGCGTGTCGTATTTCATCAAACCGTTCTGCATCGCCTTGCGGGCAATGAGCTGGACCTTCGGGTCGAGGGTGGTGCGAATGGACAGGCCGCCCTCATAGAGCGCGTTCTCGCCGTAACGGGCGATGATCTGCCGGCGAACCTCTTCCGTGAAATACTCGCCGGCGAAAAGGTAGGAGCCGGTGCGGCGCGGGGCAACGCCAAGTGGCTCGGCCTTCGCTTTCGCACCCTCTTCGGGAGTCACGTAACCGTTCTCGACCATCTGGCCGATGACCCAGTTTCGCCGCTCAAGCGCCCGATCGGCATGTTTGAAGGGATTGTAGTTGGCTGGGCCTTTCGGCAGCGATGCCAGATAAGCGGCCTCGGCCACGGTCAATTCGTTCACCGACTTGTCGAAATAGGTCAGCGCGGCGCCAGCGACACCGTAGGCGTTGAAGCCAAAGAAAATCTCATTGAGATAGAGTTCAAGGATGCGATCCTTGGAATAGGCCTGTTCGATGCGAAACGAAAGGATGGCCTCCTTGACCTTGCGTTCCAGGGAGCGCTCGTTGGTCAGGAGGAAGTTCTTGGCAACCTGCTGGGTGATCGTCGAACCGCCCTGCATCGGTCCACCCGAAACGTAAGTGAGCGCCGCCCGGCCCAATCCCGTTATGTCCACGCCAGGGTGATTGTAGAAATTCTTATCCTCGGCGGACAGGAAGGCAGCCTTGACGCGATCGGGGATCGCCTGAATCGGCAAATACAGGCGCCGTTCGCGCGCATATTCCGCCATCAGAGAGCCATCCGAGGCATGGATGCGGGTGGTCACCGGCGGTTCGTATTTGGCCAGCACTTCGTAGTCAGGCAGATCCTTTGCCACATGGCCGATGTAAATCGCAACGCCCGCCGCGACCAGAAGGGCCAGCGTCGTGCCGATGCCGAAGAAATAGCCAATGAGACGAATCATACCCGCTCCAGTCCTTGGTTCGGGAATTTCCTAAACGAAGCCGCCTTCCGCGCAAGCTTTCGTGCCGGGCCCAAACCGTAATCGAAAACCCATGTCGCCGCCATGTGGACAAAATACGGCAAGGCCTTGTTTCGTGGCCGCGTGCTGGAAATAAAGGCATCGGGTGTTGTCATACAGCAACGCCGCCTCTGGTTGCAGGCGTGGCCAGGCATGTCAGCCTCCGGTTCCGGTTCCGGCACGGGCGGAAGCAAAAAGCGCGACGGCGTTGGTGATGCTTTGCGCGGCTTTGTCGCGCCAATCGGCGTTGAGCAGCTGCGCCTCGTCCTTGGCGTTCGAGAGATAGCCGAGTTCGACCAGCACCGATGGCACGTCTGGCGCCTTCAGCACCTTGAACCCAGCGGAACGCTGCGGATTGTTGATGAGGCCGACGCTGGTCGAAAGCTGGCCGACCAATGTGTGGGCGAAACTCATTGAAAAGGTGTGCGTCTCGCGGCGGATCAGGTCGATCAGGATGTCCGTCACCTCCTTCTTATCGTCCTTGATCACCATGCCGGCGAACTGGTCGGAGAGATTTTCACGGTCGGCCAGCGCCTGCGCCTCGGGATCCGACGCCTTGTCGGAAACCGTATAGACGGTGGCGCCGCGGATGCCCTTGACGCTGATGGTGTCGGCGTGGATCGAAATCAGCAGATCGGCCTCATGCTGCCGCGCAATGCGGACTCGGTCGTCCAGGCGCAAATATTCATCGCTGTCGCGGGTCATGAAGACATCGTATTTGCCGGCCGCGGCGAGCTTGTCGCGCAACTCCGTGGCGAAGGCGAGCGTGACGTTCTTCTCGATGGTGCCATTCAGGCCCTCGGCGCCGCCATCGACGCCGCCGTGACCGGGATCGATGACGACCGTGAAGCGGTGCCCGGGATTGGAGACGGGCCCGGTGCCGACCCGCCCGCCCTTGTCGGTCGAAACCGTGGAGCCGGTGGTCAGCGCCTGGTTGGCAAGGGCTGCATCGAACTCGCGCGCGGAGGCCGCCGACATGTCGATGGCTATGCGGTAGCCGGTGCCGTCCTCGTCCTTGAGCACATCGAGCTTGTCGACGGCGAACGGCCCCTTGCCGGTGAGGATCAGCCGCGAAACGCCGTCGCCGAGTTCGCCCAGGCGCACACCCCTGACCAGACCGCGCGGCTTCAGATCCTTGGCATCGATGGCCAGTCTGGTGTTCGCCAGGTCGATGACCAGACGATTGGGAGCACGCAGCAGGAACCATTTGATGTCAGGCTCGCGATCGAATTCCATGACGATGCGCATCTTGGTGGCATCGCCCGCCATCTTGTAGCCTTTCGCCACCAGCGGCGCATCGGCGGCATTGGCGACTGGGGAAAGGGGGGAACAAACCACCAGCAGCAAGAAACAGAAGGCGCCGAGAATCCGGCCGCCGACACGACATCCCTTGTCTGCGAGGTCTGCCAGTCCCATCTCTCTTCCAGTCGCTCCCGGTTTGGCGCCCGGCGCCCGCTCGTTTCGTCGAAGTGCCGGTTAGGCCGCGAACTCGATTAACGATTGGTATCCAGAGAAGGTTAACCAAGCCTTTTCATGCAGGGCTGGAGCCAGGTTTACGCTACGGAACTGCTTTTTGCCGGCATCGGAAATCGGGGTTGCCTTCCACCCCGCCAAATCATAAAAGCGATAGTGGATCACTGCAATCCTGGAACCGCCCTCCTCCGCAGCTTCCTGCTACAGGGTCAGATGAAAGGCGGCTCCTTTCGCTTCACGCGAAAAGGCTTCAGGTGATCGCGACGAATTTCGCAGGTGTGCGCCCGTGGCGGGGGAATCGCCTGCGTGAGGAAAACGGCCGGGTTTGTTCCCGCGCCGGCTCTGTACGAGCAAACAAGCTGGTCCGGTTTCCGGGCTTTGGTTCAAAGGTTCTGCTGGTGACGATGGCTTCAAGCGCAATCATGGAAAGGTCCGCATCAAACCGCGCCAATATGGCAGCGGGCGGCACCGCCATGACACGCAGGCAGCGTCCGGCGGACGTTCAATTATCCGGCACCCATATTCATCCAGACACACAGCAGCGGGCGTTGCCCCGCCAGCTGCGGCTGACGGCTGCCGGGGGGAAACGAAATAATGCCCAACAAAATGCTGATAGACGCCTCCCACCCGGAGGAAACACGAGTTGTCGTTGTACGCGGTAACCGTATCGAAGAATTCGACTTTGAATCCCAGGACAAGAAGCAGCTCAAAGGAAACATCTACCTCGCCCGCGTAACGCGCGTCGAACCTTCCCTTCAGGCAGCCTTTGTCGAATATGGCGGCAACCGTCACGGTTTTCTCGCCTTCAGTGAAATACATCCCGACTACTACCAGATCCCGGTCGCCGACCGTCAGGCGCTGCTGCGCGCGGAAGCGCAGGAGGCCGAGGACGAGGAGAACGAGGATAGCGAAGGCGAGGATCGCCAGAGCCGCGATCGCGGCCGGCGCGGACGCCGGCGCGGCGGCAAGAGCCGCGACCGCGGCGAGCACCCGCGCGATGCAGGCGGAGCCGAATCCGGCGAGGCAAACGAAGCCGCTGACGAGGCAAGAGAAAACGGCGACAATGGCGCCGATGCCGTCGCCGAGGACACCTCCAACGTTTCCGAGACCGTCGAACACGCGGCGGATACGTCGGCGGATGCCGATGCATCCTCGCATGACGAGGCTTCTGCCGAGCAGGAGGAAAGTGAAACCCGCGAAGGCGGCCCCACTTCGATCGCCGCCTCCGTCGAAGCCGATGTGATTTCCGAGCCCGTCTCGCAGGCGGACCAGGGCAGCGAAGCCACCTCCGCCGACAATGATCGCGGCATGCTCGAAGAGGTGTCGTCCTCGCACCCGGACGATCATGAGATCGAATCGGTCGGTGCCGAAGATGCGCTGGAAGAAGTGCGCAACCGCCGCAAGCCGGTGCGCCGCCAGTACAAGATCCAGGAAGTGATCAAGCGCCGGCAGATCCTTTTGGTGCAGGTCGTCAAGGAAGAGCGCGGCAACAAGGGCGCCGCACTCACCACCTATCTGTCGCTTGCCGGTCGCTATTCCGTGCTGATGCCGAACACGGCGCGCGGCGGCGGCATTTCCCGCAAGATCACCAGCGCGGTCGACCGCAAGCGCCTCAAGGAGGTCGTTGCCGATCTCGAAGTGCCGCAAGGCATGGGCGTCATCCTGCGCACCGCCGGCGAAAGCCGCACCAAAGCCGAGATCAAGCGCGACTACGAATATCTGATGCGGCTTTGGGAGAACGTGCGCAATCTCACGCTTCAGTCCACCGCCCCTGCCCTCGTCTATGAGGAAGGCAGCCTGATCAAGCGCTCGGTGCGCGACCTCTACAACAAGGATATCGACGAGATTCTCGTCTCCGGCGACGAAGGCTACCGCGAGGCCAAGGACTTCATGCGCATGCTGATGCCGAGCCACGCCAAGGTGGTTCAGCCGTTCCGCGACACGACGCCGATCTTCGTGCGCAACGGCATCGAGGCGCAGCTCGACCGCATGTTGCAGCCGCAGGTGACGCTGAAGAGCGGCGGCTACATCATCATCAACCAGACCGAAGCGCTGGTCGCCATCGACGTCAATTCGGGCCGCTCCACCAAGGAGCACTCGATCGAGGATACGGCGCTCCACACCAATCTGGAAGCGGCCGAGGAAGTCGCGCGTCAGCTCCGGCTGCGCGACCTTGCCGGCCTGATCGTCATCGACTTCATCGACATGGAGGAGAACCGCAACAACCGCTCCGTCGAAAAGCGGTTGAAGGATCACCTCAAGAACGACCGTGCGCGCATCCAGGTCGGCCGCATCTCGCATTTCGGCCTGATGGAAATGTCGCGCCAGCGCATCCGCGCCAGCGTGCTGGAATCGACCATGAAGCCCTGCCCGCATTGCGGTGGCACCGGCCATGTGCGCTCCGATTCTTCGGTCGCGCTGATGGTGGTGCGGGCGATCGAGGAATTCCTGCTCAAGGATTCGCGCAGCCACATCACGGTACGCACGCCGGCGGCGACCGCACTCTACGTGCTCAACCACAAGCGCGGCACGCTGGTGGAACTCGAAAGCCGCTTCGGCCTGACCATCACCATCGAGGCCGACGATGCGGTTGGCGCCCAGCACTATGCGATCTTCCGCGGCGCGCTGGCCGAAAAGCCCGAAGGCTTTGTCGAGTTGCGCAGCCTGCCGGCCTATGTCGAGCCGGAAGAACCCGAGGACGAGGTCGTCATCGAGGAAGACGAGGAAGCACCGGCTCAGGCCGAGCAGCCAAGGCACGCCCAGCCATCGCAGCACCAGCAGCCCAGGTCGGGTGAGCCAAGGTCGGGTGAGCCAAGGTCTGGCGAACCCAGGACGGGCGAGCCGAGGTCGGGCGAGGACGGCGAAGGCCGCGACCGCAAGCGCCGCAAGCGCCGCAGACGGCGCGGCGGCAAGGATCGCGACCGCGAACATGGCACCCCGACGGACGGCTCGTCCATCTCCGCACCGGCCGGCGATTTCGCCGAATCGGCACATGAGGCGGACAATGACGACACCGAAACGGACGATGCCGCTGCGATCTCTGCCAGCGCGTCCGACGAGGCGGTACAGGCTTCCGATGACAGCCAGGGCAAGAAGCGCCGGCGCGGCAAGCGCGGCGGCAAGCGCAATCGTCGCGAGGACGGTGAAGGCGAGACCGAGGCCGAGGCCGGCGAAGCCGCCGACGCCTCGGTGGTCGATGCCGCTGAAGCTGAGACGGTCGCTAGCGAAGCCGTAGCGGTTGAAGAAGCCGCGGCTTCCGCACCGTCGAACGACGACGCTCCAGCCGAAAAGCCGAAGAAGAAGCGCGCTTCAAGGGCAAAGAAGGCCGCGGCCGAAGTCCCCGCCGAGGCGGTGACCGAGGCAGCTCCGGAAGCTGCCGTCGAGCCCGCTCCTGTGGCCGATGCGACCGTCGTTGCCGAGCCGCCCGTTGCCGAAGAGGAGCCGGCGAAGGCCCGCCCGTCGCGGCGCAAGGCGGTGGCTGCGGATACTCCGGTCGTGCCGGTAGTCTCTTCGAGCGTCGCCGATGAGGCCAAGACCGAAGAAAAGCCGAAGCGTGCCGGCTGGTGGCAGCGGAAGGGCTTTTTCTAGGCCTTTCAATTAGTTGAGCTGATTCTCTGACAAGAAAAATCCCGCGCGATCGAAAAGATGGCGCGGGATTTTTCACATCCGGTGTTCCGATAGAGCGGGAAACGCTAAGGCGCGAAGATCGACCAGTTCATCATCCTGGCCAGCTTTTCCAGTGCGATCGAACCGAGCTTGGAGTTGCCGTTGGCATTGAGGCCGGGCGACCAGACGGCAAGCGAAGCGACACCCGGCACGATGCCCAATATGCCGCCGCCGACGCCGCTCTTGCCGGGAATGCCGACACGGAAGGCAAAATCGCCGGAGCCGTCATAATGGCCGCAGGTCAGCATCATGGCGCCGATGCGCCGTGCTCGCTCGGCCGACACCACGGAATGCCCCGTCGCCGGGTTCTTGCCGCCATTGGCGAGGAAGCGGCCGGCCATCGCCAGTTGCCGGCAACTCATGGCGATGGCGCAGTGATGGAAATAAACGCCTAGCGCAAGCTCCGGTGCATGATGGAGATTGCCGAAGGATTTCATATAGTTGGCGAGCGCAAAGTTGCGATAGCCGGTGGCGCGCTCGGACGCGGCGACCTCGCGGTCGATGATGATGGTCTCGTCGTCGGCCAGGAACTGGATGAAACGCAGGATCTCGCCAATCGCCTCGCGCGGCTGGTGGCCGGCGAGCAGGATGTCGGAAATGACGATGGCGCCGGCATTGATGAACGGATTGCGCGGAATGCCGTTCTCGTGCTCGAGCTGCACGATGGAGTTGAACGGATTGCCGGACGGCTCGCGCCCCACCCGCTTCCACAGCGCATCGCCGACATTGCCGAGCGCCAGGGTCAAGGTGAAGACCTTCGAGATGCTCTGGATCGAGAACGGCTGGTCGGCATCTCCCGCCACCAGCACGCGGCCACCATTGGTGACGGCGGCAATGCCGAATTTCCTCGGATCGACCTTGCCCAGTTGGGGAATGTAGGTCGCGACATCGCCGCGGTCGGTGCGCTCGGCCATTTCGGCGGCGACCTCGGCCAATGCCTGATCAAGTTTGGGGGCCTGATCAAGTTTGAGGGCCTGATCAAGTTTGAGGGCCTGATCAAGTTTGGGGGCCTGTTCGAGTTCCGGCATGGCGCTACCTCAACCAGCGTTCGAGGCGCGCCATGGCCTCGACCATGTCGTCATGGCTGCCGGCATAGGAAAACCGCATCGTGCGGTGCCCCGCCTGGGTATCGAAGTCGCGGCCGGGCGTCGCCGCCACATGGGCGTCCGCCAGCATCTTGCGCGCGAACGCCATGCTGTCGTTGCTGTGCCGGGTGACATCGCAAAAAGCATAAAAGGCACCATCCATGGGGGCGGCCAGCGGAAAGCCGAGCTCCGGCAGGCGCTTCATCAGCAGCTTGCGATTCCAGGCATAGCGGGCCTTGACCGCCTCCAGTTCTTCCGTCGCGGCAAAGGCCTCGATCGCGGCGATCTGCGACAGCTCCGGTGGCGAGATGTAGAGGCTCTGGGCGATCCGCTCGACCGGCCGCACCAGCTCCTCCGGCAGCACCATCCAGCCGATACGCCAGCCGGTCATGCAATAATATTTCGAGAACGAGTTGATCACCGTCACGCTGTCCCCGAAGGCGAGCGCCGTGGTGTCGGGGGCGCCATAGGTCAGCCGGTGGTAGATCTCGTCGGAAATGACGGCGATCCCCAGTGTCTCGGCCATATTGACCAGCGCCGACAGTTCGCCGGCCGGTATGACGGCGCCGGTCGGATTGGCCGGACTTGCAAACAGGACGCCCTTCAGCGGCTTCTGGCGATGCGCGGCCTCCAGATGGCCGGCATGCAGGTAAGCCGCGTCTCCAAGCTCGATCTCGACGACATCGATGCCGAGCGCCGCCATGATGTTGCGATAGGCGGGGTAGCCTGGTGCTGCGATAGCAACGCGGTCGCCCGAATCGAACATCGCCAGGAAGGCGAGATTGAAGGCCGCCGACGATCCGGTGGTTACCGCGATCCGCCCCGGCTCGACATCGAGCCCGTAGTGATCCGCGTAATGCCCGGCGATCGCCTTGCGCAAACCGGCCAGACCCAGCGCGTCGGTGTAGCCGATGCGGCCTTCCTGCAGGGCCCTGGCCGCTGCGGTGCGAACCCGTGCGGGCGCCGGATCGGATGGCTGGCCGACCGCCATGGAGATCACCGGCGCGCCGTGGGCCTTCAGCCGGTTGGCTTCGGCCAGCACATCCATGGCGTGGAACGGCTCGACATTGCCACGGCGTGAGAGCGAAACGACCATTTTATCCCTATCCCGACGGTTGAGCACGGCATGCCCTGGACGCATGCGCCGCACAAATGCCCGATTGGTGTGAGGATCACAAGTTGAGGAAGTTTTTCCGGTGCCGACTTTTCATCTTTCGCCCGCTCGTCTACCAGTTGACACGTCATGTTGAGCCGACCCAGATCGACCATTGCAGAGGTGGCGCGTGTTTTCGCGACACTTTCGCTCGGCCTCGCTGTCGCGGTGGCGAGTTCGGTCACCGCCTTTGCCCAGTCCGTGCCGGTGGTGCGCGACGCCGAGATCGAGGCCCTGGTCCGCGACTATGCGCGGCCGATCTTCAGGGCGGCCGGGCTGGCGAATGACGGCATCGACATCGTTCTGGTCAACGATTCCAGCTTCAACGCCTTCGTTACCGGACGCCGGCTGTTCATCAACACCGGCGCGCTGATGATGGCTGAAACGCCGAACGAGATCATTGGCGTCATCGCCCACGAGGCCGGCCACATCGCCGGCGGCCACCAGCAGAAACTGCGCGACCAGCTCGAACGCGCCAAGACCATGGCCATCATAGCCACTTTGCTCGGCGCCGGCGCCATTGTTGCCGGCGCCACCACCAACAGCCGCGGCCTTGCCGGCGCCGGCATGGGCGTGGCGGCTGGCGGCGGCGAGATGGCGCAGCGCAGCATCCTCGCCTATCAGCGCACCGAAGAGACGACCGCCGACCGCTCGGCGATCACCTATCTGAACGCCACCGGCCAGTCCGGCATGGGTATGCTGAAGACATTTGCCCGCTTCCAGAGCGCGCTGTCCTTGTCCGGCACGCAGGTCGATCCCTATCGTATCAGCCACCCGATGCCGCAGGAACGCATCGCCAATCTCGAAGTGCTGGTCAAGCAGAGCCCCAATGTCGGCAAGGTCGATCCGCCGGCGCTGCAGCAGCGCCATGACATGATGCGGATCAAGATTGCCGTTTACATGGAAGGCCAGGCGGCTGGGTCACGGCTGATGCGAAAGATGCAAGGAACGCTGGCCGGGCTATATGGCGATGCCCAGTCAACCTACCTTTACGGCAATATCGCCGCAGCGCTCGCCAAGACCAACGCCCTGATCAAGGCGCAGCCCAGGAATGCCTACTTCCAGGAGTTGCGCGGCGACATACTGATGAAGGCGAACAACCCCAAGGATGCGGCGGAAGCCTACGCCAAGGCGGTCAGCCTCGATTCGGCGCGGTCCGGCTTGCTGCCGGTCTCGCTAGGACAGGCGCTGATGGCCATCGGCACACCCGATTCGCTCAGGAAAGCCGTCGCGCAGATCAACAATGGTCTGGGGCGCGACAAGGAAAATTCCATCGGATACCGCTATCTGGCACAGGCCTATGGCGAGTTGGGGGACATACCGGGCGCCGAGCTCGCCACTGCCGAAGGTCATTTCTATTCCGGTAACTACAAGGATGCGAAGATATTCGCCATGCGGGCACAACAGCAGATGAAGCGCGGCGAGCCGCGCTGGATTCGCGCCCAGGACATCATAAACTACAAATCATCAGGCAAGATCTAGTGAACCCTCCGGCCATGCGCTGCGACATAGCCAGACCGGGAAACAGGCAAAAGGAACGAGAACAATGAAAAAGGCACTGCTGTTGGGCACCACGGGAATCGCTGTAGCCCTTGCGATGCTCGCTTTCGGTTTCGTCGCCGGCAACCCGCAGATCGCCAAGGCCGGCACGGCCCAGCCTGCTCAGACGGCTGAGCCTGTCCAGATGGCGGGCGCCGACACCAAGATCGACCGCGCCGAGGTCGAAGGCATCATCCGCGACTACCTCTTGAAGAACCCCGAGGTGCTGCTCGAAGTGCAGGACGCGCTCGAGGCCAAGCAGAAGGAAGAGCAGCGCATCGCCCATCTCGGCGTCATCAAGAACGCCAAGGACCAGATCTTCAACTCCGCCTTCGACGGCGTCGTCGGCAATCCGAACGGCAAGGTGACGATCGTCGAGTTCTACGACTACAATTGCGGCTTCTGCAAACGCGCCATCGAGGACATGCGGGCGCTGACCAAGACCGATCCGGACCTGCGCTTCGTGCTCAAGGAGTTCCCGATCCTCGGCCCGGATTCGCAGAAGGCGAGCGTCGTCTCGATGGCGTTCCACCTGATGATGCCGGAAAAGTACGGCGAGTTCCACAATGCGCTGCTTGGTGGCCAGGGACGCGCCACCGAGGCGGCCGCTATCAAGATCGCGCTTTCGCTCGGCGCCGACGAGGCGACGTTGCGCGAGAAGATGAAGGATCCTTCGATCCCCGAAGCCTTCTCCAAGACCTACGATCTGGCCAACAAGCTGTCGATCACCGGAACGCCGTCCTACGTCGTCGGCAACGAGGTCGTGTTCGGGGCTCTCGGACAGGATGTGCTGGCGGAGAAGATCGAGGCGGCGAAAGCCGCGCTTTGATCCGCCGCCGATTTTCATCACGGGTGCATTTCGGCCTGTTGTGGACAGTGAAAGAACGCACTTGCGCTCTTTCCGCGGGCGACTATGCCCGGTATAGAGGCCCAGCGCGCCGGCTTGACGCCGGCGCCGAAAAAGGTCGGCTTTTTTGAAAACGGTTTTCGTCCTGAACGGTCCCAATCTCAACGCGCTCGGCAAGCGCGAGCCGGGCATCTATGGCGGCAAGACGCTTGCCGCGATCGCCGACGACTGCAAGCAGGCGGGCGCGTCGCTTGGGATCGAGATCGATTTCCGCCAGTCCAACCACGAGGGCGACCTCGTCGACTGGATCCAGGAAGCCGGAGACAAGGCTGCCGGCATCGTCATCAATCCAGGCGCCTACAGCCACACCTCGATCGCGATCCACGACGCCATCCGCTCGATCGCGCCGCTGCCGGTCGCCGAAGTTCATCTTTCCAACATCCACGCGCGGGAACCATTCCGCCATGTCTCCATGGTCGCGCCGGTCGCCGTCGGCATGATCTGTGGCTTTGGGCCGCTCGGCTACACGCTGGCGCTGCAGGCGCTGGCCGCGCGCCTATGACCGGCCCACAAACAGAAGGCTCGAAAATGTCGATAAAGAAGACCGGTGTTGACCAGCAGCTGATCCGCGATCTGGCGGGCATACTGAACGACACCAACCTGACCGAGATCGAGGTTGAACTGGGCGACCTGAAGGTGCGCGTGTCGCGGCAGGCGCCCGCCGTCCACGCGATTGCGGCCCCCCAACCCGCCTATGCGCCAGCGGCAGCCGCTCTGCCCGTGGCCTCGGCCCCGGCGGCCGCGGATGTGTCGAAGAACGCGGTGGCTTCACCGATGGTCGGCACCGCCTACCTGGCGCCCTCACCGGACGCCAAGCCGTTCATCGAGATCGGCCAGAAGGTCAAGGAAGGCCAGACGCTGCTGATCATCGAAGCGATGAAGACGATGAACCAGATCCCCTCGCCGCGCGCCGGCACGGTGACGGCGATCCTGTTCGAGGACGCGACGCCGGTCGAATACGGCATGCCGCTTGTCGTGATCGAGTAGAGCGGGCCGGATGTTCCAAAAGATCCTCATTGCCAATCGCGGCGAAATCGCCCTTCGGGTGCTGCGCGCCTGCAAGGAACTCGGCATACAGACCGTGGTGGTGCATTCGACCGCCGACGCCGACGCCATGCATGTCAGGCTTGCCGACGAGAGCGTGTGCATCGGCCCGCCGCCGTCGCGCGACAGCTATCTCAACATCCACCAGATCGTCGCGGCCTGCGAGATCACCGGCGCCGACGCCGTGCATCCAGGCTACGGCTTCCTGTCGGAGAACGCCAAGTTCGCCGATATCCTGGCTGCCCACAACATCACCTTCATCGGCCCGTCCGGCGACCATATCCGCATCATGGGCGACAAGATCGAGGCCAAGCGCACCGCCAAGCGCCTCGGCATTCCGGTGGTGCCGGGTTCCGATGGCGCCGTGACCGAGGAAAAGGAAGCCAAGCGCATCGCCGCGGAGATCGGCTATCCGGTGATCATCAAGGCATCGGCCGGCGGCGGCGGACGCGGCATGAAGGTTGCCCATACCGAGGCCGACCTCGAGGTCGCCTTGCAGACGGCGCGCTCGGAAGCGGGCGCCGCCTTCGGCGACGACGCCGTCTACATAGAGAAATACCTGCAGAAGCCGCGTCACATCGAGGTGCAAGTGTTCGGCGACGGCTTTGGCCGCGGCGTGCATTTCGGCGAGCGCGACTGCTCGCTGCAACGGCGCCACCAGAAGGTCTGGGAAGAGGCCAATTCGCCGGCTCTCAACGCCGAGGAGCGGTCCCGTATCGGCAGCATCTGCGCCACGGCCATTGCCGATCTCGGCTATTCGGGCGCCGGAACGATCGAATTCCTGTACGAGAACGGCGAGTTCTATTTCATCGAGATGAACACGCGCCTGCAGGTGGAGCATCCGGTGACGGAAGCGATCACCGGCATCGATCTCGTCCACGAGCAGATCCGGGTCGCCTCCGGCGGCGGACTTTCGGTCAAGCAGGAAGACATCAAGTTCAACGGCCACGCCATCGAGTGCCGCATCAATGCCGAGGATCCGCGTACCTTCACGCCCTCGCCAGGCACCATCACGCATTTCCACACGCCTGGCGGCCTCGGCATCCGCGTCGATTCCGGCGTGTATTCCGGCTACAGGATCCCACCCTACTACGACAGCCTGATCGGCAAGCTGATCGTGCATGGCCGCAATCGCGTCGAGTGCATGATGCGGCTGCGCCGCGCGCTCGACGAATTCGTCGTCGACGGCATCAAGACAACCTTGCCGCTGTTTCGCGATCTGGTCGGCAATGCCGACATCGCCAATGGCGACTATGACATCCACTGGCTGGAAAAATACCTGGCCAAGGAAGAGTAGTCCGGGGACGCGATGACCCGCCCTTACGCGCCTGGCTATCGCATCCCCACGGACCTCCTGCTCAAGGCATACGCCTCGGGCGTCTTTCCCATGGCCGAAAGCGCTGCCGACCCGGAGGTGTTCTGGGTGCGGCCGGAAACGCGTGGCATCATTCCGCTGCATGGATTCCACACGCCGAAGAGCCTGAGGAAGACAGTCCGCAAAAACCTGTTCGACATCCGCTTCGACTTCGACTTCGAGGCGACGATCGACGGCTGCGCCGAAAAGCGCGAAGAGCGCCGCTCCACCTGGATCAACGCGCCGATCCGCGAAGCCTATGTACAACTGCACCGCATGGGCCATTGCCATTCGGTCGAGGCCTGGCGCGAGGAGCGGCTGGTCGGCGGCCTCTATGGCGTGTCGCTGGGGCGGGTGTTTTTCGGCGAAAGCATGTTTTCCAAGGAGACGGACGCGTCGAAGACCTGCCTCGTGCATCTCGTCGAACGCTTGAAGACGCGCGGCTTCGCGCTGCTCGATACACAGTTCACCACCGAGCACCTCAAGCGCTTCGGCGCCGTCGACGTGCCGCGCGGCAAATACGAGAAGATGCTGGCCGAGGCCCTGAAGGGCGAAGCGGTCTTCTTTCCGTAGGGATCAAGCCTTATCGGCCGTGGCCTCGATCGGGGTCTGCGAATGGAACATCATCTTCCAGCCGTTGACGCGATGGACGTAGCCGGTGCTGACCAGCGCGGCATAGGGTTCGCCATTCTCCCGCGTCGCATGCGCCTCGTAGGTCAGCATGATGACGTCACTGCCCGGCTCGATTATGCCCTTGAGCTCGATATCGAGGTCGCGCCATCGGTTGGGATTGGTCGCCGTCTTGGCCAGATCGGCATTGTCCATCGCTCGTGCCATCCGCGGAAATGCCACCAGGCACTCCGTGTCGACATTGGCCGCATAATAAGCGGCATCGCCCGTCCAGAAGCCTTTTTCGAGTTCGAGCAACTCTTTCTTGCTGGCAGTGATCCGCTTGCTGTCCGACATCGGACTGTCCTCCGGGCGCATCGATGCGCGGTCGTCCGTGGCCCAACGCATGATGACCATGACGGTTCCCGGGGATCAGTTTGTGTCGGTGGTGTCCGGCTCCGTGGGATCGGGCTGTTCCACATCCGGGCTGACCTCAGCGTTCGGCTTGGCGGCAGCCGGCTTCGAAGCGTCGGCCTTGGTGGCGTCCGGTTTAGTGGCATCCGGCGCCGGCACATCGGACTTCTGCTTGCACGCCTTCAGCCAGACGTCATAGACGGCATGTTCGACGGCGTTAAGACCCGGGCTTTCGGCAAACATCCAGCCGGTGAAGATGCGGCGAATCTTGCGGTCCAGCGTGATCTCGTCGACCTCCACGAAGGAGTCCGTCTTCGGCTCCTCGTTCTGCGGCCGGGAATAGCAGACACGCGGCGTCACCTGCAAAGCGCCGAATTGCACCGTCTCGTCGATATAGACATCGAAGGTGATGATGCGGCCAGTGATCTTGTCGATGCCGGCGAACTCGGCAACCGGGTTGGTGATGCGGTCCGATCCCGCGGGCGGAGCCGGCGCGGGTGCCGCGGGTGCGGGCGAAGCGGCAAAGGCGGCGGTGCTGACGGCGAGGCTGGCGGCTACCGTCAGACCGCCTGTCGAGATTCGGTTGAAAAAGCTCATGCAAGGGTACCGGTGGTTCGCGCCCAGGTGATTCCGTCGATCGCCAAGGCTATTCGCCGTTTTCTGATGAGCAAGCAGCTAAACACCAATTGTGGCGATAAAGGACCGGCCTGCACTTCGTGCTGTGACAAGTCGGGGCGCCGTTACGAGCCGGGCCGTTACGACCCGGGCGTCCAGGCGTCGTAGTCGCCGGTAACCTGCGGGCGGTGCTGGTTGGTCAACACCGAGCCCTTCGGGCGATAGGCCGCCGGCGTTCCGGTCAGATTGGACTGATGCGATTTCTGCCAATCGCGCGGCTTGTAGTCCTCGCTAGAGGGCGCGACGTCGACACGGTGATGGATCCAGCCGTGCCAGCCGGGCGGAATGGCCGAAGCTTCCGAATAGTTGCGGTAGATCACCCAGCGGCGCGTACGGCCTTCCGAATCGATACCGCCTTCGTAATAGACGTTGCCCGTCTCGTCCTGGCCGACCTTCTTGCCGTACCGCCAGGTGTGCAGGCGCGTTCCCAGCGTCTGGCTGTTCCACCAGGTGAAAAATTGCGTCAGGAAAGTCTTCATCTCAGAACCCTCGCGCTGGCGGCGCCTGTTTCCTGCTTATGGCGTCAGGCCTTCGGGAAGGCAAGGGTTTTGCCACGCAGAGCGCGCAAATGGCGCGCCCGGGATCGACACCGACTTGTGATCTTTCCACATAACGGGATGCGCGCTTGCCAAGTCTTCCCGGTGTTTCTAAAGCTCGGCGCGGTCCGCGCGGCAGTATCCAAACTGACCGCGAGCCCAACGGAGGTGACGATTGGCCACGGAATTGCCGACCACCGACAGCCGCATCAGTCCAAGCCTGATTCGCCAGCGCAAGGGAGGTACGCCTCTCGTTTGCCTCACGGCCTACACCTATCCCGTCGCCCGCCTGCTTGATCCCCATGTCGACCTGCTTCTGGTCGGTGACAGCGTCGCCATGGTCCTGCATGGCCATCAGACGACGCTGGGCGCCTCGCTCGAGATGATGATCGCGCATGGGCAGGCCGTGATGCGCGGCTCCGCCAGGGCCTGCGTGGTCGTCGACATGCCGGCCGGCACCTATGAGGATTCAGCTGCACAGGCCGTTGCCTCGGCGCGGCGCATCGTCGACGAAACCGGCTGCCAGGCAGTCAAGCTGGAAGGCGGCGTCGACATGGCCGGACGGATCGCCGCGATCGTGGCCACCGGCATTCCGGTCATGGGCCATATTGGCCTGCTGCCGCAATCGGTCGAGAAGGAGGGTGGCTACAAGATCAAGGGCCGCACTGACGAGAATGTCGCGGCGCTGGTGGCGGACGCGCTGGCAGTCGAAAAGGCCGGTGCGTTCTCGGTGGTCATCGAAGGCACCATCGAGGCGGCCGCCGCCGACATCACGCGCCGCATCGCCATTCCGACCATCGGCATCGGCGCCAGCGCCGACTGCGACGGCCAGATCCTGGTCATCGACGACATGGTCGGGCTGACCGTCGATCGCGTGCCGAAATTCGTCAAGGAATATGCCGATCTGCGCAGCGTGATCGCGCATGCCGCCGCGCGCTACGCATTAGAGGTGCGAAGCCGGACATTTCCCGGTCCTGCCCATGTCTTTTCGAGTTCAAAACTCTTTTCCCGCACGAACACAAGTGGCGGAGATGACGCATGAGCCGGCCTGACGTCGTCGACAGCGTTGCCGCCCTTCGCGCGCGGATCCGTGACTGGCGGCGCGATGGGCTTCGCGTCGCCATGGTGCCGACCATGGGCGCATTGCATGAAGGGCATCTCTCCCTGATCAGGATCGCACGCGAAAGAGCCGAGCGCTGCGTGGTGTCGATCTTCGTCAACCCGGCGCAGTTCGCACCGAGCGAGGATCTCGACAAGTACCCACGCCAGCTCGCCCGCGATCTCGATATGCTGGCGACGGCCAGGGCCGATCTTGCCTTCACACCGACTGTCGATGCGATGTATCCCGCCGGCTTTGCCACCAGGATTTCGGTCGGCGGCCCTTCCGCCGGGCTCGAATCGGATTTTCGCCCCACCTTTTTCGATGGCGTCGCCACCGTAGTGGCCAAGCTGTTCCTGCAGGCAGCGCCCGACTTTGCCGTCTTCGGCGAAAAAGACTATCAGCAGCTTTGCGTCGTCAGGCAGCTCTGCCGAGACCTCGACCTGCCCGTGGAAATCATTGGCGCACCGACCATACGCGATCCGCATGGCCTCGCCATGTCGTCTCGCAACGCTTATCTCGGCGAGGCCGAACTCCAGATCGCTCGCCAGCTCAACGTGGTCCTGCGCAAGACAGCAGCGGCGCTGGCGGCGGGCGCCGGCCAGAAAGACACAATCGCCGAAACCCGCAGCACCTTGATCGCCGCCGGCTTCCAGACGGTCGACTATGTCGAGGCCCGTGAGAGCCTGACGCTCGGGCCATGGCGGCGCGACCGCGCGGGCCGCGTTCTGGCCGCCGCCTGGCTTGGAAAAACCAGGCTGATCGACAATGTGGAAATTGCCTCCGCCTGATGTAACAACCGACGGCCAGTGCGGCATGATCCGCGAATTGTCGCCGCCCTTGCGCTCACGCTGCGGGGCCTGAAACTCCGATCGCCGCCTATTCCTCGGTCGGCATATGCAGGTACATCGACTGGATTCCCACCCGGCCCGGGCCGGTGAAGCGGTTGACGATGAAATTCACGTTGGCGCCGAAGAAGCCGCTCGACAGGCGGTCGATCTTGGTTTCCATCTTGACCGAGGTGTCCTTGAACAGCCAGCCGCCCGGCTCGATGTCGATGGTCTCGCCTGGTGCAAGCGTCTTTTCGAAGACATTGCCGTAGCCGTGCAGCCAGACGATGCCGTCGCCGGCATCGCCGCGAAAACGGTCGATGAAAAAACCGCTCTGTCCGAACAGCATCGTCGCCAGGCCGCGCACCCGCTCGAACGTGTAGTCGACATTGCCGGTAGCGGCGAGAAACTGGTGTTCGCGCACCTGGATCTCCTCGCCGCGCCTGAGATGGATCGGCACGATGTGGCCTGGCCCGTCGCGGCTGAAGGCGATGATGCCCGCCCCCGACGCCTCGGTGACGAAGATCTGCATGCCGGCCATCATGCGCTTCAGCGCGCCCTTCAGCGATTTCAGCCCGATGGTGATGGTGGAGTTCTTCCACAAAAGGATGTGGTGCTCGAAATAGACCGGCATCTGCGTCACATCGACGGAAAGCACGGGCACCAGCTCGCCCGCTATATGATAGGTGACGCCACCAAAAGTTTCGTCCGACACCTGTGTCGGCATCAGTTCCGGCAAGCTTGGCATGATCCCCCCAACGCCGCCTTGCGTGCCGGTTCATTCCGGCTTCCGCACGGTCAGCTGAGGCAGCTTTGGGGCCGGAGCCAAGGGGCGTCAAACGAAAACAGCCCCTCCACAACGCCGCTCGCGCGAAGGTGATCCAGGCCGGTCCGCCGGAAGGAATCAGCCGGCGAGCGGCCGGTGATACACGAGCGTCGCCTCACCAGTGGCGCGTGCGCGTTCGCCGGCATCGCCGGACCGCACGAAGCCATTCGCCTCGTAGAAGGCGATGGCGTGCGTGTTCCGCTTCTCCACCTCCAGACGGACGGCCTGGGCTTCGGGGAAGCATTCGATGACCTCGTCGAGGAGCATGCCGCCAATGCCCCTGCCCTGCAGGGTTGGAAGCACGTAGAGCTGTTTCAGGACAACCAGTTCTCCGCCATCGACGCTTTCGGCAAAAGCCACGCCGCCAATGCGCTTGCCGTCATCGGCGACGAGGAATTCGCTGTTCGGCTTGATCAGCCGCGCCTTCAGCGCGGCGATCGAATGCCATTCCTCGGTTATCGCGGTGACCCGCGCGGAGCCGTAGATGGCGTCATAGGTCGCGTGCCAGGTTTCGACCAGCAACGCCCGGATGGCAGCAAGGTCACGATCCCCTGCGGTGCGAACGAACATGGCCCTACTCGATGCCGAGCTTGGCCTTGACGAGGTCGTTGACCGCCTGCGGGTTGGCCTTGCCGCCCGTTGCCTTCATCACCTGGCCGACGAACCAGCCAGCCATCGTCGGCTTGGCGCGCGCCTGCTCGACCTTGTCGGGATTGGCTGCGATCACCTCGTCGACGGCCTTCTCGATGGCGCCGGTGTCGGTGACCTGCTTCATGCCGCGGCTCTCGACCAGCTGGCGCGGATCGCCGCCCTCGTTCCAGATGATCTCGAACAGATCCTTGGCGATCTTGCCGGAGATCGTGCCGTCCTTGATCAGGTCGATGACAGCACCAAGCTGGTCGGGCGAAACCGGAGCGTTTTCAATATCCTGGCCGGCCTTGTTCAGTTGCCCGAGCAGATCGTTTATGACCCAGTTGGCGGCGAGCTTGCCGTCGCGGCCGGCGGCCACCTTCTCGAAATAGTCGGCGATCGGCTTTTCCGAGACCAGGATCGAGGCATCATAGGTCGAGAGGCCGAGCGAGGCGATCAGCCTCGCCTTCTTGGCGTCGGGCAATTCCGGCAACTCCTTGGCCAGCGCATCGACATAGGCCTGGTCGAACTCGAGCGGCAGAAGATCGGGATCGGGGAAATAGCGGTAGTCGTGCGCCTCTTCCTTGGTGCGCATGGAGCGCGTCTCGCCCTTGACGGCATCGAACAGGCGCGTCTCCTGGTCGATCTTGCCGCCATCCTCGAGGATGGCGATCTGGCGCCTCGCCTCGTAGTCGATGGCCTGGCCGATGAAGCGGATCGAGTTGACGTTCTTGATCTCGCAGCGTGTGCCGAATTCGCCGCCGGGCTTGCGCACGGAGACATTGACGTCGGCGCGCATCGAGCCTTCGTCCATGTTGCCGTCGCAGGTGCCGAGATAGCGCACGATGGTGCGCAGCTTGGTGACGTAGGCCTTGGCCTCGTCGGCGGAGCGCATGTCGGGCTTGGAGACGATTTCCATCAGGGCTACGCCCGAGCGGTTGAGATCGACATAGGACATCGTTGCATGCTGGTCGTGCATCGACTTGCCGGCATCCTGTTCCAGATGCAGGCGTTCGATGCCCACCTCGATGTCCTCGAATTCGCCCTGGCGATCAGGACCGACGGAGACGATCACCGTGCCCTCGCCGACGATCGGCTGCTTGAACTGCGAAATCTGGTAGCCCTGGGGCAGATCGGGATAGAAATAATTCTTCCGGTCGAAGACCGACTTGTGGTTGATCTGCGCCTTCAGGCCGAGGCCGGTGCGGATCGCCTGCTTGACGCATTCCTCGTTGATGACGGGCAGCATGCCGGGCATCGCCGCATCGACCAGGCTGACATTGGCGTTGGGGGCCGCGCCGAAAGTGGTCGAGGCGCCGGAAAACAGCTTTGCTTCCGAGGTCACCTGCGCATGGACCTCGAGGCCGATGATGATCTCCCAGTCACCGATAGCGCCGGGGATCAGGCGTTTTGCGTCGGGCGTGCGGGTATCGATGAGTGTCATGGTAGCCTGCGCTTCTAGCTCGCGAATATTGCGATTTTCGCGAATTTGGGTGTTGGCCTTCGCTAGTGCAAACCGCCCGGCGAGACAAGCGCAAAGCCGCAGGCTGGCCTTTTCTGACCTGTTCGCCTATGGGACTCCCATTCCAATGGAGAGTGGATGTCCACTTACGCTCAGTCCCGGTAAGGCCCTGACCTCGTAGCGAGGCAGGGCAGAAAACCTGAAACCCCGTGCCGCGAAGCTCCGCGGCGGCGGCTTTTTTTGTTTTCCCGGAAAACTCTCCCATGGATATTTCGCGCACTGAACAGCGCATCCTGCACCTGCTTGCGCAGGGCGGACGCATTGAAATCGAAAAGAACCAGAAGAAGCGGATCGCCTCCGTCAAATGCCTGACCCGTGACGGCTGGCATTATCCGGGCGTCGATCTCGACCTGTTTCGAAAACTGAAACGCAAGAAGGCGGTTTCGTCGTCGGGTGGCGGTCCCTACCGCATCACAAGGCGCGGACTTGAACTCGTCCGCTCCGAACTCGACAACAGGTAGCCTTGTGCCGCCGGCCGGAATACCGACCGGCGGTTTCCTTCGCCGCTCAGGCGGTGGCGATGTAGGCGCGTATTTCCTCGGCCTCACGCTCGACATCCTCGATGCGGCGCTTGACCACGTCGCCGATGGATACGATGCCATCGAGCAGGCCGTCCTTTTCCACCGGCAGGTGGCGGAAACGCCCCCTGGTCATGATCTCCATCACCTCGTTGACGGTGTGGTTCTCGTTGCAGATCTTCACCTTCGGCGTCATGGCCGAGCGCACGGGAATGTCGAGCGCGGCGCCACCTTCCCTGGCGACCACCCGCACGATGTCGCGTTCGGACAGGATGCCGACGATCTTGTGATCGCCGTTGGTGATGACCAACGCGCCGATCTTGTGTTCGGCCAGGATGCGGATGGCTTCGCTCAGCTTTTCGTTCGGCCCGAGCGTCAACACGTCATGGCCTTTTCTTTCCAGAATTGCCTTAACCGTCATGGCGTCCTCCTCTGCTTCGCCTGCCGGTTCCCTGCCCAGACCGGCCTCACGCAAGAGTGAACATCGTGCGCCGTGATCGGTTGCATTTCAAGTGCGGTCGAGGCTCTCCCATTCCGGTGCCTGCCATCCTCTGTCGAACCACCGCAGGCCGAAAAAGCCCGCGATAAAGCCGCCAATATGAGCCTCCCAGGCAATCTGGCCATCTGTTCCCGGCGCGAAGCCAAGAAGGCCGGTGGCGAGGTTGATGATCATCCACATGGCAAGGAAGATGACGACGCCGCGCGAGCGCAGCACGATCGAGACCGGCAGCACCGGGCCCGCGAAAGCCGCCTTGCCGGCCGAACGGTCGGTGTGGAAGCCAAAACGCGCCGCGGCACCCATCATGCCCGATATGGCGCCGGAAGCGCCGACCAGCGGCGCCTGTCCGTAGGGATGCATCGCCCAGAAGAGGCCCACGGAAGCCAGCCCTGTCACGGCGAAAAACAGCGCGAACCTGAGTGCGCCCAGACGATTGGCCAGCGGCGAGCCGAAAGCCGCGAGCCAGACCATGTTGATGGCGATATGGGCAAAGCCGCCATGCATGAAGGCATAGGTGAAGGGCCGCGTGAACAGGAACCAGTCGAAGCCGTATTGTCCGGTGTAGAGGACGGGAATGAAGGCCCCGTCATACAACAGCGTCATCTGCTGCGTGTCGTTCAGCACATACTGCTGCAGCAGAAAGACAGCCGCGCAGATGCCGATGATCGCGAGCACCACCGGCGGCAGGTTGAACACCGGCTCGCGACGCCGCTCCGGCTCCAGGCCGGCCTGTTCCATTTCGGGGGGACTTTCGGGTTCGCTCATAAGCGCCAGCACTCGATCCAGGGAATTCAGTCGGGCGAGCATCTAGACCACTGGCAGCCAACTCACAAAGGGCGAATCGCCCCAGCGCGAATCAAAAAAGAAGCCGTCCAAGGTTTCCCTTGAACGGCCGGTCGAGCCCCCTGCTCCCCTAAAACTCTTGACTGAAGTGCTGCCGATCGTCGCGAAACGACCGCTTCTGGAGTGGTTTTGGTGTGCCACAGGGCTCGCCCGGGCGCAACGTAAACCACTTGTTAACCTTAACGGCCCCGACCCGTGAACAAGTGTTAACGACGCTGGCACGCTTCCTGCTCGGCAACGCATGTAGGTCATCGGAGGGCGCCCTTCTGTTCACCGATGGGACATCAGACGACAGAACGCGCGGAGCTGCATAGCATGAACCAGAACGGATCGATCACGCTGTTCCACTATTGGAACCGCCTGCGTGACGGACGCCCCGCTCCGAAGCGGTCGGAGGTCGAGCCGGCCGACATCAAAGCGCTGCTTGCCGATACGTTCATCCTGGAACGGGACACGCGCGGGCAACCCGTGTTTCGCCTGGCCGGCACCAGGCTGTGCGCCTGTTATGGCCGCGAACTCAAAGGGTTCTCGTTCCCGTCGCTGTGGCGCGAAAAGGACCAGCGGCTGGTATCGCGGCTGATCCATGGCGTCTTCGACCAGAAATCGGTCGTGCTGATCGCTTTCGAGGGCTTCAGCCGCAACGGCCGCTCCAACAAGTTCGAATTGCTTGCCCTGCCGCTTGACGGCGGTGTCGAAAACCCGCGTTGCCTCGGCGTGATCAGCGCCGTGGAGAAGCCGTTCTGGCTGGGCGCGGATCCGATCACCGACGCATTGATCGATTCGATCCGCGTCATCGACCCGGAAAAGGAACTCCTCAACAACCGCCCTGCGATCAGCGTTCCGTCGCTCGTTCCCGACGAGATCGACACGCCCGAAACGATCTCGGAACTCGGCCGCGCGCGCCGCATCCGCCATCTCGTCGTGTTCGACGGCGGACGTGAGGAATAGTTGACGATCTGCCGGCCCGACGGGCTCACTTTTCCCCTTTGTTAACCCGCTTTGTTGTAGTTCTACGATGAAGTTCCTCGCATCGACGCGCGGAATGCCAAACGGGGTGTAGGCAGACATGAGGTCAGCGGCGGTCGACTACGCGCCGTCCCAAGCTGAAAGGCGTAACTTTCAGCGCGTCCGGGTAAAGATATACGGGCGCTTCATGCTGGAAGACCGCACCGAACACCCTTGCCAGGTCGTCGACATGTCGCCCGGCAACGTCGCGTTTCGCACCGATCGCATCGGTATGCCCGGCGAGAAAGTCATTGCCTATATCGACCATATCGGCCGCATCGAAGGTGTCGTGACCCGCACCCTGCAGGACGGCTTTGCGATGACGGTGATTGCGTCCGACCGCAAGAAGGACAAGCTTGCCGCGCAATTGACCTGGCTTGCCAACAAGCACGAGCTCGACCTGCCGGAAGACCGCCGCCACGAGCGCGTCGCGCCGCGCAATCCGACCAGCGTGCTGCAGCTCACCGACGGCCGCCAGTATCAGTGCCGGATCATCGACCTGTCGCTGTCGGGTGCGGCGGTCGAGATCGACGTCAAACCGGCGATCGGCGTCCAGGTCACGCTCGGCACCATGCGCGGGCAGATCGTTCGCCATTTCGAGGATGGCGTCGCCATCGAATTCGCCGTCATCCAGCGCCCCGAGACGCTCGATTCCGAATTCAACACACCGCGCGCCTGACCGGGTCGGCCAGGCCAGGACGCCCCAATCGAACCGGCCCTTCGCGGCCGGTTTTTTGTTCAGCGCCACAGCAACTGAGATCCTGCCGGACAGCCCAAGATCGCGGTTGTCGACAGCCTGCGCCCCCGAAAGACAGGTTTCCGCAATCCAAACAATTCAATACTCAAATGATTCAAATTTTATGTTTATTCTATAGGCGTTTTACTTAATATCTACTTCGCGCCTTTGCGTCAAATAAATCCACCTGTGGCAATGTCTCCTTCGAACGGGGAGACTAGAAAATGAAAAAAACGAGGGGCAAGCTATTGCTGCTGGCAATGGCGATGCAGCTTTCCGCTTGGGGATCAGCATATGCCGCGGGACCGGCCTATATGCACACCGGCGGCCGCACCACACAGCCTGTTGGCCATTATGAATTCTGCCAGCGCATTCCCGGCGAATGCAACGAGAAGACGCCCAAGGGAGCGCCGGTCGACCTGACCCGCAAGCTCTGGGCAACGATCATCAACATCAACAATTCGGTCAACACCCGCGTCAAGCCGCGCACCGACATGGAAAACTACGGTGTCGAGGAATACTGGGCCTATCCCGACAATGGCTATGGCGACTGCGAGGACTACGCGCTGGAAAAGCGCCGCGCGCTGATGGATATCGGCGTGCCGGCCGGCGACCTGCTGATGACGGTCGCCCGCCAGCCGAACGGCGACGGCCATGCCGTGCTGACCGTGCGCACCAGCCTCGGCGAGTTCATTCTCGACAATCTGCAAACCAAGGTGCTGTCCTGGACGGACACCGACTACACCTATCTCAAGCGCCAATCGACCGAGAATTCCGGCGTTTGGGTGACGATCAACGACGGCCGCTCCGACGCGGTCGCCAGCGTCCGCTAAGGGCGCACAGAGAACAGAGATCAAGCGCGTCGCACGAATGGGACGCGCTTCAGGAGAAACCCGGTCGAGTCCCCACCCTCCCCGTCCCCAACGACCGGGTTATAGGAGCCGGCCCCGTCCCCGGGCCGGCTCCGCCATTTCTGGCGGTCGCTTGAGCAACCCATCACCTTTGGCGGCCCTGAAGATCGGTCGAGCCAATGGTGTCATCCCGACCCACCTTTCCACGAGCAGCAGGTGGAGGCACTATACGCCATTGATTTCGCCACCTGGATCACGGTGATGTTGGAAATCCCGGAAGATCGATGCGAGCGCCATCGTCTGTTCAAGGCGATCGGCGACGCGTTCAAGGCCGGTGACTTCGATGGCCTTGGCAAAGCCCTGGGCGACTCGCCGCGCTGGTTCAACGAACGCATGCCGTTTGAACTCGGCCTCGGCCACCCGCTGGAATATGCGATCTATTGGAGCCCGGTCGGCTTCATCTCGACCTTGCTGGATGCGGGCTCCGATCCGAATTATCAGGATCACGGTGGCTTTCCGGCAATCATTGCCGCGCTGTCCACCGACCGCACCGACCGACTGGAAATCGTCAGACTGTTGATCGACGGTGGCGCCGATCCCAACATGCGGGGCGTGAACGACTGGACACCGCTTCACTATTCAGTGGTCATTCGTAGCGCCGACGCAATCCGCCTGCTTTTGGCGGCAGGCGCCGACCCGATGCTCGAAACCCGCATCGACAACTATACGACAGCCATCGAGGAGGCCGACAATGCAGGCTTTAAAGCCGGCGCCTCATTGTTGCGTGGTGCGATAGCCGGGCGCGGCTCTAGCGGACGGTGAATTGGGCTGCGACTGTCGGCAACAGGAACAAGCCAGACTGGCCTCAAACCTTCTTCAGCCCTGCCTTGAAGCGTTTGCCGTTGGCGACGTAGTGCGCGGCCGACCCGCGCAACCTGGCGACTGCCGCGTCGTCCAGCACCCTGATCGCCTTGGCCGGTGAGCCGACGATCAGCGAATTGTCCGGGAATTCCTTGCCTTCGGTGACCAGCGCGCCGGCACCGACCAGGCAATTCCTGCCGATCTTCGCTCCGTTCAGCACGATGGCGCCCATGCCGATCAGGCTGTTGTCGCCGATCGTGCAGCCATGCAGCACCGCCCGGTGGCCGATCGTGCAGCCTTCGCCGATGGTCAGCGGAAAGCCGGGATCGGTGTGCATGACCGTATGTTCCTGCACATTGGTGTCGGCGCCGATGACAACAGGTTCATTGTCGCCGCGGATGACGACGCCGAACCAGAACCCTGCGTTGCGGCCGACCCTGACATTGCCGATCAGTGTCGCATCGGGTGCGATCCAGTTCGAGCCGGCGTCCACGAAACTGGGCTCCGTTCCATCGATCGCATAAAGCGGCATTGTCGGCCTCCGAATCGCATTCAAGCTGGAATGCCGGACCCTAGGAGACGGATCGTCCATGAGGCAATGGCAAGCACGACGATGCCCAGCGCCAGGGACCAGGCAATCGCGGTGCAACCGCACGACAAGAGCGCCACTGTCGAAATGCGGTTCTGGCGTCGGGCATCCAGGGCATCGTTGACCAACATGAATGGCCCGGCGCCGGCGGTCGCCGCCAGCGAGCGCAGCACATGCGAGGCCGATACATAGGGTTCCGCGAAGGCGACCTTGCGGCCTGACACCAGTTCCATCGTCGAGCCGATCAGCCCGCAGACAGTCAGCCCGACGACAAAAGCGAACAGGAAGGGCTCCATATCAGTCATCTTAACCTTCCATTTACCATGAAATCGCACAGTCGTTTCAGCAAGGCTGCAAGAGCCGTGCCGAGCGATGTGTGCCGCCGAGGGACACCCAAGGCGCATGGCAAGCTGGATTCGAGGACCGAGATGAAACAGGCAACGATCGCCGACGGCCCCGAGCTCACCGTGGTCGATTCCGTGCTGATGAAGCGGGTGTTCTACGCCTTCGCGGCGCTGGCCTTGCTGTCGATCGCCATCAGCCTTGGCGGCAAATGGTTCGGCCACTCCATCGCCATGGCCGGCTATACGGACGATCCGACCATCCATCAGGTGGTGATCGGCAACAATGTCATTGCCGTTCCAGCCAACACCATCCGGTTCGCCCAGGCCCGGCGCGACGGCATCGCCTCGCGTCTCGACCTTTATCTGCGCTACCCCCAGATGGACGGCTACAGTGCGGCGGCGAGCGACGACTTCAATCACACCGGGACAGCCAAGAACATCATCTTCCTGTCCTTCGAACAGCAGATGATGTCGCGCGACATGAGCGGCCGGTTCGCGCCGATCTACAGTGCTCTGATCGTCCAGCCCGGCATTCCCGGGCCTGGCGGCACGACGGTCTACGGCTTCAACGAGAAGTCAGGCTACCTGAACGAGGTGCTGGTTGTCGGCAAGGGGGAGGGCAAGGCCCCTTTCGTGGCGCGATGCCTGAGCGGGCCGAGCGCCGGCGAATCGCTGGCGCCCTGCGAGCGGGATATCCATGTCGGCGAGGATCTCAGCCTCACCTATCGTTTTCCGAAAGAGTTTCTCGATGATTGGCAGGCGCTCGACGCGGCAATGACGAACGAGGCCGCGCGAATCCTGAAAACCGGGCACTGACGGACAGGTGCCGAGGCCGGCCGCGCTCGACGCGGCCCGCCATGAAAATAGCTGGCTCAGGCCAGATCGATGTCGAGGATCGCCATCGAGAAATTGTAGTCGCCGTCGTCCTCATCCTTGAAGACGATGCCGAGGAACTCTTCACCGACATAGACTTCGGCCGAATCCTCTTTGCGCGGCCGTGCCTTGACCACAAGCTTGGGGTTCTGGAAGACGCGCTTGAAATAGGCGTCCAGCTTTCTGATTTCGTCCGGCTTCAACAGTCTTCTCCGATCATCGGGCTTGCTGGTTTGAAGGGCGCTTCTGGCACGTCGACAATGGCGATGTAAAGGCAAGCCCGCTGTATTGCACCGGAAGCCGCAGCGCCGCCGGGCAAATCGCGATCACGCCAAGGCGGCGCGCCGGCGAGGAAAATCAGATATCGAAGCTGACCACCTGGTCCATCGTCTGCGACGGCAGCAACTGATCCATCTGGCGCGAAGGCTGATCGCAGCCGGTCTCGCCAACGACACGGGCCGGCACGCCGGCAACCGTCTTGTTGTGCGGCACCGGTGACAGCACCACCGAGCCCGCGGCGATCTTGGAGCAGTGGCCTATCTCGATGTTGCCGAGGATCTTGGCGCCGGCGCCGATCAGCACACCACGGCGGATCTTGGGGTGGCGGTCGCCGCCGGCCTTGCCGGTGCCGCCCAGCGTCACGCCGTGCAGAATCGATACGTCGTCCTCGATGACCGCGGTCTCGCCGACGACGAGGCCGGTGGCGTGATCGATGAAGATGCCCATGCCGATGCGCGCGGCTGGGTTGATGTCGGTCTGGAAGACCGACGACGAGCGGCTCTGCAGGTAGAGCGCGAAATCCTTGCGGCCCTGGTTCCACAGCCAATGCGCCAACCGATGGGTCTGGATCGCATGAAAGCCCTTGAAATAGAGAACCGGCATGATGAACCGGTCGCAGGCCGGGTCGCGATCATAATAGGCCTGGATGTCGACGCGCACCGTGGTCGGCCAGCCCTTGTCGTCGGCCAGCATCGATTTGAAGGTCTGGCGGATGAGGTCGGAGCCGATGTCCTGATGGGCGAGCCGCTCGGCAATCCGGTGGATCACGGCCTCTTCCAGGCTCTCCTGATTGAGGATCGTCGAATAGAGGAAGGCGGCAAGCAGCGGATCGCGGTTGACCGCTTCCATCGCTTCGTCACGGATCGAACGCCAGATCGGATCGACCGGCTGCAACACGCTGTGGCGGGAAATGCTGATGCTGTTCATCGACGTCTTGTCCTGCGTCCTGCTAGCTTGCCTGTGGTGCTGCCTGCTATCTGGCCGCACATATAGGCCAGATCATAGCACGATTGAACTCAATTTTCCTTAGTGCTCTGTCAAATGGATTTGGTTCGCAGGAATTCAAGCAGCCATGGAAAACGAACCCTTGATCGACAATGCAGTGAAAACCGAGCTTTCGGCGCTCTACCAGGCAAAGGGCCGCCACTACCACAACCTTGCCCATATCGAGGCGATGCTGGCGCTGGCTGGCGACTATCGGCGGCTGCTCGGCGACCCCCAGGCCGTCGAGGCGGCAATCTGGTTCCACGACGCCATCTACGACAGCAAGGCCAAGGACAATGAGGCCAAAAGTGCGGCTCTTGCCGAGAAATGGCTCGCAGGCCGCATCGATGCCGGGCGCCTGAGCCGTATCAGCGCGATGATCCTGGCCACCGCAACGCATGAACTGCCCCGGTTCGACGACGCAACGGCCACGCGGGACGCCAGCCTGTTCCTCGACATGGATCTGTCGATCCTGGGTGCCGGGCCGGATGCTTTCGACGCCTATGAGCGCGCGGTCCGCCGCGAATATGACTGGGTCGAGGAGCCGATGTGGCGTGCCGGCCGCGGCGCGGTGCTGACGAATTTCCTTGCCCGTCCGCACATCTTCCACACGGAGGAATTTCGCCAACGTTTCGAGCCGCAGGCCAGGCTGAACATGGCGCGGTCGCTGGAGGCGCTGCAAAAGCCTGCGTGATCGGTCCCCGTGACGCCCTTGTGTAGGTCACCTTAAGTAGTTCGTGCCACCGGGATCGTATCGAACAGGGCTCCGACAAACGCTCGCAAAGTCGGTTCAAGGCGCAAGGGGCCGAGACTGAGCCCGGCACTGGCGCGCAGCTTCAAAGCGGATGTTCGGCGTAGAACTCCAGCACGCGCTGCTTGAAGGTCTTGTCCCCGACCGCCAGCATATGGTCCCTGCCCTCGATGTGAAAAGCCCTGGCGTTCGGCATCAGGGCGGCTAGCTCGTCCGGCGAACCGCCAATGTCGTCGGTGGTGCCGACGGCGATCAGCGTCGGTTGGGCGATGCGGGCGATATCTTCCTCGCTCAACAGCTCCCGCGATTTGGCGATGCAGGCGGCAAGCGCCCGGCGGTCGCTGCGGGTCTGGTCGGCGAAGGCACGAAACGAGCGGCCGCGCGGATGGGTGGTCGTGGCCGGATCGTCGGCAAGAAGGGCCGCGGCGATCGGATCCCAGTTGCCGACACCGTCGATCATGCCGATGCCGAGGCCGCCGAAGACCAGCGTCGCCACCTTGTCGGGATCTGACAGCGCCAGGAACGCCGCGATACGCGCGCCCATCGAATAACCCATCACGTGCGCACGTTCGATGCCGAGATGATCCAGCAGGGCGGCCGCGTCGGAGGCCATGGCGTCGGGCGTGTAGTCGGCCTCGTCATAGCTCTTGGACGACGAGCCGTGGCCGCGATTGTCGAAGGCGATGGCGCGGTAACCGGCATCGTTGAGCGTCTTGAACCAGCCGGGCGACACCCAGTTGACATAGTGGCTCGAAGCGAAGCCGTGGATCATCAGCACCGGATCGCCCTCGCCCGATGCCGGCTGGCGGTCGAGGAAGGCAAGATCGAAACCGTCGTGTGAAAAATACTGCATCAGCGACCCGCCTGCGTACTCAACCGCCGCCGTTGGGCGCATCGCCCTTGTCGGCCGGCGGCACGCCAGGCCCCGATGCGGTGCCGATCGCCGGATGGCGCAACAGATCGCCGTCCGCGATACCGTCCCGGGCGGCCGTGCCGGCCTTGAGTTCGAGCACGAAGCGGACCGGCTCGCCTGGCGACACGATCGCCTCGGATTGCGGCTCACCTTGCTTGATCGCCCGGATCCTGCCGTCCTGGCCGACAAAGATCAGATCGAGCGGCATCGGCGTGTTCTTCATCCAGAAATTGACCTCACGGGTCTCGTCGAAGACGAACAGCATGCCACGATCGTCGGCCATGTCCTCGCGGAACATCAGGCCGGCCTCCCGCTCTGCCTCGTTATCGGCGACTTCGATCGAAAAGGAGCGTTCGCCGCTTTTCGTCACCGCGACCAGTGGCGCCGGATCGACAGGAAGGACCATCGCCCGGCCATCGGCCGCGCTGGGCACCTGGAAATAGAAGAAAGCGCCTGCGGCGACGATGACGGCAGCAACGGCGCAGACCACGCCCGCCGTCAGCCAGTTCCTGTGAGCCATACGAAATCCTCGGCCGGGTCGCCCTAATGCGAGACCGGCAAGGTACCCATATCGGGGTGAATTTCGGCGGCCATAAGGCCTTTGTCACCGCGCCCGAAACGGACCAGCACGACCTGTCCAGGCCGAAGCTCGGTGATGCCGTAGCGGCGCAAGGTCTCCATATGGACGAAAATGTCCTCGGTACCCTCGCCGCGCGTCAGGAAGCCAAATCCCTTGGTGCGGTTGAACCATTTGACCAAGGCACGTTCGAGCCCGCTCTCCGGCGTCACCGAGACATGGGTGCGCTGCTCCTGCATTTCCGCGGGATGGACGGCGGTGGTGACATCCATGGACAGCACGCGGAAGGCCTGCAGGCCGCGCTCGCCCTGTTTGACAAGGCAGACCACGCGCGCGCCTTCCAGGGCTGTCTGGAAGCCGTCCCGTCGAAGACATGTCACATGGAGGAGGATATCGCCCGAAATACCGTCATCCGGAAGGATGAACCCGTACCCCTTGGCCACATCGAACCACTTGATGGCGCCGGCTATTTCGACGAGATCGGCAGCATCGCCGCCTTCGTCGCGCGTCAAGGCGTCGCCAAGGGTATCGGCCCGCCCCGTCAAAGAGGCCTTTTCCCCCATAAGAATGCCCCCTCTTTTCAAGAACACCGCAACTGATTCTTGATACCAGATTAACACCGGCGCTTCCCGTGTGTGCAAGACCTGACGTGCCTTTTTTCACGGTTCATTGCGGGAACACCGTATTTGTTCTTTGCCGGCATCCCCGCGGCCCGACGATTGCCCTTTGAGCGACCCGACCCTATGTTGCGCCGCAACCCAACAAATCGAGGAAAACACATGCGCTATCTGCACACCATGGTCCGCATCGCCGATGTCGATGCCTCGCTCGATTTCTATTGCAACAAGCTCGGCCTGAAGGAAGTGCGCCGCTATGAAAACGAGCAGGGCCGCTACACGCTGATCTTCCTCGCCGCGCCGGAAGACGAGCAAAGCGGCATCAACGAGAAGGCACCGCTGGTCGAACTCACCTACAATTGGGATTCGGAAGACTACAAGGGCGGGCGCAATTTTGGCCACCTCGCCTATGAGGTCGACGACATCTATGCCACCTGCCAGCGGCTGATGGACAGCGGCGTCACCATCAACCGGCCGCCGCGTGACGGCAACATGGCCTTCGTCAGGTCACCCGACGGCATCTCCATCGAGCTTTTGCAGAAAGGTCCGGCCAAGGCCAAGGCCGAGCCCTGGGCTTCGATGGCGAACACCGGAAGCTGGTAAGCTTCCATCCATGCCGGGCGAATATTGCCCGGCGGCCTTTGGCGTTCGGCAACACAGCGCCTATCTGTCCGATGTCGCGCCGGCTTTGAACCGCCGGCGCCTTGTCATGCCAATGGGCGTCCGCCCGCGGAGAATTCAGTCATGCCGTCCAGCCATGCCGACGTCGCCACCGAACATGCCAGCCGCTATTTGCAGCAATTGTGCAAGCACTGGGCGCACAAATTCCCGGTCGAGTTCGATCCCACCCATGGCACGATCGATCTCTCGCTCGGCCGCACCACAATGGAGGCCGATGCAAGTGCGCTGCACATCGCGGTATCGACTGACGAAGCAGGCTCGCTCGAGCGCCTGGAAAGCGTTGTTGCCGATCATATCAAGCGCTTTGCCTTCCGCGAAGAGTTGAGTTTCGACTGGAAGCGGGCTCCGGCGGCGTAGTCCTAGTTCTTGCCGGCCTTACCGGCCATTTCCAGCAACGCCAGCACCGAGCGCCAGTTGCGCGCCGTGCAAGGCACCTTCAGAACGCGCGGAATGAGGTTGGCAAATACCGATTTGCCGAGCCCGTCCGGCGCGCTGAGATAGAGCACGTCTCCCTTGACTTCGAAGCGCTCGGGGCCGGTGCACTTTTCGGCGAGCCGCGCCACCTCTTCGGCGGTCGGCTCGCGCTCCAGCGCATAGGCATGGAGCTTGGTGTGGTCGGCGGCCGCTTCCGGATAGGGATTTTCGTTCACCAGCCGTTCGAACCATGAGAGATCGCGCACCATGATGCGCGAATGAAAACCCCATTTCTTTTCGAAGGCCGCCTCGATCTGTTTGGTAAGCGCGGCGGCATCGCCCTTCGTGGCCCGGAACACGGCATTGCCGCTCTGCACATAGGTGGCGACGTCGGAAAAGCCGAGATCCGCGAAAAACGTCCGCAACTCCGCCATCTTGACGATGCGGTTGCCGCCGACATTGATCCCGGAAAACAGGGCGACGAAGGTTTTTGCGCTCATATGATGAACCCGGCCAATGTCTCATTGTCGGTGATGTCCTGATACTGGACGCCCTCGGCCTCGAAATTCGCCTTCAGCAGATCGAAATTGCGGCGATCCTTGGTTTCGATGCCGATCAGAACCGAGCCGAAATTGCGCGCCGACTTCTTCAGATATTCAAAGCGCGCGATGTCGTCGTCCGGACCGAGCAGTTCGAGGAAGTCACGCAGCGCGCCCGGCCGCTGCGGAAAGCGGATGATGAAGTATTTCTTCAGTCCCTCGAAGCGCAGCGCCCGCTCCTTGACGTCCGGCAGCCGCTCGAAATCGAAATTGCCGCCCGAGACCACGGCGACAATGGTCTTGCCCCGGATCTCCTTCCTGGAAAAATCCTTCAGCGCATCGATCGCCAGCGCGCCGGCCGGCTCCAGCACGACGCCTTCGACATTCAGCATCTCGATCATGGTGGCGCAGAGCCGGTTTTCCGGGATGAGCCGCACCGTGTCGGCAGCGAACTCCTTGAGATGCCGCAGCGGTTCGCGGCCGATCTCGGCGACCGCGGCACCGTCGACGAAATTGTCGACCTTGGCGAGCTTCAGCCTTTTTCCCGCCGCAAGGCTTTCGCGCAGGCTCGGCGCCCCGGCCGGTTCGCAGAAGACGAAACGCGCCTCCCGGCCCTGATCGGCGAAGTAGTGCGTCACCCCGGCAGCGAGGCCCCCGCCGCCGACCGGCAGCATGACGATGTCGGGCATGCGCGCGCCCGGCATCTGGTCCGCGATCTCATAGGCGACCGTCGCCTGTCCTTCAATGATGTCCTTGTGATCGAAGGGCGGCACCATGTGGGCGCCGGAACTTTCGGTGAATTCGAAGGCGGCGCGGTAGCAGTCGTCGAAGAAGTCGCCGACCAGCCTGATCTCGACGAAGTCGCCGCCGAACAGCCTGGTCTTGTCGATCTTCTGCTGCGGCGTGGTCACCGGCATGAACACCACGCCCTTCCTGCCGAAATGGCGGCAGACGAACGCGAAGCCCTGCGCATGGTTGCCCGCGGAAGCGCAGACGAACAGTTCGGCCTGGTTGCCGGCGGCAAGCGCCTTGCGGAAGAAGTTGAAAGCGCCACGGATCTTGTAGGACCGAACGGGGCTCAGATCCTCGCGCTTCAGCAGCACCCGCGCCCCGGTCTTTTTCGACAGATAGTCATTCTCCTGCAGCGGCGTCTCCGGAAAAATCTGACGGATCGCGGCAGCAGCGGTGGCGACGCGCGAGGAAAAGCTGGTCATGGCAAGATCATCCCGGACCGCCCGCAGGCGAGTTAGACCCAACCCTATTGCACATCCGGCGGGGCAAGACCATTGTCAGATTGGCGTCGCGCCAACTGCAACATATTCCTGTCATAATTACAGTCACTTGAAAGCGTTTGTTGATGTCCTCTGCAAACGGTGTGAGCGCGCATCGTCGGTGCCGCTCGCGGCATCCGGCCGAGCCCTGGGGTGCTGGCCTTCCGCGGCGTTCCAGCCCTCCTGCCGTCGTTTGGCTTTCGCGCAACAGTAGGATGGCCATCGCCGGGCGCCGATGAGATTTCGGCTGGACACGACTTACTTCCGCCGCACTTTGGCCTGCTGGGGAGATATCGCGGAGGGTGGACGGCCCTTGTTTGGGCCCGGGTGGAATTTGACGTGGAATTTTGACGTGCATTTGAAGACGATTTGCATTCTTGCGCTTGCCTTGCTGGTTGCGGGCTGCGGCGGCCGCCAAACCGAGGAACTGCTCGGCAGCGCGGTCATGGCCGTACCGGTGACGGAAATCGCCGGCAACCATTCGATCTTCATCGCCACGACGCGCAAGCATTCCGACGATCCAAACAAGGTCTTCGATGGCGAACGCTCGGCGACGCTGAACTACGCACGTGTCAACGTCACCGTGCCAGGCGTCCACCAAACCGGCCAGATCGAGCGGCGCTCGCGTGGCAAATCGAACGATCCGGCCAAGTATTTCATGGCCTCCGAGGTCGTCGGCTACGACACCCAGCCGAAATTCTCCAGTGCGCTCAACGCCGACATCGCCGCGCGCGGCGGCCGCGTCATGGTCTTCGTCCATGGCTACAACACCGGCTTCGACGATGCCGTCTACCGCCTGACCCAGATCGTCCACGATTCCGGCTATCCCGGCACGCCCGTGCTGTTCTCCTGGGCCTCGGGCGCCAAGACCACCGACTATGTCTACGACAAGGAAAGTGCCAGTGCCGCCCGCGACCAGCTGGAAGTGACCTTGCGCATGCTGCAGCAGTCCGGCGCACGGCGTATCGACATTGTCGCGCATTCGATGGGAACCTGGGTGACCATGGAAACGCTGCGCCAGATGGCCATCAGCGGCGACCGCGACCTCGGCGGCAAGCTCGGCGACGTTGTGCTTGCCTCGCCCGACATCGACGTCGACGTGTTCAAGAGCCAGATGCGCCGCTACGGCAAGCCGGACAAGCCGTTCATCCTGCTGTTATCGGACGACGACCGGGCGCTCAGGCTCTCTGGCCTGATCGCCGGTTCGCGGCCGCGCGTCGGCGACTACAAGGATGCCGCCGATCTTGCCACCTATGGCGTGACGGTGGTCGATCTCTCCAAGGTCAAGGGCAGCGACAGCTTCAACCATACAAAGTTCGCCGACAATCCGGCCCTGGTGAAGATGATCGGCCAGCGGCTGCGCGAGGATGACGGCTTTGCCAGCGACCGCGACGTGACCGACCGCATCAGCCTGCTCGGACAATAGATGCGGGCGCAGCGGATTGCGCCGTGCCCGCTCACCATTGCCGAGCCGTCAATCCACTTTGAACTGGACCGCGCCGGTCACTGGCCTTATCGGAATAGTCAGCGACGTCATGCGTTTGACGTCCCCCGCTGCGGGAGCCAACGTGTGACTGTGCGTTTGAAGGGTTTGCTCGTCGCATTTGTGCTCGCCATCGGCGGCTGCGCCGGCCCTACGCATGACCTCCTCAACAAGACCACCGTCGCCGCGCCAGCTTCGGACATCGCGGCTACACATGAGATTTTCGTTGCGACGACGCGCCAGAGGGCAACGAAGGATCCGCGGCAGGTGTTCGACGGCGACCGTTCCCTGACCACCAGCTACGCCCGCGTGGACGTTACCGTTCCCAGGAGTCATCAGGTCGGCGCCATCGAGCGGGCCAAGGGATCCGCCAACAGCAATCCGGCGAAGGATTTCACCGCCAAGGACGTCACCTACTATGAAGGCGCACCGCAATTCGCCAAGGCGGTCGGCGCCGACATCGCGATGCGCGGCGACCGTGCGCTGGTCTTCGTGCACGGCTTCAACAATGGCTTCGACGACGGCATCTACCGGCTGACGCAAATCGCCCATGACACGAACTATCCGGGCACGCCGGTGCTGTTTTCCTGGGCGTCGAGCGCCAAGACCACGGGCTATATCTACGACAAGGACAGTTCCACCGCCGCCCGTGACGATCTCGAGGCGACGCTCAGGATGCTCGCCAAGACGCGGGTAAAGAGTATCGACATCATCGCGCATTCGATGGGCACCTGGTTGACGATGGAGGCGCTGCGCCAGCTCGCCATCACCGGCGACCGCGATCTCGGTGGCAAGCTCGGTTACGTCATCCTCGCCTCCCCGGACATCGATGTCGACGTGTTCAAGAAGCAGATGATCCGCTATGGCAAGCCCGACAAGCCGTTCGCCGTGCTGCTTTCAGGCGATGACCGGGCACTCAAATTGTCCTCCCTTATCTCCGGCGACAAACCGCGTGTCGGCGATTATGGCGATGCGGCCGATCTCGCCAGCTATGGCGTGTTAGTGGCCGACCTGACCAAGACCAAGGGCGGCGACGGTGGCCTCAACCATGCGAAATTCGCCGACAATCCGATCCTGGTGCAGTTGCTCGGAGACCGGTTGCGGGCGCCGGCCGGCCTGGCGTCGGACGAACCCGACCCGACGCAGCTCAACAATCTCGGCCAGGGCCTCGGCAAGGCCGTCGGCTCGGTCGCCGAGATCGTCATCACCACGCCGTTCAAGGTGCTGACGATCGCTACCGGTGGCTGAGCAACCCCTGATAGGCCTACGTCACCTGAGTATCGTCAGCATTAAACGAACAGATCGACCTTCTGGAACGTCGTGACGTCGATCAGGCCGACGTCGGAGATCCTGAGCTCCGGAATGACGACCAGCGCCAGCAGCGAGTGCTGCATGTAGGCGTTGTTCAGGGAACAGCCCATCTTGCGCATCGCCTCGGTCAGCTTGTCCGCCTTGGCGGCGACGATCTCGGCCCGCTCGTCCGACATCAGGCCGGCAATCGGCATTTCGACCAGCGCCAGTTCCTTGCCCTTGGAGAACAGCACGACCCCGCCTCCGACCTCGCCCAGCCGGTTGACCGCCAGCGCCATGTCCTGCTTGTTGGTGCCGACGCAGATGATGTGGTGGGCGTCATGCGCCACGCTGGAAGCCATGGCGCAGTCACCCATATAGCCGAAACCGGAGACGAAGGCGTTGGTGACGCCGCCGGTGCCCCTGTGCCGCTCGACCAGCGCGATCTGGCAGATGTCGTTGCGGCGATCCATGGCGACCAGCCCGTCCTCCACGGCAAGATCCGCCTCCAGCGCCCGCGTCGGCGCCTGGTTCTCGATGACGCCGATGACCCGCACCCGCACCTCGTTGGCGCCCTTGGGCGCCGTAATGTCGAAATCGCCGGCCTTCAGCTTCTTGCCCAACTTGACGGTGTTCTTCGCCGTCTTCGGATAGTCATAGGCCGGAATGTCGATGTCCAGCTTGCCGCCCTTGGCCAGCCTGACGCCGCGCGCATAGACCTCGTCGATGGTCATCGCGGCGAGATCGGAGACGATCAGCAGGTCGGCCAACCGCCCCGGCGCGATCGAACCGATCTCACGCTCCAGCCTGAAATGCTGGGCGGTGTTGATCGTCGCCATCTGGATCGCCGTCACCGGCTTCAGGCCTTGGCTGATGGCGTGGCGCACCACCCGGTCCATGTGGCCTTCGTGGACCAGTGTGCCGGAATGGCTGTCGTCGGTGCACAGGATGAAATTGCGCGGGTCGATGCCGCCTTCCGTCACCGCCTTGATCTGCGAGGCGACATCGTACCAGGCCGAGCCCAGCCGCAGCATCGCCTTCATGCCCTGGCGCACGCGGGCGATGGCGTCCTCGGCGCGCGTGCCCTCATGGTCGTCCTCCGGGCCGCCGGCGACATAGCCGTGGAACGGCAGGCCGAGATCGCGCGAGGCATAGTGCCCGCCGACCGTCTTGCCCGCCTTCACGGTCGCAGCGATCTCGCCCGACATCACCGGATCGTTGGCGATGACGCCGGGAAAATTCATCACTTCGCCGAGCCCGATGATGTTTTCCCAGCTCATCGCCTCCGCCACATCGGCGACCGTCAGCTCGGCGCCGGCATGTTCGAGCCCTGGCGCCGAAGGTACGCAGGACGGCATCTGGACATGCACGTTGATCGGCATGGCCACCGCCTCGTCATGCATCAGCCGCACGCCGGGCAGGCCCAGCACATTGGCGATCTCGTGCGGGTCGATGAACATCGAGGTGGTGCCGTGCGGGATGACGGCGCGGCAGAACTCGGTCACCGTCACCATGCCGCTCTCGACATGCATATGCGCATCGCAGAGGCCGGGCACCAGATAGCGCCCGCCGGCGTCGACCACCTTGGTGCCCTGGCCGATCGCGTGGCTGGCATTCGGTCCGCAATAGGCGAAGCGGCCGCCGGCAATAGCGATGTCGGTGCCGGCGATGATCTCGCCGGAATGAACATTCACCCAGCGGCCGTTGCGGATGACGAGATCGGCGGGCTTGCGGCCCATGGCGACGTCGACGAGATGCGTCGCCATCTCGGTCCAGGGCTTGGGTTTCGTCGCTTGCGCCGCCGGCTTCTTTGCCATGAAGGAACTCCTGTTTGTGCGACTGTGCCAAGCCCGCCTGGTTTTGACCAGCGCCAAACAGCGGATAGGGTGAGGCCTGCCCAGCCCTCGCAAAGCCTATTCGGCCTTTACCGACGCTGTGACGGCAACGCCGCCAGGCTTGCCACCGCACCGGCGCGGCAGCGGCATAGGCCGCTATCGGAAATCTGATTCCGTTTTGCGGCAAATCAGGTTACGTTGCCCGCAAGGATTTTTCTGGCTCTTGGTCCGGGGAGTTCGATGCACCGCCTGATCGTCGCAAGTGCCGGTCTTCTTGCAGCCCTGTCCGTGCCGGCTTTGGCAGCCGACCCGACGGTCGATGTGCCGATGACCGAGCCCGGCTTCGACTGGACCGGCTACTATGCCGGTATGCAGGCGGGTTATGGCTTGGGCCAATCCGATATCTCCGGAACCGGCGGCGGACCGTTTTCCGTCTCGCCCGACATCGACGGCGGCTTCGTCGGCGGCCACGTCGCCGGGCTGTGGCAATTCGACCAGGCGGTGATCGGCGCCGAGGCCGACCTCAACTATTCCTCCGTCGACGGGACGGCCGACCTAGGCGCGGGAAACACGTTCGGTACCGACGTCAAGTGGTTCGGGTCGGTCAATGCAAAGGCCGGCTATGCCATGGACCGCGTGCTTGTCTATGGCATAGGCGGCGTCGCCTTCGCCGGCATCGAAACCTCGCAAGCCGCGGGCGCCGCCTTCTCCGAAACACGTACGAATGTCGGCTGGACCGTGGGCGCCGGCGTCGACTATGCGTTGACGGACAAATTCGTCGTCGGCGCGCAGTATCGCTACTACGATTTCGGCTCGGAGCACTTTGATGGATCCAACGGCTTCACCGACCGCGATCAAGATACGAAGCTGAACACCGTCGGCGTCAATCTGAGCTACAAGTTCTGAACATCGCCAACGGCGTCACACTGCCGACAAGGCCTTGGCTTGTGGATCGATCCTGCTGATGCGGGGGGCGGCCGACGCCCGCAGGGGGCGGGGGAATGGGTTGGGCCTGAGAGGCGCCGGCCATGGCGGATTAAATCCGCCGCGCCAATGTTACCACAGCCTCCGGCGAGGATAATTCCGCGATCGCACCAGTATCGCCAAGCGCCCTCCTCTGGGTTGCGCGTTCAGACAGCCCAAGAACACGACTTGACGGCCTGTGTCTGGCGTCTGAAAAGGGCTGGCCTGCGGACGTGGCGGAATTGGTAGACGCAAGGGACTTAAAATCCCTCGATCTCTGATCGTACGGGTTCGATTCCCGTCGTCCGCACCATATTGAAATCGAACTACAGTCCGGCTTTTATGAATATCGGGGATACCGTGGTGGAACTGTGTTTGGGTAGCCGTTGGTTAGCCGGACCGTAAAGTGCGTCACAATGCGACTACTCGGCGCCCTTTGCGTCCAAGTGCCAACCGACGTTGCCAATCCTTTGATGGGAGTAATTATTTGGAAAGTGCTCGGTGTACGAACACGTTCTGCGCCAAGACTTGCACCCCTTGGCGCTGATCGCCAAGGATACGGCGCGCAATCTCTGAAGCAGACTCATGTCGTGAGCCGGCCCCTTTCTTCGTCAAGTCGGCGTTGGCGATCTGCGATGGTTTTTTGGTGATCACGCTCGTTGCTGTCTTGGCCACTAGATTGCTCCTTCGGTGATCGCCGTATCCCACGGCTTATGTCGGACCCACCGAAACTTTCGATCGGTCGTAATTAGGGCGATCTCAACAGGACCGCCACAAATTTGTGAAAAATTCGAGAACTTGAGGGCCTTAATCGTACTCGTTATGCACGCGTGAGTGAAATCTATCGCATCTCTGATCGGCAGGATCGGGTGAGAGATGGCGTGCTGTTGCACGATGGCGAGCAAATCGGTGTTCGTTCCGTTCCAGTGCCCCGAGTTCATTATGCTGTCGAAAAGGGGGTCATCCATGCCAATCAACAAACGATTGATCATATTGGGGGCACCCCAAAACCTTTGTGTCCCCACGATCGCTACTGGCGCTGGCTTGGTACCCAGCGGATCAAAGATGATCTCGAATGCATGGGGCGTTCGATCAGTGGGCACATATCCCGCAATGCAAAAGCCTACAACGAGAGTGCTTCGGAGTACATTGTATTGCTTCTCCTCTGCCTCGCTACGCATTCCAATAGCCCCCGGATTCGCCGGATCGTGGGAAGCTTTTTTGTCGAGCAGTTGGACTTCTTGCAGAGCCGGGCCAACCACAGCCGAGTTTCGATATGCATCCCAGAAAAGATCAATCCAAGCATTAGCGGCCGCCTCGACAGTCGCAGGTAGAGCCTTAATGAATTGATCGGCCAAATTGGCGACGAGGGTTCGATAGCTTTGATCGACGAGGCTGCCCAATCCCCAAGTTACAATCCCGAGCGTACTTTCTTCTCCAATTTCGAAGAGCTTCTGCGCATGGTTGAAGTAGTGATTGCCTTCGTCCAGGCTGTAGGTCGTGGTGCTATCTGCCCCGAGCACGATGCCCTCTGGCGAAATGTAGCAAGTTGCTATTGTCACGCCCCAGCCCCCTGGCAATGGCTTTCGTTATCACGACTCGGGGAGGCATAGCTAGTCCGCCAACAGCCCGACGCGATCCTGATGCATTGAGCCATGGCCAGACCCGAGCCTGTCGATCGGCGGCTGAATCCCTAAGGCCGGCCGTTTGCCAAGAGGCGTCGGAGCCGGTTTAGGTATTAGAAAAACTTAATAGTACCGTACTTGTAACGGCGTCTGCCGACTCACCAGATACGGTGGCGTGGAAAGGTGCGTCCGATCCCTGGCCCGACTTCTGTTGATCCGAAAATGACCTTGATCCTCACCATCTCCACGCCTGCTTATATCATACAGGCGAGCGACAGGCTGGTCACCTTCCAAGGTACTGCCGTCATCCACAATGCAATGGCCAACAAGACCGTGGTCGTCAGAGCACGGGATGGGCTGGCAGCAATCAGCTTCTCCGGAATCGCTTACATAGACGGCCTTCAGACTGACGAATGGATCGCGCGAACCATTTCAAAGCTCTCGGCAGAGGCCGGCGTTCTGACCGCCGCAGGTGGCAGACCGCAGAAGCGAAGCCTGAATCAAATCATTCATGCGCTAAAGGCTGCGCTCGATGAGCGCTCCGAGCCAAAGCACGGCCTGCACATCCAAGTAGCCGGGTGGCGGATAACGCGATCTCAATATTTTCCATTCGTCCGAGAGCTCGTATGGAATCGTTTCCGAACCACACGGTCCGTCAGTACTCCGAAGCCGTGGCTTGGCCCTCCCAAGAAGATCGTTCTCAGCGCCATCGGTGCCGAAACGGAAGGATTGAACGTACTTTCGGCCAAGCTCGACGAGCACAGGAAAACGAGTAGCAAACTAAGTTTGGCAGATGCCGAGCGCATTCTCGTCGAGTCGATTCGGGAGGTCGCATCGACTAACCGGTCGGTTGGCGCCAATGTCCTGACAGTCAGCATCCCGAACCCGAATAATGTTGGGGCTCTTCCGAAGATCGAATTCTTTGCGAACACGGAGCATAATGCACTGATCAGACGCGCCGAAGGTGCGGACATCCGCATTCAGGTCGCTCATACTCCGTGGTTGGTCGGTCCAGCATCGGTCGCTGCACCAAGCTCGGTCTCCGGCTCGATGACAGTCAATCTCGCCGGCGTCGAGGTTGTAGTCGTCGGGCCTCCACCGCCGCCCGGCATACTGTTTGCTGCAGGGAGCATAGTGCCATTTCCGCCACCAAAGCGCTAAGCAGCGATCAGCACCACAACCGCGGCGGCGCTCTCTATCTCACCGGCCGCATTGATGACACCCATTCTTCCTCCCGACGCTGATAGACCGCCGAAAGGCCCGCTCGGCTCAAGCCCTCATCGGGTTCAGCTTCAAATGCTGGATCAGAATAATCGTCTTGGCATCGATGATGCGGCCATCGGCAATGCCGGCCAGCGCTTCGTCGAGCGGCATTTCCAGGACTTCGATGTCCTCGCCTTCTTCGGCCGCGCCGCCGCCGGCCGAGATGCGGTCGGCGGGTGAATAGCGGGCGACGAAGAACCAGAGCCGCTCGGTGACGCTGCCGGGGCTCATATACGGCGAAAACAGCCGCTCGATGTCCTTCAACCGGTAACCGAGCTCTTCCTCGGCCTCCTTGCGGATGGCGGTCTCGGGATCGTTTTCGTCGAGCAGGCCGGCGCAGGCCTCGATCAGCGGTTCGCGGTGGCCGGTGACGTAGGCCGGGTAGCGGAACTGGCGCACCAGGAGCACGGTCGAACGCTGGGGATCATAGGGCAGGATCACCGCGCCGTCGCCGCGATCATAGGTCTGGCGGATCTGCGTTTCCCACTGGCCGTCACGCCGGCGATAGTCGAGCACGGTCTTCTTTAGGACCGCCCAGTCGTCGGAGAGAACCTCTTCCGAGCGGATGCGAACGCGATCTTCCATGGGATACCTCGGTGCTTGCTGGCGGATGCAGGCGTAGCCGCGAACCAGCTCCGGCGCAATCGGACCAGCGATTGGTCCAGTGCGCTTCACTCTCTCGTGTGTGGTATGGAAGAGGTCCGCTCCCTAAATAGCGCGTTCCCCTCCCCGGAGTTTCCTCATGACGACATCGCTTTTCCAGCCGATCACGCTCGACGGGCTGACCTTCCCCAACCGCATCGCCGTGGCGCCGATGTGCCAGTATTCCGCCGAGGACGGATCGGCCAGCGACTGGCACCTCTACCACTGGATGAACCTTGCCATGTCCGGCGCCGGCATGGTTACGGTGGAGATGACCGATGTCGAGCGGCGCGGGCGCATCACCCATGGCTGCCTTGGCCTCTATTCCGAAGACAATGAAGCCGCCGCGCGGCGGACGCTGGACGCCGCCAGGCGAGTGGCCGCGCCCGGCACGAAATTCGGCACGCAGCTTGCCCATGCCGGCCGCAAGGCCTCGAACCGCAAGCCTTGGGAGGGCGGCGGCCCGCTGCAGCCAAACGAAGATCCGTGGCAGACCGTCTCGGCCTCGGCCATTGCCTACGACACCGGCTGGAACGTGCCGCACGCTCTGGAGGACGAGGAGATCCTGCAACTCATCGAGCGGTTCGCCGAGGCCGCGAGGCGGGCCGAACGTGCCGGCTTCGACTTCATCGAACTGCATGCCGCGCATGGCTACCTGATCTTCCAGTTCCTGTCGCCGCTGTCCAACCAGCGCACGGACCGCTGGGGCGGCTCGCTGGAAAACCGGATGCGTCTTGTCGTCGAAATCGCCAGGGCGGTGAGGCGAGCGGTACCGAAGCTGATGCTCGGCACACGGCTGTCGGTGAAGGACTGGGTCGATGGCGGCTTCGACGTCGAGGACGCGATCGAGGTGGCGAAAGCCCTGAAGGCCGAGGGTGTCGCTTATCTCTGCTGCTCCAGCGGCGGCAATTCGCCATTGCAGAAATTGCCCAGCGGCCCCGGCTACCAGGTGCACCTGGCGGAAGCCGTGCGCAAGGGCGCCGGCATCCCGACCCGCGCGGTCGGCCTGATCGACGATCCGAAGCAGGCCGAGACAATTGTCGCCGAGGGCCGCGCCGACATGGTGGCGCTGGCGCGTGCCTTCCTCGCCGACCCGCGCTGGGGATGGCGCGCGGCCGCCACGTTCAGCGAAAAGATCCATCCGGCGCCGCAGCTCGCCCGCTCGGTGACGACGATGGAGCACTGGATGAAGGCGGCGGGCTGATCGGCCCGTTTTCCTGAAACCGGCACGCCCCTGCCAGCGGTCCCGGACAGTTCGCCCGCTTCAATTCCGGCCGTGAACTGCTACGTTGGGTGAGGCTGCGGCGGGCGCGGCCGGGCTTGGGAGGACATCATGTCAATGAGGGCATTCTTGCCGGCGGCAGCGTTCGTGGCTGCTGCCGGGTTTTGGCTTGGCGCGTCAACGGCGAGCGTCGCGCAATATTGCGAAGGTACGGTGCACGGCCTTTCCGGCCGCTACAATCTGGCGACCGGCAGCGGTTTTCTCGCCGTGCGGACACGGCCAAACTCGTCGTCGCGGATGATCGGGCAGCTGTTCAATGGCGATCACACCGAGATCTTCGACCGGCGCGGCAACTGGTACCAGATCGAAATCGGCGGCACGACCGGCTGGGCGAACGCGCGCTGGCTGCGCAACAATTGCGGCTACTGAGCTGGCCGCGCATGTCGCCCAAAACTGGATCCGGTTTTGGGACACGTGATTTTGGGACAGGCATCAGACAAAGACTGAAGCGCGTCGCAAGCGACTTTTGGGCGCAGGCTGAAGGCCATTTTTGCAACCAAATTGGCTGCTTTGCGTTGCGGCCATGATGGACAACAAACCTTTTGAAACGCCCGTCGTGGTCGAGCTTGGCCATGTCGGCAAATATCGGCAAATCCGCAGCGCCCAGGAGGCGGCGGAATGCCTGATGACGGTGTGGCCACTCAATCGCGGCCCGCGCCATCGTGATGCCCTCGACACTTGCCTCAAAGTGCTGGAAGGTTATCGTTCGACAGCGGATGCGCGTCGAGCACTGATCGAGGCCGCAAGGGAATCGGAAGTGCTGGTGCCAGACGATAGACTGTCCGACGACCGGCTGCATTGAGCAGGCGGACCTTTCAACCGGAGGTTTTCATGGCGAAGCTGACTTACAAGATCGTCGAACATGACGGCGGCTGGGCCTACAAGGTCGGCGCCACTTTCTCGGAGACGTTTCCCACGCACCAGGACGCGCTGCGCGCAGCCGAAATCGCTTCAGCCGAGCAACAGGTGGCGGGCTCCACTGACGGCATCCAGTATGAGGATGCCGAAGGCAAGTGGCATGAGGAACTGGCTGATGGCCGCGATCGGCCGCAGACCGAGGTCTCCGACTGATTTCGCAGCCTAATGATATGCAACCTTAAGCCTGATCGCCTGATCGCCTGATCGTCGCGCGCCGGCCGCGGACGTCAGGAGAGAAAGACGTCCCGCGGCCAGCACGGGGCCCGGCTGGCTATTTGCCGCAGTACTGGTCGTTGACGTTGCCCTGGGCATTGGCATCTGGACCAGGGGTATTGAAGGCGCAGGGTCCAGTGTTGCCGTAGGTGTTCAGCCCGGAACCGTCCGCATTGATGCTTCCGGTCGTGGTACGGTCAACGCTCGAGGAATCCTCGTTGCCCCAGAGCCAGTTGTGGTGAAGCCAATCTTGATCGTTGGAATAGGTGCCGTCCGACGACTGCGCCATGGCAGATGTGGCGAGACCGATCGTCAGAACGGACGCTGCGAGAAGTTTCTTGTACATTGGATTACTCCGTTTCGTCTTTGTCGCCTTGGGTGCGACACGAGGCAAACCGGTCATCCGCCGAATGGTTCCTTGAATTCCTTGTGAAGCGGCGGTGAAGTCGCATCACAAAATGCGTGAGCGGCCATGCGCTGGATGAAGGCCGCGACCCGTTCCGGTTCGACGAACTGCGGCATGTGGCCGACGCCGTCGACGGGTTCGAAGCCGAGCCCTTTGATCTTTTCTTGCATCGGCTCGCCATGGATGCCGATGTCGATGACCTGGTCGGAGGTGCCGAAAAGGATGCCGGCGGGCATGGCGATCTCGCTATAGCGTTGCTCGATACGGCCGAGATCGCGTTCGATGGCCACGACATCGGCGGATGTTGCCTGGAAATGGGCTGGCCGCAGCCCGAGCCAGCCGCCGCCGTCGACCATGTAGTCTGCTGGAAAAGCCTGCGGTGCGAAGATGAATTCCATGGTCGGCCGCGCATACCGCAGGCTCGTCGGTATCGCGACCGTGTAGGCCATGATCCAGCGCCGGAGTGGTGATGGAATATTGAGCAAGCCGGACTTCTCGCGCATGCCGGCTTGCATATGGGTCAACGGCGCCAGCAAGGCGATGCCCGAAATCGCCTCGGGATGTTCCACGGCCAGGGTCAGCGTGATGGCGCCGCCCAGCGAATGGCCCACCACCAGCGGCTTCTCCAAGCCCAGCGTTTCGATGAAACGCCGCACGAGCTCGGCCTGTTCGGGCAACCGGCCCGTCGCGCCGCGCGCCCGAACCGAATAGCCCGATCCCGGACGATCGAGCGCGATCAGCCGGTAGCCCGGGCCGAAATGTGCGAACAGCGTGTGGCGGAAGTGGTGGAGTTGAGCGCCAAGCCCGTGCAGGAAGACGATCGGCTGTCCATGGCCGACATCGACATAGTGAATGCGGTTGCCGTCGACCTCGATGAATTTTCCGACCGGCGGCACCAGCCTTTCGGCCTTGGCCGCGATCCACAATGTCGCCAGCATAAGGCAGCCGATGGCGAGGACCGCCAGCAGGAGCAGAACGGCCAGCAGCCACGACAGTATCGACAGGAGCATCGTTCACCCGGATCAGACGAGGTCAGCTTAGTTGCATCCGGTCGCGCCGCAATCTCGCATCGAAGCGGACCGGATGTTGCCGGATACTACCGCTCGGCCGGCATTGCCGACAGCCGCGCGTCGCGCTATTTCAGGCGACCCGTCCTGCCGGAGCCTTCCATGCCTGAAATCGTGACCGCCGCCATGCTTGTCATCGGCGATGAGATTCTGTCCGGCCGCACCAAGGACAAGAACATCGGCCACCTCGCCGACATCATGACGGCTATCGGCATCGACCTGAAGGAAGTGCGCATCGTTCCCGACGAGGAAGACGAGATCGTCGCGGCGGTGAATGCCGTGCGCTCACGCTACACCTATGTGTTCACCACCGGCGGCATCGGCCCGACCCATGACGACATCACCGCCGATTCGATTGCCAAGGCGTTCGGCGTGCCCTGCGAATACGATGCCAAGGCCTATGCGCTGCTGGAAGCGAGCTATGCCGAGCGCGGCATCGAATACACCGAGGCACGCAAGCGCATGTCAAGAATGCCGCGCGGCGCCGACCATATCGACAACCCGGTGTCCGTGGCACCCGGCTTCCGCATCGGCAACGTCCATGTCATGGCCGGCGTGCCCTCGATCTTCCAGGCCATGCTCGACAATGTCGTGCCGACGCTGAGAGCCGGTACGAAGATGCTGTCGGCGACCGTGCACTGTCCGTTTGGCGAAGGCCTTGTCGGCGGACCGCTGGGCGATATCCAGAAAGCGCATCCGGACACCATCATCGGCTCCTATCCGAAATATGGCGACGGCAAGTTCTGGACCGAACTGGTCGTGCGCGCCCGCAGCCAGGACGCGCTGGACGCCGCGCGGGCTGATGTCGAGGCGATGGTCGCGGGTTTCGCCGCCAAGGCGGGCTGATCCGCTCTATCTCCTTGTTTTGACGCAATTCCCGTTTGACGCAATTCCCCAGGGAATTGGCTCCAGCCGGAACCAAGCAAGGCAACGCGGCGTTTCCCTGCACGCGAGATCGAACGCTCGCGAGATTGAGGGATCGCCATGCGCTTCAAGACCATCGTTGCCATTCTGCAGAACGAGCAAGACGCCGAGCGCGTGCTTGATTGCGCCATTCCGCTCTCCAGCCGTTTCCAGAGCCACCTGATCGGCATCCATGCCGAGGCGCTTCCGGTGCCCTACACATCGGCGACCGGCTTTCCGGATACCGAGTTCCTGCAGGTGTCGGCCGACATGAACCGGGAGCGCGCCGACAAGCTGCAGGCCGTCTTCCTCAGGCGCATCGAGGATTCCGGTCTCTCTTTCGAATGGCGCAGCCTGGAGAGCTTCTCCGGCGACAGCGCGCTGACCGGCATTTCGACGGTGCGCGCCGCCGACCTTATTGTCGCCGCCCAGCGCGACACCGGCGGCGATCCGGGCGCGGATGTCGACACGCTGGTCTATGATGCCGGCCGGCCTGTGCTTGTGGTGCCGCACGCAGGGCCGCTGGTCACCACGTTCAAGCACGTGCTGCTTGCCTGGAACGGCAGCAAGGAGGCCGCGCGCGCCGCCTTCGACGCCCTGCCCTTCATCATCGAGGCCGAGAAAACCGACATACTGGTCATCGATCCGCCCGAAACGCTCGACGAAAGCCCGGAAGCCGCCGGCGCCGAGATCGCGTCGGCCCTGTCACGCCACGGTGCCACGGTCAGCGTCTCGGTGCAGAAATCGGGCGGCACCTCGGTCGACGACATGATCCACAACAGGATAGCCGAGACCGGCGCCGATCTTCTGGTTCTCGGCGCCTACAGCCACTCGTGGCTGCGCCAGCTCCTGTTCGGCGGCGTGACGCGCACGGTGCTGCGCACAACGCAGGTGGCGGCCTTCCTGTCGCGATAAGTCCACAGCGATCACTGCCGACCGCCCTTGCCAAGCCCAAGGTTTTCCAGTTAATTCCGCGCGCATTCCCCTGTTTTCTCGCACGCGGTCCTCGCGTGCTGCGGAGTGCGCGAGACATGTCCCTTCCCGAAAAAGCTTTCCCGGTCTCCTGGGACCAGTTCCACCGCGACGCCCGCGCGCTTGCCTGGCGGCTTGCCGGTACCAACAAGGGTCAATGGAAGGCTATCGTCTGCATCACGCGGGGCGGACTGGTGCCCGCGGCGATCATCTCGCGCGAGCTCGGCATCCGCGTCATCGAGACGGTCTGCGTGGCCTCCTATCACGACTACACCAGCCAGGGGCAGTTGCAGGTACTCAAGGAGGTCACGCCTGCGCTGCTGGCCGACGATGGCGTCGGTGTGCTGATCATCGACGACCTGACCGACACCGGCAAGACCGCCGGCATCGTGCGGGCAATGATGCCGAAGGCCCACTTCGCCACCGTCTACGCCAAGCCCAAGGGCCGGCCGCTGGTCGATACTTTCGTCACCGAGGTCAGCCAGGACACCTGGATCTATTTCCCCTGGGATATGGGCTTCACCTATCAGAAGCCGATCGCCGACGACCACGCCGGCTGATTCGCAGAACAACCCCTCATTCTACTCGGTACGAGTTCGGCGAGTGCCTTTTGCTGCCAAATAGGCAGCTGAAGGTACAATATTTTGTGGAATCGGCGCGTTATGGTGCATTTTTTACCGGCCTATATGAAGTTTTTTACTTTTATAGATTACGATTCGCCGTAAGATTCGTGAGACGGCAAACGATTCTGGAGGCTGGGGCTAGCTTCTCCGATGTTGACGAGGCCAACGACGCACAACCATCTGGCCGAAAGGGTCCGGCGACTCTTCGGCACTGCGCCGTGCCGTCTGCAGGTTGCCGCCCTGCCCTGGCGCGATACCGGGAACGGTGTCGAGATCATGCTGATCACCAGCCGCGACACCGGCCGCTGGGTGCTGCCCAAGGGCTGGCCGGAGGCCAGGGAGCCGCTCTGCGAGGCGGCAGCGCGCGAGGCCGGCGAGGAAGCCGGATTGCGCGGAACCGTGTCCCATCTCGAAGCCGGCCGCTACTTCTATGCCAAGGTGCTGGCTTCGGGTGAAGAAGTGCCCTGCGAGGTGCTGGTGTTTCCGCTGCACGTCGAAAAGATCGCCGACCGCTGGAAGGAAAAGCGCGCCCGCACCCGCAAATGGGTCAATTCCAGCGAAGCGGTGCGCATGGTCAACGAACCGGACCTTTGCCAGATCATCGCCTATTTCTGCGCCGACCCGCACAGGTTCTCCTAACCCACCCCTTACGCGTGCATCATGGCCGATTTACAACCTTATGGTTGTGTCCATGAATGGTTTGCTAATTTTTCTCCGCTACAAATCGATCAATCTGGCGTTTGATTGATGATGAAGCCCGTAGACAACCTTCAGCAAGGTCCCGGCGAGCCGCAGCGCGAGCATCGTCCGCGCGTGCTCAAGGGCGGAACTATCATCACCGGCATTCAAAACTCGGAAGTCGGCGTTACCGTGCGCAATCAGCATGCGGGCGGCGCCGAGTTGAAGGTACCGCTCGAGTCCCGGGTTCCCGATCGCTTTCTTCTCTATGTGCCGCTCGACGGCGTCGCCTATCGCTGCGAGGTCCGCTGGCGCCGCAACGACCGGATTGGCGTGAAGTTCACCGGCATCGAGCCAAAGCCGAAGTTGCACTACGGCTGATTTTTTGGAACTGCCGCTTTTGCTGGCGGCTGAAGCGTTTTCGCGGACCGCCACGCCGGCCATCGGCGGCGCGCATCCCGTCGCCGGAAAATAGTGATCGCGGCGGGTCAATCTGTCCCCGTTATCCACATATGTGACACACAAGATGTTGGGGTCACAAAAGCTACGCAAACGAATCCTTGACGGCGCAAAACGAGTCGCCTTTTATAGGCCATGTGCTCCTGTTGAGAGCGCGACCGGAAAGTTCTGAGCCCGGTCTTTTTCCCGGATTATGTGAGTTTTGCCCGCATTTCCGCCTGTTTACGAGGCCGGCGGAAGCGTTGGGATTGTGGGTGGCGGGGCGACGAAAGGGAGAATTGTCGGACTGGAATAAATTGTCTGTTAACACTATATTTAGTGTTTGCAGGTAGGTTCGACGCTAGATAGTGTGAATTTCCCTCGAGTGAGGGAATCGAAAAAATCAGATTTGAGGGACCCGCGAGGGTCCGCCGGCCCGCTGGACATGTGCTTCGCAAGGAGCCTGACCTGCAAGGACCGACGGAGACCGCGAAATGGAGAGCCGGCCGTTTTCAAACGCCGGCAGACGGCGGACATGCGTGTTTCGCATTGGGGGCAGAAATCCCTGACGAAAGCGCTATATATAGACAAAAGGGACAGGACCAATGCGCATCGAGCGTCGTTTCACCAAGCCGGGACAATCTGCTTACGCGGAGATCGAATTCCGCAAGGCGCTTTCCGAGATTAAGAATCCGGATGGCTCGGTGGTGTTCCGTCTCGACAACATCGATGTGCCGGCGCAGTTCTCCCAGGTTGCCGCCGACATCCTGGCGCAGAAGTATTTCCGCAAGGCCGGTGTCCCCGCGCGGCTGAAGAAGGTCGAAGAGAACGACGTTCCTTCCTTCCTGTGGCGCTCCGTCGCCGACGAGGCCGAGCTTGCCAAGCTGCCGGAAGCCGAGCGCTACGGTTCCGAGATCGACGCCCGCCAGGTCTTCGACCGGCTGGCCGGCACCTGGACCTATTGGGGCTACAAGGGCGGCTACTTCAAGTCGGAGGACGACGCGCTCGCCTTCCGCGACGAGCTTGCCTACATGCTGGCCACGCAGCGCGTGGCGCCGAATTCACCGCAATGGTTCAACACCGGCCTGCACTGGGCCTATGGCATCGACGGTCCGAGCCAGGGCCACTTCTATGTCGACCCCTTCACCGGCAAGCTGACCAAGTCGAAGTCCTCCTACGAGCATCCGCAGCCGCATGCCTGCTTCATCCAGGGCGTGCAGGACGACCTCGTCAACGAGGGCGGCATCATGGATCTGTGGGTGCGTGAAGCGCGCCTGTTCAAATACGGCTCCGGCACCGGCTCGAACTTCTCGTTTCTGCGCGGCGAAGGCGAAAAGCTGTCTGGCGGCGGCCGTTCCTCGGGCCTGATGAGCTTCCTCAAGATCGGCGACCGTGCGGCGGGCGCCATCAAGTCGGGCGGCACGACGCGCCGCGCGGCGAAAATGGTCATCGTCGACGCCGACCACCCCGATATCGAGGAATTCATCGACTGGAAGGTCAATGAAGAGCAGAAGGTCGCCTCGCTGGTCACCGGCTCCAAGATCGTCAAGAAGCATCTCGAAGCGATCATGAAGGCCTGCGTCAACTGCGAAGGCCATGACGACGACTGCTTCGATCCTGCCATCAACACCGCGCTGAAGCGCGAGATCAAGGCAGCCAAGAAGTCGGCCGTGCCGGAGAACTACATCTACCGCGTCATCCAGTTCGCCAAGCAGGGCTACACCTCGATGTCGTTCAAGACCTACGACACCGACTGGGATTCGGACGCCTACCTGACGGTCTCGGGCCAGAACTCCAACAATTCGGTGTCGCTGAAGGACGATTTCCTGCGCGCTGTCGAGCAGGATGGCGACTGGCACCTGACCGCCCGCAAGGACGGCAAGGTCTTGAAGACGCTGAAGGCCAGGGACCTCTGGGAAAAGATCGGCTACGCCGCCTGGGCGTCGGCCGATCCGGGCCTGCATTTCAACACGACGATGAACGACTGGCACACCTGCGCGTCGGCCGGTGCGATCCGGGCCTCCAACCCGTGCTCGGAATACATGTTCCTCGACGACACGGCCTGCAACCTCGCCTCGATCAACCTTTTGCCCTACCGCAATGCCGACGGCACGATCGATATCGCCGCCTATGAGCATACGGTCCGGCTGTGGACCATCGTGCTCGAAATCTCCGTCATGATGGCGCAGTTCCCGTCGAAGGAGATCGCCAAGCTCTCTTACGAATACCGTACGCTCGGCCTCGGCTACGCCAATATCGGTGGCCTGCTGATGACCTCTGGCATTCCCTATGATTCCGACGAGGGCCGCGCGATCTGCGCCGCACTCACCGCGATCATGACCGGTACCGCCTATGCCACTTCGGCCGAAATGGCCTCCGAGCTCGGCGCCTTTGCGGACTATGACCGCAACGCCCAGAACATGCTGCGCGTCATGCGCAACCATCGCCGCGCCGCCTATGGCGACAAGGACGGCTATGAGAAGCTGGCCGTCAATCCGGTGCCTCTGGTCGCCTCCGACCTCAAGCAGCAGGCGCTGGCCGATCATGCGAAAGCCGCCTGGGACCGCGCCATCGAGCTTGGCGAGGAGCATGGCTACCGCAACGCACAGGCAACCGTGATCGCGCCGACCGGCACGATCGGCCTGGTCATGGATTGCGACACCACCGGCATCGAGCCTGATTTCGCCCTGGTGAAGTTCAAGAAGCTCGCCGGCGGCGGCTACTTCAAGATCATCAACCGCGCCGTGCCGGAAGCGCTGCGCACGCTCGGCTATTCCGAAGCGCAGCTCGCCGAGATCGAGGCCTATGCGGTCGGCCACGGCAACCTCAACCAGGCGCCCGGCATCAATCCCGGCTCGCTCAAGGCCAAGGGTTTCACCGATGACAAGATTGCCGCGCTCAATGCCGCGCTGAAGTCGGCCTTCGACATCAAGTTTGTCTTCAACCAGTGGACGCTCGGCGCCGACTGGGTGAAGGAGACCTTTGGCTTCACCGACGAGCAGCTCAACGACTTCTCGTTCGAGATGCTGCCGGCGCTTGGCTTCTCCAGGAAGGACATCGAGGCCGCCAATATCCATGTCTGCGGCGCCATGACGCTGGAAGGCGCGCCCTTCCTCAAGGCCGAGCACCTGCCGGTGTTCGACTGCGCCAGCCCGTGCGGCAAGATCGGCAAGCGCTCGCTTTCGATCAACAGCCACATCCGGATGATGGCGGCGGCGCAGCCCTTCATCTCGGGCGCCATCTCCAAGACCATCAACATGCCGAACGACGCGACGGTGGAAGACGCCAAGGGTGCCTACATGCTGTCGTGGAAGCTGGCGCTGAAGGCGAACGCCCTCTACCGCGACGGCTCGAAGCTGTCGCAGCCGCTGAACTCCTCGTTGCTCGCCGATGTCGAGGACGACGAGGACGAAGCTCTCGATCAGCTGATCCAGGCACCGGCCGCCGCCCGCGCCGCGCAGATCACCGAGCGGATCGTCGAACGCATCATCGAGCGCGTGTCGCGCGAGCAGGAAAAGCTGCCCGGCCGTCGCAAGGGCTACACCCAGAAGGCCAAGATCGGTGGCAACACCATCTTCCTGCGCACCGGCGAATATGATGACGGCCGCCTCGGCGAGATCTTCATCGACATGAACAAGGAGGGTGCCACGCTGCGTGGCCTTCTCAACAACTTCGCCATCGCCATCTCGCTCGGCCTGCAGTACGGCGTGCCGCTCGACGAATATGTGCACGCCTTCACCTTCACCAAGTTCGAGCCGGCCGGCATGGTGCAGGGCAATGACGCGATCAAGAGCGCGACGTCGATCCTCGACTACGTGTTCCGGGAGCTGGCGATTTCCTATCTTGGCCGCAACGACCTCGCCCATGTCGACCAGTCGGACTTTTCCAACACCGCACTTGGCCGCAACATCAGCGAAGGCAAGACCGACGCCGTCTCCAAGGGCCTGACCCGCGGTTCGCCGGTGAAGCTGGTTTCCCGGGCAAGCGGCAACGATCCCAAGGGCTTTGCCGGCGGTTCCACCGGCACCCCTGCCCGCTCGGCGCCGACAGCCTTTTCCGGCTCCAACGTGCTGGCGCTGAAGCCGGCCAGCGACGAGGCGGTCGCCTACAAGCGCGATTATGAGGACCGGGCCAAGGAATTGGCGGAAGACATCGCCTTCGAGGAAGCGGCCGACGCGGCCAGCGTTTCCGCGGATGCCACCGCGGCCCTGTTCACCGACGCCGCAGCGAACGAAGCGGCCGAGGCGAAGAAACTCGCCGCCGACCGCCGCGCCAAGTCCCTGCTCCAAGGCTACACCGGCAATTCTTGCTCCGAGTGCCAGAATTTCACCATGGTGCGGAATGGGACCTGCGAGAAGTGCGATACGTGCGGCGCCACGAGCGGGTGCAGCTGAGAAAGGTCCAGGTCGACGAGGAATTCGACCATGGACAAGCCTCCTCGCAACTTTCGTGTAATCGACGGGGGGGGGCAAGCGCCCGCCCGGTGGCTTGATATTCCCTCTGCAGTCATCGGCAGATCACCTTTCGAAAATGCAGACAACGTCGTTTATCGAGTTGCTCAACACGACGCGCGCAAGGCATTGGACCTTGGCAGGAAGCAGCCGCTTCTGGATCTATGGAGTGTTGTGTTAGGCGAGATACCACCTGTGAATAACGCGTTCTCAAAATGGGGAAAAACAGCGGACGCGCACAAACTCTCGTCTCTGCTTGGCGCACACGCCTGCTTTCGTGGTATCAAGCGTCCTGCAGGGAACGATGACAAGGGGTTTGATTTTTACGCTTTCGTATCAAAGCCCGCCATATTCTTCATATATGATCCAAGCCTCGGTTGTGTGATCAAGCCGTCACACGTACCAGAGGATGTGGTGCATGTAACATACGTACGGCTCGACTATCCTGAGGGCCGTCCGGTAGGAAAATGCTCGAAGGTAGCCAGTGGCGCAATCGGTGTTGTCACGCATTGGGAGTTTGTCGAAGCAGACAGTGACTCGCCGAACTTGCCCGTAAACTTTGCGGAGCGCTACCGACGACAAATGTGGTGAACAGACGCTATGGGAAACATAGATAGGACAAGTACGATCGGCAGCTATCGGCCATGTGCCATCTACTACGAGCAGTCCGACAGCCTTGAATATGTGCGGGTAGACTCGCCAAGCGTTTACCGCCGTGTCGATGACTTTCTGACCCTGATATTAGCAATGGAAGATCGCTCGCCTATAGGATTTAAACTTAAAGGCTTCAGACACTTTTACCTTCGTCATCTCAAAAGGAACTATCACTCAGAACGCCAAGAATTTTTGGCACTCGTAAAGATCGTAGAAGAGGCTCTTTGCGTTTTCGGGAACAAAATTTTTGACGATGAGAAGCGTATCGCTTATCAAAGAGCTATCGATATTGCTCAAAGCGACAACGTTGAGGTCAGGGATTTTCCGTCAATGGCATCACACGGGTAAAAGAAAGCCACTGGCCACATTTCGCGTCGTGCTAACTAGTCCCGGCATCTAGCCCGCCGGCATCCTTAGCGTCTGCTCATCAAACAACGGCTCGTCCTGGCCGGCACGCACGAACAGCACCTTCATCCCCTCACCCGCCGGCACCTCGAAATACTGGATGCCGTCAGGCATTTCGCCCCAGTCGCCGCAGGGCGGTTCGGGAACCTCGTCGGGATTGGTGAGCGCTTCCAGCTCTTTCGCGTAGGCGGCGTTGGGGCTGAATGTGTAGCGCTTGAGGCCGGCGGGCACGGCGACCTCAGTGTAGGGCATCAGCACACAGCGATCGCTGACGGCCTTGTCGGTCTTTTCCAGGAACAGGCGCTGCAAGGCAGCCTCGGCGGTTTCGCCCGGTTTGATGTCGAACAGTTCGACCAGCGGATCGGCCGCGCCGCCATCGCTGTATTTGATGGCGAGTGCGTTGCCGGCGAATTCGAAATGAATCTGGCGGAAACCGAAATCGCAGCGCTGTGCCCAGGCGGCCAGTCCGATCGTCTTGTCGGCCAGCCTTTCCCAGACGCATTTTTCGATCGGCGGTCGCGATGGCGCCGGCTCGTCCGCCACGGCGGCCAGCGTTACGGCGGATAGCGTCGCGGACGCAGACAAGGCGCAGGCGATCGATCTCACGGCGCTATTCATCGCTGCAACCTGTCAGAGCAAAGGCATCCCAGGCCGAGCCATCCGGATTGGCGTTGGCGAAATCGGCCCATTCGGTGAAGGCCACACCGAAATCGGGCAGAAGTAGCCCTTTCGGCGCCGGTGTCGCTTCGCGCGCGTTCAACTGCTCGGCGCCGCTTCCGGTCAAGGCATAGACCTGGCCGTCCCATAGCCTGCACAGCCCACTGCCATCTTGCAGGCCCGCCTCGCGGTCGTCATCGGTGCAGGCGTGGCGGATGGTGCCGAGCGGGAATGAATTCTTGCCGTTGGTCCAGGTGATGTCGGCCGGCAGGTTTTTATCCGTGTTGGGAACGGTCAGCGAAAACACCTGCGCCGTCAGTGCCGCCGGTTCGTTGTCGATCGGCCGGAATTGCATCACCGCGCCCGAGCGCGGCTCGCGATAGGTGGCATGGCTCAGCAGGCATTCCTTGGCGGTCGCTGCCTGCACCGGGCCGAGCAGGCCGAGGAAAACGAAGGCCAATTTGCGGGTGATCATCAAATGTCCCTGGGAAAACGTTGCTGGCCGCGTGCCGGCCCGCACAGTCGCATCATCCGCGCAAAAGCATAAGCGAAATCCGGCGCGGCTGCGTTTATCCGCTCCCTGCCGGTTGGCTGTTCCGGTGCGCCTGCTCACGCAGATGCTCCTTGGTTTCGGTATCAAGCGCCCGCCAGTCGCAACCGCGAAGTGCGGCCTCCATCGCATAGAGTGCGAGGATCGACACATGCCGTCCAAAACGGAACTTCAGCCGGCGGTAAGCTTCAACCACGCCGAAACCGCGCAGATCCTCCTCACAGAGAATATCGATTTCCGCCAGCATCCGCGCCATGGCCGGTCCGAGGTTCCTCATGTCTTGGATGCGAGTGCTCATCGCCGGGCCTCAGAGCGTTGAAGGCGCATGAGATAGTCTCCAGGATTTGGCGATTTGTTTGGACCGTTGGCCCACAGTCGCATCGTCCGGCCAAAAGCGGAATCCGGAATGGCCGCATTTTCTGCTGGACGAATACTCCGCACAAATCCCACCACTGCTATACGATCGAGCATGGCGGATCGAGGAGACAGGTGATGCGGCGTTTGGCAATGACCATGGCAATGTCCGCATGCGCGAGCGGCACCGCGCTGGCCGCGCCACCTTATGTCGGGACTTGGTCCCACGACCGGCTGAACTGTAGCGCGGCCGCCGACGTTCAACGCCAGACGGTTTTCACGGTGGACAAGGCGGCCCTGTCGCTTCCCGAATTCGGTTGCGAGCATGCGGCCTTTCGCAAAACAGCCACGGGCTGGGTGGTGCATGCGAGCCAGTGCTACGGCTCCGATCCGACACTCGAGGAGCCGTTCGCTCGTGTTGTCCATATCGAGAGGCATGGCGCCATGTTGCGGTTCACCTGGCCTGGCTTCGACAGCGGACCGCTCGTGCGCTGCTGAAGCAATCAGCGTCTCAAACCAGCCCGACCAGCAAGGCCGCGCCGCCGAGAAAGCCCACCGAACAGACCCACAGCAGCCAGAGCCCCCGCACCCGGCATTCCAACACCGCAGAGGCGGGATTGGCGGGGTCGTAGTGGACTTCGACCTGGCTGCCCTCGGCATAACTCCGTGCCTGGCCACTGACGAGGCCGGGCAGTGAAGCGGTGACCGTGGCGCCGAAGGTGACGCGGTCGGAGGTGTAGCGCTGGCCGGCGACGCCATAGCTGTAGACGATGCGGGATTTGAAGACGGTGTGCCAGCGTCGATAGTTGCTATGGTTGCGGAGCGCCTGCAGGCCCGAGGTGTCAATGCGGCCGGCGGCGACCGGCCATTTCGCGGCCTGCCCGGCAAGCGACTTCTGGGCGAAACCCATACGCAGCGCGAACAGGCCCATGAACAGCAGCAGTGCCGCGGCGCCGAGGTTTTGCGGCTTGGGCAGATACGGCCGGATCGCCTCCAGCAGACCGCCGACGGAAAACACCAGAACCAGCGCGCCGATCACCAGCCCGGCCGAAAGCTGGAACATGAACTTGAAGGCGCCGTCCGGCATGGTGCGCTCGATCACGGCTTTGCTCGGATCGGCCGGGTTGTAGAACACGGTCACGTCGGCGCCGCGCGGAAACTGCGCAAGGGTCTCGGTGACCTCGAAATTCCCCAGATTTTCCTGCACGCTGTAGCGCGAGCCTTGAAATTTCTTGCCGCCCACCTTGTATTCGAAGGTGATCGCCGGAAAATTGCGCATCTCGGTGGTATCGCTGCTGTCCGAGCCAGCGCCCGAGCTTCTGACTTCACGCGCCTCGACGCGCGACGAGATGATCTTTCCCGGCGTCGGCAACCAGTGGCTGAGCGCCCGCACCTCCCGCCATTTCATGACGGTGATGAACGACAACATGGCGGCGACCGCGCAGACAAAGCCGACAAGCAGAATCTTGAGTTCCACCCTGATCCCCCCGGAGTGCAGGAACCGGCACTAGACAGCACCGCGACTGCAATGTCTCGCTTATTCGCAAAATCGCAAGGCAACCCATCACATCCCAGACGGAGCACCAAATGATCGATCACATAACCATCGAAGTGGGTGATCTGGAGAAGAGCAAGCTTTTCTATGAACGGGCTTTCGCGCCCCTGAAGTATCGCCTGTCCTTCGGCAAGGAAGGCATATTCTGGGCTTTCGATGTCGGCAATGGCTGCCTGTTCGAGATCCAGCGAACCGGCGAAGCGCCACCGCTATCCCATCTGCACGTCGCTTTCCGCGTCGGCAGCAAGGCAGAGGTCGATGCGTTCCATGCGGCAGCGCTGGAGGCCGGAGCCAAAGACAATGGGGCGCCCGGCCGGCGTCCGGACTATGCCGAGAATTACTACGCCTGCTTTGTGCTCGACCCCGATGGTTACAACATCGAGGCGATGATCAACGCGGCGTGAGGCGCGCTTCGACGAGGGAAAAGGGAAAAATATCCCTTCATGCCGGCCTCACAGCCAGAAACGTGTTCCATTCCTCGTTGTTGCGGCCGATGTTGAAATCATCCCTGAGGAGGACCAGCCCGGCGCTTTCGAGACGGGCCGCGAAGTCGTCCCTGCGCCAGTAGACCGTATGATATTTGCCTGATGTCTCGCCATCGCCATTGCGCATCGATACGAGGAAGGCGCCGCCTGGCCGCAGTGCCCCGGCAATCTTGCCAAGCACCTGGTCGGTCTGGTCGCGCGGCACATGGATCAGGACGGCCAGGGCCAGGACGGCGTCATAGGGGCCGCCGAGATCATCGGTGATGAGATCGAGAAGCTCACCATGCTTGCCGCGCGCGGCCTGCAGTTCGAGAAACCGTTTTGTCGCGTCGGTGCGGCGAACCTTCACGCCCAGGCCCTCCAGAAAATCCGCGTCGTAGCCGGCACCCGACCCGACTTCCAGAATCCGGCCGGATGTGCCGGCAATCGCCACAAGGCGCTTCAACGACGCCTGCTCTCTCTCGTTGGGAACATGGCGCACGATGGCATCGTAGCGTTCCGCATAGTCCTCATAGGCACTGATCGTCCGGCGGCTCTTGGCCAGAGCCTTCGACAACATCTTTCCCTCCCTTGCATCCATGCTGGCCAAAGAGCTTCTTCAGCGAATGGTGCCGGCAAATACGCGTCCGTCAAGCATGCCGATGTGGTGCACGAAATGATCAGACATGCGCCCATCGACACGACGACGTGATAAAAGGGTCATTTGACGATCGATGCGATCGGATGAAAAATCCGCGGAGACAACAACCGGAACGCGGCCATGAGCGACGAAACCGAGGACGACACCGACATCGTCAACCAGCTCGCCTATGTCAGGGCCGATCCCACTCAGCACGATACGCTTACGCTTCTCACCATGATCGATGCCGCGATTGCCGAGATCATGGCCTTGAGGAGGAGCCTGCGGCTGAGCGAGGAGCGGAACGACCGGAGCAACCAGCTCCAATAGGCAGCCGGAACGAGCAGCAACGCGCGAAAAAACCCTAGTCCGCGTCGGCCACCATCTGCCGGCCGCCGGCCCAGGCACGCCATTGCCGCTCGTCGCCATTGAAGACGTTGAGGTCGATACGGCCGGTGACGCCATGCGACAGGCCGGAGCCGGAATATTGCCAGAACAGCCATTTGCGGTCGGGATAGACCTTTGACGGATGCCTCGCCACCGCGCGCAGCCAGAACGAATAGTCGAGGAATTGGCCCCTGAGATTGTCCCGGTAAAAATCCGGCGCGGTGTAGATGATCGGCCGCTGGCCGTAATGGCGCTCGAGCTTGTCCATGAACACCTGCATCTTCTCCAGCACCTTTTCGCGCGACGGGCGTCGCTTGCAGCTGGAGTCGCCGTTCCACTCGACATCGATCACCGGCGGCAATGCGCCGTCGACCTTCGGCACGTTGCGGATGAACCAATCGGCCTGTTCGCCGGCGGTGCGGCACCAGTAGAAGAAGTGGTAGGCGCCGCGCTTCAGCCCGGCGGCGTCGGCGTTGCGCCAGTTTTTCATGAACATCGGATCGAGATGGTCGCCGCCGTCGGTTGCCTTGATGTAGGCGAAATTGGCACCCTGGGCGCGCAGCTTCTCCCAGTTCACGTTGCCCTGCCAGCGCGACACGTCGACGCCATGCACGGCAAGGTGCCGTGGCGAGGAGCGGCCGAAATTGATCGGCTTGGCGTCGCGAAAGCCGTAGCGCGTGACTGGACCGGCGAGCATGGCAGGGGCTGCCCGCGTCAGCAGTTTCGGCGGCGAGACCAGGGCTGCCGGCTCGACCGGAGCATCGGCGCTGTCGGGCAATTCGGGCGCTGGAAACGCTACCGTCTCCTCCTCCGCCAGGCCGAAAGGCTGAACATTTTCGTCCGCAGGCGCGGCCTCGGCCACTCTGCGCGCATTGCCGACCTTCGCCACCGGGACGGATGCGATCGGCGCGCTTGGCCGCACCACCGAACTGGTCGTTTCGTTCGATGGCCTCTGCACGTCGAGCGCGTCCATGCCCGATGTCGACGAGCAGCCGGCAAGGCACAGCGATGCGATCATGAAACTGACGACGCCTGGTAACCGCATCTGGACCTGTACTCGAAACACAACAGACCGAGGGCAACGGCCGACGGACAACCGGACCAGTTATGAACGAGAAATTACCAATAAAGATTGAATCAAGTTTTTTACCATGCCTGTGGCCGGTTTCGGACATTCGCCGCCGGCGCCATCGCAGTGATGATCGTCGCCGTGGTCGTCATCACGCTGCGTGGCAGGCGGGCCGCGCGAACCTGGCCATATCCTAGCCACTTTTCCTGAAGACGCCGATCATCGGTCCCAGATTCCAGTAGTCGTCGTTGCGGCCGATGGCCGGGGCGAGCAGGCTCGATATCGTACCGTCGAGAAACAGCGCGTTGTCGCAGCCGAGCGCATCGCGGAACAGCCGGGCGAATGCATGGAACGTCACCGTGCCGTTCGAAATGGCAAAGACCGTGACACCGTCCTTGCGCACCCCTACCCCGTCGCGGGTCTTGCGCGATGTGCCGTCGGCCTGAAATTTCGGATGAAGCTGGCCGTCGATCACCAGCATCGGTCCCGATTGCGTCGCATAGTCGGTGGCCGGCCGCTTGCTGACGAAGTCCCTGGTCGCCCGGACCGCGGCCTTGCCGTCGCTGACATAGAAGATGCCATTTGGCTGCAGCGAGAAATTGCCGCTGCCGGATCCCGTCTTGACCGTCGCCATTTCCCGGCCACGCTCGACATAGAGGCCGACCGGCCTGAGGTCTGGATGGTACATGCCGGCATTGATGGCAAACAGCATCGTGCGGCCAGCCATGCGCTGGGCGGCGTCGAGATTGTGCAGCGATTGAAATGGCTTGCCTGTCTGGTCTTTCCAGAACAGCTCGACCGAATATTGCTTGGGGTCGACCTCGCAGACCAGATAGCTGGTCGCCTCGAAGGTAAAGTCGCGGCACGGCGGCACCGTCGCGAACCATTGGCCGAATGCCACCGTCGTGGCGACCGCCTGCGGCAACGTGGCCTTGATCAAGGCCAGCAGCCGCGGCGCGGAATTGAAAAGCGTCAGAAAATCCATGCACCCACCCAGCTCCAACGAGCTACCGTGGATAGCATCGCTGGCCGGCATTGTGGAAGCTCGGCCTGGAACGGCGTGGATCGGCAATGGGATGTCGCGGACCCGAGGGCACTGGCCGCGGAGCCGACGAGACTATTTGACAGCACTGACCAGCTGTTCGTCGCCACCAAGAATGGAGACCCAGTGTCCAGTGTCGTCGCTCGCCTGCCGCTTCAGATAGCGGTAGCTGGTCTGGTTCCAGAGCCGGACCTTGTCGGTCAGATTGTCGAGGATAAAGTCGCCCTTGTCCGTCCGCACCGTCAACACGGCATGACCTTCACCATCAGGCTTGCGAACCACCGTCATCAGCAGATTGGCTATGGCAATGCCCAGCCTGTTCAGTTCACGCCGCTTTTCCAGCGCGTAATCCTCACAGTCGCCGAAGCCGTTGTCCGGATAGGCCCACCACTCGTCCTTGCCGTAATTGTCCACGTCGCTCATCGGCTTGACGCGCGTGTTGACCGAGAGATTTACGGCTGACATCTCGTGCAGCAGCTTGCCGGTCATCTGTTCCGGCACGCTGTCGTGTGAGCGGACCGAACATTCGGCGGCATGGATCTTGCAGAAATCATAGTGGCCAATCGGCTGGGAGGTCGAGCCGCCGACAACCATGGAAACAGGAGCCGCGTAGGCGAAACTCGCTGCGGAACACAACGCGGTCAGAGCAACCGCCAGCCCCAGCCCCTTCGCCTTTCGGCGCCAACCCTTCGAGGATGCCATCCGGCCCCGCCCATCTGTTTTGTTAACAGAACGTTAAAGGCTGTTACCTACCGAAGTCAATCAAGCCGGCTGATCACATCTTTGCGGGCCGAAGCGTGGAGGTTTCAAGGTTGCTCCCGCGCAACACAGAGCCGACCACGAGCCTAGGCAAGCCACCCGATCGCAACGCCTAGCAGCAAGACGATGCCGAGCAGGCCACGATAGATGACGAAAGGCCAGGCGGAAAACCGTTCCAGCACGCGCATCAGTCCCCAGATGGCGAAGAAGGCGGAAATCGAGGCGACGACCAGTCCGGTGGCGAGAACCGACCATCCGTGGGCATCGAGATGGACCTTGTGCAGTTCCCAAAGCTCCTTGAGGCCGGCAAGAGCGATGGCCGGCAGCCCGAGCAGGAACGAGAACCGCGCTGCCTCGGCCCGCTTGAAGCCGAGCCCAAGTGCTGCCGTCAGGGTCGAGCCCGAGCGCGAGACGCCGGGTATCAGCGCGCCGATCTGGGCGACGCCGACAAGCAGCGCATCGGCGAGCGAGGCTTCGCCCATGGTGCGCCGGTGGCGGGCGAAAATCTCGGCCAGCGCCAGCAGGACCGCCATGGCGATGCAGGACCAGCCGATCACGCTCAGGCTGCGCAGCGGCGAATTGCAGGCGTTGAGGATGCCCGACAGCGCCACGCCGGCAATGACGATCGGGACCGTCGCCAACACGATCCAGGAAGCCAGCCGGAAATGCCGGTCGGCAAAATCGCGGCGTGTGAGGGCGTCGATGGAACCGAACAGCAGGTCCCTGACATCGCCCCAGAAATAGCTGACCACGGCGGCAAGGGCCGCAAGCTGCATGGCGGCGGAAAAGGCCGACCCGGGATCCTGCCAGCCGAGCACCGCCGGCACGATGCGCATATGGGCGGTCGAGGAGATCGGCAGCAGTTCGGTAATGCCCTGCACTAGGCCGAGAAAGGCGACCTTGGCATATCCCAGGCCGACAAAGCCCGTATCCAGGCCCTGGGTGCAGATGTCAGCCATGTCGGATTCCGTGTGTGAGAGATCGAATTTGCGCGGCATCGACCAGCCTTGGCCTGTCCCGCCTTGGCCTGTCACGGGCAAGCCTTACCGTCATGGACGGGATAATCAATTTACGGATTTGTAAGCTGGTGACGCAGCACTGAACGCGCGTCGGTCGGGGGGGGCCCCAATGGGCCGGCCTACGGTCTCACAGGGAGTGTTCCCGCAGGAGAAAAAGACAAGGCGATTACGGACACAGCCAGAGTTTCTGGCAGGTCCTGGCGATCACATGCGGCGGCGGAACGACCGGCTCGTCGACGGAAGGCCGGCGAGCCCGTTCGAGCAGCATGCGCACCTGTTCAGGGCGCACACGATCGCGCTCCATCACAAGCAGGACCATCGGATCGCTCAAAAGCTCGTCCAGGGTGCTGATGCTGTCGTTCATCCGTCGTCTCCTCGAATGCCGGCCCGCGCAGCATAGATAGGAAGACAATCATGGCCCGCCAATGACGTTTTGCCGGCTATCGCGTGATGTTTTGGATTAAATTTTGGTCATCGCCTTACTGTCCCGGCGCCGCCGCGTGGCGAGGGAAAGTCTAGGCTGGTGGCGGAGCGCCTTCATATTGCGGCAAGCCATCATCGAGCACCACCCAAGGCTGTTTCGAGGCGGTGAAAATGTGCATCTGCGGCCTGAAGGCCGACGGGTCGTCGAGCGAACCGGTGGTGACGCCGATGATGCCGGCGGTTGCGCGCCTGGAAAACATTGTCGTGCCACAGCCCGGGCAAAAACCGCGCTCGAGATCCGGCGAGCTGTTCACCGTCGCCAGCGGTCCCTCGATCGTCACATCGTCGATGCGAAACAGCACGCGCGCGTTGAAGGCAGCGCCGATCGCCTTCTGGCACAGCCTGCAGTGGCAGATGCGTTCGTTGATAGGAGCCGCGTCGGTGCTGTAGCGCACCGCTCCGCACAGGCAGCCGCCCTGATGTTTAGCCATCGTCTTGTTCCGCAAATCGAGAAAATAAGCGGCAAGGTAGTCGCACGGCCGACAGGGTCAATTGAAAAGCCTTGATACGATGCCATCGATAATCGGAATGCGATGGAGTTTGTCGTGGCGCAAGAAATCGAGACCATCGGCATTGCCGACCTGTTCGAGCCGCCCTCGCCGGCTCGCGACCGTGCCGACACCAGGATCATGGCCGCCGCCTCGGGGATCGGTTTCATGGCCGTCCGCGACTTTCCCGGCGATCACTGGCTGACGCCGGACAGGCGAGCACAATTGCTGCGCATCTTCGCGCTGTCCGAAGCCGAGAAGCAGAAGTTGTTGCGCTGGAATTTCGACCCGACCAGGAAGAACGTCTACCGCGGCTGGTTCCCGCTGCAGCCGACAGCCGTTTCCTACAAGGAAGGCATCGACATCGGGCCGGATATCATCGGACCGGATATCGCCGATGCCGGAGGTTTTTCGGCCTCCGACGATCCGCTGTGCGAGCCAACGCCGCTGCCGGCCGAAGGTGCCCTGCCCGGCTGGCGCGCCGCGGCGGCGGACTACTACCGGTCGATGGAGAGCGTCGGCAACGCGCTGATGCGGTCGATCGCGCGCGGGCTTGGCCTGCCGGAGACGATCTTCGATGCCTATTTCGATGACGGCATCTCGACGCTGCGCCTGATCCGCTATCCCCTGCGCGATGCCAACGCCGGCGTCGACACCAGCGGCCCGGAGTTTTCGGTGATCCACAAGGGCGAGAAACGCACCATCATCGGGCGCGAGCATGCCGATTCCGGTTTCGTCACCTTGCTGGCGCAGGATGGTGTCGAAGGCCTGCAGGCCAAAAATCTCGCCGGCGAATGGATCGACGTGCCGCCGGCCAACGGCACGCTGGCGGTCAATTTCGGTCAGTTGCTGGAGCGCTGGACCGGCGGGCGCGTCCGTGCGACGCGGCACCGGGTGATCGCGCCGAAGACGGTGCGGCTGTCGATCCCGTTCTTCTACGAACCCCGCGTCGATGCGGAAATTGCGCCGCTGCCATTGAAAGGCGCCGAGCCCTTCGAGCCGTTTCTCTACGGCGACTATCTCTGGGAAGCGGCGACGAATTTCGTCGAGATGAGCGGCATCAAGCATCTCAGGCAGCCGCGCCGCGCCAAGGCTTCATAGGCAACGCCAGCCATCTCGTCGCAGAGACGGCCGGCGGGGAAATGACAGGCTACTCCGTTTCGCCGACCACTTCGTCCCAGCTCTTCACCTTGGTCTCGCCGTTGAGGAAGGGCAGCGCGGCGGCCGTCAGTTCCGGGGCGAAGAAGACGTCGTAATGTGTGCGGTTGGGCAGGATCGCCAGGCGGTTCCGCGACAGGTTCTCGCGCATCCAGCCCGCATCTTTCAGACCGCCGCCGAGCATCTGGTAGAACTTGATCTCGTGCTCGGGTTTGTACATGTCACTGTCGCCATAGGCCAGCATGACCGGCATCTTCAGCTTGGGAACATCGGCCGAGTAGTCCCTGTTCTGGCGCATGAAATTGCCGAGCGCGTCGAGCAGTTTCGGAAAATCCTCAGGGTGCGGCGCCACGGCGACGTAGGACTTGTACATCGGCGTGTCCTTCATGAACGGCGCGGCGGCGGCGCTCACCTGAGCCTGCTGCGGGCGCATCTCGTCATAGAAACCGTCCGTGGCATAGCCGGTCGAGACCAGCACAAGGCGGCGCACCATCTCGGGATGGCGGACAGCCATGCGGAAAGCAACACCGCCGCCGAGCGAATAGCCCATGACGTCGACCTTGTCGTAGCCGAGCGCCTTGACGATATCGGCCATGTCGTCACCAATCGCCTCCACGCTGAATGGCCGGTCGCCGAGCGCCGTGCGGCCATGGCCTTGCAGGTCGACGCCGATGACGGTGCGATTTTCGGCAAACTTGGGCAGGATCGGCGCGAACATGTCGGTCGAGCCAAGACCGCCATGCAACAGAAGCAGCGGCTCGCCCTTGCCGTAGACGGCGTAATAGTAATTCAGGCCGTTGATCGGCAGCAGGCCGGACTTTTCCGGCTTCAGCGGTGTTCTCGTTTCGGTCGTCATGGCAGGTTCCTTTGCATTGGTGGTGCCCGGGCAGGCGAGAAGCGCCGCGGCCGAAGCAAGAATGGCGAAAAACAGGGTTCTGGACATATCGGTCTCCTCCAGTCCTGCCGGTGTCAAAGCGTCTTGTCGGTTCAAAGCGTCTTGTCGGTGTCAAAGCGTCTTGGCGAGATCTTCAAGCTGGTCGGCGCACTGGCCCCAACCCTGATGAAAACCCATCGCCTCGTGCTGTTCGCGACCGGCGACGCTCCAGTGCCGAACGCGCGCGATGTAGCGGGTCTTGCCATCGCCTTCGTCCTCGAAGGTCAGCACGACGGTCATGAACGGCTTTTCCGACGGCTTCCACGCCTGTGTGTAGGCATCGGTGAGGACGATCTTCCGGCCGGGAATGACTTCCAGGAAGACACCGGGATTGGGAAACTCATTGCCGTCCGGGCTAGCCATGACGACAAGGCTCGAGCCGCCGGTGCGCACATCCATCTCGGCGCGCGGCGTCGTCCACGGCTTTGGCGAGAACCATTGCGTGACCAGCTTCGGCTCGGTCCAGCAGCGATAGACGTTCTCGCGCGGCGCATCGATGATGCGGGCAAGAACCAGTTCGCGGTCGTTGTCGGGGGCGATGTCGAGCTTGGTGGCCACGGTGGTCTCCTCGGGTTTGATCTGTTTGATCTGGGGTTGATCCGGCTTCCGTCCCAAGGACGAGCCGATGCAACGCAACCCGACACCGCCAGTAAAAAAATCCGGCGACTGGAGAAAATCTGGCGACGGCTTGTATGGTCTGAAGGCTGGGCGGCGAACGAAGCTCGCGTCAGTGGCGCTTGGCCTGCACCAGATAGGCGTCGATCTCGGTTTCGCCGAGCCACTTCGCGGCCTCGAGCCGATGCAGGCCTTCGACCAATATATGACGCTTGCCGTCGTGGCGAACCTGGATCGGTGTCTTCATGCCGTTCTCCAATATGTCCTCGGCGAGATGGCGGACGGTCTCGGGGTGCAATGTCTTCTTGCGCGCCGTCGGCACGTAGATGTCCTCGACCTTGACCTTTTGCACTCTGAGCATGCCGATCCCCCGTAGCGGAAAAACGCCGCCGTCACTGCTGAGATAGTCGGTTTGGCCCGGAGGGCCAAGGGCGCGGCCAACGAATACGGCGAAGCGTTTGCCTGTCATCGCACGTTTCGATATTGCGTCTTCGCGGTCGTCGATGGTCACGGAGCAAGCAATTCCCATGAGCGAACCCCTGGTCACCTTCGTCGGCGTCGCGCATCCCTGGATGTGCGACGTGATGGGACACATGAATGTGCGCCACTACGCGGCGATGTTCGACGACGCCAGTTTCCAGCTGCTCGGCCATATCGCTGGGCAGGACGGCAACCAGCCGTCGCCAACCGGGTGGGCCGACGTGCGCACCGAAATCGACTACCGCCATGAAACGAAAGCCGGCTCGCTCCTCACCATCCGCTCGCATGTGGTGAAGATCGGCCGCACCTCCATCACCTTCGAGCAGGTGATGTCGGGATCGCTCGACGGCATCGTCCACGCATCGAGCCGGACGACCAGCGTGCGCTTCGACCTTGCCGCGAGGGCCTCGGTGGCCCTGGACGAGCCGATGCGCAATCGTGCGGCAGCGTTCCTGATCGAATAGACCGGGCTTGGCCGTTCAGCCATTGTAGATGCGCTCGTTGAGCGGCGTCTCCGTGATCAGCGCCTGCAGGCCCGACAGCAACGCCTTCTCGGCACGGTTCATCGCCTTGTCGGGATTGGTGAGCAGGAAGATGTCGATGGCCGGCGGCGCATCGTAGGGCGGCAGCCGCCACAATGTGCCGTCGGCCACGTCGCGCCGCGCCACATGCAACGGCAAGGGGCCGATGCCGAGCCCGGCGACGATCATGCGCCGTACCTCCTCCAGGCTTGAGGACACGCCAACGACATCGGCGCTCAGCCGGGCTTCGCTGCGCAACAGCGCGACCGGTCGCAACGCGTCCGAAATATGGTCGGTCTGGAAGGATACCGAAGGCTCGCCCCGCAGATCCGCCAGCGCCAGTCCGGTTTTCCCGTAGAGCCTGTGCTGGGGGCCACAGAAGAAACCAAAGAATTCGCGATAGACCATCGCATAGTCCAGCGTCGGATCGCGCTGGCTGACCAGGCAGATACCGAAGGAGGCGCGCCGCTCCCGCACCTGCTTGGCCACTTCGGTGCTTGCCGCGACCGAGATGGTGATGCTGGCACGCGGATAATCGCGATGAAACTCCGCCAGCGCCCGGTCGAAGAGCGGCGAGACGACATGGCTTGCCGTGGCAATCACGACGTGGCCGGTGACATCGTCGCTGATGCCGCGCATCAGCAGCGGCAGCTGCGATATCGTGCCGAACACCTCGACGCTCTGCTCGTAGAGAAGCCGCCCGACTTCAGTCAGTTCGAAGCGGGTCGCGTCACGCTCGACCAGCCGCCTGCCAACCCGGTCTTCAAGCCGCCGCAGCGCGTTGCTGACGCTGGGCTGCTTGAGGTTGAGCCGCTCGGCGGCGCGGGTGATGCTCTTCACTTCCGCGATGACGACGAAGGTCCGCAGAAGGTTCCAGTCCAAGTCCCAGACCAGACGTTCGGGGCGCGACAAGGCCATTCCTGATATCTATGCTCCCTATTCGCATTATCTATTTGCGCAATGCTGCCGCAAAAAGCAATCATTGCCGTCAGGAGCGCGCCCCAACGCCTCCCAACAACAAGCCTTCGCGCTCCAATACAGAGGTCAGGAACCAGATGAACAGGGTATTTTCCGGCATTGCGGTCGCGGCGCTGCTGCTTGCGTCGACCTTCACCGCCGTTTCGGCCAAGGCCGACGACCTCGAAAAGATCAAGGCGGCGGGCGAACTGAAAATCTCCATGAGCGGCCAGTACCCGCCCTTCAACTTCGTCAACGACCAGAACGAGGTCGTCGGCTTTGACGCCGATATCGGCAAGGCGATCGCAGAGCGCATCGGCGTCAAGGGCACGATCATCACCACCGCCTGGGACGGCATCATTGCCGGTCTGCTCGCCAACAAATACGACACCGTCGTCGGCTCGATGACGATCACCCCCGAGCGCGAGAAGGTGGTCGATTTCGTCGGCCCCTACTACCACGCCGGCCGCGCGGTCTTCGTGAACCAGGATTCCAAGGTGCAGAGCCTCGACGAACTCAAGGGAAAGACCCTTGGCGTAACGCTCGGCGAGACGCACGAGAAATGGGCGCGCGAACAGGGTGGCTGGGACATCCGCACCTACAAGGGACTGCCGGAACTGCTGCTGGAACTGAAGGCCGGCCGTGTCGATGCCATCGTCGTCGACAACATTCCGGTCATGGTCGCCGTCAAGGAAACCGGCGAGAAGGTCCGCAAACTCGATACGCCTGATATCGAAGGCGGCAGCGTCGCCATCGGCATCGCCATCCGCAAGGACAACCCGGCACTCAAGGCCGCCATGCAGAAAGCGCTGGACGAGATGATGGCCGACGGCACCTACGAGAAGATCTCCAAGCACTGGGTCGGCAGCGACATCCGCTAATTTCCCAGGCCCCAGGCGACGCAAGTTCGCCTGAGGCCGCCTGTCGTTTCTGCTGGGCTGCCCCATGGATTTCTCCTTGATGAGCCGCGTCTTCCCCTTCTTCGTGGAGGCCGCGCTGGTGACGCTGGAACTGACAGCGCTGGCCCTGGTTCTGGGGCTGGCGGCGGCAGCGCTGGCCGCGGCCGCCAAGATGTCGAGATCCGCGATCCTGCATGCGCTCGGCGCTGTTTATGTCAGCCTGTTTCGCGGCACGCCCTGCCTGATCCAGCTGTTCGTGCTCTATTTCGGCGGCCCGCAGATCGGGATCAATCTGGATCCGTTCGCGGCCGGCGTCATCGGCCTTGGCCTCAACATCGGTGCCTACATGGCGGAATCGATCCGTGGCGCGGTGATAGCGGTCGACCGGGGCCAAACCGAAGCTGCCCGCACCATCGGCTTCAGCCGCTTCCAGACCTTGCGCAAAGTGGTGCTGCCGCAAGCCGCCAGGCTGATGATCCGCCCGCTCGGCGTCAACACCGTCGCTCTTTTGAAGGGCTCGGCATTGGTGTCCACCATCTCGGTGGTGGAGCTGACCTACACCGCCCAGCGCTTCATTGGCTCCACCTACAAGCCATTCGAGATCTTCGGTGTCGCGGCACTGCTCTACATGGTCATGGTCTACGCCCTCGCCCGCATCGTCGACATGCTCGACAAGCGCTTTGCAATCGTCTGACGGGGAACGAGATGCAAGGTCTGGATTTCACCATCGTCGCGCCTTACTGGGACCTTCTGGTGACAGGCGCCTGGTGGACCGCCGTGCTGACGATTTCGGCGGGAGCCTTAAGCTTCGTCTTCGGCATCCTGTTTGCCATCACCGTACTCTATGCTCCGGCAATCCTCGCTTATCCCGTGCGCGCGCTCATGTGGCTGTTCATGGGGACGCCGCTGCTGCTGCAGCTCTTCCTGATCTATTTCGGACTGGTGCAGGTCGGTATCGACATCCCGGCACTTGCCGCCGGCATCGTCGGGCTTGGCCTGCACTTTGCCGTCTACAATGCAGACGTGATCCGGGCAGGTGTCGTGGCTGTCGACATCGGCCAGACCGAAGGCGCACGCAGCATCGGCTTCGGCAAGTGGCAGACGCTGCGCTATGTCGTGATACCGCAAGCCATCCGCAACACGGCGCCACCAATCGGAAGCAACCTGATCGCGCTGCTGAAGGAATCCTCCGTCGTCTCGGTCATCGGCATCGCGGAACTGGTTCATTCGGCGCAACTGGCGATCAGCGAAACGTTCCGCCCGTTCGAGTTCTACATCACGGCCGCGGCGCTCTATTACATCTTGAACCTCGTGCTCGAAGCGGCCTTGCATCGGTTTGAAAGACATGTGGAGGTCTCCCGATGAGTACGCAGCGGCCAATGGTCGAGGTCCGCGGTGCGCGCAAATCCTTCGGCGCCGTCGAGGTGCTGAAAGGCATAGATTTGTCGGTCGAGCGTGGGCAGATCGTCGCCATCATCGGGCCGAGCGGCTCCGGCAAGAGCACGTTGCTGCGCTCCATCAACCATCTCGAGACATTGAACGGCGGTGACGTCTGGCTGGACGGCGTGCAGGTCAACCAGCCACTGCACGGCCAGGCTTTCGAGCGGCACATCAACAAGGTGCGCCAGCAGATGGGCATGGTGTTCCAGCACTTCAATCTGTTTCCGCACCTGACCGTGATCGAGAACATCACCATGGGGCCGATGATCCTGAAAGGCATGCCGAAGGCGGATGCCCGGGCTTTGGCGCATGGGCTGTTGTCCAAGGTCGGGCTCGCCGACAAGATCGACGCCTATCCGTCGCGTCTTTCGGGCGGCCAGAAGCAGCGCGTGGCGATTGCCCGAGCGCTAGCCATGCAGCCCAAGGTGATGCTGTTCGACGAAGCCACTTCGGCGCTCGACCCGGAACTGGTCGACGAGGTCAACGCAGTGATGAAACAGCTTGCCGCGGAACACATGACCATGCTCATCGTAACGCACGAGATGCGCTTTGCCGGCGAAGTGGCGGACCGTGTGCTGTTCATGGACGGTGGCGTGGTGGTGGAAGAGGGACCGCCGGGCGACATGTTTCGAGCCCCACAGAAACAACGCACCCGCACCTTCCTCAAGAAATATCTTTCCGCCTGAGTACGATGATGACCAGATTGCCCACGGAATTCCCCGATTTCGGACTGACGCCAGAGCGGCGCCGTCACGCCGTGCGCGGCCACTACTACGAATGGCCTGGGATGGATGGCGAGCGCGGCGAGATCTGGTGCTACTCGGACCGATTTTCCTATCGTCCCGGCGAGACGGTGACGCTGCATGTCAGTTCGACGGCTCCGTCCTTTAGCATGACGATCACCCGCGACGGCGGCACCGAAACGAAAGTGTTCGAGAAATCGGGCATCGCGGCACGCTGGCAGGACAGTCCGGACCAATGCTCGGCCGAGGGCTGCGGCTGGGAGACTTCGTTCGAATTCCGCCTCGGCGGCGACTGGCCGTCCGGTGCATACCGCGTGACGCTGACCGCCGGCGGTCGCGACGGCAAGCCGATCCAGTGCCACCATCTGTTCATCGTCAGCCCGCAACCTGGCAAGAAGCCCGGCCGCGTGCTGCAGGTTGCGGCGACGGGCACCTGGCTCGCCTACAACACCTGGGGCGGCTCCAACCACTATCAGGGCATCACCGGGCCTGACCGCAACCAGTATTCGCCCATCGTATCGACCCAGCGCCCCTGGTGCCGTGGCTTTGTCGTGCTGCCCGGGGATGCGCCGCGCGTGCCGCTGGAAGTCGCCGTGCCGCCGAAGACCGTGCCGCGCTATCCGCATATGGAATGGGCGCTCGCCACCGGCCATTCGAAGAAATACGCCTCGTCGGGCTGGGCCAGCTACGACAGCCATTTCTTCCGCTTCGCCGAGCGGGCCGGCTACGGTGTCGACCTCGCCAGCCAGCACGACCTGCATTTCTCGCCCGACATCCTCGACGGCTATGACTGCGCCGTCTTCGTCGGCCATGACGAGTACTGGACCTGGGAAATGCGCGACGCGGTCGACAAATATGTGGAGCGCGGTGGCCATGCGGCGCGCTTTGCCGGCAACTTCATGTGGCAGACGCGGCTGGAGGATGAGGGACGCCGCCAGGTCTGCTACAAATACCGTGCCCGCGCCGAGGATCCCGCCTATCGCGGCGGCGACGTGACCCGCGCCACCAACTCCTGGGAAGCGCCCGAAATCGGCCGGCCGGGCTCGGCAACCTTCGGGCTGAACGCCACCCGTGGCCTCTATACCGGCTGGGGCGGCTGCGCGCCGCGCGGCGTGCGCGGTTTCCCGGTCTATCGACCGGAGCATTGGGCCTTTGCCGGCACCGGCATCTACTACGGCGACCTGCTCGGCGCCGACAGCCACGTCTATGGCTATGAGGTGGACGGGCTCGACTTCGAGATCCGCGGCGGCCTGCCCTACCCCACGTCAGACAGCGGCGCGCCGGATGGATTGCAGGTTCTCGCCGTCGGCATGGCTTCCCAGGTCGAGGAAAGCGCCGATATCCCGATCGAGGACCAGTTCCTCACCGATGAGGATGGCCGCTTCAGCGCCGAAACGCTGTTCGGCGAGGGCAGCGACGCCAATCTGGAGAAAGTCAAACGCGGCAACGGCATGATCGTCAATTTTCCGCGCGGCAAGGGCGAGGTGTTCCACGCCGGAAGCTGCGAATGGGTTGCCGGCCTGCTAAGACAGGACCCGATGGTCGAACGCGTCACAAAAAATGTCCTCGATCGTTATCTCGGAAAGCCCTGACATGTCGAAAACCCAGATCGCCGCTCAACAGACCGAAGCCCGGCGAGAATCACATCTGTTCTATTTGTCCAGCCTGCGCCGGCCGCTGATCGACCGCGCCGAGGGCATCTACATGTGGACGCAGGACGGCCGCCGCTTCATCGATGGATCGAGCGGGCCGATGGTCGCCAATATCGGCCATTCCAACCGCAACGTGCTCGATGCCATGAAGCGGCAGATGGACCGCGCCACCTTCGCCTACCGGCTGCATTTCGAGAACGAGCCGGCGGAAGAACTCGCGCGGGAACTCGCGGGGAAACTGCCGGAGGGCATGGACCGCATCTTCTTCGTCTCGGGCGGCTCGGAAGCGACCGAATCCTGCATCAAGCTGGCGCGGCAATGGGCGGTCGCCACCGGACAGGCCAGCCGCTGGAAGGTGATCACCCGCTTTCCCTCCTATCATGGCGGCACGCTGGGTTCGCTCTCGATCACCGGCGACGATGCGCTGTCCGAAACCTTTGCGCCGATGATGCGGTCGATGCCGACCGTGCCGGCGCCGACCGCCTGGCGCGACCGTGACAATCTTTCGATGGAGCAGCGCGGCGTTCGCTATGCCGACATGCTGGAGGAGAAGATCCTCACCGAGGGGCCGGAAAGCGTGGTCGCCTTCATCATGGAGCCGATCGGGGGTGCCGCCACAGCAGCCCTGGTGGCGCCGGACAGCTACTATGCCCGCATCCGCGAGATCTGCGACCGCTACGGCATCCTGCTCATCCATGACGAAGTGATGAGCGGCGCCGGCCGCACCGGCAAATTCCTCGGCGGCGACCACTGGAACTGCAAGCCCGATATCGTCGCGCTGTCGAAGGGCCTGGGCTCTGGCTATGCGCCGCTCGGCGCGCTCGCCGCACCGATGCGGCTGGTGCAGCCGTTGCTCGCCTCCGGCGGCTTCCAGCACGGCCACACCTATGCCGGCAATCCGCTCGCTTGCGCCGCCGGTCTTGCGGTTCTGGGTGAAATGGACCGACTCGACCTGATCGCCAATGCGGCTGCGATGGGCGATGTGCTGATGGACGGATTGAAGGGACTTGCCAAGCGCTTCCCGTTCATTGCCGACGTGCGCGGCAAGGGTCTGCTCACCGGCGCCGAGATGGTCGCCGATCCAGAGACGCTGCGGCCGATCGACCAGGGCAAGAAGGCGACGCAGCGCCTGCTCGACCTCGCCTATGCGCGCGGGCTGATCATCTATGGCCGCAGGGTCAAGGGCGGCGTCGACGGCGACAATTTCATGATCGCGCCGCCGATGATCATCACCAGCGAACAGGTCGGCGAAATCGTCTCCATCATCGGTGACGCGCTGGAGGTTCTGGCTTCCGAGCTCGACCTGCCGGTCGAAGGCCGGGGGTAAGGGAATGGCGCCGCGAAAAGTCATCATCACCTGCGCGGTCACCGGCTCGGTGCATACGCCGTCGATGTCGCCCTATTTGCCGGTGACGCCGGACCAGATCGCGACGGATGCCATTGCGGCGGCCGAAGCCGGTGCCTCGGTCCTGCACCTTCACGCCCGCGACCCCAGGGATGGCCGCCCGACCGCCGATCCGGACGTCTTCATGCAGTTCCTGCCGCGCATCAAGCAGGCAACCGACGCGGTGATCAACATCACCACCGGCGGCTCGTCGCTGATGACGCTCGACCAACGGCTGGCTGCGCCGCTCCGCGCCGAGCCCGAAATGTGCTCGCTCAACATGGGCTCGATGAACTTCGCGCTGTTCCCGATGTTGGACAAACCACGGGAGTGGCAGCACGAATGGGAACCGAAACTGCTAGAAGCCACCCGCGACACCATCTTCAAGAACACCTTCGCCGACATGGAGGGCGTGCTCGAAAGACTCGGAAAAGGCTGCGGCACGCGCTTCGAGTTCGAGTGTTATGACATCGGCCACCTTTATTCGCTGGCGCATTTCCGCGACCGCGGCCTGGTGTCGGGGCCGCTGTTCATCCAGTTCGTGCTGGGCATCCTGGGTGGCATCGGCGCCGACCCGGACAATCTCGTCCACATGAAGCGCATCGCCGACAAACTGTTCGGCGACAGCTACCAGTTTTCGGTGCTGGCCGCCGGCCGCAACCAGATGCCGCTGATCTCGATCGCCGCGGCGATGGGCGGCAATGTCCGTGTCGGGCTGGAAGACAGCCTCTATGATGGCCGCCAGCTGGCGAAATCCAATGCCGATCAGGTGCGGCGCATCCGTGGTATTCTCGACGGGCTGTCGCTGGAAGTTGCCACACCGGCCGAAGCACGCCACATGCTGGCGCTCAAGGGTGGGGATAGGGTGGCGTTTTGAGATGCCCTTGACTGAGATGTTTGCGTTCCGTCACACCCCCCTCTGTCCTGCCGGACATCTCCCCCGCAAGGGGGGAGATCGGATGTCACTCCGGTTTTCGCAAATCTCCAACGTCAAAACAGTGGCGGCAAGGCCAAAGCTGCCAATCTCCCCCCATGCGGGGGAGATGTCCGGCAGGACAGAGGGGGGTGCCTGGGCGCCTTGCCTATCGTGAGCAACCGCTCCGAAGTCCTCCTCCGCCCCGGCCGCATCGAAGACGTCGAAACCATACACGCGGCAATCCTGAAACTCGGCACCCATATCGGCGCGCCCGAGGAAATCGTCTCGACGGCGGACGATCTCAGAACCTGGGGCTTCGGCGAAAAGCCCGCCTTCTCGACCCTGATCGCCGAAGTCGGCGGCGAGTTCGCCGGGCTGTGCCTGTATTTCCCGATCTTTTCGACCTGGATGGGGCGGCCTGGCGTCTACGTGCAGGATCTCTACGTCGAGGACCGGTTCCGCGGCCGCAAGATCGGCGAGCGGCTGTTGCGGCGCGTCGCAGCGCAGTGCCGAAAAGAAGGCGGGGTCTATCTCAGACTGTCCGTCGACACCGACAATGAAGGCGCCAAGGCTTTCTATGAAAGGCTGGGCATTGCCTGGTCGAGCTACGAACAGACGCAGAAGATCATCGGCGAAGCCTTTTTCGCCTTCGCGGATGCGCCGGAAAATGGGGAGCAGGAATGAAAGCCTTTTATGCGCAGGAGCAGAAACGCCACGACCCCAAGGCCTTTCTTTCCAGCGGTGCCGCACAGCCCAATCCGGAAAAACCCGAACGGGTCGAGAGATTATTAGCCGGAGCGATATCTGCGGGCTGCACGATCGAACGGCCGCGCAATCACGGGCTCGGCCCTGTTTCGGCGGTGCACACACCCGAATATCTCGACTTTCTCGAGCACATCTTCGAGCGCTGGCAACGCATCGATGGCGCATCCGCCGAGGTGATCCCCAACATCCACCCGATCGCCCGCAACGGTTCCTATCCGGCCTCGGCGGTCGGCCAGGCCGGCTATCACATGGCCGACACGGCTTGCCCGATCTCCGGCGAGACCTGGCAAAGCGCGCTGTGGAGCGCCTGGAGCGCGGTCGAAGCCGCCGAAACGGTGATGGCTGGCGCACCGGCCGCCTATGCGCTGTGCCGCCCGCCCGGCCATCACGCCTTTGCCGATGTCGCCGGCGGTTTCTGCTTCATCAACAACTCGGCCGTTGCGGCTCAGGTTCTGCGCAGAAACGCGGCCCGCGTGGCGATCCTCGATGTCGACCTGCATCACGGCAACGGCACGCAAGGCATCTTCTATGCACGGCCCGATGTGCTCACCGTCTCATTGCATGCCGACCCGGTGCGTTTCTATCCGTTCTTCTGGGGTCATGCCGACGAGCGAGGCGAAGGGCCGGGCCTCGGCTATAATTTCAACTTGCCGCTGCCACGCAAATCCGCCGACGCGGCGTTCCTCGAAGCGCTTGAGGTCGCGTCCCAGCGCATACGAGCCTTTTCGCCGGATGCGCTTGTCGTGGCGCTCGGTCTCGACGCATTCGAGGGCGATCCGTTCGGCGGTCTCTCGGTGACCACGCCCGGCTTCTCGCGCATTGGCGAGGCCATCGCCGGGCTCGGCCTGCCGAGCGTCATCGTCCAGGAAGGCGGCTATCTCTGCGACGCACTCGGCGACAATCTCACCGCCTTCCTCACCGGTTTCGGCGGCAAGGCGCGGTGACAATTCTGGCCGGCGTCAGGACCGCTGCTGCCTGAGCATCGCGATTACCCGGTGCACGCTCTCCAGCGTCTCGTCGATCTCATTGCGTGTGTTGTAGTGGGCGATGCCGATGCGAACGACGCCTTGCTCGGCCGGAATGCCCAGCTGATGGACGATCTCCCAGGCATAGTTGTGGCCTGACCACAGGAAGATGTTTTCGGCGTTCATCTGCCGGACGATGGTTTCGGGAACGATGCCGTCAACGGTGAAGGAGACCGTCGGTACGCGATCTCCGAGCCGCTTCGGGTCGGTGATGCCGTGGATGGTCAGGCCTGAAATGTCGGCCAGGCCATCGATCAGCCTCTGCGCCAGCGGGTTTTCATAGGCAATGGAGACTTCGAACGCCTTCGCGATCTTCTGCCTTCTTGAACCGCCCTGGCCAGCTGCCGCGCCCAGTTCGGCAAAATAATCGACCGCCGCTGTGAGGCCAGCCATCAGCTCGATCTGCGGCGTGCCGAGTTCGAACCGCTCCGGCAGGCCATTGGACGAGCAACGGCATTTGTAGGCCTTCAGGCCATCGATGATATCTAGCCGTCCCCACAATGTGCCCATATGCGGGCCGAAGAACTTGTAGGCCGAGCAGATCAGGAAATCGCAGCCGAGTTCCTGCACGTCGATCAGGCCGTGCGGCGCGAACTGGACGGCGTCGACATAGACCAGCGCGCCGGCCTGTTTTGCAATGGCAGTCAGGGACTTAACCCGGTTGATCGAACCGGTGAGGTTGCTGGCATAGTTCAAGGCGACCAGCCGCGTCTTGTCGGATAGCAGGTCGGCCAGCGTTGCCTCCTCGACCTGCCAGCTCTTTTCGTCGAAGGGCAGCCAGCGCACCACAAGGCCAAGATCCTCGGCCAGCTGCAGCCAGGGCGAGACATTGCCCTCATGGTCCATGCGGGTGAGGATGATCTCGTCGCCGGGCTTCATGGTGCGGCCGAGCGTGCGCGAAATGTGATAGGTTAGCGTCGTCATGTTGGCGCCGATGATGATTTCCTCGCGGCTCTCCGCGCCGAGGAAATCGGCCATTGCCTGATGCGCGTCATCGACGACTTGTTGAGCGGCTATCGTCGTTTCGAAATAGCCGCCGAGATTGGCATTGGTGGTGAGCAGGCAGCGCGACACGGCATCGGCGACGGCCTGCGACACCTGCGTGCCCGCGGGGTTGTCGAGATAGATGCGGCGACGCCCTTTGTCGGTCAGGGACAGAGCCGGGAATCTTGCTCGCACCGCCTCGATCGGAAAGTCCGCCATTGTCTCCACCCTTTTGTTATTCCTGATTAATTCCGTGCCTTGCACCAATCAAGGACAAGGATTGCCGACCCGCTGATGGATCGCGTCCACCGCCTTCTGCATCTCTTCGGTCCAGACGACATCCACCGAGGACAACGCCATTTCCAACTGCGAAATAGTCGTGGCGCCGACGATGCTCGAGGTGACGAACGGACGGCTCGATACATAGGCATTGGCAAACAGCGCCGGCTCCAGCCCAAACGAGCGCGCCAACTCGTTGTATTCGAGTTGCACCTCCGCGGCATTGGGCGTCTCGTAGCGCTGGCCGCGATTGAACAGCTGCGAGCGCGACCCTTGCGGGCGGGCGCCATGGTCGTATTTGCCGGTGAGATAGCCCTGCGCCAGCGGCGAATAGGCGAGCAACGACACCTCCTCGCGTTCGCAGACCTCGGCGAGATTGACCTCGAAGGTGCGGTTGACGAGATTGTAGGCATTCTGGATCGACGCGACGCGCGGACCAACGCTCTTGTCGGCCTCTGCCAAGAAACGCATCACACCCCAGGAACTCTCGTTCGAGAGGCCGAAATGGCGGATCTTTCCCGCCTTCACCAGTTCCTCGAAGACGGCAAGCGTCTCTTCTATCGGCGTTTCGCCCGCCGGCGCGCCGATCGCATCGGGACGCCGCGCTACGGCGCCGACGCGTGTCGGGTTGGCGCCCCAGGGAATGTCCCTTTCCGGCCAATGAATTTGATAAAGGTCCAGATAATCGGTGCCGAGCTTGGCCAGCGATTTGTCGATGGCGTCAAGAATATCGGCGCGCACCAATTGCGAGGGTCTGTCGCCGCGAAACCAGCTGTTGGCGGTGCGGCCGACGACCTTGGAGGCAAGGATCACCTTGTCGCGGTTGCCCTTGGCCTTCATCCAGCTACCGATGATCTTTTCGGTCCGCCCTTGCGTCTCTGCCTTCGGCGGGATCGGATAGAGTTCAGCGGTGTCGATGAAATTGACGCCGCGCGAAAACGCCAGGTCCATCTGCGCGTGGCCTTCGGCCTCCGTGTTCTGCTGACCCCAGGTCATTGAACCCAGGCAAATCTGGGTAACAAGGAGATCGGTCCGACCGAGACGGCGTTTGTGCATGGAATTTCTGCTCCGGAGGGAAAGCGTGCGCGGCTGCGCGGGAATGAGGTCAGCATCTATAGGGAAAGCGGCGGTGCTCTCCAAGCCTCGGCAAGCCGACTTTTGCGTGAACTGGTGTTGTTTAGCGGCGAGCGCCGGCCACCGCGCGGCGCTTGGCTTCGTCGATCAGCATATTGGCCACCTGCATGCGGATCATGGCGCGCTGGCGCAGATGCGGGGCGACGCGGTCCGGATGGTTGGCGAAGGCAAAGCGGCGACGCACGCGGCCGAAATCGGCGGTGCTCTTTGGCTGATCCAGTCCCAGTTCGACCGCGATCGATTCAGGATCGATCGGCGGCAATATCTCCTCGGGCTTTGGTTCTTCGCCGGCCAGAGCGAGCTTGGCGTGTTCGAGCAAGGCAGCGAATTCGCTGGCCAAGTCGGTACCCGCCTCACGATATTCGGCCGCGGATACCTTGATACGGCCGGAATGGAGTTCATCGGCAACGGACAGATAATCGAACGGAATGGACGGACGCGCACCGGCCCCGTCGCCCTCGATGCCGTCGCCCCCGATGCCGTCAGACGCAACGAAGAGGTCGTCGAGCAGCGAAGCGAAATCGCGCTTGGCGCTGGTAGCGATGTCAGCCTCCCACTTGCCCGACTGTCTGGGTTACAGACCATAGAACCGGCTCGTTAAAAATACATGCCACCGATGTTAACGAATTTAGCCGTTGCGAGGATTGCCGCCCGAGCACCCAAAGCTCCTCAAACAAAAGCCGGACTGCACTTTCATGCAGCCCGGAAATTCGCCAGGAGTGGCGAGGAAAAACTGGCCATGTGCCGGCGTTCAAGCCTACGGGTCCTGCGGCCCAAAAATTTCACGGGCCCAAAAAAATTTTATGCAAATCATTCAGACATGGCAGGCATGCAAATGCTGCACTGCACAATTGTCACGATTCATCTATATTGCTGGTTGTGGAGGACCAACCAGGAGCCTGAGTCATGGGTTTCTTCACTGAAATGTTCGCCCGGCCGCGCCCGCAGGAACATCTGAGATATCGCGCGGCTCTCGCGCTGCTTCATTCGATGAGCAATGCCGACCGTGCCGACATCGGCGTCAAGCCCGCCGATTTTCCGCGCATCGCCCGCGAAATGTCTATTCGCTAAATGCATATTGCGAGATGTCCCGGATCGGTCCGGGACATCTCGACGTCCAATTCCTCAGCGGGATCCGAGGAATGTCGACTTGCCCAGCGGCACGCCATTGTGGCGAAGAATGTCGTAAGCGGTGGTGAGGTGGAAATAGAAGTTGGGCATGGCAACATGCAGCAGATACTGCATGCCGCCCAATGTGGTTTCGCGCCCGCCGAGCTTCAACTCGATCATCTTGTCGTCCGAACCATCGATATCGGCAGCCGAGAACGTTGCCAGAAGCGCGAGCGTCTTGGCGATCCGCGCCTCGAGATCGGCAAAGCTTGCCTCATTGTCCTCATATTTCGGCACTTCGCGGCCGGCGAGCCGCGACGGCGCGCCCTTGGCATGGTCGGTGGCGATCTGCACCTGCCGGGTCAGCGCGAACATGTCGGGCGCGAGGCGAGCCGTCAAAAACACCTGCGGGTCGATCTTGCGGTCAAGCGCATTCTGTTCGGCTGATGCCAGCACATTGGAAAGTGCTTTCAGCCGAGCTGAAAACACGGGCGCGGATGCCTCATACATCGATATCGTCACGTCAAATCTCCCGTCCGGCCGAACGCCGGCGGTCGGGAGGTAGCGCCTTCGCGCTCGATTCTTCAAGCGCCGGCGACGCAGCGTCACCACGCCGCCGCAATCGCCATGGTAGAATCTTCGTTATCGAGCGGAGATTCCCGATGAGACGCGCCCTTCTCGCAGCGACTGCCCTTCTCTCCCTTGCCACGACTGGCCAAACGGCCCTGGCCGCCGATGATGCCCCCGAAGCGCCCTATGTCGATGATCGTTCGAGCGCCGAGGCGGTCATCCATTCGCTCTACAGCGCCATCAACCGGCACGAATTCGCCCGCGCCTGGAGTTATTTCGGCGATACAAAGCCGGCAAAGGATCTTGACAGCTTCGTCAAGGGCTATGACGGCACCGCAAAGGTCGAGGTCGAGACCGGCGCTATCTCGGACGAAGGTGCCGCGGGCAGCATTTTCTACAACGTTCCCGTCGCCATCCGCGCCACCGACAAGACCGGCGGCGAAAAGGTTTTCGCCGGCTGCTACACGCTGCGCCAGGTCAATGCCCAGATCCAGGCCGCGCCGCCTTTCGATCCGATCCACATCGAAAAAGGCGCGCTGAAGCCCTCCACCGCCGATTTCGAGGAGGCGGTGCCGCCAAGCTGCGGCGACGGGCCGCCGCCACCAAAGAAGGACACCGCACTTGAGCAGGCCAAGAAAGCTTTTCTGGCGACCTATGGCGACCAGTGCGACAAGGATCTCGTGGCCAATGAGCCGGAGGTCTTTTCGATCAAGTACAAGGCCAAGGATGCCCAGCCCGGAGATCCCGACAAGGAGACGCGGCTGTTCCATTTTTCCTGCTCGGCGGCCGCCTACAATGAAAGCTCGGTCTACTACATGACCGACGAACTATCGGCCGTGCAGCAATTGCAGTTCGCCGAACCCAAGATGGACATCCGCTACGAGAACAATGACAGCAATGGCAAATTGCTGGGCATGAGCATCGTCGGCTTCGAGACGAGCGGCTGGGCGGTCAATTCCGACTATGACCCGGATACCCATACGATCACCACGTTCAACAAATGGCGCGGCGTCGGCGATGCGTCGGACGCCGGAACCTATCTGTTCCGCAACGGTAATTTCTCGCTGGTCCAGTACGACGTCGACGCGTCCTATGACGGCGAGGAGAACCCGCAGACGGTCGTCGACTACAACACCGCGCCGTAGAGCGCCGCTCTGCTTCAAGCCCGCGTCGATCAGGGCGCCTTCGACAGCATCCAGTTGAGCGTTTCGCGCCAGTCGACCATGCGGATCGGCGTGCCATGCGTGCCGGTCTCGAAGCGGACGAACCGGGTCGGATAGGCTTTCGATTTGGCGATGATGGAACGGAAGAAGGCCTCCTGGCTTGCCACGGGAAAGACCACGTCATGGCTGCCCTGGCCGAAAAAGACCGGCACGCGGCGCTTGAAGGCAGGGCTGGCGAAAAAGCTGTCGTCCCACAGCGAGCCGAGCAGCAGCAGGCCATTGATGCGGCCGCCGGTGTCCTTGCGGGCGGCGAGTTTCCAGCACAGCGCACCGCCCATCGAGCCGCAGGCGACGAAGATCTTCGCGCCAGGCGACTGTTCGGCGTAATGATCGATCAGCGCCGCCAGCTGTGCCGCGCCCTTGTCGCCGAAATCGGGAAAATCAGGACTGAGATAGAGGCCGCCATTGGCGGCCATCAGGTTCTTGAGGCGGTTGAAATTGCCGCCGAACGTGAAGTCGTCGACGCCTTGCTTGCGGCTGCCACCCTGCCCGTGCAGGTAAAGCACGAGAATGCCGGCACCCTCCGTCTTGCCGACGGCGACATGCCTGACGTCGCCGGCATCGGTCCTCAGGAGCAGATCCTGCTGCACCTTGCGCACGCCGGTGTCGGTATACTGCGCATGCACACGCTTTTCCGGCACCTCGTCGCGCTGGTTGATGTCGCGCATTTCGCGATAGTCGATGACCGTGTAGGCACCGTTGGTGTCGGAGGAAAGCGCAGCCGGATAGGCGAAGAGATCGTCCTTGAAGGGTTTTAGGGACAAAGTGTCGGCGTTGGCGGCCGAAGAAAACAAGAAAAGCAAGGCAGCTAGGACAGCGCGGCACGCCCCCCTCTGGCCTGCCGGCCATCTCCCCCTCAAGGGGGAAGATCGGATGTCATCACGGCTTTCGCCAATCACCGCCGCTGGAGAAAGAGTGTCGATGCGGAAGCTGCCAATCTCCCCTCTTGAGGGGGAGATGGCCGGCAGGCCAGAGGGGGGTGCGACGGTACGAATAGCCATCCCCAAGCCATGCTTAATTCAGTTCGGGTTTGTCAATCCTGCAGCACCCCGCCGGCGCCTTCCAGCGCCTCGCGGGTATCGACATCGACGGATGCGCCCTCGCCGATCTCGACGTCGACGACGTCGAGCCCTTCGGCTTCGACCAGATGGCGTGCGCCGGTATCGCCTTCGAGATGGGCGACGGCGGGGAATAGCGAGCGAGGCAGAAGCACCGGGTTGCCGCGCTTCCCAAGATGCGAGGCGCGGACCACGGAATTGCCTCCGGCCCGACGGAATGCGTCGATCAGCCGGTCGAGATCGTTGGACGCGACACCCGGCATGTCTCCGAGAACGATCATCACGCCGGCGGTGTCTTGCGGCAGATAGGCAATCCCGGCTTTCAACGACGTGGACAGGCCATCGGCAAAATCTGGATTGTCGGCGAAGGTGACATCCAGGCCCGACAATGCCGCGCGCACCCGTTCGCGCTGATGGCCGGTGACGACAATCGTGCCCGCGGCCTTCGAGGCGAGAGCGCGCTCGGTGGTGCGGCGCACCAGCGGCTTGCCGTCGAACAGCGCCAGCAGCTTGTTCGGCCCGCCCATGCGGCTCGACCGGCCTGCCGCCAGGAGCACGGTCGCGACCTTGAGCTGGTTCTTGGCCGGCACCGGTTCGCGCGGCTGCGGCCGCGTCGGGATTTCCATCAGCAGCCCGCCGACGCCCATGCCGGCGATGTCGCGCGCGGTGACATCGAGGCCGGCAACCAACCGATCGAGCACCCAGTCGAAGCCGTTTTCCTTGGGGCTGCGGGCGCAGCCGGGCGCGCCGATGACGCGCTTGCCACCGAGCGTGCCGAGCACCAGCAGATTGCCGGGATCGACCGGCATGCCCGCGCGGATCACGGTACCGCCGGCCCTTTCGATCGCCGCCGGCACGACATCGGCGAAATCGCTCATCGCGGAGGCGCCGAAGATCACCACCATATCGTTGTCGCGCGCCAGCGCGGCCGCGGCCTCCGCCACGGGCGCAATCTCATGCGGCGTGCGGCGCTCCGCCGTCAACCTGCCGCCCGAGCGCGCCAACCGCGCTTCGGTGACACGCAGCGTCTTGTCGAGCACGCCAGGCTTAGTGCCCGGCAAGACCGTCTGGATGACGCCGACGCGCACCGGCTGGTAGACGTTGACGGCAAAGATCTCGCCGCCGGCACAGAGTTTGGTCACCGTGTCGACCAGCATGGAGGCGACGGCGAAGGGGATGATCTTGACCGTCGCGACCATCTGCCCTTTCTCGACCGGTGCGTGCTGGGCCAGGGTGGCGATGGTGATGGCGGGATCGACGGCGTTGATGGCGTCGATGACAGCGGCATCGACCGTGAAGATGCCGGCCGCCTTGGCATGGAGATTGACCCGGCCGGTGGCGGCGGGCCTCGCCTCGATGCCGCTGAATGTCATGCACTCGGCAATTCTTTGCGCCGCGGCGTCCTCGCCCAGATCGTCCGGGGCCAGCACGGCCGCGACGACCTGCGAAATCCCGGCCCCCTTGAGTATGGAGATGTCTTCGGCGGTCAGCCTGTGCGCCTTGCGAAACCGCCGTTCGCCGGCGGTGGTGGCATGCGCCAGCACCGCGCCTTCGGCCGCGTCGATCGGAATTGGACCGAATTTCACGCTGCCGCGCCTTTTGCATTAAGGCCGCGCGAGCGGAAGGCAAGGATGGTCTGCGCCAGAATGGCGACGGCGATCTCGGCGGGGCTCGCGGCACCGATATCGAGGCCGATCGGCGCATGGATGCGGGCGATCTGGTCGGCGCTCGCGCCCAGCGCCAGCAGGCGTTCGACGCGCTTGGCGTGGGTCTTGCGGCTGCCAAGCGCCCCGACATAGAAGCATTTGGCGTCGAGTGCGGCCTTCAGCGCGAAATCGTCGATCTTGGGGTCATGGGTGACGGCGGCGAGCGCCGTATAGCTGTCGAGCGGCTGGCGCGTCAGCACATCCTCGGGCCATTCGGCATGCAAGGCGACATCGGGAAAGCGGTCAGGCGTGGCAAAGGCGGTGCGCGGATCGATAATCTCCAGGGGATAGCCGGCGATGCGTGCCATCGGGGCGAGCGCCTGGCTGATGTGGACGGCGCCAATGACCAGCAGGCGCGGCTGCGGCAGATGCGCGTTGAGAAAGAAGGTCCGCCCCTCCGCCTCGACGGAACCGGAATTGCCCGATCGAAAGGCCTTGGCGATCGCCGTTCCGAGATCGCCGGCGACGTGGTCGCCCTCGCGCACGATACGATCGCGGCCGTCACCGAGATCGGTGACGAGGATCGCCGCACGGCGGGCGCGGCGCTCGGCATTCAAGGTTTTTAGGGTATATGGATCCATCTGAGATCAGCCTAATCGCTCGACATACACCTTGATGCGGCCGCCACAGGACAGGCCGACCTGCCAGGCAGCCTCGTCGGCAACACCGAATTCCAGCATCCTGGCCTTTCCGGAGCCGATGACGTCGATCGCCTCGGTCACCACGGCGCCCTCGACGCAGCCACCGGAAACCGAACCGTGGAAATTACCTTCGGCATCGATGACAAGGTGGCTGCCGACCGGTCTCGGTGCCGACCCCCAGGTCTCGACCACCGTCGCGATAGCGACATCCTTGCCGTCCTTCATCCAACCTTCGGCGATGATCAGCGGATCGCGGGCTTCATCGAGATAAAGACTGTCGCTCATGGTTGCTTCTCTCAGGGTCTGTTTTTCCAGGGAACAGGGAAAACATATGGTTATGCGGCATGCCTCTCGCCAGCATCCATCCATCGCCGCGGATCGACCGACAGTGCCGATTTCTTATCCAGCGAGGCGCAGAGGTCGGCGAGCGCCTCGAGATTGTGCACCGAACGGAATTCGTCGACATGCGGCAGCATCGCCTTGACGCCGCGGGCGCGCGCCTGAAAACCGTCAAAGCGCAGCAACGGGTTCAGCCAGATCAGCCGCCGGCAGGATTTGTGCAGCCGCTCCATCTCCTCCGAAAGCCCGGCGACATCGTCGCGCTCCAGCCCGTCAGTGATCAAAAGCACCACCGCGCCCTGCCCCAGCACGCGCCGCGACCAAATCAGGTTGAACTCGGCCAGCGTATCGCCAATGCGCGTGCCGCCCGACCAGTCCTTGACCGCCGCCGAACAGTCGGCAAGTGCCGCATCGGGATCGCGGTGGCGCATCTGCCGGGTCAGATTGGTCAGCCGGGTGCCGAAAACGAAAGTGTGCACGCGCCGGCGCTTTTCGGTCAACGCATGCAGGAAATGCAGGAAGATGCGGGTGTACTGGCTCATCGAGCCCGATATGTCGGCCAGCACCACCAGCGGCGGATGGACTTCACGGGCCGAGCGGAATTTCGGCAAGATCAGTTCGCCGCCGGTGCGCGCGGCCGAACGCATCATGGCGCGCGGGTCGATACGGCGGCCATACGCATCGGCCTTGAAGCGCCTGATCCGCACCATGTCGACCGGCAGACGCAGCCCGGCGATCGCCTTCCTGGCGTCGGCGATCTCGGCGGCGTTCATCTGAGCGAAATCCTTGCCCCGCAAAACCTCGTTGCCGGAAAAAGTGAAACGGGCATCGACCTCGATCTCGGGGATTTCCTGCGGCGGCTGGTTCTTCTGGTGGCCTTCGAACATCGCCTGGCTGACGCGGTTCTCGGCCGCGCGCGGCTTCTGCTTCTCCCTGGCGTCGGGCGCCACAGGCGAAAACATCGCCAGCATCTTCTCGATCAACTCGCGCGATTTCCAGAACAGCCGGAAAGCTTCGTCGAAGATGACGTGATCCTCGTGCCGCGAGACCAGCACGGCGTGCAGCGTCCAGTAGAAATCATCGCGCGAACCGATACCGGCGACCAGCACCGCCTCGATGGCGTCCTTGACCGAGGCTGGCCCGACACGCATGCCGGCCTTGCGCAAGGTGCGGGCGAAATAGACGATGTTGTCGGCGATCCGGCCATCCGCTGTCGCCTCTTTCGGTTCGGGGCGCAGCATCCCCTACTCCGCCGCCGAAAGCTCGGCCTTCACCTCGTTGAGGATGCGCCGGCCTTCACCCTGTTCGATGCGGGCTATGTCGTCCTGGTATTTCAACAGCACGCCGATCGTGTCGGATACAGTCTCCGGATCGAGCGCGACCTTGTCGAGTTCGGTCAGCGCACCGGCCCAGTCGATGGTTTCGGCAACGCCAGGCACCTTGAACAGCTCGATCTGGCGCAGTTTCTGGATGAAGGAGACCACCTCGGCCGAGAGCCGCTGGTTGGCCTGCGGCACCTTGCGGTGCACGATCTCAAGCTCACGCTCGGCATTGGGATAGTCGACCCAGTGATAGAGGCAGCGCCGCTTCAGCGCGTCGTGGATCTCGCGGGTGCGGTTGGTGGTGATGATGACGATCGGCGGCTCTTCCGCCTTGATGGTGCCGAGTTCTGGCACCGTCACCTGGAAGTCGGAGAGGATTTCGAGCAGGAAGGCCTCGAAGGCTTCGTCGGTGCGGTCGAGCTCGTCGATCAGGAAGACCGGGGACGCACCCGCCTTGCCGGTCAGCGCGTCGAGCACCGGGCGGCGGATCAGGTACTTTTCCGAGAACACGTTGCGTTCCATGGCGGAGCGGTCGACCTTTCCGGCGGCCTCCTCCATGCGGATCTCGATCATCTGCGCGGCGTAGTTCCACTCGTAGACCGCCGAGGAGACATCGAGCCCCTCATAGCACTGCAGGCGGATCAGCCGGCGGCCAAGCGCCTGCGCCAACACCTTGGCGATCTCGGTCTTGCCGACGCCGGCCTCGCCCTCGAGGAACAATGGCCGTTTCATGCGCAGCGACAGGAAAAGCACGGTCGCCAGCGACCGGTCCGCTACATAGTCCGCGCCAGTCAGGAGATCGAGTGTTTCATCGATCGTCCGCGGCACGGCTCGCGGTTTCAGCTCGTTCATTCTTTCTCCGTGAACGCCGCTGCTCCGCTTTCCAGAACGTGGTAGCCGCGGGCGTGGTAGATCAGCGGCCGCAAATTATCGCCCATGCGCAGGCCTGTCACCTTGCCAAAAAGCACACGATGGGTGGCAAGGTCCTTGGTGTCGATCAACTCACAGTCGAAAACGGCGAGCGCGCCTTTCAAGGTCGGCGCGCCGGTGGAAATCACGTCCCATTCGCCGAGCGCGAAACGCTCCTCGACCGGCAGGCCGGTGATGCCTGAAAACCCGACCGACAGCGGCTCCTGGTGCGAAGCCAGTGTGTTCAGAGCAAATCGGCCGTTCTTCACGAACGGCTCATTCTTGGGATTCTCACGGTTGAGGCAGACCAGAATGGTCGGCGGCGTGTCCGACACCGAGCAGGCCGCGATCACCGTCGCGCCGCGTTTGCCGGCTGGCCCGTTGGTGGTAACCACATGGACGTGACCGGCAAAATGGCTCATCGCGTCGCGATAGGCCTGAGGTCCAATGTCATTCTTCTTCAGCACCAGAATTTTCCACAGCCAGAAACCTCACCGCTATATATGGCTAGACATGACATGCCACAAGCGAAGTGCTTGGCCCATATCGCCAAATTCGCGTGTTGCACCAAGGCCGGGCAGCCTTTAGGTCTTGGCGGGAGCTGGTGCCTGCGCGATGTCGCGGGCTTGGAGGAACACTTCGGCAGGATGCGATCCCGGGCAACGATATCCGCCGCGCTGGCCTGGCTGCTGCTGGCCGGCGCCGCCAACGCCCAGACGCTCACGATCGGCGTTGCCGCGCCTCTGTCGGGACCATCGGCCATTCTCGGCAAGCAGGTCGAGGCCGGTGCCGGGCTCGCGGCGGAAGCAAACGGTGTCGAACTCAAGACCGTGGATGACGCCTGTACCGCCGATGGCGGGGCAGCCGCGGCCAGGGACTTCGTGGCAGCCAAAGTCAATATCGTCGTCGGCTTCCTCTGCACAGACGCGATCGAGGCGGCGATGCCGATCCTGAGGGACGCCAACATCGCGGTCATCACCGTTGGCGTGCGAACCGAAAGCTTGACCGACCGCCGCGCCAAGACCGGATGGCCGGTCTATCGCCTGGGGCCGCGTGGCGACGATGAGCGCAACGCCGTTGCCTCCACCCTCACCCGCCTGTGGCAGAACGAGCTGTTCGCCATCATCGACGACGGCACCATCTATGGCCGCGAGATGGCCGAGACGTTTCGCGCCGCGGCGGAGCAAGCGGCGCTGAAACCCGTCTTCGTCGACACGTTCCGGCCGCAGCTCGACAACCAGATCGGCCTGATCGGCCGGCTGAAGAAGGCCGGCGCCACGCACGTTTTTGCAGGCGGCGATGGCGACGACATCGCCATCATGGGCCGCGATGCCGCACAGCTCCAGGCGGGCATCGTCTTTGCCGGCGGTGAAAACCTGCGCACGCCGCCCGGCGACGTGCCCTATGCGACGGGCACGCTGATGATCGCGCCGCCCGAATGGGCCGATGTCGCCGATCCAAAGGTGCTGGAAAGCTTCGCCGCGCAAAAGATCGTGCCGGACGGCTACACGCTGCCGGCCTATGCGGCGATCGAAGTCGCCAAGGCGGCGTCGGCATTGTCCTCGGGCATGCCGCTGACCGAGGTGCTGACCGGGCATGATTTCACCACGGCGATCGGGCCGATCCGCTTCGACGCCAAGGGCGACCTCAGCCAGAGCCCCTACCGCGTGTTCCGCTTCGACGGCACGCGCTTCGTGCCCCTGGAAGGCAACTGATGTTCCGCACCGGCCCGCGCAACCTGATCACCGATGTCGCCGGCCTCCGCGTCGGCAATGCGACCGACGCCCTGTTGAAGTCCGGGGTGACGACCGTCCTTTGCGACGAGCCGGCGATCGCCGGCGTGCAAATCCTGGGCGGCGCGCCGGGTACCCGCGAGACGGACTTGCTCGAACCGCACAATTCGGTCGAGGCGGTGCATGCCGTGGTGCTGTCGGGCGGTTCGGCTTTCGGCCTCGACGCGGCGTCCGGCGTGCAGGCGGCATTGCGCGAGCGCGGTATCGGCTTCGAGGTGGGCGGCTTTCGCGTGCCGATCGTGCCGGCGGCGATCCTGTTCGACCTGCGCAATGGCGGCGACAAGGACTGGGGCCGTTATCCGCCCTACCGCGACCTCGGCTATGAGGCAGCGCAAACCGCGGCACTGGATTTCCAGCTCGGTACGGCCGGCGCCGGCACCGGTGCGCTGACCGCAGGGCTGAAGGGCGGGCTGGGTTCCGCCTCAACGCTGTTGGACAATGGCGTCACCATCGGTGCGCTGGCGGCCGTCAACCCGACCGGCTCGGTGACCGTTGGCCGCACGCGCCATTTCTGGGCGGCACCTTTCGAAATCGGCGACGAATTCGGCGGGCTCGGCTATCCCTCGCCGATGCCGGACGATGCGAAGAGGATCTTGCTGAAATACCGCGACAAGCATGCCGGGGGGCAGATGGAGACCGGCGGCAACACGACCATCGCCGTCATTGCCACCGATGCCGTTCTGACCAAGGCTGCTGCAAAGCGCCTGGCGATATCGGCACATGACGGCTTCGTGCGCGCCATCTGGCCGACGCACACGCCGGCCGATGGCGACCTGGTGTTCGCGCTGGCGACCGGCAAGAGCGGCATCCGGCTCGAAGCCGACGCGGCAATCGACCTCTATGCCGCGGCCGGCGCCACCATGGCGCGCGCCATCAGCCGCGGCGTGTTCGCCGCAACACCCGCCGAAAACGATCTTTTCCCGGCCTGGTCGTCGCGCCCCGGCTGAACCGGTCGATCACACACGATCGGATCTTTCTTCCTCGAAGGTCACCGCGACATCGGAATTCGCCGACAGCCAAACCTTCTTGCCGTCGACCTCGGCAACCAGCGCCAGAGGGACGTAATGGTGATGGCCCTTGTGAGCGCCCTCGCCGCTGTCGGCCTTGGTCAGCTTGATGCGTTGGCCGTCGATCTTGTCGACGGTGCCGATATGCACGCCATCGGCGCCAACGACTTCCATATGCTCACGAATTTTGCTGGTGTCGGTCATGGTGGTTCTCCATTGGGACTGCCGACAATAACAAACGACCGGCCGATTGGATGCATCGGCTTTCAGGCAGCACGACGTTTTGATCCCATCATGCTAGGGGACTAGACGATCACGAACACCGGGGGTGAAAGACGATGCGGATTCTTTTGTTGTTTGCCGTTTGCCTGTTAGCACAGGTCACGACACCGATCGTGGCCCGTGCCGGCGATGTCGCCGAGCTCGAAATCCTGGGATTCACCAAGGACGGCGGCGTGTTCGCCTTCGAGGAATATGGCGTCCAGGATGGGTCGGGTTTCCCCTACGCCAATCGCTATTATATCGACACCAATGATGACAGCTTTCTCAAGGGAACGCCGATCCGAGTGCGGCTGGACGACGAGACCGCCACGATCGAGGCAGCGCGCCTGCAAGCCCGGCAGAAGGGCGAGGCCATTGTCAGCCAGGCCGAGTTGAGCGCCAACCGCGGCATCACCGCCGGTTTCAATCCGGTGACCGAACTTTCGGCCGATCCGCACCGCATGGTGGTCAACCCTCGCCCGATCTTCTCGCCGGTCGACCAGCCGCTCGAATTCCGGCTGGACGAGCTGGGCATGAACAGCACCGAAGGCTGCGAGAGCCAGGGCGAGATCAACGGCTTCCGGCTGCTGCGCGTCGAGGCTCGGGACGGCGGCACCACCAGGCTGCTGCACGAGGACAAGTCGATTCCCAAAAGCCGCGGCTGCCCGAACGGCTACAGCATCGGTGCGGTCCAGACGTTCTCGATGGACAGCCTCAGCGCCTATGCGGTGGTGATCGCGGTGCGCCAGTACGGTTTCGAGGGGCCGGACTATCGCTGGATCGCCGTGACGGGCCGCCTGTGACACCGCACGCCGCCAGCCCCGGCCCGAACTATGTCCGCCGCGCCTTGCCGGGGTGGCGGACGGCGTTTCTCGGCGCCCTGGTGTGGGCCGTGATGATGGGCGGCAGCGCGCTTCTCAATCTGCTGCTGGACGATTGGGAGACGCCGGAGAAGATACGCACCGTGTCGCTGCTCTTTGCGATGGGTGGAACCCTGGCCTTTCCGTTTGGCCTGTTTGCGGCGCAGTTGCTGTCTCTCGGAAGGCGCAGGGAAGTTGCCTTCGCGGCAGCGTTCGTGTGCCTCGCCGCAGCGACGATCGGCTTGACCGGCGGGCTCTACGCCCTGCAATACCGCTCCTACTATGCCGAGTGGCATGCGCCTGCCCTCACCCACACCTGGGCTCTCCAGCTCGTCTTCACGACCTTGATCGCATTCTACCAGTTCGTGGTTCTGGGCATCCGGCTTTACTTTCCGCTCGGTTTCATCGCCTTGTTCGCGGCGAGCGTATGGTTTGCGCGGCAGCGGCGTTGAGCATTTTGTCCGCCTCTGTTAGGACGCGGGCAAACCTCTCTATATGTCAGGACTGACCGATGATCCCACGCTATTCCCGGCCGGAAATGGTCGCCATCTGGTCGCCCGAAACCCGGTTCCGCATCTGGTTCGAGATCGAAGCCCATGCCTGCGACGCGCTGGCCGAACTCGGCGTCATCCCTAAGGCAGCCGCGAAAACCATCTGGGAAAAGGGCGGTGCCGCGAAATTCGATGTCGAGAAGATCGACGAAATCGAGCGCGTCACCAAGCATGACGTCATCGCGTTCCTGACCCATCTCGCCGAATTCGTCGGGCCGGACGCCCGCTTCATCCACCAGGGCATGACGTCTTCGGATGTTCTCGACACCTGTTTTGCCGTGCAGTTGACCCGCGCCAGCGACATCCTGCTCGCCGATATCGACGGGCTGCTCGCTGCGCTCAAGCGCCGTGCCTTCGAGCATAAGGACACCGTCACCATCGGCCGCAGCCACGGCATCCATGCCGAGCCGACGACCTTCGGCATCAAGCTGGCGCAGGCCTATGCCGAATTCTCTCGCTGCCGCGAGCGGCTGGTGCATGCGCGGGAGGATATCGCCACCTGCGCCATTTCGGGTGCGGTCGGCACCTTCGCCAACATAGAACCCTATGTCGAGGAGCATGTGGCGGCAAAACTCGGGCTGAAACCGGAGCCGGTGTCGACGCAGGTGATCCCGCGTGACCGCCACGCCATGTTCTTCGCCACGCTCGGCGTCATCGCCTCGTCGATCGAGCGGCTGGCGATCGAGGTCCGGCATCTGCAGCGCACCGAAGTGCTGGAAGCGGAAGAGTTTTTCTCGCCCGGCCAGAAAGGCTCGTCGGCCATGCCGCACAAGCGCAACCCGGTGCTGACGGAAAACCTCACCGGCCTTGCCCGCATGGTGCGCTCCATGGCATTGCCGGCGATGGAGAATGTGGCGCTCTGGCACGAGCGCGACATCTCGCATTCCTCGGTCGAGCGGATGATCGGTCCGGATGCCACGGTGACGCTCGATTTCGCGCTGTCGCGGCTGACCAGCGTCGTCGACAAGCTGGTCGTCTATCCGGAGAACATGTTGAAGAACATGAACAAGTTCCGCGGTCTTGTGCATTCCCAGCGCGTCATGCTGGCGTTGACGCAGGCCGGCCTGTCACGCGAGGACTCCTACCGGCTAGTGCAGCGCAACGCCATGAAAGTATGGGAACAAGGCGCTGATTTTCTTGAGGAACTTTTGTCCGACAAGGAAGTGACCGCAGCGCTGCCCGAGGCGCAGATCCGCGAGAAATTCGACCTGGGCTACCACACCAAGCATGTCGACACGATTTTCAAGCGGGTGTTCGGCGAGGCTTGAGGCGAGTTCCCTTCTCCCCGTCACTATACGGGAGAAGGTGCCGGCAGGCGGATGAGGGGCAGCACTGACTTAGGCAATGATCGTGCCCCATCGCGCTTTGTCAAAACGACAATCGCGAGACCTCGGCGCCGCCCCTCATTGCCCTGCCGGGCATTTCTCCCCGTATAGTGACGGGGAGAAAGACGCTCTCGCGGCAATCAAGCCTTGCCAGGCACGGTCCTGATCACTGTGCCCCAAGGGTCCTCACGGGTCATTTCGCTGCTCACATTGTCCGAACGCATCTCGACCCAGGCGAGACCCGATCGCGACGCGTCGCGACGACCCGCACCGGAGCTCTGCCAGGCATTGGCGCCGATGTGGTGGTGGTAGCCGCCGGACGACAGAAACACCGCCTGGCCGCCATATCTGGCCATCGTGTCGAAGCCGAACTCCTGGTTCCACCAGGCTTCGGCTTCTTCCGGCCTGCCGACGCGCAGGTGAACGTGGCCGACAATGCTGTTTTCCGGCGCGCCTTGCCAGCCGGCATCGCCGGCCGGCACTTCGGCGACGACGGAAGGAATGTTCAGCCGTTCGGTCGCCATGGCGATCTTGTCGCCATTCCATTTCCAGTCCTGCGGACGGCGGTCGGCATAGATCTCGATGCCGTTGCCTTCGGGATCGGTCAGGTACAGCGCTTCGCTGACCAGATGGTCGGAAGCGCCCTCGATGGCGATCTTGTCGGCGATAGCATGGTTTATCCAGCGGCCGAGATCGGCGCGGCTGGGCAGCAGGAAAGCCGTATGGAACAGGCCGGCGCTGCGCGGATCGTCCGGCTTGGCGGAAGCATCCGGTTCGAGGACCAGCAACGGACGGCTGCCGGCGCCAAGCGTGATCGCGCCGTCGGCGCGGCTCAACTCCTGCAGGCCGACGACCCTGCGGTAATAGGCTGCGAGGCCTTCGGCATCGCGCGCCTTCAGCCCGACGCGGGCTACGCTCACCGGCGTGGTGGCGGCAAATGGCAGTTCGCTCATCATTGTCTCCGTTGCGGCCACGCTCCACGGAACTCCCAAAGCCAAGAGCCCTGCGCCGCCGATCATCCTACGTCGTGTCAGCGCCAAAATCCGGTCCTTCACGGCTGTTTCTTTCCCAACGACAAATCGTCGATCGCGATCGTTCACACAAGACAGCGAAAAGCGAACATCGTGTTCACCATTACGAGGGGCGCCCATCAGCGGTTGCATGAGATAAGCGCTCTCGCTATCTCAGCGCCATGAAAGTCAAAGACGCAGATATTCTGATCGTTCCGGGCTACACCAATTCCGGGCCTGAGCATTGGCAGACCCGCTGGCAATCGAAATTGTCGACGGCGCGGCGGGTCGAGCAGGCGGAATGGTCAAAGCCGGTGCGCGAGGACTGGACGGCGAGCGTGGCCAAAGCGGTCAATGAAGCCGAGAGGCCGGTTGTCATCGTCGCCCACTCGCTGGGGGTCGCCGCGGCGGTGCAAGCCATTCCGCGGTTCCAGAAGCCGGTCGCCGGGGCCTTTTTCGTGGCGCCGCCCGATGTCGCCAATCCAAAGATCAAGCCAAGGCACCTGATGACCTTCGGCCCCTACCCGCGCGAACCGCTGCCTTTTCCTTCGATCGTGATCGCCAGCCGTAACGACCCGTTCTGCGCCTTCGATGTCGCCGAGGACATTGCCGGCGCCTGGGGCTCGCTGTTCATCGACGCCGGCGAGACCGGGCATCTCAGCGAAGATTCAGGATTCGGCCCTTGGCCCGAAGGCTCCATGACCTTCGCCAAGTTCCTGACGGACCTGTAATATATACGGTCAAAGCCTGAACACGAAGCTGCTCGGCAGGCCATCGCGCAAGTATGCTTCACTCGAATTGTTGAGAGGAGTCGCCGCACTCGTTGTTCTGAATGAGCATTGTTTGCGTGCTTTCGCGCCATTGGCGGAGGGCGTGGTGCTGGCCAGCGGTTCGACCGCATTCGCCGCCGCTGCCGCCATAGCAGGTTCGATTCTCGTGGCCTTGCCGCTGATGGCCTTCAACAACCGCTGGGTTCAAGCGCTCGGCGCCTTGTTCGACAAAGTCGGACGCAGCAGGCCCTCCGCAGCGGCGCCCGCGGCAGCCAAGGCCTGACCACGCGACGCTTGCGGCAGCCGGTTCGGGTTCAGGATCCGATCGAATCCTTGATGCTCTTGAGCAGGGTCTTTGCGCCCAGCGAAATCAGCGCATGCTCCGAGCCAGTGGCCAGCAGACGATAACCCATCGACACGACACGACCGGCTATTGCCGGTTCGACGACATAGATCGCCGCATGCTTGCCGGCCTTGCGGGTGCGCTCGGCAACCGACGCCACCGTCTCCATCATGCTCTCCAGCGTGGAATTGACCGTAGTGCCGTTGGTCCAGGCGATCGAGAAATCCGACGGACCGAGGAAAATGCCGTCGATGCCCGGCGTGTCGAGAATGCCGTCGAGCGCGTCGAGCGCGGCGCGCGTCTCGACCATGGCGAAGGCCATGGTACGTTGATTGGTGTCGCGCAGCCATTCGGCTTGGTCGCCTTTGCCATGGCGTGGAAAAGCATAGGTCGGACCCCACGAACGCTCGCCGAGCGGCGGATATTTCATCGCCGCTGCGAACAGCCTTGCGTCGGCCACCGAGTTCACCATCGGGGCGATGACCGCCTCGGCGCCGAAATCGAGCGCCCGGCTCGCCATGTCGAAACGGCCGACCGGTATGCGCACCAGCGCGGGTTTATTCGCGGCGAGCACCGGCACCAGACCGCGCAGGACGCTGTCCTCGTGATGGCCGCCATGCTGCATGTCCAGCGTCACGGCATCGAAGCCCTGCTTGGCGAGGATCTCGACGGTCAGTGCGTCGGGCACGCCCGACCATGCGGTGACCAGCGTTTCATCGGCGGCGAGACGGGACTTCAGGGACATGGACACTTTCCTTGTTAACGATCGCAGTTTCAGCCGGAAACCATGGCAAAGGCAAAGAAAAACCGCCCGGCTGGACCGGGCGGTCGATTGGTCCAGTTATTCTGTCGCAGGCTCCGTCGCAAAACCGTGGGACACTTTTGCGGAACCAGATTCGGCCGGATCAGGTGTTCTTGATCTGCTCGATCGCTTGCGCCATCAGCTCGTCCATGGTGCGGCGGATCTGATGGTCGGACTGGTCGACGCCAGCGGCATCGAAATCCTTGCGGATCTTGCGGAACACGTCGTGGTCGCCGGCTTCCTCGATGTCGGAAACCACCACTTCCTTGGCATAGACATCGGCGTCAGCGCCCGACTTTCCGAGCTTTTCGGCGGCCCAAAGGCCGAGCGCCTTGTTGCGGCGGGCGGAGGCCTTGAACCGAAGCTCCTCGTCGAATGCGAATTTGCGTTCGAAGCCCTCTTCGCGGTCTTTCATGCTGCTCATGGCGTCCCTCCGGGTCAAATGCGATTCGTTTGCAAAAGGATATGTGTGTTGCCAAAGCACAAACCAAAAGGTCGCGGGCCGGTCAATACGCTTCGTCGCATGCTGCGCTGCGGCATTTCGGTCCCGAAAGCGGTTGATTGGGGGGATTTGCCGATTGAGCAAACGATGTGATTGGGATAGACCCGGCATTGAACCCAACCGTCGCCACACTAATTTAGGCAGACGGACAGGAACTGGTCGCTTGCCGCCTGCCCGCAAATCCAGAGAAAAATTCAGATGAAAAATCGCCGCCGCATTTATGAAGGCAAGGCCAAGATCCTCTATGAGGGACCCGAGCCGGGCACGCTGATCCAGTTCTTCAAGGACGATGCAACCGCGTTCAACAAGAAGAAGCACGAGGTCATCGACGGCAAGGGCGTGCTCAACAACCGCATTTCCGAATATATCTTCAATCACCTGAACCGCATGGGCATTCCGACCCACTTCATCCGCCGGCTCAACATGCGCGAGCAGCTGATCAAGGAAGTCGAGATCATTCCGCTGGAAGTGGTCGTGCGCAATGTCGCCGCCGGCTCGCTGTCCAAGCGCCTCGGCATCGAGGAAGGCACCGTTCTGCCGCGCTCGATCATCGAATTCTATTACAAGGCCGATGCGCTCGACGATCCGATGGTGTCGGAAGAGCACATCACGGCGTTCGGCTGGGCAAGCCCGCAGGAGATCGACGACGTGATGGCGCTGGCCATCCGCGTCAACGACTTCCTCTCCGGCCTGTTCATGGGTGTCGGCATCCAGCTCGTCGACTTCAAGATCGAATGCGGGCGCCTGTTCGAAGGCGACATGATGCGCATCGTCGTCGCCGACGAGATTTCGCCGGACTCCTGCCGCCTGTGGGACGTGGCAACGCAAGACAAGCTCGACAAAGACCGTTTCCGCCGCGACATGGGCGGCCTGGTCGAAGCCTACCAGGAAGTCGCCCGCCGCCTCGGCATTATGAACGAGAACGAACCGCCGCGCCCGACCGGCCCGGTGCTTGTCGCCTCGACCGACGGCCTCAAAGGCAAGCCGCACTAACCAAGAGTTCGAACAGGAGCATGTCCAGCGTGATCAAGGCCCGCATTACCGTTACCCTCAAGAATGGCGTGCTCGACCCGCAAGGCAAGGCGATCGAACACGCGCTGTCCGGACTGGGCTTTGATGGCGTAGGCGCAGTGCGGCAGGGCAAGGTGTTCGACGTCGAGCTGGCGGAAAGCGACAAGGCCAAGGCCGAGGCAGACCTGAAAGCCATGTGCGACAAGCTGCTGGCGAACACGGTGATTGAGAATTATAGTGTGACGCTTACCTAAGGTTGTGCCGGAGGCACGAATGCCTGAAGTCACGAATGAACTGATGTACGAGCTTCTGAAGCGCCTAGATCATCGACTCGGTGAGCTTTGCCAGGACTTTTCCGACGTGAAGTCCGAGCTTAGCTCCATTCGCGGTCATCTCATCGCCACCGAGAGCGACATGAAGAATATCTATGGCGTGCTGGCTCGTCGGGATGCCCGGCTTGAGCGCATCGAATTCCGCCTAAAGGATGACGCCTAAAACGGCGGCCAACTTGTATAGGCTATGCACCGCTATGAATAGCAAGAAACCTACAAAAGCCATCAGGGAAAATGTCCATGGCGGCTTTTGTATCGGCCGATGAACGGCACCGTATTTGGCGTGGATCGCCAATATTTCGGCACGAAACGCTGGATCCTTCGGTAGATCGCTGTAGTTTCTCTTAAAGTATATAATTTTAAAGAATATGATGATGGCTATCCATGATCCAACAAAAAGCCACGCGCTCATGACGTAGACGCGAAGGAAATCGGTACTGTGACTTTGCGTGCATGCATCCACTATACTTAAATGTGCCGAAATAGACCTACGGGTGGTGGAGTCAAGCCAAAGGCCGTCATCCTTCATGGCCAACGCCAGAAAGATGAGCAGCAATACTAACGTTCCTAGCGCAAGCTTGAGATACCGCATCCTGCTTGTAGCATCAGCAATGGCTGCGACGCCAAGGGCGAATACAAATCCTAGCAGGACGAGGCAAATCGCCAGCGCATAGGCAATCTGGGCCATGATTAAATTGGCAAAGGATGAAGAGCAAAGTCCAAGATCGACTTTAAGCGAAAAAATTCTCGAAAACGCCGTAGCGAAATTGGCGTCGGCCTGAGAGAAAAACGCATAAATGAATGCCGACAAAAGCAGCACCGTCGCACCGGAAACGCCAGATGCCCAACGTTGGTCTTCGAATTTGAGTTCCCAGCCGCTCTTCAAATTTGCCTGCCCAGTTTGCAACCGCAAAATAGCTTAAAAGCCTTAACTGGCGCTTGACCCGCAAATACGCTGCCGATACGCCAGTTCCGGATATGCCTCTTGAATCAGTTGGACATGTCATGAAATCAGCCGTCGTCCTCCTTCCCGGCCTTAACCGCGACCGCGACATGATCGCGGCGCTGACCAAGATTTCGGGAAAACCGCCGGTTACGGTCTGGCAGACCGACACTGAAATCCCCGATGTCGACCTGATCGCCATCCCCGGCGGCTTCTCGTTCGGTGACTATCTGCGTTGCGGCGCGATCGCGGCGCGCATGCCGGTCATGCGGGCGGTCGCCGAAAAGGCGGCCAAGGGCGTGACGGTCATCGGCGTTTGCAACGGTTTCCAGATCCTGGTCGAGGCCGGTCTCTTGCCTGGCGCCTTGATGCGCAACACCTCGCTGAAATTCGTCTGCCGGCAGGTGAAGCTCGAAATCACCAATGCCAACACCATGTTCACAAGCCGCTACAAACCGGGCCAGATCATCCGCTCGCCGGTAGCGCATCATGACGGCAACTATTTTGCCGATGCCGGCACACTTGCGCGCCTCGAAGGCGAAGGACAGGTGGTGTTCCGTTATGCCGAGGGCACCAATCCCAACGGTTCGATCAACGACATCGCCGGCATCGTCAACGACCGGGGCAATGTGCTCGGCCTGATGCCGCATCCTGAAAACCTGATCGAAGCCGCCCATGGCGGCAGCGACGGCCGCGCGCTGTTCGAGAGCGCGCTCGGCATCGCCGCTTGACGATTTCAGCCGAGAATGCGCTAAAGTTTACAAGGACATCAAGTCCATTGCTCCGGGGAGAGAGACGGTCATGAAACTCTATTCGCGGCCGTTGTCGCCCTACTCGTCGATCGTGCGGGCGCTCGCCTACGTCAAGGACGTACCGATCAAGATCATCGCGCCGCCGCCGGGTTTTCCGATCCCTGAAGGATTTCGCGCCATCTCGCCGATGAACCGGATACCGGTGCTGATCACCGGCTCGGGTGAAACGATCGTCGAATCGGTCGTCATCGCCGAATATCTCGAGGAGCGCTTTCCGGAGCCGGCGCTGCTGCCACCCGATTCCAAGGACCGCGCACTGGTGCGCATGTTCGCGCGCATCACCGATCTCGACGTGCTGACGCCGATGATGAAGCTTTTCGAACTGCATTCCGTGCCGAAGCGCAACAGCGCCGAGATCGACGCCCAATTCGCCCGCCTGCACCATGGGCTGGCGGCGATCGAGGCGCGCATGGCGCAAGGCCCCTTCGCGCTCGGCAACGACATCAGCTTCGCCGATGCCTGGCTGACTCCAACGCGGTTCATCTTCAACAATTTCCGCGCCATGACAGGCCGCAACAACCTGCTCGACGCCTATCCCAAATTCGATGCTTATGAGCAGATCGCGCTGCAGCATCCGGCGTTGTCGCGGGTATGGGGCGAGATGACCGATGGCCTGGAGCTCTTTTTGTCCGAACTCGAGATGGGTGCCGCTTGATCAAAAACAGGACGATCGCCCTGGTTGCGGCGGCAGGCTTCGCCCTTGCTTCCTGCCAATCCACCCCCAAGAGCACGCCTGTTCCTTCCGGCAAGAGTGCCGCGCTGCTGGCCATGGAGCAAGTGGCGATAGCAGCCCACAAATGCTGGATCGCCAGCAAGGATCCGGCCTTCAAGCAATATCAGATGGCCAATGAACTGAATTCGTTCAGCGGCACGCCGCGTTTCCTTTTGGTGCCAGCCAAGCATTATGGCGGCAAGCCCCTGCTGGTCGTGCAGGCGCAAGGCAATTCGAGCCGCGTCGACGTCTTCGGACCGCTGATGAACGATCCGCTCGGCGCGCGCATCGGTTCGGACATTGCCCGCTGGCAGACAGGCAATACGGCCTGCGGAGCAACCGCCTGACCATGGGGCGCTTTCTGCAGGTCGCCGGTCTGATCATCGGTCTGGCCGGACTTGTCCTGCAGTTCTGCATCACCGTCCCGGCGTCGATGGGGGCTGGCCGTGGCCTGCTCGGCTCGGTCATCTTCTATCTAAGCTTCTTCACCATCCTGACCAACATCGGCGCGGTGCTGGTGCACGCCTCGCTGCTGTCGCCCACCGGCTACGCATGGCTGCCCGCCTTCGCCGGGCGACGGATGCGTGCGGGTGTCGCCGTTTCGATCGCCCTGGTCTTGATCGTCTATGCCACGGTGCTGGCACACCTCTGGCAGCCGCAGGGCCTGTTCCTGCTCTGCGATATCCTGCTGCACTATGTGACGCCGGTGCTGTTCGTGCTGTGGTGGCTGATGTCGGGCGCCGACGGCAGGACGCGTTGGAGCGACATCTCCTGGTGGGTGCTCTACCCCATCGCCTATCTGATTTATGCACTGGCGCGGGCGCCGCTCGCCGGCGAGGTGCCCTACTCGTTCCTCGATGTCGCCAAGAACGGCTGGGGCAGCGTCGCCATGGCGTCTTTGGCCATCACCGGGCTGTTCCTGGTGATATGCGTCGTCGCCGTTCTCGCAGACCAGGGAGTTGCTCGCCTGCGGACCAAAACCGCCCGCTAGGGCGTCTATTCCCAGATCGGCCTGATGCCCTCGCGATGGGCGTCGCAGCGGGAGATGCCGATATCCTTGAGTTGGTCGTCTGTCATTTCCAGCAATGCCAGTCGGCTGCGCCGGCGATCCAGCAGATAGTCGATCCACCTCGCCAGCGACCTGGCCACCCGCGCCAGACGGCCGACGAAACCGCGCCGGCCGGACGGGCGCATGATCTGGCCCTCGGTTCTCGAATGACGTATTGTCGCGATTGTATCCATTTTCTTTCTGCCAATGGTCTAAATTGCACCTTTTTTAGCGCATGGCTGATATGTATTGACTCATAATTCGGTGCAATATAGAAAATTGTCACCATGACAAATTGGCTTCCAGACCTGACCGCCGGCTCGGGCCCGCTATACCAAAGGCTTGCGGATTCCATCGAAATGGACATCGACCGTGGCGTGATCGATGCTGGCGCAAAACTGCCGCCACAGCGCGACCTCGCCTATGACATCGGCACAACGGTTGGCACGGTCGGCCGGGCGTATCAATTGTTGCGCGAACGGGGGCTGGTGAGCGGCGAAGTCGGGCGCGGAACCTATGTGGTCGGCCAGCGCGCCGATGGCGCAAAACCGGACTTCCTGGCTCCGGACGTCGGTGGTGAAGGCACACGCACTATCGACGCGCCGCGCGGCGAACTGCGTTTCGACAGCATGGCGGCGCCCGACATCGGCCAGGGCGCTGATGTCGCCGATGTCCTGTCGCGCGTGGCGCAGGACCATCCCCATGAGATATCAAGCTACACGCGCGATTTTCCCGACCGCTGGTACGAGGCCGGTGCCCGCTGGCTGTCACGCAATTCTTTCCACCCAAATGCCGACGCCGTTGTCCCGACGCTCGGCACGCTTGCCGCGGTGATGTCAGCGATCGCCGCGCTGACCACCCCTGGCGATTATGTCGCCTTCGAGCACCTCACCTATTCACAGATTTCCCGCAGCGCCAGCCTGATCGGCCGACGGACGGCGTTGGTGGCATCGGACGATGAAGGCCTCGACCCCGATGATTTCGAGCGCGTCTGCGCGCAAAAACATCCCAAGATGATCTTCCTGATGCCGACGGTGCAGAACCCGACGCTGGCGACCTTGTCGGCGGCGCGTCGCGAGGCGATCGCGCGGGTTGCGCGCGAATACAATGTCATCCTGATCGAGGACGATCTTTATGGTCATCTGACCGACGATCCGACACCGTTGCTCGCTGAATATGCCCCTGAACGCACCATTGTCGCTGGCGGCCTGTCGAAGTCGGTCGCGGCCGGCGTTCGCGGCGGCTGGCTCTCCTGTCCGCCTGCCTATCGCCACCGCATCCGTGTCGCCCACAAGATGATGACCGGCGGCATGCCCTTCCTTCTGGCGGAGGTGAATGCGCGGCTGGTGCTTTCCGGTCAGGCCAGCGATATCCGCAAGCGCAGCATCGCTGAAATTAGCGCCCGCATCGCCATCGTGCGCGAGACTTTGGGCGGCTTCGCGTTCAAGTCGCACGAGAAGGTGCCCTTTGTCTGGCTTACACTGCCAGACCCGTGGCTTTCCGGCACCTTCAAGAATGCCTGCCTTGAGCACGGCGTGCTGATCAATGATGAGGACCAGTTCAAGGCCGGGCGCTCCGAGCAGGTTTTCCACGGCATCCGCTTCGGCGTTTCACAGCCGAGACAGCGCGGGGACGTCGCCGACGGCGTTGCGGTTATCCGGCGTCTCCTCGACGAGGGCCGCGCCGGCTACGACAGTTTCTCCTGAGCCGTTGCACCACGCAGGCCGGCTTGCGAAACTGCCGCTCGGAAGCCTGATCTCGGGTCAGCCCTCCGCCTTGAAGTTCTTGGCTTCCTTCTTGGCCTTCTCCTTGCCGTGCTTCTCAGCCAGTTCCTTGGCTTGCCGGGGCGAAACGTCGGTGGTCTCCGCGATATGGATGGCCTCCTTGTCCGAGAGGCGATTGTCGTTCTTGCCTTGCTTGTCAGCCATGGTGCGAGTCTCCTCAGTGGTTGAGACCCTAACGGCGGGACACCCTTAGCGTTCCCAAGGTTGCTTTCTGTCTTTTTCCTCGATCGACGGGTGTATCGGCCGCAAAGCTTGCGATAAGAGGGGACTCAAAATCCCCGCTCCCATGGACATCAACCGCCGCCCATGACCATTTCCAATTCCGTGCCGATCACCCCAGAGCTCATTGCCGCGCATGGGCTAAAGCCCGACGAGTATCAGCGCATCCTCGATCTTGTCGGACGCGAGCCGAGCTTTACGGAGCTCGGCATCTTCTCGGCGATGTGGAACGAGCATTGTTCGTACAAATCCTCGAAGAAATGGCTGCGCACGCTGCCGACCACCGGGCCGCAGGTCATCCAGGGCCCAGGCGAAAACGCCGGCGTGGTCGACATTGGTGACGGCGACTGCGTCGTCTTCAAGATGGAGAGTCACAACCACCCCTCCTACATCGAGCCCTACCAGGGTGCGGCGACCGGCGTCGGCGGCATCTTGCGCGACGTCTTCACCATGGGCGCGCGTCCGATCGCGGCAATGAACGCGCTGCGCTTCGGCGCACCCGACCATCCCAAGACCAGGCACCTCGTCTCAGGCGTGGTTTCCGGCGTCGGCGGCTACGGCAACGCCTTCGGCGTGCCGACGGTCGGCGGTGAGGTCAATTTCGACGCCCGCTACAACGGCAACATCCTGGTCAACGCCTTTGCCGCGGGCCTGGCCAAGACCGATGCGATCTTCCTGTCGGAGGCCAAGGGCGTCGGCCTGCCGGTCGTCTATCTCGGCGCCAAGACCGGCCGCGACGGCGTCGGCGGCGCCACCATGGCCTCGGCCGAATTCGACGACAAGATCGACGAGAAGCGCCCGACCGTGCAGGTCGGCGATCCCTTCACCGAGAAATGTCTGCTGGAGGCTAGCCTTGAACTGATGGCTTCCGGCGCGGTCATCGCCATCCAGGACATGGGCGCGGCCGGCCTCACCTGCTCGGCGGTCGAGATGGGCGCCAAGGGCGACCTCGGCATCGAGCTCGATCTCGACAAGGTGCCGGTGCGCGAGGAGCGCATGAGCGCCTACGAGATGATGCTGTCGGAAAGCCAGGAGCGCATGCTGATGGTGCTGCGCCCCGAGAAGGAAAAGGAAGCCGAGGCGATCTTCCACAAATGGGGGCTCGACTTCGCCATCGTCGGCAAGACCACCGACGACCTGCGCTTCCGTGTGCTGCACCAGGGCGACCAGGTCGCCGACCTGCCGATCAAGGATCTCGGCGACAAGGCTCCGGAGTACGACCGGCCGTGGGTCGAGCCGAACAAGCCGGCGCCGCTTGCCGCCGACGACGTTCCGCAGGCCGATGTCGCCGATGCGCTGCTGAAGCTGCTCGGCGGACCGGATCTCTCCTCGCGCCGCTGGGTGTGGGAGCAATACGACACGCTGATCCAGGGCAACTCGCTGCAGCTTCCCGGCGGCGATGCCGGCGTGGTGCGCGTCGAGGGCCATCCGACCAAGGCACTCGCCTTCTCCTCCGATGTCACGCCGCGCTATTGCGAGGCCGACCCTTATGAAGGCGGCAAGCAGGCGGTGGCCGAATGCTGGCGTAACCTGACCGCCACAGGCGCCTTGCCGCTCGCCGCCACCGACAATCTCAATTTCGGCAATCCGGAACGGCCCGAGATCATGGGCCAGCTGGTCGGCGCGGTGAAAGGCATCGGCGATGCCTGCCGCGCGCTCGGCTTCCCGATCGTGTCGGGCAATGTCTCGCTCTACAACGAGACCAACGGCCGGGGCATCCTGCCGACACCGACCATTGGCGGCGTCGGCCTGATCGCCGATTGGTCGAAAATGGTGCGAACCGGCTTTGACGCCGAATCTCAGATGATCCTTCTGGTCGGCGCACCCGCTTCCTGGGGAACGCATCTTGGCCAGTCGGTCTATCTCAGGGACATCCACGGCCGTTCCGACGGTCCACCGCCGCCGGTCGACCTCGAGCACGAGAAGCGCGTCGGCGACCATGTGCGCTCGCTGATCGCGTCCGGCATCGTCACCGCGGCGCATGACGTTTCGGACGGTGGCATCGCTGTCGCCTTGGCCGAGATGGCGATGGCGTCGGGCATCGGCGCGACCGTTCCCGGCCTCGTCGGCACCGATCCCATTCCCGTCTGGTTCGGCGAGGATCAAGGGCGCTACCTCCTGACGCTGTCGATCGATCCGCATGGCGATGAATGGGATGCGATCCGCAAGCAACAGGGCGAACTCGGCATCTTCGCGCCGTGGATCGGCTCGACAGGCGGCAAGACGCTGAAACTCGGCGACGCCAGGGCGATCCCGGTCAGCGATCTGACCGCCGCTCACGAAGGCTGGTTCCCGCGCTTCATGGATCAGGCCAGTTGAGCAGACTGGCTGCCCGGGCGCTGCTCGCAGTCGTTTTCTGGCCGTCGCTGTTCTTCTTCTGGTGCCTCGGGCCGTTCGTCTTCTTCCTGCTGTCGACGACCTCCAGCGAGGTTTGCCCCAGGCTGGAAACGCGCGCCGAGTTCCTCGCCGCGGCCAATGGCACGCTTCCGATGCTGGTGCTGCAGAACCTCATCTATGCGGTTCCGCTCATCTGCCTGGTGCTGTGGAGCCGGCTCTTGCCGGACCAGGCGCGGACCAGGCACATCGTCACCTGCATCAAGCTTTTCGCCGTGGCGGCCATCCTGGGGGCGCTGTGGGAGTACGGCTCTTCGCTTGTCTGCGATGGCTACGGCCAGCCGTTCTTCTCGCCCGCCTGGCGGATGACCAGCTATCTGCCGATTGCCAACCTGGCGATCAATATCCCGCTTTATGTGCTGGTCTTCGGCCTCGGCCGCACCTTCTCGATGCGCGAGGACGATCCTCCAGCCGATGCGGTCCATCCGGATGAGAATGCGCCGTAGGCCACAATCGCGACGGTGCTGGACGGAACGGCTTCAATCCCGGCCGGAAAGGCTCTAGGTTTATCCCGACTCTCATCGCACCGGCAGCCACGTCGCCGCCCGCCCGAAAACAGGAATTTCTTTCATGGCAATGGACGCCCACGACATCGAAAAACTGATCAAGGACGGCATTCCGGATGCAAAGGTGACGATCCGCGACCTCGCCGGCGACGGCGACCACTACGCGGCCGAGGTCGTGGCCGAAAGCTTTCGGGGAAAGAGCCGCGTCCAGCAGCATCAGATGGTCTATGACGCGCTGAAGGGCAATATGGGCGGGGTGCTGCACGCACTTGCGCTGCAGACCAGCGTTCCCGACTGAGGCATACAGCCTCAGACCCGCTTGGCCCAAAACGCCCCATCCTTTGCGCCATTTGGCCGATGGCTTGGCTAAACTCTTGTTTCGGGCAACCTATGGGTTTATTTGAAAGGCATGCTTCGAGCCTGACTCCCACAGGCGTGAAAGGATATTCCATGAGCGGTATCAACGACTACATTGACAACGAAGTGAAGGGCAACGACGTCGTCCTTTTCATGAAGGGCACGCCCGGTTTCCCGCAGTGCGGGTTTTCCGGCCAGGTCGTCCAGATCCTCGACTATATCGGCGCCGACTACAAAGGCGTGAATGTTCTGGACTCGGCCGAACTGCGCCAGGGCATCAAGGACTATTCCAACTGGCCGACCATCCCGCAGCTCTACGTCAAGGGCGAGTTCGTCGGCGGCTGCGACATCATCCGCGAGATGTTCCAGGCCGGCGAGTTGCAGACCTTCCTGGTCGAAAAAGGCGTGAGCGTCAAAGGCGCCGCCTGATTCCAGTCTTTGGGCATGTCGCTGTCGACATGCCTGACTTCTGTTTGTGGGCACCGGGGCGGCCCCACCTCGGCAATTTTACGTCCCTGATGTCGGGCCCCCCTGATATCGGGACCCCCTGATATCGGGACCCCCTGATATCGGGACCAGGACGAGCCAATGCGCCGGCCCGCCGGCGCGTTTTCGTTTTTAGAGATCGGACTTGCCGTGGACCAGCAATCGATAGCGCCGCAATCGGCAAGCAAACTGTCTATTCCGCGCTGGGAATTCATCGCGCTGTGCGCGGCGCTGATGGCGCTGAATTCGCTGGCCATCGACATCATGCTGCCCGCGCTGCAGCAGATCGGCGCCTCGCTCGGCGTCGAGAACGAAAACCACCGGCAATATGTCGTGGTCGCCTATATGCTCGGCTTCGGCGGCGGCCAACTTTTCTTCGGGCCGATCTCGGACCGGTTCGGGCGTCGCGCGCCATTGGTCGCCGGCTTGATCATCTACGTGGCGGCGGCGGGCGCGGCAGCCATCGCACCCAGCTTTGAAACACTTTTGCTATGCCGCGTCGTGCAAGGCGTCGGGGCCGCGGCTACCCGCGTTATCGCCGTCTCGATCGTGCGCGATACATTCGAAGGCCGACGCATGGCCGAGGTGATGTCGTTGATCTTCATGGTGTTCATGGCGATACCGGTCATTGCGCCGGGGATCGGCCAGTTCATCATGCTGTTTGCCACCTGGCATTGGATCTTCATCACCATGGCCGTCGGGGCGCTGCTGGTGTCGGCGTGGTCACTGCTGCGCCTGCCTGAAACGCTGCGTCCCGAACATCGCAGGCCGCTGACGGCATCATCCATCCTTGGCGGCTTCCGCATCGTGCTCACCAACCGCGTCGCGCTCTGCTATGCCTTCGCCAGCACCTTCATCTTCGCCGCCATGTTCGGCTTCATCGCCTCGGCGCAGCAGATCTATGTCGACATATTCAACGTCGGCGAGATGTTCCCGCTCATCTTCGCCGGGGTTGCGGGCGTGCTCGCGTTCTCGAACTTCCTGAACTCGCGCCTCGTCGGCCGCATCGGCATGCGCCGCCTCTCGCAAAGCGCGCTGCTGCTATTCTTGACCATCAGTCTCGCATGGCTGGTCGTGTCGCTGGAATTGAAGATGCCGCTGTGGCTGTTCGTCACCTTCTTTGCCGCCGCCATGCTGCCGTTCGGTGCGCTCGGCGCCAATTTCAATGCGTTGGCCATGGAGCCGCTCGGGCAACTGGCCGGCACGGCGTCATCGATCCTGGGTTTCATGCAGACTTTTCTCGGCGGCATTCTCGGCACGTTGATCGGCCAGGCCTTCAACGGCACGGTAACGCCGCTTGCCGCCGGCTTCTGCAGCGTTTCGGTCGCAGCGCTGCTGATGATCCTCATCGCCGAGCGCGGCAAGATGTTCCAGCCGCACAACCCGCCGGTTTCAGGGCACGTTACCGACCTGCATTAGCCTGGTCCAACCTTGGTGGGACGCTGACATTGGTCGGCCTTCGCTATCGTCGTCGTATTGCGCTCAGCCGAGTTCCTGGGCGAGTCCGATGAGAAGCCCTCCAGGCCCGCGGATGTAGCAGAGCCGATACACGTCCTTATACTGGACGACTTCGCCTACGAGCCGCGCGCCGTGCTTGCGGAGCCTTTCAAGCGTCTCGTCGAGGTCGTCCACGGCGAACATGGCGCGGAGGTAGCCCAGGGCGTTGACCGGGGCGTTGCGGTGATCCGCGACGACAGGCGGCGCGAGGAAGCGGGAAAGTTCGAGCCGGCTATGGCCGTCCGGCGTGCGCATCATGGCGATTTCGACATGCTGATCGCCCAGTCCAGTGACACGCCCGGCCCATTCTCCTTCGATCGCGGCCCGCCCTTCGAGCTCAAGGCCGAGCTCGCGAAAGAAATCGATCGTCTCTTCGAGGTCATCGACGACGATTCCTATGTTGTCCATCCGCTTGAGCGCCATGCGTCCAATCTACAAGGTACCGTCGAGGCCGCAACTCATAAAACTGCCCCAAAACCGCCGCGTACCTTAGGATGCATCTTCAAGAGTTGCCGTGAAGCGAGGGGTCAGCATACGCCCGGCGATTGCCCCGCCCATGCTGTCCGAAAAGGGCAATGGCAAGGCATCATCGAGAGCCTTGAGGATGGAAGCCACGAAGGCCCGGCTAAGCTGGGCGTCAGCCCCGAGATCGGAATAGGTGGCCCGAGGCTTGCCTATCAGTGTGCCGTTTCGGCGAAGCGAGAATTGCAATGTCAGGGACATGCCGGCGGTTCCAGCCGGCGGCTTCCAACACGCGAAGATAGCCTCGGACATTTCCTCGATGGTGTCGATGGGATCAGGGCTGCGGCAGCCGCGTTGCCCTGCCCCGGCCTCATTGGAGCCCGCAAACAAGGCGATGGCCGCCACGACCATCGCACACAATATTCGCCGGGTCTTTGGGTTTGCAGGTGGTCGCATCAGTCTTCGCCGGTAAAAGCCGGCGGCCCGGTCGCCGCCTGCGGAAAATCTGCCTCTATTGCGACCACAGTTCGCGGCGCAATTCCTGCCAGCTTTCCCGGTCCGGCGCGACCAGCAGACCGCCGCCGACATGCGACGGCAGATAGGGTGTGCCGTCAAACCGCGCGGCATGGCCGCCGGCCTCGGCATGGATCAGCACGCCGGCCAGATGATCCCAGGGCATCAGCTTGTTGTAGACGACGAAATGGCCGTGGCCGCTGGCCAGCAAGCGATATTCGTGGGCGGCACAGCGGTAATTGAACTGCGACAGCGTTTTGGTCTGGTTGCAGGCCAGCCGCGTGCGGTCGGGCTCGGCCATGTATTGCCAGGAGACCGCGCCGGTCATCTCAGAGATCGGTACGCTCGCGGCAACCCGCACTGTCTCCAGCGTGCCATGCGCATGACGGATATGGCTGCCGGCCCCCCTGGCGCCGATCAGCCAGTCCTTGCCGACCGGATCGTGGATGATGCCGGCGACCGTCTCGCCCTTGACCACCACGCCAAGCATGACGCCGAACAGCGGCACGCCGGAAGCGAAGTTGAAGGTGCCGTCGACCGGGTCGATGACGAAAGCAAGATCGGCGTCGCCCAGACCGTCGAGCAGCGCCGGATTGTCGGAACAGGCCTCCTCGCCGACGACCATGGCGCCGGGATAGCGTTGGCGAAGCCTGGCGGTGATCAGCCGTTCGGCATTGACGTCCGCTTCCGTCACCAGGTCGGCGGCGGAAGTCTTCTGCCTGACGTCGCCATCGCCCAGCCGGCGAAAGCGGGGCATGATTTCGGTGTCGGCTGCTTCAGCCAGCAGGCCGGCCAGCCAGTCGATCGCGGTATCGTCAAATGTCATCGGCTTGCCTGTGGGTTTCGTTGAGGGCAGCAAAATCGAACAGTTTCCGGTCCAGCAGATGCGACGGCCTGGTGTTGGACAGCGCACGCAGCATGCTGTCCTTGCGGCCAGGCATACGCTTTTCGATGTCGTCCAGCATCGCCTTCATGGCATTGCGCTGGAGGCCCTCCTGGCTGCCGCAGAGGTCGCAGGGAATGATCGGGAACCGCATGGCGGCAGCGAATTTTTCGAGGTCGATCTCGGCGCAGTAGCTCAACGGCCGCAAAACCATGACGTCGCCGTCGTCGTTGAGCAGCTTTGGCGGCATGGCGGCGAGGCGGCCGCCGTGGAACAGGTTCATGAAGAAGGTCTCGAGGATATCCTCGCGGTGGTGGCCAAGCACCAGGGCCGAACACCCCTCCTCGCGCGCGATCCGGTAGAGATGGCCGCGGCGCAGCCGCGAGCACAGCGAGCAATAGGTGCTGCCCTGCGGCAGCTTGTCGGTGACGACCGAATAGGTGTCCTGGTATTCGATCCGATGCGCGATGCCGTTGGCGTTGAGATAATCCGGCAGGATGTGCTTGGGAAAATTCGGCTGGCCCTGGTCGAGATTGCAAGCCAGCAAGTCGACCTGCAGCAGCCCGCGCCATTTGAGATCCAGCAGCACGGCAAGCAGGCCGTAGGAATCCTTGCCGCCCGACAGCGCGACCAGCCAGCGCTCGCCGGGCCTGACCATGGAGAAATCCTCGATCGCCTGGCGGGTCAGCCGCAGCAGCCGCTTGCGCAGCTTGTTGAACTCGACCGAGGACGGCACATCGGTAAACAGCGGGTGGAAACCGCCTTCGGCGATCCGTTCAAGCGTTTCGATGTCTGGCTGCATGTTCATGGCGCGACGGCCCCGTATGTGACTACCGACCGGATTAGCGCATCGGCCGGAAAACCGAAACGGCAAAGCGGATGCACGAAACAAAAAGGCCGCCTCGAGGGCGGCCTTTCCGATATCGCAAAAAAGCGTTCGCTTAGCGCGAATAGAATTCGACGACCAGGTTCGGCTCCATCTGCACGGCGAACGGAACGTCCGCCAGGCCGGGGATGCGCGAGAAGGTCGCGACCATCTTGTTGTGATCGGCTTCGATGTAGTCCGGAACGTCGCGCTCGGCGAGACCGACCGATTCCAGGACGATCACCAGCTGCTTCGACTTTTCACGCACTTCCACGACGTCGCCCGGCTTGCAGCGGTACGAACCGATGTTGACGCGCTTGCCGTTGACGTTGACGTGGCCGTGGTTGACGAACTGACGGGCGGCGAAAATGGTCGGCACGAACTTGGCGCGGTAGACGACCGCGTCGAGACGCGACTCGAGCAGGCCGATCAGGTTCTCCGAGGTGTCGCCCTTGCGGCGGTCCGCCTCTTCATAGACCTTGCGGAACTGCTTTTCCGAAACGTCGCCATAGTGACCCTTCAGCTTCTGCTTGGCGCGCAGCTGCAGGCCGAAGTCGGAAAGCTTGCCCTTGCGGCGCTGGCCGTGCTGGCCGGGGCCGTATTCACGCTTGTTGACCGGGGACTTCGGGCGGCCCCAGATATTTTCGCCGAGACGGCGGTCGATCTTGTATTTCGCAGATTCGCGCTTGCTCATCGCATTCCCTTTTCAAAAACAACACACCCGGCACCTCATGGTCCGGGTGAAGGAAACGCGCCCTCCTCTGGCCTCCGTTTTCGAGGCCTGACAGGGTTTTCCCACGCAACGCGGCGGAAAGCCCACGGGACACGTCAGTTCAAACAAGACCAGAAACAACCAGGGTCGCCGACCTTGCGCATACAAAACAAACACCGGACATCGCTGCCCGGCGTTGGCGGCTGGTTAAACCGAGATTTAACCGATGTCAAGCTTGTGAGTGGCGCGGCGTAACACAACCTTATACCGTCCGGGACGTAGATGCGATGCCGGTTGTGGCGGGAGGTTTGCGCCAACGGCACCAGGAAGCGACTGGAGCTAGAGGAGTCCAATGAGCATGAAGAAGTTCTTCCTTACCTTGGCCGGTGCCGCGGTATTGGCCGGGTCGATGGCGGTTGCGCCGGAGCCGGCGATGGCCCGTCATTGGCACGGGCACAAGCAGGTCTGCCGCGTTATCGTCAAGAAAAGGGTGGTATGGCGGCACGGCCATCGCCGGGTGATCGTACAGAGGGTGAGGCGCTGCCACCGCTGGTAAGCTGCCCAATGCAACAATCCAAGGCCAGCGAACCGTCGCTGGCCTTTTCATTCAATAGTCAGGCTGGCTCGAAGCGCTCAATCCTTGGATTTTTTCTCCGGCAGTCCCTTGCGCTTCGTCTCGGCGAATTCCTCAAGCTGCTTTTCGCTCATCGATTCATACATGCCCTTGGAAGCGCCCTGGAGTTCGCTCTTTTTCGTCTCGCCGCGTTTGGCCGACAGGGCAGCGCCGGCGGCTTTCTGCTGGGCTTTCGAGGTGGATGGCATGGCCGTTACTCCTTTGCTGTCAGGAGAAACGCCCGCGCCTCGGCGGCGGTTCCGTCGCCAGCGGCGCCCAGTTCCCGCCTTCCCGTGTCCGGAGCGCCAGTGTAGGACTGCGGCATGAAATCACTGACCGATCCCTCACAAGCACTCTCCACGGGCTTGACGAAAATCCGCACCGAATTCCACGTGCCGGATGGATTTCCGGCAGTCGTAATGGCCGCCGCTGAGGTGGCGGCCAAACGCGTGCCCAGCCAGCACACCGATCGAACAGCGATGCCCTTCGTCACGCTCGATCCGGCAAGCTCCACCGATCTTGATCAGGCGTTTTCAATCGAGGCGAGCGGCGGCGATCTGCTGCTGCATTATGCCATTGCCGACGTAGCCTGGTTCGTCGAGGACGGCGACGCGATCGATCTCGAGGCTTGGACGCGGGGCGAGACGCTTTACCTCCCGGACGGCAAGGCCGGGCTCTACCCGCCGGCACTCGCCGAAGGCGCAGCGAGCCTGCTGCCGGATGGACCGCGACCGGCGGTCGTCTTCACCGTCCGGGTCGCCGACGATGGTCTGGTGAAATTGGACGGCGCGGAGCGGGCAATCATTCAAAGCCGCGCCAAGCTCGCCTATGACAGCGTGCAGGCCTCCGATCTTCCGGCCGGCTTCGCCGAAATGGCACGGCGCATGGCGATGAACGAGAAGCGGCGTGGCGCGTCCCGCGTCGACCCGCCCGAGCAGGAGGTGGAAAGGCTCGCCGACGGCACGTTCCGGCTTTCGTTCAGGCCGCTGCTGCAATCCGAGCAAGACAACGCCGCGCTTTCCCTGGCCGCCAACATGGCGATTGCCGACGGCATGCTTGCGCACCATACCGGGTTGTTCCGTGTGATGTCGGAGCCGGATGCTTCCAAGGTGCAAAGACTGCGCAACGCGGCACTGGCTCTGGGGCTGTCCTGGCCGGCCTCCACCAGCTTGCACGACTACCAGCGAACCCTTGACCCGGCCGATCCGCAACAGGCGGCGCTGATGCTGGAAATCCGCCATGCGAGCCCCGGCGCGTCTTACCAACCCTATCAGGAAGGTGTCGTCCCCTGGCATGAGGCGATGGCGGCGACCTATGCCCATGCAACCGCGCCGCTCAGGCGACTGGCAGATCGCTACGTCGTGCGCTGCGTGCTGGCAATCGCCAACGGCCAGCCCGCACCGCAGGCCGTCACCGATGCGTTCACCAGATTGCCGAAAGTGATGGGACGGGCGGGTGCCCGCGCTTCGCAGATCAACCATGCGGCCATCGACCTTGCCGAGGCGGTCATGCTCAGGGGACGCGAGGGAGAGACGTTCAAGGCCGTCGTGACCGACGTCAACCATGGGGTGCGCGTCCAGCTTGCCGACATGCCTATCGTTTCCAACCTGAACGCGACCGGGGTCAGACAGGGTGACGGCCTAACGCTAAGGCTGGTCCTGGCCGATCCGGATCAACGCCGAATCGTGTTCGAACCTGCCTGAACAGCGGACGCTTCCGCCACCAGTCCAAAGCCCTGCATCAGCCGGCTGACGGCGAAATCCGCCTTGCCAGACGTGAAGACGGCGATATCAGGCTCGCCTTGCGGCAGCGCCCCATCGACAGGCGGCAGAAGGGAAAGCGCCCGCCGCGCGATCGCTTCGGCCGGATCGATCCAGTCGACTGGCCAGGGCGCGGTCTTGCGCATGCGATTGACCAGGAATGGATAATGGGTGCAAGCCAGCACGACGATGTCGGTCCTGCGCCCGTCATGCTCCATGAAACAGGGGGTGATCTCGGCGCGCACGGCCTCCTCGTCGACGAAGCCCTCGCGCATATAGGCTTCGGCAAGCCCCGCCAACCTGTCGCTGCCGACCAGGCGGACATGGCATTTCTGCGCCCACTTGCTGATCAGGTCGCGCGTGTATTGCCGCTTGACCGTGCCCGGCGTCGCCAGCACCGAGACCAGGCCCGAGCGCGTGCGCTCGGCCGCCGGCTTGACCGCCGGAACAGTGCCGACAAAGGGATGGCCGGGAAATCTGTCGCGCAGCGCATCGATGACCAGCGTCGAGGCAGTGTTGCAGGCGATGACCGAAATGACCGGCGAAAACCGGTCGAGCAGCCTGGCGAACAGCTCCAATATATGGGTGCGCAGCGCCGGTTCTTCCCAGGCGCCGAAAGGAAAGGCCGCATCGTCGGCAACATAGACGAAGCGGCGGTCCGGCATCAGCACGCGCGCCTCGCGCAACACGGTCAGGCCGCCAACGCCGGAATCGAACATCAGGATCGGCTGGTCAGTCATTGTCGGTTCCCTTGCCGCCGAGCGGCGGCGTGTCCGTGTCATCGCCGTTGGCGTCCGGTGCCTGGCCAGCCGTATCCGCCTTGCGGGCACGCGCGGCTGCCGCGGGCAACCGCCGTGGATCGTCGCCCGGCGAACCATCGCCGCGCGGCATTGCCGGTGAGAACCTGTCGAGTGACGAGATGATGCCGCGCAGCACTTTCAGCTCCGGCTCGGCAAAGCCGGCGCGCGTCAACACGGCGCGCAGATTGTCGACCATCTTCGGCTTCTTCGGCGCCGGCCGGAAATAGCCGCGCGCCTCGAGCGCGCCTTCGAGATAGGCGAACAGGCCGTGCAACTCTTCCTTGCTGGCCGGCTTCATGTCCGGACCGGAGAAATTCGTCCTGGTCTCGTCCTCGAGGCCCGACTTCATCCACTCATAGGACATCAGAAGCGCTGCCTGGGCGATGTTGAGCGAGGAGAAATCGGGGTCGACCGGGAAGGTGACGATCTCGTCGGCGAGGCCGACCTCGTCATTGTAGAGGCCGAAGCGCTCGCGGCCGAACAGGATGCCGGTGCGCTGACCCATTCCGTGACGGGCCCGCAGCACCCTGCCCGCTTCGACTGGGCCGTGCACGGTCTTGAAGCCATCGCGTTGCCTTGCCGTGGTGGCGAAAACGAAATTCAGGTCGGCAAGCGCCGAGGCGAGATCGTCGAACACCTTGACCGCATCGATGACGTGATCGGCACGGCTGGCGGCCGCGCGTGCCTTTTCGCTCGGCCAGCCATCGCGCGGGTTGACCAGGCGCAACTCCGCCAGGCCGAAATTGGCCATGGCGCGCGCGACCATGCCGATGTTCTCGCCAAGCTGCGGCTCGACGAGGATGATGGCCGGACCGGCGGCTGAAGCGTTGTCGGGATCTTTGGTGATGGGCATGATTGTCAATGAACTGCTGTTTGCGGCATTTCAGCGTCCCCTGCCATATTCGGCCGCGAAAATGAAGCATTCGCAAATGATCGCGGCGGCAGCCTCACATTCGTGACCGATCGCCGTTTGCGCGGCCAAAAACGCTTTGATATACGAGCGCATCCCCGGCCGAACGCCACGCGGGCAAGGCCGTCCCATTCCCAGCAACGAGGCATTCTTTCCATGGCGAAGATCAAGGTGGCGAACCCGGTCGTCGAACTCGACGGCGACGAGATGACCCGCATCATCTGGCAGTTCATCAAGGACAAGCTGATCCACCCTTATCTCGACCTCAAGCTTGAATATTACGACCTCGGCGTCGAGCATCGCGACGCTACCAACGACCAGGTGACGATCGATTCGGCCAACGCCATCAAGAAATACGGTGTCGGCGTGAAATGCGCGACGATCACGCCCGACGAGCAGCGCGTCGAGGAATTCAAGCTGAAGAAGATGTGGAAGTCGCCGAACGGCACCATCCGCAATATCCTCGGCGGCACGATCTTCCGCGAGCCGATCATCATGAAGAACGTACCGCGCTTGGTGCCCGGCTGGACCAAGCCGATCATCGTCGGCCGTCACGCCTTCGGCGACCAGTACCGCGCTACCGATTTTCGCTTCCCCGGCAAGGGCAAGCTGACCATCAAGTTCGTCGGCGAGGACGGCCAGGTGATCGAGCACGATGTCTACGATGCGCCCGGCGCCGGTGTCGCCATGGCCATGTACAATCTCGACGAATCCATCCGCGAGTTCGCCCGCGCCTCGCTGAACTACGGCCTGCTGCGCAACTATCCGGTCTACCTGTCGACCAAGAACACCATCCTCAAGGCCTATGACGGCCGCTTCAAGGACATTTTCCAGGAAGTCTACGAGGCCGAATTCGAGGCCGAGTTCAAGTCGAAGAAGCTGTGGTACGAACACCGCCTGATCGACGACATGGTGGCCTCCGCCCTGAAATGGTCGGGCGGCTATGTCTGGGCCTGCAAGAACTACGATGGCGACGTCCAGTCCGACACGGTGGCGCAGGGCTTCGGTTCGCTCGGCCTGATGACCTCGGTGCTGATGACGCCGGACGGCAAGACGGTGGAAGCGGAAGCCGCGCACGGCACCGTCACCCGCCACTATCGCCAGCACCAGAAGGGCGAGGAAACCTCGACCAACTCGATCGCCTCGATCTTCGCCTGGACGCGTGGCCTCGCCCACCGCGCCAAGCTCGACGACAATGCAGAATTGAAGCGGTTTGCCGACACGCTGGAGAAGGTCTGCATCCAGACCGTCGAGAGCGGCTTCATGACCAAGGACCTGTCGCTCTTGATCGGCCCCGACCAGCCCTGGCTCTCGACCACCGGCTTCCTCGACAAGATCGACGAGAATTTGCAGAAGGCCATGGCGTAAAACACCGGCAGTTCTAGATGCGAAGGCTCCGAAAGGAGCTTTCGCTTTTTAGGCCACCGAGAGCGAAAACATGACCAAGCCAATCCTCTACGGCGCGGATTACAGCGTCTATGTGCGCATCGCCCGGATGGTGCTGGAGGAGAAAGGCGTCGATTACGAACTCGTGCCGGTCGATATCTTCGCCGCCGAGGGCATCCCAGCCTGGTATCTCGAGCACCATCCTTTCGGCCGCATCCCGGCTTTCGAGCAGGACGGGGTCCGCCTTTTCGAGACGAGCGCGATCGCCCGCTACGTCGACGAGGCGTTTGACGGGCCGTCGCTGCAACCGACGGATCCGCGCGGCCGGGCGCAGATGAACCAGATCATCGGCATGCTCGACGCCTATGGCTACCGGGCGATGGTCTGGGACGTCGCCGTCGAGCGGCTGGAGAAGGAAGCGCCGGATGAGGCGTTGATCGCCGGCGGGCTGCGGCAAGCGGAGACGGTGTTGAAAGTGCTGACCTCTTTGAAGACAGAGGGACCATGGTTGCTCGGCGAGCGGCTGACACTGGCCGACCTGCATGCTGCGCCGATCATTGCCTATTTCGTCAAGGTCAGCGAGGGGCAAAAGCTGCTGGCGCGGTTCGCGGATATCCGGGACTGGTATGCGCGCATTGCGGCGTGGCCGAGCTTCGTTCGGACTGAAAAAGTCGGCTGACAAGTGTTGAGACGTCTGCGGGACAGTGCCCCCCTCTGTCCTGCCGGACATCTCCCCAACTTGGGAGAGATTGGCAGCGTCCGCTGGCGCGCCTATTCCGGCGCGGTGTTTCCACGTGGGAGATTGGCGAAAGCCGATGCGACGTCCGATCTCCCCACTCGTGGGGGAGATGTCCGGCAGGACAGAGGGGGGCGCTGTCCTTCCAACCATTGCAATAAATTCAGCCCACTTGCCTACACCGCCTCGAGCGCCGCCTTCACAGCCGCAATCGCATCACCGGCCTTGGAAGCATCCGGGCCTCCGGCTTGGGCCATGTCCGGCCGTCCGCCACCGCCCTGCCCGCCCAACGCGGCCGAGGCGACGCGGACCAGGTCGACGGCGCTGAAACGGCCGACGAGATCGTCGGTGACGGCGACCACGACGCTCGCCTTGTTGTCTTCGCCAGCACCGACGAAGACGACGACGCCGGAGCCGAGCGACGTCTTGCCGGCATCGGCCAGCGGCTTCAGGTCCTTCGGCGACACACCGGAGACCGTCTTGCCGAGGAAGCCTACACCCGCGACCGTTTCATTTTCAGAGGGCGCGCCGGCAGCGGCACCGCCGCCCAGCGCCAGCTTCTTGCGCGCCTCGGTCAATTCCTTCTCGAGCTTCTTGCGCTCTTCGAGCAGCGTCTCGACGCGCGCCGGCACATCGGCCGGCGAAATCTTCAACACGGCTGCCGTCGCCTTCAAACGCCTGTCTTGCTCGTCGAGATGTCTGCGCGCGGCTTCGCCCGTCAATGCCTCGATGCGGCGCACGCCGGCGGCGACGGCGCTGTCCGACACGACACGCACCAAACCAATATCGCCGGTCGCCCGGACATGGGTGCCGCCGCAGAGTTCGACCGAATAGGGCCGGTTGGCCTTGGCGCCGTGCACACCGGTGCCCATCGAGACGACGCGCACCTCGTCACCGTATTTCTCGCCGAACAGCGCCATGGCGCCCTCGGCGATGGCGTCGTCGACGGACATCAGGCGCGTGGTCACCGGGCCGTTCTGGACGACGATCTCATTGGCCATGCGCTCGACCTCTTCGAGGTCCTCCGGTGAGATCGGCTTGTTGTGCGAGATGTCGAAACGCAGGCGCTCGGGCGCGACCAGCGAGCCCTTCTGCGCGACATGGGTGCCCAGCACCTCGCGCAGCGCCTCGTGGATCAGATGCGTCGCGGAGTGGTTCGCTCGCAGTCGAGTGCGGCGTGCGTGATCCACCTTGAGTTCAACGGCGGCGCCGATCTTGACCGTGCCGCTTGCCACCTTGCCGAGATGCACGAACAGCCCGTCGGCCTTTTTCTGCGTGTCGGAGATCTCGATCGAAAACCCTTCGCCCGAGATGATGCCGGTGTCACCCATCTGGCCGCCGGACTCGCCATAGAACGGCGTCTGGTTGACGACCACCGCAACGGCGTCGCCCTTGCCGGCGCTGTCGACGGTCTTGCCGTCCTTGACCAGCGCCTGGACGAGGCCTTCCGCCTGCTCGGTCTCGTAGCCGAGGAACTCGGTGGCGCCGGTCTTTTCACGCACGGAGAACCAGACCGTCTCGGTGGCGGCCTCGCCGGATCCGGTCCAATGCTTGCGCGCCTCGGCCTTCTGCTGCTCCATCGCATTGGTGAAGCCGGCAAGGTCGACCGAGATGCTGCGCTGGCGGAGCGCGTCCTGCGTCAGGTCGAGCGGGAAGCCGTAGGTGTCGTAGAGCTTGAAGGCTGTCTCGCCGTCCAGCATGTCGCCGGCCGTGAGTGTTTCCGTCGCCTCCGAGAGCAGGCCGAGGCCGCGCACCAGCGTTTTGCGGAAGCGCGTCTCCTCGAGCTTCAGCGTCTCCGTGATCAACTGTTCGCCGCGCAGCAGTTCGGGATAGGCCTGGCCCATCTCACGCACCAATGCCGGCACCAGCTTCCACATCAGCGGCTCGTTCGCGCCGAGCAACTGCGCATGGCGCATGGCACGGCGCATGATGCGGCGCAACACATAGCCGCGGCCTTCGTTCGACGGCAGCACGCCATCGGCGACCAGGAAGGAGGACGAGCGCAGGTGATCGGCGATGACGCGGTAGGACGCCACGGTTTCCGCATCGGGAGCGCGCCCGAGTGCGGAGGACGCCACGTCGATCAGGTGCCGAAACAGGTCGGTCTCAAAGACGCTTTCCACCCCCTGCAGGATGGACGCCATACGCTCCAGGCCCATGCCGGTGTCGATCGACGGGCGCGGCAGGTCGATCCGCTCCTCCTTCGTCACCTGTTCATACTGCATGAACACCAGGTTCCAGAATTCGAGGAAACGGTCGCCATCCTCTTCGGGACTGCCGGGAGGACCACCCCAGATGTGCTCGCCACGATCGATGAAGATTTCCGAGCACGGGCCGCAAGGACCGGTGTCGCCCATCGCCCAGAAATTGTCCGAGGTCGGGATGCGGATGATGCGGTCGTCCGAAAAACCGGCGATCTTCTTCCAGAAGCCGGCGGCCTCATCGTCGGTGTGATAGACGGTGACCAGCAGCTTGTCCTTCTTCAGCCCGAACTCCTTGGTGATCAGGTTCCAGGCAAGTTCGATGGCGCGTTCCTTGAAGTAATCGCCGAAGGAGAAATTGCCGAGCATCTCGAAGAAGGTCAGGTGGCGCGCGGTATAGCCGACATTGTCGAGGTCGTTGTGCTTGCCGCCGGCGCGAACGCTCTTCTGAGCAGTCGTGGCGCGCGAATAGGGCCGCTTCTCCAGGCCGGTGAAGACGTTCTTGAACTGCACCATGCCGGCGTTGGTGAACATCAATGTCGGGTCGTTGCGCGGCACGAGCGGGCTCGAAGCGACGACCTCGTGGCCCTCCCTGCGGAAATAGTCGAGGAATGTCGACCGGATTTCGTTCACGCCACTCATGACTGCTGCCTTTTTTCGCGAAAACCGCCGGCGACCCGGCGGAAATGGGCTCTGCTTTTTGCAGAGATAGATTCCAGAGATAGATTGGGCCTTTTAGCGGGCACGCTTCACCCTGTCCAGAAACACGGAATTGGGTCAATCCACCAGCTTGCCGGCAGCCCAAAAACAAAAACCGCCGGCTCGAAGGCCGGCGGTTTTGGACGCGGTACTAAAGAACTCGATTACATAAGCATTGGATCATAGGCAGGAATTATGGCCGAACTCCGGCCATTGGCCTACATTGCGCCGGCTTCATCCTCGAAACCGTCGTCCCCATTGCCCTCAGAGCCGCCATTTTCGAGGAATTTCTCGGCGATCAGCCCGGCATTCTGCCGCAGCGCCAGTTCGATCTCACGCGCCGTATCGGGATTGTCGCGCAGGAACAGTTTTGCATTTTCGCGGCCCTGGCCGAGACGCTGCGAATTGTAGGAGAACCAGGCGCCCGATTTCTCGACCACGCCGGCCTTGACGCCGAGATCGACCAGTTCGCCGGTTTTGGACACGCCTTCACCGTACATGATGTCGAACTCGACCACCTTGAAGGGCGGCGCCAGCTTGTTCTTGACCACCTTGACGCGTGTCTGGTTGCCGACGACCTCGTCACGGTCCTTGACCGAACCGATGCGGCGGATGTCGAGGCGCACCGAAGCGTAGAACTTCAGCGCATTGCCGCCAGTGGTGGTTTCGGGCGAGCCGAACATGACGCCGATCTTCATGCGGATCTGGTTGATGAAGATGACCATGGTGTTGGAGCGCGAGATCGAGGCGGTGAGCTTGCGCAGCGCCTGGCTCATCAGACGCGCCTGTAGACCGGGCAGCGAATCGCCCATCTCGCCTTCGATTTCGGCGCGTGGCGTCAGCGCCGCGACCGAATCGACCACCAGCACGTCGATGGCGCCGGAACGCACCAGCGTGTCGCAGATTTCCAGCGCCTGCTCACCGGTGTCGGGCTGCGAGATCAGGAGGTTTTCGAGATCGACGCCAAGCTTACGAGCGTAGACCGGATCGAGCGCATGCTCGGCATCGACGAAGGCGCAGATGCCGCCCTTCTTCTGGGCTTCCGCCACCGTGTGCAGCGCCAGCGTCGTCTTGCCCGAGCTTTCCGGCCCGTAGATCTCGATGATGCGGCCGCGCGGCAGGCCACCGACGCCAAGCGCGATGTCGAGGCCGAGCGAGCCCGTTGGCACCGTCTCGATCTCGACGACCTGCTCGTTCGCGCCGAGCCGCATGATCGAGCCCTTGCCGAAAGCCCGCTCGATTTGCGACAGCGCCGCATCCAGAGCCTTTGATTTGTCCACTGCCTTATCCTCTACAAGCCGCAAAGAATTCTGAGCCATGATACATCACCCCTTGGTCGTCAATGAAGGCCGGACAATCCGTAATCCCTACCATTTTGTACCTTTTTTGTTCTCGTTTGGCAAGAGGGATCAAATATCTGAAAAACAAGTGATATCCGGATTTGTTCTTTTTTCGTACCAAGGGATCGAACAGCAATGCACCTCGCATTGGGCCAGACAGCTCGATTGTTTCGGTTCGCCGAATCGCTGCCTTGCGTGCGAAACTCCATCCGCAGCCTAGCGCTTGTGCGGCAGGAATAACAAAGGGCATATCGCCGGCATGGTGAAATCCGCAAAGATACTGGCCGTGGGCGGCGCCCATATCGACCGGCGTGGCCAGGTGTCCGGCGCCTATGTGCCCGCCGCGTCCAATCCCGGCACGATGCGCGAGGATGTCGGCGGCGGCGTCTTCAATGCATTGCGCAGCACAGTGCGGCGCGGCGTGTCGGCCTCCCTGATGTCGATGCGCGGTGGCGATGCGGCGGGCGACACCGTTTCGCGCGCCATAGCGGAAGCTGGCATCGCCGATCTGTCGGCGGTGTTCCTCGACCGAACCACGCCGAGCTACACGGCGCTGATCGACCGCGAGGGCGAACTGATCGTCGGCTTTGCCGACATGGCTCTCTACGACCTGGCGTTTCCCAAACAGATCAGGCGTTCCAAGGTGCGGGAGGTGGTCGCTGCCGCCGATGCTATCTTGTGCGACGCCAATTTGCCGTCCTCGGCGCTGGAGCGGCTCGTCGCACTCGCCGCGGGCAAGCCGGTGTACGCGATTGCCATTTCGCCGGCCAAGGTGGTGCGGCTGATGCCGGTGCTCGGCGCGCTGGCGCTGGTCTTCATGAACCGGAGCGAGGCCATCGTGCTGGCGGGCGTCAACGCAAATGCCACGAATAAGGATGTCGTCGACGGGCTGCGCTGCAGCGGTCTCAGAAGCGGTGTGGTCACGGCAGGTGGCGGCGCGGTGCTGGGTTTCGACCAAGCAGGCGCCTTTTCGATCTTGCCGCCCGCCCCGAGAAAAATCGCCGATGTCACAGGAGCCGGCGACGCATTGGCGGGCGCAACGATCGCGGCCTTGCTGCGCGGTCTGCCTTTTCGCGAGGCCTTGCGCGACGGCGTCGCGGCGGCGACGCTGGCCATCGAAAGCGCCGATGCCGTTCCCGATTTCAGCGTGGCATCCTTCGTGCAAGCACTGGCCCTTGTGCCGGATGCGCAGGAAATGGCATGAGATCGGCAAATTCATGGTCCGCAGCGCCGGCCAGCGTCGAGATAGACGCGGGCGCTTCAGCTTGGAGATCCAGATGAACCCGGAAACCGCCCACCCCTTCATCGACGTCCACGCGCCGGTGGCGCGGGCCCTCGCCGCCGGCCAACCGGTGGTGGCGCTGGAAAGCACCATCATCACCCATGGCATGCCCTACCCCGACAATGGTTCCATGGCGGCGGACGTGGAAAAGATCATCAGCGACAGCGGCGCCGTGCCGGCGACGATCGCCGTGGTCGGCGGCCGCATCAAGATCGGCCTCTCGGATGGAGAGCGGGAATCGCTGGCCATGACGGGCGATGCCATGAAGCTGTCGCGCGCCGATCTCGGCTTCGCCGTCGCCCAAGGGCGCACCGGCGGCACCACGGTCGCCGCCACGATGATCGCGGCGCACATGGTCGGCATAAAAGTGTTCGCCACCGGCGGCATCGGCGGCGTGCATAAGGGGGCGGAAAAGAGTTTCGATATCTCGGCCGACCTCGACGAACTGGCGCGCACGCCGGTCATCGTCGTCTCGGCCGGCGCCAAGGCGATCCTCGACATCGAAAAGACGCTGGAGGTGCTGGAGACGCGCGGCGTGCCGGTCGTCGGCGCCGGCTGCGAAACGATGCCGGCCTTCTGGTCGCGGCAGTCGCCCTTCCGCGCGCCGCTGACCCTGCACAAGCCGGAAGAGATCGCGCATTTCTTCCGGACCAGGGCTGCACTGGGCTTGCAGGGCGGCATGCTGATCGCCAATCCAGTACCGGAAAACCACGAAATCCCGGCTGAGGAGATGGCCGGCTATATCGAGGCGGCTCAGAAGGCCGCCGAAGCCCTCAACGTCACCGGCAAGGCGGTGACGCCGTTCCTGTTGTCGAAAATCCTCGAACTGACCGGCGGCCGCAGTTTGAAGACCAACATCGCGCTGGTTGAGAACAATGCGCGGCTGGCGGCGAGGATCGCGAAGGCGCTGTAGGGCGGCCAATGTCGGCGGGACAGCACCCCCCTCTGTCCTGCCGGACATCTCCCCCGCAAGGGGGGAGATTGGCAGCTCACCTGCCGGCTCTCGCTTTCAACGTCTGCGATTGGCGAAGGCCGGAGTGACAAGCAATCTCCCCCCCTTGCGGGGGAGATGGCCGGCAGGCCAGAGGGGGGGCTGTCCCGCAACGTCCGCAAGTTGGCATCACTTCCCAGCTCTTCGCCCCGCCTCATACGCGCGGCGTGCCCACATCGTCATCTCGTCGGGATCATCGAAAGCACTGTCTGGAATGCTCCAATAGGGCATGGCGACCAGCTTGCCGTGGCGAGAGCCGGTGTAGGTCCATTGCTTGCAGCCGGCGGCTTCGAAATCGGGCGCGCTTTGTTCGTCGGCCTTCAGCAGCAATTCGCCGCGCAGCACGATGGCAACGATGACGCCATCGAAATAGATGCCCTTGCCGCCGAACAGCTTGCGGATGCTGACCGGGCCGAGGCCCTCGAAGAGTTCGGCGATGCGTTCGTTGTCCATGCCGCGATCATGTCATCGGCGTCAGGCCTTGTCATCGCCGCAACCAAAATCATGCTGACAGGTTGAAAGAGGATCGATCGGAGTTTCCCGCCATGCCTGCCCTGCTCAAAGGCTCGTGCCGTTGCAATGCCATCCGTTTCGAGGTGGAAAGCCACACACCGGTGCCGTTCATGCTGTGCTACTGCTCGATCTGCCGCAAGCAGCAGGGCGGCGGCGGTTTCGCCATCAATCTCGGCGCCGACAACGAGACCTTGAACATAAGGGGCAAGCGAAGCCTTGGCGTCTACAGGGCGGAGATCGAGGACGACGAGCATCCGCATTGCGAAGTCTCGACCGGCGAGCGCAATTTCTGCAAGAAATGTGGATCAGCACTTTGGCTCTACGACCCGACCTGGCCGGAGCTGGTGCATCCCTTCGCCTCGGCGATCGACAGCGACCTGCCGAAACCGCCTGAAAAGGTGCATCTGATGCTGAAATACAAGGCGAACTGGGTCGAGCCGGATGTCGGCAAAGGCGACAAGACTTTTGACGTCTATCCCGAGGAATCGATCGCCGACTGGCACAAGCGGACGGGGATGTGGGTGGAGTGAGTTCCTTCTCCCCGTTTTACGGGGAGAAGATGCCGGCAGGCAGATGAGGGGCGGAGCTAACTCTGGAGAGGCTGGCGCGGCCCCTCATCCGGCCCTTCGGGCCACCTTCTCCCCGTGAACGGGGCGAAGGAAGATCAGGCCGAAGCGCGTGCCTCGGCCAGCGCCTTCAGGTCGGCCGGCTTCAGCTCGACGGATTCGCCGCAGCCGCAGGCCGAACTCTGGTTCGGGTTGTGGAAGGTGAAGCCGGTGCGCAGCGTCGTCTGCTCGAAATCCATCTCGGTGCCGAACAGGAACAGCGCAGCCTCCGGTGCCACATAGACATGGGCGCCGTCGCGCTCGATGTGGTCGTCCTTGGTGTTGGGCTCGGTCACCAGGTCGACCGTGTATTCCATGCCGGCGCAGCCGCCCTTCTTGATGCCGAGGCGGATGCCATGCGCGTTCTCACGCGTGGCGACGATCTCGCGCACCCGGTCGGCGGCCCTTTCGGTCATGGTGATGACGGCAAAGCGTCCCATTCTTTTTCCTTCTCCATTCCATGCAGGTTCAAGGCCTGCCGAATGATTCCTCACCTAAAATGGTGAAGTTTTACCGCTGGCGCAAGTGCGCCTTCCGCTTGCACTTAATACCAGCCCACCGCCACCTGTGCCTCTTCCGACATGCGGTCGGGCGACCAGGGCGGGTCGAAGGTCATGTTGACCTCGACGCCGGAAACGCCTTCGACGGCGCCGACAGCATTTTCGACCCAGCCGGGCATTTCGCCGGCCACCGGGCAGCCGGGGGCGGTCAGCGTCATGTCGATCTTGACCGAGCGGTCGTCCTCGATGTCGATCTTGTAGACGAGGCCGAGCTCGTAAATGTCGGCGGGGATTTCCGGGTCGTAGACCGTCTTCAGCGCCGAAACGATGTCGTCGGTCAACCGCGCCAGTTCGTCGGCGGGAATGGTGGACGCCGAAACCACGGCGTTGGCGGCGGTTTCCGCGGTGGTCTCGGCAGTGGTGCTCGCGTCATCCATCATCGTCATCCGAAGAACTTGCGCGCTTTTTCAAGCGCCTCGGCCAAAGCGTCGACTTCGGCCCTGGTATTATACATGCCGAACGATGCCCTGCATGTGGAGGTTACGCCGAAGCGTTTCAACAGCGGCTGGGCGCAATGGGTGCCGGCGCGGACAGCGACACCTTGCCTGTCTATCACCATCGACACGTCATGGGCATGAATACCCTGCAGTTCGAAGGAGATGATTGCGCCCTTGCCCGGCGCGTCGCCGAAAATGCGCAGCGAATTGATGGCGCGCAGCCGTTCATGAGCATAGATCTTGAGGTCTTCCTCATGCGCGGCAATGCGTTCGCGGCCGATCTTTTCCATATACTCCAGCGCGGCACCGAGCCCGATCGCCTGCACGATCGGTGGTGTGCCGGCCTCGAAGCGGTGGGGCGGCTCGTTGTAGGTGACGACGTCTTCCGTCACCTCCTCGATCATCTCGCCGCCGCCCATGAAGGGGCGCATGCCCTGGAGAATGTCCTTCTTGCCATAGAGCACGCCGATGCCCGAGGGCCCATAGACCTTGTGGCCGGTGAAGACGAAGAAGTCGCAGTCGAGATCCTGGACGTCGATGGGCATATGGACAGCGCTCTGGCTGCCATCGACCAGCACCGGAATTCCACGCGCATGCGCAATGCGCACGATTTCCTTGATCGGCGTCACCGTGCCCAGCGCGTTCGACATCTGGGTGATGGCGACCAGTTTGGTGCGATCGGTCAGGCGCTTCTCGAATTCCTCGATGTGGAAGACGCCGAGATCGTCGACCGGCACCCAGACCAGCTTGGCCCCCTGCCGCTCACGGATGAAATGCCAGGGCACGATGTTGGAGTGATGCTCCATGATCGACAGCACGATCTCGTCGCCCTCGCCGATGTTGGGCATCCCATAGCCATAGGCGACCGTGTTGATGGCCGACGTCGTGTTGGAGGTGAAGACGATGTTGTCGGTGCTCGGTGCGTTGAGGAAGCGACGCACCGTTTCCCGCGCCTTCTCATAGGCGTCGGTGGCCGCATTGGACAGGAAATGCAGGCCGCGATGGACGTTGGCATATTCCTGGGAATAGGCATGCTGGATTGTATCCAGCACCACCTGCGGCTTCTGCGCCGAGGCGCCGTTGTCGAGATAGACCAGCGGCTTGCCATAGACTTCCCGCGACAGGATCGGGAAATCGCGGCGGATCGCCTCGACGTCGTAGAAATCTCCAATCTTGCCTGGAGCGTTCATCAGGATCACCCGTGTGCCACGAACCAGCTGTCGAGCCGCGCTTCCAGCGCGTCGACGATCGCTTCGTCATCCAGTTCCTCGATCACCTCGGCGACGAATGCCTTGACCAGAAGGCCCCGGGCACTCTTCTCGTCGACACCGCGCGCCATCAGGTAAAACAGATGGTCGTGGTCGATCTCGGTGACGGTCGCGCCGTGGCCGCAGACGACGTCGTCGGCGAAGATTTCGAGCTCGGGCTTGGTCGAGAACTCGCCATCGTCCGACAACAGCAGCGTGTTGCAGGCCATCTTGGCGTTGGTCTTCTGCGCATATTGATGGACGTTGATGCGGCCCTGGAAGACGCCGCGCGCCTTGCCCGTCACCACGTTGCGAACGATTTCGGTCGAGGTCGTATGCGGCACGGCGTGGTCGAGAACCATGGTCACGTCGGTGTGGGTGTCGCCAGCCAGCAGATTGATGCCGCGCAGCTTGAAATCGGCGCCTTCGCCGGTCGTCCTGACCACGATCTCCTGGCGCACCAGTCTGCCGCCGGCATTCATGACGAACAGGGTCAGCTTCGCGTCCTTGCCGATATGGGCCTTGAACTGCGCCAGATGCGTCGCCGTTTCCGGCTGTTCCTGGACGATCAGCCAAGTCACCTCGGCGCCCTCGCCGAGCACGAGTTGGCTGACCGAACTGGTCAACGCCGCGCCCTCGCCGGCCTGGCGTTCGACGATGACCGCCTTGGCGCCGGCGCCGACACGCACCGGCAGGCGTACATGCGTCTGGCCGCCGGCCTGCAAATTCTGCAATTCGAGCGGCTTTTCCAGTTCGGCACCGTCGGCGATGTCGACAAAATAGCCATCGGCGACGAAAGCCGTGTTCAGCGCCCCGATGGCATCGTCGCTGCCATAGGGATCAAGGCCCGCCGCGATGCTGCCGTTGGTCAGCTTTTCCGACAGGCGCTCAACGGTGACGCCGTCCACCGCCGGCACCTTCGCGTCGGACTTGCCGTTCAGGATCGCCAATACGGCCGAGCCTTCGACGATCGGCGCGACGGCCTTGGGGGCGGCAGCCGGATCGAAGTCCGGCACAGCGTTCAGCAGCCGCCGAAGGTCCGTGTAGTGCCAGGATTCGATGCGCCGCGTCGGCAGGCCGTGCTTGATCGCTTCGATGGCGTCGTCGCGCTTCAGCATCACCGCGCCGTCGCCCGGCAGCAGCGACAGCCGGTCGCCGAAGGCGTCGATCAACGCCGTCTCGGCCGGTGTCCGCTGGGGTTGTGTGTGAATATTCATCAGTTTGACCTTGCCTTCTGGCATCTCACGCGGCTTGCCCGATTACGCCGGCATAGCCGTTGGCTTCGAGGTCGAGCGCCAGCGATTTGTCGCCGGACTTGATGACCTGGCCCTTGTAGAGCACGTGCACGCTATCGGGCACGATGTGTTCGAGCAGGCGCTGGTAATGAGTGATGACCAGGAACGCCCGGTCCGGCGCGCGCAGCGCGTTGACGCCGTCGGAAACGATCTTCAGCGCATCGATGTCGAGGCCGGAATCGGTCTCGTCGAGCACGCAGAGCTTCGGCTCCAGGAGCTTCATCTGCAGGATCTCGGCACGCTTCTTCTCGCCGCCGGAGAAGCCGACATTGAGCGGCCGCTTCAGCATCGCCATGTCCATGTTGAGCGAGGCTGCCGCTTCCTTCACCCGCTTCAGGAATTCAGGGATCTTCAGCGGTTCCTCGCCACGCGCCTTGCGCTGCTCGTTCATCGCCACCTTCAGGAATTCCATGGTCGCGACGCCCGGTATTTCCATCGGATACTGGAAGGCGAGGAAGATGCCCGACGTGGCGCGCTCGGACGGATCCATCTCGAGGATCGACTGGCCGTTGTAGAGGATGTCGCCCTCGGTCACCTCATAGTCCTCACGGCCGGCGAGGATGTAGGACAGCGTCGATTTGCCCGAACCATTCGGTCCCATGATCGCGGCGACCTCGCCGGCTTTCACCGTCAGGTTCAGGCCGCGGATGATTTCGGTGCCGTCATCGACGATGCGGGCGTGCAGGTTCTTGATCTCAAGCATCATTTTCTACTTTCGTGCTTTTGTTGTTCTCGACGCTTAGGCCTCGACGTGATCTCCCTAAAAGCACGCCTGCAAGCTTGCCAGTAGCGAGGATCCAGCCGAAAAATCCCACCGTGCCTAGGCCCGCAATCGAACCACCAATATTCTTGACCGAACTCAAGCCAAGCATTGCGCCTATCAGAGCCACTACGGCACCTCCAATAGCCAGCGTCAGCGAGAGCATCAGAACGATGAAAATCGCGCTCTCGACTAGCTCGAAGAATTTCCAGGAGCGCCGTTCCATCTAACTACCCCACGCTCCCCTCGAGCGAGATGCCGATCAGCTTCTGCGCCTCGACCGCGAATTCCATCGGCAGTTGCTGGATGACGTCCTTGACGAAGCCGTTGACGATCAGTGCGATCGCCTCTTCCTCCGGAATGCCGCGCTGCATGACGTAGAATTTCTGGTCCTCGGAAATCTTCGAGGTCGTCGCTTCGTGCTCGAACTGCGCCGTCGAGTTCTTGGCTTCCATGTAGGGCACGGTGTGCGCGCCGCACTGGTCGCCGATCAGCAGCGAGTCGCAGTTGGTGAAGTTGCGGGCATTGGTCGCCTTGCGGTGCGCCGAAACCTGGCCGCGATAGGTGTTCTGCGAGAAGCCGGCTGCGATGCCCTTCGAGATGATGCGGCTCGACGTGTTCTTGCCGAGATGGATCATCTTGGTGCCAGAGTCGACCTGCTGGTAGCCGTTCGACACCGCGATCGAATAGAACTCGCCCTGGGAATCGTCACCGCGCAGGATGCAGCTCGGATATTTCCAGGTGATCGCCGAGCCGGTCTCGACCTGCGTCCACGAGATCTTCGAACGGTCGCCACGGCAGTCGCCGCGCTTGGTGACGAAATTGTAGATGCCGCCCTTGCCCTCGGCGTCGCCGGGGTACCAGTTCTGCACCGTCGAATATTTGATCTCGGCATCGTCGAGCGCGACCAGTTCGACGACGGCGGCGTGAAGCTGGTTCTCATCGCGCTGCGGCGCCGTGCAGCCTTCGAGATAGGAGACGTAAGCTCCCTCCTCGGCAATGATCAGCGTGCGCTCGAACTGGCCGGTGTTCTTCTCGTTCATGCGGAAATAGGTCGACAGCTCCATCGGGCAGCGCACGCCCTTGGGCACGAAGACGAACGAGCCGTCGGTGAAGACAGCCGAATTCAGCGTGGCATAGAAATTGTCCGACGTCGGCACGACCGAGCCGAGATATTTCTTCACCAGTTCCGGATGCTCGCGGATGGCTTCCGAGATCGAGCAGAAGATGACGCCGGCCTGCGCCAGTTCCTTCTTGAAGGTCGTGACCACCGAGACGGAATCGAACACCGCGTCGACGGCGACACGGCCCGACTTGTAGACATTGTCGCTGGCTTCCTCGAGCTCGGAAACATCCGTCTTCTGCACGCCGGCGAGGATTTCCTGCTCGCGCAGCGGAATGCCGAGCTTCTCGTAGACCTTCAAGAGTTCGGGATCGACGTCGCTGAGCGACGACGGGCCGGGCGTGCTCTTGGGCGCCGCGTAGTAGTAGATGTCCTGGAAATCGATCTTGGGATAGTTGACGCGCGCCCAGGTCGGCTCTTCCAGCGTCAGCCAGCGCCGATAGGCTTCCAGGCGCCACTCCAGCATCCAGGACGGTTCGTCCTTCTTGGCCGAAATGAAACGGATGATGTCTTCGCTCAGCCCCTTGGGAGCCTTGTCGACGGCGATCTCGGTCTGGAATCCATATTTGTATTGGTCGACGTCGATCTTTCGGACCCGATCGATCGTGTCCTGCACAGCAGGCATATGCGTTCTCCATCCACGCCGGGGTCAAGGCCCGACAGTTTTCAAACTATGGCACCGCCGAAATGACCGCCAAAGAAGCGCTCGCGGCAGCGTAAGTTCCATATAGTGCGTCTCGACCGGAAATTCACCCGGCCAGCATGAAACGCACGGCTCTACCAGGTCAAAAAGACCCAAAACATTTTAGTCAAGCATCGGATTTTCCCGAAAACCGCTACGCACTTTTCGGTCCGATGCTCCCAACCGCTACGCGGCTTCTTCTCTATCCGCCTTTTCCCTGGCGGCCTGCCTTGCAGCGATGCCCGCCAGTGCGGTCCTGAACAGCTCGATATCCTCGGCGCCCGTCGCCGAACCGATCGACACGCGCAAGGCACCAAGACTGTCACCGTAACCCATGGCTTTCAGCACATGGCTCGGCCCGACCTTGCCCGACGAACAGGCGGAGCCCGCCGACAGCGCCACGCCGGCAAGATCGAAGGCGATCTGCGCGGTTTCGGCCTTGACGCCGGGAATAGCGAAGAATGTCGTGTTGGCAAGCCTTGGCGCGCCGGTTCCAAAGATTTCCGCCTCGGGCACCAAGGTTTTCACGATGGCCTCGATCTCGTCGCGGCGCTTGCGCACCGTATCGATCGCCTGCAGCCCGTTCACGGCCTCACGCGCGGCAACGCCAAAACCGGCAATAGCGGCGAGGTTTTCCGTGCCGCCGCGATGGCCCTTTTCCTGGCCGCCGCCATTGACCAGGGGCTTGGGCATCATCAGGTCCGCGCCGGCGACAATGGCGCCGACACCCTTGGGGCCGCCGATCTTGTGCGAAGACAGAACCAAATAATCGGCGTAACCCGCTGACATATCGATCGAAACGCGGCCCGTTGCCTGGACCGCGTCAACCATCAGGACACCGCCCGCCGCCTTGACGATCTCGGCGATGCGATCGATCGGCTGGATGACGCCGGTCTCGTTGTTGGCGGCATGGATCGCGACCAGCGGCAGGCCATCGGCCTTGTCGTGACCGCCAAGCGCTGTGGCCAAAGCGCCGAGATCGGCAATGCCGTTGGCATCGACGCCGATGCGCGTCACCTGCGCCGCGGGAAAGCGCCCGCCATTCAAAAGGCAGGGATGGTCCGCCTCGGAGACGTAGAGCCGGCTCATGCGCACGCTGCCGCGTCCCATCTGCCAGTCGGGAGAAAGCAGCGTCGAGGCGGCTTCGGTCGCACCGGAGGTGAACACGACATGTTCGGGCCTGGCATTCACCAGCGCCGCCACCTCGCGCCTCGCCGTCTCGATCAGGCGCCGCGCCGCGCGCCCCTCCGCGTGGACCGATGACGGGTTGGCGGCAACATCAAGTGCCGCGACCACGGCCTCGCGCGCCGCGGCAAGCAGCGGCGCACTGGCATTGTAATCGAGATAGGCACGTTTTGCGGCCATTTTCGTCCAGTTGATCCCGTCAGAAGCCATTCGGTTGTCGTATGGCGTTATTTCCTTGAAATTCCAAGGCGAGCCGTCCTATTTACGCGGCTTGCGGCGCGGGTGGCCGGGCTCGACGTCTGGCCACTCAGTTTTGAACAGTTCTAAACTAGCTTCTAGGAAGACGCTCGCCCTGCGTCAAGGCCAGAGGAAGGTTCGTTCCGGGCGCCGCGCATTCGTATTACAGTGGAGTATTTCATGCCTGAGGTCATTTTCACCGGTCCGGCCGGCCGTCTGGAGGGGCGCTACCAGCCCTCCAAGGAAAAGAGCGCGCCGATTGCCATCGTGTTGCACCCGCATCCGCAGTTCGGCGGCACGATGAACAACAAGATCGTCTACGACCTCTTCTACATGTTCCAGAAGCGCGATTTCACCACGCTGCGCTTCAATTTCCGCGGCATCGGCCGCAGCCAGGGCGAATTCGACCACGGCACCGGCGAGTTGTCGGACGCGGCGGCGGCGCTCGACTGGGTGCAGTCCCTACATCCGGATTCCAAGAGCTGCTGGGTCGCCGGTTATTCTTTCGGCTCGTGGATCGGCATGCAGCTCCTGATGCGCCGGCCGGAGATCGAAGGCTTCATCTCGATCGCGCCGCAGCCCAACACTTATGACTTCTCGTTCCTGGCGCCCTGCCCGTCATCGGGCCTGATCATCCATGGCGACGCCGACAAGGTGGCGCCGCCGAAGGATGTGCAGGGCCTGGTCGACAAGCTGCATACCCAGAAGGGCATCACCATCACGCAGAAGACCTTGCCCGGCGCCAACCATTTCTTCGCCAACGACGCCGATCTGCTGATCGAGGAATGCTCCGACTATCTCGACCGCCGGCTGGCTGGAGAATTGTCGGATCCACGGCCCAAGCGGTTGAGATAGCAAAAGGGCGGCTGAGATAAGCAAAAGGAAGGTACGAGCGCGGATGTATGAGCCTCCCCAGTTCCAGGAAATGCGGCCGGATGTCCTGCACGGACTGATCCGGGCGCATCCGCTCGGCATGCTGATCTCGAACGGGCCGGACGGCCCGGTGGCCAACGCCATTCCGTTCCTGCTCGATGCCCCCTCTGAACTTAGTGAAAGCCTGCCGCCGAACGGCAGGCTGCGCGCGCACCTGGCCAGGGCCAACCCGCAATGGCGCCTCATCGCCGACAATCCGGCGTCGCCCGTGCTGATCGTCTTCCAGGGCACCGATGCCTATGTGACGCCGTCCTGGTACGAGACCAAGCGCGAGACCGGCAAGGTGGTGCCGACCTGGAACTACGCCATCGTGCAGGTGCGCGGCACCGTCAAGGTGATGGATGACCAGGACTGGCTGGCGCGGCAGATCGCGGATCTGACCGCCTCCCAGGAAGGCGTTCGCGAGGCACCCTGGGCGGTGACGGACGCGCCGGCGCCCTTCATCCAGTCGCAGATCAAGGGCATCATTGGGCTGGAGATCGAGATCGGCGAGATCCACGGCAAGTGGAAGGTCAGCCAGAACCGTCCGGTCGCCGATCGCGTCGGCGTCGCGCATGGACTTGAAAGCGAAGTCGCCGATTCGTCCGATATGGTTCGCCTGGTAAAGTCTTACGGTGGCCTGGACGGCAATTGAGCCGGCAGCGACCTATCGTTCCGGCGCAATCAGCCGGAACGATGCTTTGCGTACCGGCAGGCCCGCGGCTGCCGGGCGGAAAATGAAGCCCAGCCGGGCAAAGACCAACCCGCATGCGAGAGCGAAGGCGCAGCCGAGGCCGAAGCCGGCAACGGTGTCACTCGGATAGTGCGCGCCGACGAAGACCCTGGTCGAGGCGATGCAGGCCGTGACCATCAGGGCGATGGCCCAGCGCCGTGGAAACAACAGCAGAAGAACACCGAATACGGCGCCCATCGTCGTGGCATGGCCGGAGGGAAAACCGGCGAAGCGCGCGTCAAAGGCGAATGGATGCAACGCCAGGACACCAAAATCCTGGAAGTAGAGTGGGCGGGCGCGGCCGATCGCATATTTCAGGACATTGACCAGCAAGCCGGAAAGGCCAACCGAACTCAGCACCAGGAATGCCAGGCAGGTCCAGTTGTAGACGAGCATCAACGATCGCCGTGAAAGGCCTCGCCAATCGATCAGATTGGCCGCGACGAGCAAGAGCGCCGATGGGATCAGATACCAGCCGCCGAGAGCGAACTGGGTCGTGAACTCGGCAAACCGTGCCCCCGACCATTGGCCATGAACCATCCCTGCCGGTGTGTCGAGACGAACAAAGGCCGCCGCCGTCAGCAGCACCCAAACCACGATCCAAACCGGCCATGCAACGTCAGGGTAACGTGCTGGACGAACGGCAAAGCGCCTTCTCACGATCCGCAACGTGTCGCGAAAATTGTCGAGGGAGCGGCGTCTCACCGCGAGAAGCCTAGCGAAAGCGGAAGGGCGCGGTTTCACGAGCATTGGGAATTCGACCCTGTCATGGACCAGCCGTCATGGCGCCACACGATAGAGGCCGAGCGACAGTTTGTCTCCCGACGAATAGTTGAGGCCATCGACCTCGGCGAGGCGGTTCACGGATTTGCCTTGCACCGACAGCATGCCGTTCAGTTTCTGCTCGTCTTCGATCGGCGCCAGTCCCAAGCCGCAGGCAGGATCGGCCAGCAGATGCTCCGCCACGCCGCCGATATCGGTCAGCACCGTTTTCGTGCCCACCAGGAATACGAGGCTCGGTTCCTGATACCGCGCCGAGGCCAGCACCGTGGTATCGCAAGGCTTGTAGGCGCTCACCGCGGTCTCGATGGTCGGGCTCAGCCAGATCGGCTTCAGCGACGGCGCGATGACGCCAAACAGCAAGCCATAGGTGATGCCCGCACAGGCGGCGATGGCGCCGATGCGGGGCAGCGGGACCTGCAACTGCCGCGAAAAGGCGAGGTAGCCGGCGCCGAGCGCCGCCGCCGCGGCCGGGATGCTCCACCATGAGAATGTGTGCGTGAGGTAGATCGGTGCGCCCACGCAGACCGCCGCCAGGCCGAGGCTGACCACGACCAGGCCAAATGCCGTCGACCACCATAACCAGGTCTGCCAGCGCTTGAGCGGCGCATTGGCATCCTCGGACTGCAAGGTCAAAAGCCAGCCGATCAGCAGCGCCATGCCGGGATAGGCCGGCAGGACATAGTGCGGCAGCTTGGTCGGGATCAGCTCGAAGACCAGCCAGAACGGGATGTACCAGGCAAGGCAGAAGCGCAGCCTGGGGTCGTCGCGCAACCGGTTGAGGGCTTGCAGCCCGGCGCCGACCGCGATCAGGCCGAACGGCCACATGAACAGCGAATAGGTCAGCATATAGAAGCCCGGCGGCAGGCCGTGCGATTCCTCGCCCGACGCGACCTTGCCAAGCATGTCCTTGCCGACGGCCTGCTGCAGGAAGGCGCCATGGCTTTTCCAGGTGATCGCGGCGAGCCAGGGCAGCGCAATCACCACGACAAGCAGAAGGCCGCGCCCGATCCTGAGCTTCGACAGCCAGCGCCCGTCGCGCTCGAAGGCAAACAGCACCGCGATGGTCAGTGCCGAAAGCAGCGGCGCGATCGGCCCCTTGATGAGGATCGCCGCGCCTTGCGCGATCCAGAAAATCCACCAGAGATGGCCGGCGACCGGTTCTTTGCGGCGCGATGCCAGGTAGATCTGCGCCAGCGCGCCTTGCGCGGCCACGCAGCAGGCCAAAAGCATCGCATCGGTCTTGGCATCCCGCCCCTCGAAGGCGGTGGCGAAGATCGCGGCCATCACCAGGCCAGCGACGACACCGGCATTCGCTCCGAAAAGATTGGTTCCCGTCCACGCGATCGCCAGCACCGCAATGGCGATGCCGAGCGCCGAGACCGTGCGGTAGACCCAGATCGGTGCTTCAGCGCCCTTGCCGCTCAGCGTCACGGCTGCCGATTGCAGCCAGTAGATGCCAACCGGCTTCTGGTAGCGCGAGGCCTCCTGGAAGCGGATGTCGACATAGTCGCCGCTCTCCGCCATCTGCTTGGTCGCCTGGACGAAGCGCGACTCGTCGCGGTCGATCGGCGGCAGGGATGCCAGCCCCGAGGCCGTCATCATCAGGCTGAACAGGAAGAGAAGGATGTAGTTCCTGTTCAACGCCATTTTTGAGCCTCTCCGATCATGTTCTTCACGCACACGGGCCGCTCAATCGACCTTGGTCATCGCCGCCTTGCGCTCATTGGCGATCAGCCAGAGATTTCTGATGTAGATGAACAGGCCCATGGCCTGGCCGGCGATGAACACCGGATCCTGGCGCTGGATGGCGTAGATTAGAAGCAGGCCGCCGCCGAACAGCGAGAAGAACCAGAACGCCACCGGCACGACGCTGCGCTTGGCCTTTTCCGAGGCCAGCCACTGTACGACGAAGCGCATGGTGAAGAAGAACTGCGCGACGAAGCCGAGCAGGATCCACGCATCGAATTGCTTGATGAAGACCTGGTGAAGCCAGGTCCCCAGTTCCTGAAGCACGTTAAACACGCTTGATTTCCTCTACCTTTGGCATTCTGCGGCGCCTGCGGCGCAGCCACCAGACGCCACCAAGATCGAGCGCGCCCTGCAGGCCACGATCGAAGATGCCGTAATTCGATTTGCCGTGCCGGCGCGAACGGTCGACCACGTCGCAGTGCACGACGCGGTACCCCTCCTGGATGACCAGGGCCGGTACGAAGCGATGCGTGCCGTCGAAGAACGGCAGTTTGCGCAGGATGTCGGTATGAACAGCCTTCAGGCCACAGCCGGTGTCGCGCGTCTCGTCATGCAGGATGGCGTTTCTCAGCCAGTTGGCGAAACGTGACGCCAGTTGCTTGACCTTGCTGTCGCGGCGCTTGAGGCGCTGCCCCTGTGCGGCGCCGAAATCGGGGCCGGCCTGCCGCAAGGCGTCGACCAGCACGGGAATGTATTGCGGATCGTTCTGGCCATCGCCATCGATCGTGGCGACGATGCCGCCGCGCGCCGCCCAGGCGCCCGAACGCACCGAAAGGCTCTGGCCGGCGGATTTCCGGTGCCGCAATTCCCGCACCGGGAACGGGCGAAGACCTGCCTGTTCGGCAAGAACGGCCGCGGTGTCGTCGGTCGAGCCATCATTGACGATGATCAGTTCGAAGTCGCGCCCTACCATCGCCGCCTCGATTTCGTCGATCAGCAACGGCAGGTTTGCCGCCTCGTTCCGGCTGGGAATGACAATGGATATCAATGCGTCCGGCATGTCGCGTCGGGGCTCTGTCGTCGGATATGGCATGTTTTGAATGCCGTACGGTGCCGCTGGAGGTCGTGGGCTGCAAGAACCTTGTGGCGCGGCGCCTCATTACGCCAGCCGAAACGATGAAGCAAGCATGACGGACATCATCCGTGCGTGCCACAAAACCGCATCCACCCCCTGCTGGTCGCAGCCCCTCGGTTGGCAGGCAATCCGGCGCAAGATCGGAATTCACTTTTGCTGATCGCGCTTGGATGCTAAACGCGCCCGTTCACATACGCCCGCGCCGGACGGGCGGACGCTTTCGGGAAAGAAACCATGCCTGCCTTCAAATCCGACTTCCTGCGCACGATGAGCGAGCGCGGTTTCATCCACCAGACTTCGGATGATGCCGGCCTCGACAATCTCTTCGCCACGGAGACGGTGACGGCCTATATCGGCTTCGACGCCACCGCCAAAAGCCTTCACGCCGGCTCGCTGATCCAGATCATGATGCTGCACTGGCTGCAGCAGACCGGCCATCGGCCGATCGCGCTGATGGGCGGCGGCACCTCGATGATCGGCGACCCTTCCTTCAAGGACGAGGCGCGCAAGCTTCTGACCCCGCAGGACATCGACGACAATCTCGTCGGCATCCGTCGCAATTTCATGCCGTACCTCAAATTCGGCAGCGGTCCGAATGACGCCATCATGGTCAACAACGCCGACTGGCTGATGGAGATCAACTACGTCAATTTCCTGCGCGATGTCGGCCGTCACTTTTCGGTCAACCGCATGCTGGCGTTCGATTCCGTCAAGCTGCGGCTCGACCGCGAGCAGTCGCTGTCCTTCCTCGAATTCAACTACATGATCCTGCAGGCCTACGACTTCGTCGAACTCCACAAGCGGCTCGGCTGCCGTCTGCAGATGGGCGGATCCGACCAATGGGGCAATATCATCAACGGCATCGATCTCGGTCGCCGCATGGAGGACGCGCAGCTTTATGCGCTGACCACGCCGCTGCTCACCACCTCGTCGGGCGCCAAGATGGGCAAATCCGCCTCGGGCGCGGTCTGGCTCGATGCCGGCATGCTCTCGCCTTACGAGTTCTGGCAGTATTGGCGCAACACCGAGGACCCCGATGTCGGCCGGTTCCTGAAACTCTACACGACGCTGCCGTTGGACGAGGTCGCGCGCCTCGGGCAGCTCGGCGGATCCGAGATCAACGACGCCAAGAAGGTGCTCGCCACGGAGATCACCGCATTGCTGCATGGTCGCGCGGCGGCGGAACAGGCCAGCGACACGGCACGCAAGACGTTCGAGGAAGGCGCGCTCGCCGAATCGCTGCCAACCGTCGAGGTTGAGAACGCCAAGCTCGACGCCGGCGTCGGTATCCTGTCGCTACTGGTGACCGTCGGGCTGGCGGCGTCGAACGGCGAAGCGCGCCGGCATGTGCAAGGCGGCGCGGTGCGGTTGAACGACCAGCCTGTCAGCGACGAGCGCCGGCTGGTGACGCTTCAGGATCTGAGTCCGGAAAACGTCGTAAAGCTTTCACTCGGCAGGAAAAAGCACATTTTGGTGCGGCCTATCTAAGGCCGCTTCACCGGTATTCGAAGATCGACCTGAATATCCCCGGCGCGATCACCGAGAGCGGATTGACGTCGAGCACCGGTTTGTTGGCATTGCCCCTGAGCCGATAGGTCACGCCGATGAGGCCCCTGTCACGGCCGTTGCCGAGAAGCGCGCCGACGATCGGCAGCTCGCCGAAGATGCGGTTGAGGCCATAGACCGGCATGAAGGTGCCGGTCATGTCCATGTTGTTGTTCTGGTCGTAGAGGATGCCTTGGAAGGTCGTGCCGATACGCGGCCCCCGCAGCACGCCGTTGGCCAGCTTCAGATAGCCGCTGCCTTTCTCGATCTCGGCGTAGCCGCGCTCGAACTTGACCCGCGACGTGTCGAGCTTGCCCTTGACCGCCTGGTTGAGGCTACGGCTGTCGCCGGCCGGGGTGGTCGAGACGATGGAGGCGAGCTTCGGTTCGTTGACGACGAAGAAATTGCTGGTGTCGACCTTGCCCTTCATCGGCCCGTCGCTGGCTCCCGACAGTGCCAGCATGATCGACCCGCCTTCCATGTGCTCGTAGACGTTCAGGAACCTCAATATGGCGCCGGCGTCCGCGGACTGCACGTTGAGCGCCCGCTGGCCGCCACCGGTGGTGTTGCTGATGGTGATGGCGGCGCCAGAACTCGCCGTCGCACTGACCTTCAGGCCGTTCACCCGCGAGCCGGCCCCGCTGTAGTCGAGCTTCAGGTTGGACAGTTGCTCGTCGTGGAAACCGGTGAGCCGATCGACGTCGGCGCTCACCGAAATGGCGTCGGCGCCAGTGGTCTTGGTGGCGGTGTCGACGTCCGAGGTAAACTGCTTGATCAGCGAGCGGGCATCCAGGGCGTTGCCGCTGACGTTGACAGCATAGCCCTTGCCCGATCGCCTGACGGACACCGCCACGTCGTCGCCCCGATTCAAGGTAACCTTGCTGAACTTTGCCGACGACAGGGCGCCGTTGAGCAGGACAACGTTGCCGTCGATGGAGAAAGTCTTGCCGTCGAGCTCGAAGTCGGACAGCGTCGTGGTCTCGCCCGACTTTGTCATGACGAATGTAGCGGTGGCGGGAACCCCTGTCCCCTTGCTCCAGCCAGCCCAGGGAATGTCCAGCCTGGCATTGGTCAGGTCGGCCGAGACGTTCTGATTGCCGCTGCCGCTCTTGTCGATCGCGACCTTCACCGTGCCGGCAAGCAGCGGCGTCAGGCCGGGCATGGCGGCGGCACGGATCTTGTCGTCGAGCACCAGGGCGACCTTGCGGCTGCGCGCCGGCCCATCATCGGCCAGCGGCTCGACGAGGTCGAGTTCGGCCGGAATGCCGTTCAGCGATGCCTTGGCCGAGATCACCGCCTTTTCGGGATCGACCGTGATCGAGCCGTCGGCATCCGCCACGGTCTGCCCTTCGAACGGCTTGGCCAGTGAAAGGCCGGTGTAGTCGAGCGATACGAGCCAGTCGAGTTTGGAGCTGTCGACGCCGGACTGCAGCGGGATATCAGCCTTGACATGGCCGGTGACGCTGCCGGACAGGTCATCCGGCAGAAAGCCGACATGGCGCATGGCATTGATCGGTTCGTAGGAGGCCAGTTCGGCGACGGCCGCCGCGTCGCCGGCAACGTCGATGTCGAGCGCGCCGATGACCGGCGGGCGGTTCGCCGCCTTAACCGCCAGCGTGCCGTTGCTGGCCGCCACGGTGCGGCCGCTGGGCATGAAGACGGTGCCCGAGGACAGGGAGACGTCGACGTCATTGCCGTGGAAGGCGACGACACCGACGGCGTCGCGTATCGGCGGAATGCGACCGGCCGTGTCGAAACGCGTCCCGTCGATCTGGAAGCGGCCGAACACTTCGTCGGCGGAAAGCGGCACACCGTTGCCGAGGCGATCGGGCACCACCTGGAACTGGAGATTGCCGTCGACGACGCGGCCTCCGAACAGATTGCTCAGCACCCAGAGCCGCGCATTGCGCGCTGAAAACCACGGCCAGAGCTGCTTGACGTGGGAGACCAACATGTTGTGAACGTTGAAGGCGAGGTTGATCCCGGGCGCCTTGCCGTCGACGAACTCGACGGCGGCGGTTCCCAGCACTTCGCCACTGGTATCGGAACGAAGCGCGATCTGCTCGGCCACCAATTTGTGGCTTTTGGTCTGGTACACGCCGGCTATTCGCGCAAGGAAGCTCAACGCGGGCTCGGGTGACTCCGATGGCGCCAGCGACGAACCGTCGCTGGTCAGATCGTAGCGGTAGGCGGGTTCTTCGCCGGCCGCTCCCGACGCCGGCTTCGGCCCGATAGAGCCGGCGAAATCGAATGTCGACCGGCCGGTCTTGAACAGCATCCTGTCCACCTGAATCTTGTTGCTGCCGGCGACAAGCGTCGCATCGACCGCAACGTCCGCCGGCAGCAATCCACGTGTGCCGAGATCGAGCACCGACCCGGTCGACGACAAGGCGGCCGTCAGTTGCGACGCATTCGTGCCGGCACCTTCCGATCCCTTCAGCTTCAACGCCACGGCGCCCAGCTTCCCGGCGCCGGCCGTGGTGCCGGCGGGAGCCGCCAGATCGATGCTCGCTTCCAGCGCCGTCACGCGATGCGCCGCGACATCGCGTGTGGCGGAAGCGGCAACCTTGATCGTCCTGCCGTCGACATCGGCCTGTGACGAAAATTCCATGCCGCCCGGCCCCGACTGAACGACGGTGGCGTCGGCGATCTTGACCAGCTTGATCGATCCGGTATCGGGCAGCACGAATTCGACATTGCTGAGATCGATCCGGCGCATCGAATCTTCCCGCACGGCGTCGAGGGCGCGATGGATGTTGCCGAACACCGCGTCCGACAGTTTCTCGGGATCGACGAGGCCGTCCTCATTGCGCAGCGCGGCGGTCCAGTCGCCGCCGGAGGGCATCGCCGCCATGACGATGCGCGCATCGGAAATCCTGGCGCTCGTCAGCCGCACCTCACCCCACAGCAGCGGCACAAGGCGGACACCGAAGCGCACACGCCCGGCGTCGGCCATGGGCTTGCCGTCGTTCGTCTTCAGGCTGACGTCGCTGACCTGGAGCGCAACGAAACTCGAACTGTCGAGCGTGATGCGAGCGGGCCCGACCGCGACATGGACATCGACGCCGGCGAGTTTCTCGATGGCGGTTTCCGCCTCGACGCGCAGCCGGTCCGCCCCGATGCCGGAAAGACCGATGAGATAGACGGCTATCGCGACCAGCAGCGTGAGCGCAACCATGCCCGCGAACACGCGCGAAAGGATGCGAAGGCCACGTCCGATCCGGGCCTGACCAAGCGGCGGCACCCGGCACGCGGACGGCAAGGTCCCCAGGTCGGCGATCTCATCCCGCCTGAACCTGATCTTCTCGTGCTGCGGTTGCTCCTGATCCACGCAATCTTCCGTTGTACGAATTCGCTCGTGGACGAATCCCCGCTCGACACTATATCGGTGTGGCTTCGCGCGTAACCTCAAACAAGGGCATCGGTATGGCTGACCTCGTCGTGGGCGATCTTGCGCCGCAATTCGACCTGCCGCGAGACGGCGGCGGCTCAATCAGCCTTGCCGCATCCGCCGGCAAGCCCGTGGTGCTCTATTTCTATCCGCAGGACGACACAACAAGCTGCACGCAGGAGGCGATCAGCTTTTCACAGCTCAAGCCGGAATTCGAGAAGGCCGGAGCGGTGGTGATCGGCCTGTCGCCCGACCCCGTCAAGAAGCACGACAAGTTCAAGTCCAAATACAGCCTCACCATCGACCTCGCCGCCGACGAGGAGCGCAAGGTGATCGATGCCTACCATCTGTGGGTCGAGAAATCGATGTATGGCCGCAAATACATGGGCGTCGAGCGCGCCACGTTCCTGATTGGCCGCGATGGCCGGATCGCCAGGATTTGGCGCAAGGTCCGGGTGAAGGGCCATGCCGAGGAAGTTCTCGAGGCCGTCCGAGCGCTTTGAGCGCCACGAAGGCCGACGGCGATACGGCCTTCATGTCGGCGCACGAAATCCGGCTGATGCCGAAATCAGGCGTCCTTACTCTTCGGGTGTTTCCACCTTCGGCTGCTGTCGCGCCCGCCAGGATTTCGAAACATGGTTCAGATGATCGGCCAGCGCGGCGAGGCGACCGCGCAAGCCGCGCGCGCCGATCACCGATGACAGCCTGACCGACTGCGTGGCGAAGCGCCGCTTGAAATCCTCGCCGCCGCAGAGGAAATCAATTTTGCCAAGGCCACGGTCGAGCGACCATTGGATATAGTCCACCATCAGCACCATACCCGGCGAGGCGCGCTCGTATTCGGGATCGTAAGTGGTGACGAAAGCCATCATGGTGCCGTGCTGCTCGAAATTGATCGAGACGGCGACGATCGTATCGTCGAGCTCCAAGACGAAAATGCGCAACAGCCCGAGCTCGGCCAGCACCGACACAAGCGCGGCGAGAACAGGCGAGCCTTCATCGAACAGGTCCGAGACGCGCCCGTGCCGCGCCAGCCACAGCCGCTTCAGCGCCGCGACCCGAGCGAGCACCGGCTCAAGCGGTTCGCCGATATCCATCAGGCGAAAACGCAATGCGCCGCCTTCTTCCATGAACTTGCAGCCGCGACGGTAGTTCTGCCGGGCCTTTTTGGACAGCGTCTCGAACCAGTCCGCGCCGCGCGGCCAGGAACCCTCGACACGGTAGCTGATTTCCCAGCGGTGGTTGCGCCGAAGCGCCTTGCCGTGGCGCGAGGCCGGATCCAGCAGGGCACGGAAACCGGCATCCGGCAGCAGACGATTGAGATAGATGAGGTCGAAGCCGCCCTGGTCGAGAACATACTGCCAGAGCCGGGAGAGTTGTTGCGGGTCGCCGCCGGGGGCAAACAGCGCGTTGCCATAGTCGCTGTGATCCTTCGCCGCCCATTCGAGAACGCGGATGCCGGAGCGCCTGAAGGTGGCGAGCGCTATCACGCCTTCGAGCCGGTCGCCGTTCCAGGCCAGCCCGATCCTGAGCGTGCGCCGCTCCTGATGGGGGGTGGTGCGCCACCAGGCCGCGATCCAGGCCGGATGCTGGAAGACAAGCCCGCCGGCTCGCTGCCAAAGCGCACTCCAGGCCGGGGCGATCTCGTCCAAACGCGCCGCCGATGTCACGACTTCGAAGACGAAGCTCCGCGGAATAGTGGGCGCCACGGGAGCGTTCACGACCGAGCCCTCTGCGATGCTCGCGTTGTCTCCGGCTTTCCGGGACGGACGCGCCGAGCGATATGTCGCCACATTCGCTTCAGCGGCATGACATAGAGGCCGGCAAGCGACTGGTAGTCGCGCACATCGCGATCGACCAGGCCGAACTTGAAATCCTCGTCGGGCTTCGGCACGCACAATGTTCCGAAGAGGCGATCCCAGAACGAGAAGAGCAGCCCGAAATTCTTGTCGTAGTGGCGCGGATCGGTGCTGTGATGCAGCTGGTGCCAATGGGGACACAGGATCAAATTGTTGAGCGGGCCGAACGAGATCTTGAAATGCGTGTGCCTGACGAAATCCATCATCAGGATGTTGCGCATGACGTAGACGTTGACGCCAAAGACCGTCAGTTCGACCAGGTTCAGCGAAACCAGCGACCAGATGCCGAAGCAGATGCCCACCACGATGCCGTCCCAGGCGCGGTTCATCAGTTCGTCGAGCGGGTGGACCCGGTCCTTGGTGATACCGACCATCACCTCGGCCGAGTGATGCACTTTGTGCAGTTCCCAGAGCACCGGATAGCGATGCTGGGCGACGTGATAGAGATAATAGGAAATGTCGTAGGCGAGCAGCATGGTGATGGTGAAGATCAGCACCGTTACCGGACCCGCCGGCCCCTCGATCAGCGGCGGCTGGAACTGGAACAGTGTCGAGAACAGCCAGTTGGTCCCGTAGCCTACCGCCGTGACGAAGACAATTCCGGCGGGCAGCATCAGGAAGGGCATCAGAGCTTTCTTCGTCAGCCAGAACAGCAGGTCGGCTCTCGCCGAGGGATGAGTGATAACCTCATGCGGGACGGCGAACTCGAAAAACTCCTTCCAGCTCTTCTCCTCCACCGTGCGCCAATAGGCCACGAGCGCGCTGACCAAGGCAGTCAGCAGCAAAAGCCCGGTCGCCAGCAGACTGGTGCCGGAGAGCTTGTCGAGGACCTTGCCAACCAGATCGCTCAGCATCCCTTGGACCGCCTTCTTCAATAGATTCCCAAACCCCATCACGCCTTTAACGGAAAACCGTCAAGTAAATGCGATCAAAGAGAGTTAAGGATTCTTGACCTTAATCGGCGAGTGACCCGTTCCTCTGGTTGAAACATGGTGCGTGACGCGCGCACGATGGCCGCTCCCTCGGCAGTGTTGATGCAACCCACTGCCCTCGCCGCGTGTATTCGTTGCCGCGCGATCGGTCCGGCAAGCCTTTGTTAACCCTAATAATGTGTAATCAAGCCGTCGTGGTGTCGTAAACGAAAGCTTGGTCCCGTGAACGCAACCGGTCAGTCCGCAGTCTTCGGCAGGCGCAAGGAACCCCACACTGTCATCATTGCCCGGGGTAACGAGATCAGGCACTTCACGATCCGACCCTGGCTCGCGGCATTCATCGGCTCGGCACTCGCCGCCATTGCCGTCGGCTACCTGCTGGCCACGTCCTACCTGGTGCTGCGCGATGACTTGATCGGCGCCACCACCGCGCGCCAGGCGCGCATGCAGCAGGCTTACGAGGACCGTATTTCGGCACTGCGCGCCCAGGTCGACCGCATCACCAGCCGCCAGCTGCTCGATCAGCAATTGATGGAGACCAAGGTCAGCGAGTTGCTTGACCGGCAGACGCAGCTCAGCCAGCGTCACGGCCGCCTCGGCCCGTTGCTCGAACGCGCAGAGAATGACGTCGGAACAGCGCCAGGCGAGGCCCCGGCAGCAGCCGCGAAGCCTGACAAACCCGCCGAAGTGACCGGCAGCATCAGCCAGCCGGCGCAGAATTACGCGGTCGCCAGCCTGAGCGCGGACCCCGGAGCCGCAGACACGAGGCCGTTCTCCTTGTGGTCGACCCGCTCCGATCCTTTGCCAAACGATTCAGCCGCCGATCGCGCCGACAAATTGTTCGTCTCGATCAACCAGTCGCTGAAATCGATCGAGACCGAGCAGCTCACCCGCATCAGCGCACTCGCCGACAATGCCTATAAGAGCGCCGACGCGATCACCCAGGCGCTGCAAGCGGCGGGACTGCCGGTCGACGGCGATTTCGGCAAGGACCAGAGCGATGTCGGCGGACCGCTGATCCCGCTCGACAGCTCGATGATGTTCGACAGCAAGGTCAAGGAACTGGACGAAGCCCTGGATACGCTCGACCATCTCAAGAAGGAAGCGCGCCAGCTGCCGCTGTCCAACCCCGCACCCGGCCACTCCGTCACCAGCCCGTTCGGCATTCGCACCGACCCCCTCCTCGGCACCGCCGCGCTGCATTCCGGCATGGATTTCAGGGCGCCGATCGGCATGGCGGCAAGGGTCACGGCGCCCGGCGTCGTCACCAAGGCCGGCTGGAACGGCGGCTATGGCCGCATGGTGGAAGTCGACCACGGCAACGGCTTTGCGACCCGCTACGGGCATCTGAGCGAAATCGACGTGACCGTCGGCGAGAAGGTCGATGCCGGCGCCGTCCTCGGCAAGACCGGCAGCAGCGGCCGCTCGACCGGCCCGCATCTGCACTACGAAGTGCGCCACAATGGCGAAGCGATCGATCCGCTGCGCTTCCTCACCGTCGGCAAGAAGGTCGCCCAGTATCTCTGAGGCGCGCCAGTCCTCGGAGTGAAACCTTATTGTCAGTTGATGACAAGCGCGGCCCGCTGCTCTTCGAACGCTGCCCAGGTGTACCGGTCTGGATCCAACACCTCGTTCAGCGCCTTGTACTCTCCAAATCGCCATCCTGGGTAGCAGAGCAGTTCGTCAAACAGGACGACACTGCCACTGACAAGCCTGTCCTTGCAGAGCGTGAGAATGGCTTTGCAGGGCGTGTAGGTGTCCGTGTCAATATGAATGAAAGCAATTGGACCTTGGTGCTGCTTAAGAAACGTTGGAAGCGTATCTTCAATCCAGCCCTTTATCAGATTCACATTTTGCCGAACCTTCGGCACAACGCCGTCCCTGTTGAATTGCCGGCCTCTGGCCTGGAAGCCAGTTCCAGTCCAGTTTTCCTGAAGACCTAGGAAAGCATCAAATCCAAAGATTGACCGCGTGTCGCCAGATGACGAAAGTCTCCCTGCGAAATGGTTGATGCTTGTCCCGTCAAAGACACCAAATTCCAGCAGAAACCCGGATTTCGCGACTTTCTCGATTGCATAATTTCGTATTTGCTGGTGGTCGTCGAAAAGCAGCGCATTTTCCATGTGCGGCGCCGCAAAATCGGCACTCTCGATAACGCAGCGCTCGTGCAATATTTGTGTCATACGCCGTTCTGGAAGCACAACAGCCGATGGCCGGCGCCTTCGCTTGAGACCGTGGCCCTCCAGAAAACTTGTAAGTTTTGACACTATTCGCGCTCCCCCAAATGCGCCCTTTTGAGTGAGGTGGGATGAAAAATCAAGCGGCCATGGACTTGCCTGCTTGGCCCATACTGCACCGGCCCGCCGACATCTGAACCTGGATTGCAGCGCCTTCGACAATAACAGGCCTGGCCAACACCGCCGGAAATCGCGCCACCGCCGCCATGTCGATCACTCAAGCTTTGACATGGATTTCTCGCGGGAACCTGGTCAGCGTCTCATGGCCGGTTTCGGTGACCAGGATGGTTTCGCTGATCTCGATACCCCAGCCGTCCATCCACATGCCGAGGATGGAATGAACGACGTTGCCGGGTTGAAGCACCGTCTTGTCACCCGGGCGGAGGCTGATCGTGTGTTCGCCCCAATCCGGCGGATAGGCGACGCCGATGGAATAGCCGATGCGCGACTCCTTCTTCAGCCCGTAGCGCTGGATGACCTTGCGCCAGGCTCCTTCGACCGCTTCGGCGGTCGTTCCCGGCCTCACCGCATCGAGCACCGCGTCCATGCCCTCGATCACCGCCTTTGCCGTATCCTCGACACGCGTCGGCGTCTTGCCAAGCTGCATCGTTCTCGCCAACCCGGCGGCATAGCGGCGGCAGACGCCGGCGAGTTCCAGGGCAATGGTCTCGTTATCCCCGAACCGCCGGTCGCTCCACATGATGTGCGGGGCCGAGGCGTTCTCGCCGCCGAGGATGGTCGGCGGAAGGGCTGTGATGTCGCCGGCGAAATCCGGGCTGCCGGCGATCTGCGCCGCCTGGATGGAGGCAATCGCATCGCACTCGCGCACACCCGGCGCGATCACCTCGAAGGCCCGCGCCACCGCCGCTTCGGCCAGGGTCGACGCCTTGCGCAAATAGGCGATCTCGGGCGCCGATTTGACCGCACGGATCCAGTTCACCAGGAGATCGGCATCGTGCCATTTTGCATTGGGAAGGCCGGCGACGAGCCGCGCATGCGCTTTCGGGGAGAAATAGTAGGCTTCGAGCTCGATGCCGATATGCCTGGTACCCCAGCCCTTGGCCACGATCCAGTTGGCGATCCAGTCCATCGGATGGCGATCGACACGCTGGACGTGATCTTCGGGGAAGCCAACCACGTTCTCGGGTCTCATCCAGGCCGTGAGAAGACCGCCGGCGGCATCCATGGCGCGCCCGATCCAGACCGGCTCGACGTCTTCCACGGGAACCAGCACCACCTGCGGCGTGTAGAACGACCAACCGTCATAGCCGGTGATATAGTGCTGGTTGGCAACGTCGTTGACGATCAGGAGCTCGAGACCGCGCTCCGCCATCTCGACGCGGATCTTGCGAAGCCGCTGCTGGTACTCTTCGCGGGCAAACGGCAATTCGATCATCTTTGCTCCATGCTGTGTTGGGTCGCGGTTGCTTGGCCGCCATTGAAGCGGTTCTCGCGATTGCGGCAATCGGCCAAGGGCGGCACCTGAACAGGTCCTAAATCAGCGACATCCATCCCAGCGCCTTTTACCCCGGGCTTTTTGCTGATTTATTTTTGAATTCCATTTGACTGAATAAATCTTTGATGCAAACTTGCATCCATTGGGAGTGCAAGGCATGGCGTTGCGGGGGACCAATCAGGAATTCGGGCGGCCGTACAACCGGCGCATCGTGCTCGAGTCGATCCGCCGTAACGGCCCCATCGCCCGTGGCGATATCGCCCGGCATGTCGGGCTCACCGTCCAGACCGTATCGACCATCGTCCGTGAGCTTGAGGAACAGGGCTACATCTTGTCCCTGCGCGAGGAACCCAAAGGGCGCGGCCTGCCTCCGGCGACGCTGCGCATCAATCCGGAAGGTGGCTATGCCGTCGGCATCCATTTGACGCCGCTCGGGATAGACGCCGCGCTGATCAATCTCAGCGGCGACGTAATCGAAAGTTCGCACCGCGAAGCACCCAACGCGGCGCCCGATCATGCGTTCGATGAGATCGGCGGCATGGTCCGCGACCTGACGGGAAAGCGAGCCGGCGGCCGTGTCATCGGCATCGGCATGGCGCTTCCCGGACCGTTTGGCGTGGACTCCATGAGCTTCGTCGGGCCAACGACGATGGCTGGCTGGAAGGATGTGGCGCTGCGCGAGCGGCTGACGGCCGCGACGGGACTGCCGGCGTTCTTCGAAAGCGACATGGCCGCCGCCGCGATGGGCGAACGCCTCTATGGCATCGGGGTCCACCATTCCGAATACTACTATCTCTATTTCGGCGTCGGGCTGGGAAGCGCCATGATGCATGACGGCAGCGTGATGCGCGGCGCCTGGGGAAATGCCGGCGAAATCGGCCACATTCCCGTCGTTCCCGGCGGCGAGCCCTGTCCTTGCGGCAACCGGGGCTGCCTCGAACGCTATCTTTCGCTCGAAGCACGGGGGCGCTGGGCCGGCAACGACGCCGATTGGGTGGCTGAGGTCGGCCCGATCTTCCGCAATGCCATCGCCATCATCGAGAACCTGTTCGATCCCGAGACGATCGTGCTCGGCGGGCTGGCGGCGCCGGACTTGCTGCAACTTCTGGCGGGCGCGGCAACGCCGCTGCTCAATTCGGTCTCGGCCCGCGGCGACCGCAAGGCGCCCCGCGTGGTCGTCGCGGGCGGCGGCCAGCAATCCGTGCTGCGCGGCGCCGCCGCCCTTGCAGTTTCAGGGGTGTTGTCGCCGCGCTTCGGGCAGATGTTCACGGCAGAGCGCGAGCGTGGCCGCGATCTCCTGGCGGCCAAGGAGATTGCCGCATGAGTGAACCTCTGCTGGTGCTCGACAACGTCACCAAGAACTATGGCGCGATCGAAGCGCTGAAGGGGATCAGCTTCTCGATCGGCAAGGGCGAGGTCGTGGCCCTGCTCGGCGACAACGGCGCCGGCAAATCGACACTGGTCAAGATCATAGCGGGCGGACTGGAGCCGACCTCGGGCCGCATGCTGTTCGAGGGCAAGGAGTTTCTCGCCAAATCGCCCGCCGAAGCGAAGGCGGCGGGCATAGAGACCGTCTACCAGGACCTGTCGCTGTGCACCAATGTCGATGTGGTGGCCAATTTCTTCATGGGCCGCGAGATCACCCGGAAGGTTCTCGGCATTCCCGTGCTCGACGAGCGCGCCATGGAGGCCGTCGTTGGGAAGGCCCTGGCGAGCGCCGGCACCCGCATTCCGTCTCTGCGCACCAATGTCGAGCACCTATCGGGCGGCCAGCGGCAAGCCATCGAGCTCAACCGGTTCGTACACTGGGGCGGCAAGCTGGTGCTTCTGGACGAACCGTTCGCCGCCCTTGGTGTCGAGCAGACGCGGCGCGGCCTCGACATGATCCGCCAGGTGGCGAGCCAGGGCATCGGCGTCGTCATCATCACCCACATCATGCAGCAGGCCTTTCAGGTCGCCGACCGGATCGTGGTGATCCGGCAAGGCGTCGTGGCGGGCGATGTCGCACGCAGCAAAACAAGTCCCGATGCGGTGATCAACATGATCACCGGTGAAACGCTTGCCGGTGCCGGACCGGCGGGCTGAGGGACAAAGAGGGGTCCGGCTTAACAGGGAGCCAACAACATGAAGCGAGTACTTCTTGCTGTCTTCGGTATCCTGGCACTGGCCTTTGCCACGCTCACGCCGGCATTCGCCCAGTCCAAGGGGACCGTCTATTACATGGTGCCGACACTGCTCGACGAGTTCCAGACCGGCTCGGTGAGCGCGCTGGAGCTGTTCCTCAAGCAGGTCGGCTATGAAGTGAAAACGCTGAATGCCGACAACAAGACCGACGCGCAGCAGTCGCAGATGAACGACGTCATCGCGCTGAAGCCGGCGGCCATCATCCTGGCCGCGGTCGATTTCAACGCGCTGAAACCGTCCATCGAGGCGGCGCGTGCGGCCGGCATCCCGGTGGTCGAGTTCGACCGCCAGATCACCTCGACGCCTTCCGACTTCACATCGGTCGCCGGAACCGTCGAGATCGGCCATGTCGCGGCCGACCAGGCAGAGAAACTGCTGAAAGCCAAGAACGGCTCGGTGAAGGGCAAGGTGCTGCAAGTGCTGGGCGACCCCGGCGATCCCTATACGCTCGACATCCAGAAGGGCTTCGAGGAGAAGATGAAGGCGTTTCCGGACGTCAAGATCATCTCGCTTCCGGCCATGCAGTGGGAAGCCAGCAACGCCGGCACCATCGTCGCCGACCAGATGCTGGCCAACCCCGACATCGACCTGATCTTCAGCCATGCCGCGCACCTGTCGGTCGCCGCCGTCGCCTCGCTCGAGGCCGCCGGCAAGAAGCCGGGCGACGTCATGCTGATGAGCTCGAACGGCGCTCCGGTCGGCCTCGACCTGATCCGCAAGGGCTGGCTCAACGTCGAAGTCGAGCAGCCGCTCTACGCACAGGCCGCGGCGGTTGCCATGTTCATGGACAAGGTGGTCAAGAAGGAAGAAATCAAGCCCGGCGACTATGACGTGCTTGGCCTGAAATCGGTCGTCACCAAGGAAAGCTGGGGCCCGAACATCAAGATCCCGGGTGCGGCCATTACCAAGGAAAACGTCGACAACCCGGCTTTCTGGGGCAACCAGAAGCCGCCGACGGACACGGTCAAGTCGGTCGAATAGGCATCTCGCCTGAAACGCTCCGGGCCCTCTCGGCCCGGAGCCAATCCTTCGCAATTCCAATCCGCGCATGCCTCCGAAAATCGAACTGATTTTCGGAGGCATGCGCCAGCCGGATCAGCCCATGAACCTCCGCACCCGCCATGCCCTGGAGTTCGTTCTCGACAACCTCGTCTGGTTCATGCTGCTGTTCGTGCTGGTGGTGTTCTCCATCTTCGTGCCGAACTATTTTCAGCTCGGCATCTTCGCCAACATCATCGAGGCTTCGAGCGTGCTCGGGGTCATGTCGATCGGCCTGGCGCTGGTCATCATCGCCGGCCACATGGACCTGTCGGTCGAATCCGTCGCCGCGCTCAGCGCCATGGCGGTCGGCATCCTGTTCTGCTCGTCAGGCATTGGCATGGGCGTGCAACTGCATCCGGAATGGCTGATGGTGCCGGTATCGCTGCTGCTGGCGCTGGCCGTCGGCGGCCTCATCGGCGTCTTCAACGGTTATCTGGTGGTCAAGGTGAAGATGAGCGCCTTCATCATCACGCTGGCGTCCTACATCTGGGTGCGCGGCCTGGTACTGGTCATTTCGGGCGGCCGCTCGGCGCAGGACCTGGCGCCGGCCATTCGCTGGTTCGGCATCCAGCGCCTCGCCGGCCTGCCGCTCACCGCCTGGATCGCCATCGCCTGTTTCGTCGTCTTCTCGCTGATCATGGCCAAGACGCCGTTCGGCCGACACCTGGTGATGATCGGCGGCAACGAGACGGCAACCTTCCGCGCCGGCATCCGAGTCAACCGCAACCTAGTCATCGCCTTCGTGCTCGCCGGCGCCATAGCCGGCCTAGCCGGCTGGCTGCTGGCGATCCGCACCTCGGGCGCCACCGCCAATCTCGGCGTCGGCCTGCTGTTCAACGCCTTTGCCGCGGTCGTCATCGGTGGCGTCAGCCTGAAGGGCGGCGTCGGCACCCTGCCCGGCGTCTATGCCGGCGTGCTTCTGCTCTCGGCCATCAACACGGCGATCAATTTGATGGGGCTGCCCGCCAACTTCACCCAGGTCATCCACGGCCTGCTGGTGCTGGCGGCCGTGCTGCTCGACGCCTTCAAGCAAACCATTCGCCAAAGACTCGCATGACAGGACGATTCGCATGACAGGAAGGCGGGCATGACCGGACGACTGAAAGACAAGGTGGCGCTGATCATCGGCAGCGCGCGCGGCATCGGCAAGGGCATCGCGCAGCGTTTCGCCGAGGAAGGCGCAAGGCTGGTGCTCGCCGATACCGAGGCGGCGGCCGGCCAAGCGACCGCCAGCGAACTCGGCGTGCCCTTCATCCGCACCGATATCTCGCGGATGAGCGACGCCGAGGCCGCGGTGGCTCTGGCGCTGAAGCAGCACGGCCGCCTCGACATCATCGTGCAGAATGCCGGCATCTATCCCTGGCAATTGATCGAGAACACGAGCGCCGACGACTGGGACCGCGTCATGGCCGTCAATCTGCGCGGCACCTTCAATGCCAGCCGCGCCGCACTGGTGCCGATGAAGGCGCAGCGTTTTGGCCGCATGCTCTACACCTCCTCCATAACCGGTCCGCACGTGACCAGCCCGGGCCACGGCCACTATTCGGCCAGCAAGGCCGGAATCAACGGCTTCATCCGGGCGGCGGCGCTGGAATTCTCCGGCTATGGCATCACCGTCAACGGCGTCGAGCCCGGCAACATCCTGACCGAAGCCATCCAGCAGCATCGCGGCGCCGCCTACATCAAGAACATGGAGGATTCCATCCCGCTCGGCAGGCTCGGCAGCCCGCGCGACGTCGCCAACGCCTTCCTGTTCCTCGCCTCGGATGACGCCAGCTACATCACCGGCACGACCATCGTCGTCGATGGCGGACAATTGCTGCCCGAGGGCAATGACTTTCGGCTGCTGCCGCCGTGACCCCTCAGGTGCGAAATCACGCCGACGAGGCGTCAGGAAGCTCGCGCCGGTGGCCCGCAACCCCCTGATCGATGAAAAACCCGCCACGGGAGCGACCCGTGGCGGGTTTTTGGAGTGGCTACATCCCGGAGGAATCGACCGCTTGTAGGTGTATTGTGAACTGCCTGATCGTATTAGCCTATGGTGCGATCGCGGAAGACAATGGTGCCGCACGCTGCTGTGTGTGAACAGGAGGCCGACATGAGAATTAGGACAACGACCCATAACAATCCCGGCGAAGCTGGCGTCATCCTGCTCGACCAACCTGTCCAAAACCTGATCGTGGCGACTGATATTCGCGACGGCACCACGACGCTGTTCGGGACGGCGACGCTGCAAGTGAACTATGCCGGCTCGTACGATATCCGGGTCGAACTCACACCAGCGGAACTCACGCAAGTCTACCAGATATTGGTCAAAAACCTGCTTGAGGAAATCCAGGAACTAAAGAGCGCTCAAAATCCTTGACGCTGGCGAACCGACCCTCCAGCGGACATATATGCCGGTCAATCTCGTTGCAGTCCGCGCTGCCGACGAACACCGTTGGCCGCTCCGTACCGGCAAGTGCCTATGGGGTAGTCTCCTAATTTGATTTCTTGGGTCCGAACTGAATGCGCACGACATCGCGTGGGTACAGGCTTGGGTCCATCGCGATTTTCACGCCACGATGTTCGCCAGTAAGACCGCGTTGATGCAGCGAGTTGCTTACGTTGATTCCAATCGCGGCCATGTTTTTGTTCTGCTCAAGCGCTTGATCGACCCAAGCAAAAACCTCATCATTCGACAGATCATTTCCAACTTCGCACTCTACATATGTTTGCGTCTGGTCCGACATTTACCGCTCCTCCCATTTCAGCTCGATACGCTCGCTTCCACCAATTCTTCCTTCGACCATAGCCGATTGCGCACACCTGCCGCCATAGCTGCCGTAATGCGCAGGGTCTTGTGAGCGCGCACGCCGTGCTACAGATACCGCCGATCAATACGCCGGTTGATGCCGTGCGGGCTCCGATCGTGGCGAAACATCGAAAGAGAGATCGAACATGCCAATTAAGCCATTTCTCCTGATCGTGACCGATCGTGACAAACAAGTGTTCACAGTTGAAAGGACCGATGACAGAGGATAGACCATGGAACGCGGCTGTAGTTGCAGCGCAGGAAGCCGGGAGGCAGGTAAACTGCTCTACTCCGGGCGCAGGTCTAACTAGGGCTGCGGTTATAGAAAGCTGACAAAAATCCTACGGCCAAAAACTGGTTGAGCAGGGATCAATCGTGAACCCGTTTTCAAATTAAGACACTAACGCCTATGGGGCAGGCTTTGCGCCGATAGATGACGAGCTAGCCGATTGGCTTCATGTTCCTGGTGCAACCCAAGACTTCCTACCCTCATCGCTGATGATGCTCAGGGATGCTGCCTCGGACTAGGCTCGGCGCGTGTGTTGGATCGATCAGAGCGTTTGCGTTTGGCCGCACAGTATTCGACCCTGCCGCCACAATTTGCGTGACCGGCTGCCCCACTGCATGATAGATTCCCCAAGGTCAACATGAACGGTCGATCGCCTTAGAGGCCATGGTCTCCCAACAGGACCAACTAAGGCCGCCCAATCGGCCAACTTAGTGCGAAACCGCACTTGGAGGACGCCACTAATGGCTGAAAGCCGCCGCCTGCCTCCCGTCCCTCTGTATGTAATTTATGCGCTCCTTGTGCTCGCACTGACCTATCTTGCTTATGCGCTCTACTTCAATTTTTTCAGAGACCCGGAGGTGCATGGAGATTTTGATATTTCGATACTGCGAGACTACAAAGCTCCACTTATTGCGTCGGTTGGGACATTTCTAGGTGTTATATCAAAATCAATCTATGAGTACATCACCGAAAAACCAACAGATTTAAAGAAAGGCATTATATCCGCTTCTCTAGTAGCACCTATTGTCGTTATGTACACATATAATTCTATAATTTCCATCACAGACTCGTTTGTTGCCTTTTTAATATCGTATCAGAACGGGTTTTTCTTCAGAATAATACTTGCGTCGGTTGAAAGCAAGTACTCCAAAAAAACGCAAGTATGAACGCTTTCAAAGTGGCGCGAACAATTGCCGCCGTAATATGCGGCCTGCTCCTTTCATTAGGATCAGCGCGGTCAGCCTCGGATATCCGCGATCTCGCTAAGGATGAGTTCGAGGTTCCTGAATTTCGCGACAGGCTGGCATCTGTTGTAGAGCTCCTCAGGATAGGAGACTACATTCATGTCGGGCCTGGGCTGGATGGATCGAAGGTTAATATCAAGGTAGTCAAGGAGTCAGCAATTTTGTACTCATCGATGCCAAGTTTGAGCATGAATGCGATGGCCGTCAAGCCTAACATCATTCTGATTAGTGAATTGCTTGCATCGACTTTGACTTTAGACGCCATGAATTCATCATTGGCTTATACATACGAAAACGCAAATAGATCGGGAGATGCTCTGACGGATTCTATAACTGACTTAAAAATATTCTCAATCAGACGCCTTACGCTACTGAGGGAATTACGAAGGGGATACGTTCCGGACGGTGAAGATGTTACTAAGGAGGTTAAGGATCTGCTGCGCGCGGCGGGGGCCCTCCATGATGAGCACATAGATTTTGTTTTTGCGGGGGCCTTTTCGCAGCTGCTTTTTCACGAGCTCGCACATCTCAAAACAATTGAAGTGCCAGTGGCAGAGACAAGCGGATTATTCGACTCTCTCCTAGACTTCTTAGATCGCCGTCTAGCGCAGAGCACGTTTGACGAGGAGGTGCGAGCGGACACTGTCGCCGCAATCGACGTGGGGAACACATACCTATACATTAAGAAAAACAATAGCTTAAACGCTAAGCTATTTGCGGAAGGGATGGAATCCTATCTCTTTCTAATGAAAGATATAGTCTTTAATCACTTGCTGGTTGGGGAGAGAGGGTTAAATGCGGAGGATTTCGTCATCAAGATGCTCCACGCCAGTTGCCGAAATAACTCTGCGTTTGCTGATCTCGACTATACGAACCCAGATCGTGTTGCTGTAGGTGCTGAGACTCATCTCCCTGTCCTTACCAGATCTGAGTATGAGGGGCTTGCAAAGCGGCTGAGGGGGGCAAACGTCTATCTCACCCATCCTCATAATTTCGAAAGAGCGGTGAGGCTTCTGCAGGTCATGACGGACAAGTTTGAATTTCGAGGACATTTCAATGTTCGAGAAGGCACCGATCTCTTGAACACGTTGAATGATCCGTCGATATCGTTTCGTCGAGAGCCAGCTACGCAAGCTGACCTTCCCTGGAATTCAAATGATATTTTACGCGCGCTTTCTGGATTCTATGGCATGGAGGAGGGCAAGCTGTGCCCCGGCACCGAGTGCTGGGTTGGCTTTCCTATTGATAAAGAACTTAAAGGCTTTGTGGAGGTCATCGAGGACTATGGACGGTTAAAAAGCATTCGATTCGCCCTGCCTGTTGGCGCAAAATTTGGTTCAGTTGAATATTATCGGCAGATCGCTTTGTCGGTCACTGTGTTTGCGAATATTTTTCAGCTATCGACGGAAGAAATTACTGCAATCGGTAACGCGCGCATTGACTATCTTCAATGTGGAATCGGTTCGTATATTCTTAATGGCGATGGCTTCACCGTTTTCGCAGACTCCACGATCGAGGGAGGCTACATTTTTTATGATATCGTGCCGATAGATAAAGGGAGATCATTTCTTGATAACTGGCGCGGACCTTACTGATTGGGCTGGTCAGTCCGCCGCCAAAAGGCCTCATAGCTACCCTCGAAAAATGCAGGACAGCGATGAAAATGCGAGTCGCACTTCCGACCACTGTCCTAGTTGGCAAGAATGGTTGATCAGAGCGAAGCGCCTAAGCGATAGGGTTAGCCCGAATTCCGAGATCTCGGATGACCAAGATTGCCCTCTGATTGAGATGGCCTAGGCCGTTGGACAGACCGCCATTTTTTTGTTGTGCCTTGAGCTAAGATATGAAGATCGCCGTTACAAGGCCCGAGAGAATCTGGCGAGCTACTTTTGTTCCTGTTGCTATTTTGTAGCTAGGCGGCAATTTTCGACGGTTTGCAGAAAAAGCACAAAAACAAAAATTACCTTGTTTAATCAAAGTGGTGGGCGATGACGGGCTCGAACCGCCGACATCTTCGGTGTAAACGAAGCGCTCTACCAACTGAGCTAATCGCCCGCTCCGGGCCGGACCTTTAAGCGGTCGGGACCGGCTTCGCAAGGCCAAATGAAAAGGCGACGCCCTGTTCGCGGGCCGGATTTGCCAACAAAACGCCGGCTGTCAAAAAACCTTCTCCAGTTTGCTGTTATGATGGTTTGGTGCGCTTGACACCCGGTGGCGAACCCCTTATCCAGCGCCCCAACGACGAACACGGCTGACACGTGCTCGTCAATGCGCGGGTGTAGCTCAGTTGGTTAGAGTGCCGGCCTGTCACGCCGGAGGTCGCGGGTTCGAGCCCCGTCACTCGCGCCATTTCTCTCAAGGGTTTCAAACTCTTGGTACAAGGGAAATGCCGACATAAATTGTCAAAGTCCACTTTCGGAAATGAAGTGTCGAGGCGCGGTCAGTGATCGCTCCCCGCGCCGGTCGTACACGGCCGACGGTCTTCACAGCCGGCTTCAAAAAACAAACATGCATAAGCGACGGTGCGGCAAACGGGAGGCCACTCCAATATGCTGAAAAGCGGCTCTTGAAACCGTTGAACCGTGTCTGATTGCGGATCCGGCTTGCGGATTTGCCCACAAAGCGCTCCATTCATTTCGCAGACAGCGGAGCTGCACAGATATGCTGCCGAAACGGCATGGAGGACTTACAGTGTCAATCGCACGAAACATTCCTATACGCACGATATTCACGCTCCTTTACCTGGGTGCCGTAACGACGATCGCCACCGCCCTTTTCCCGGCGACCGCGTCGGCCGACCGGCTGCAGCAGTGCGCGCGCGAGGGCGGCATCTGCCGTCTGCCGTACCCCGCCGAGGTGGTGTACGGCGCCCGGGGCCGCACCACCTCGCGCTATATCGAGCGAAACGCAGTACCCTGTTCAAATCGCGTTTTTGGCGACCCAGCACCGGGCAGGCCGAAGTCGTGCTTCATCGTCATGCGCGACCGGGACCAGTCGGATGACGATTACGACGCGCCGCGCCGCGAGAGCTGGGCGGTCTGTGCCGATGAAGGTGAGTTCTGCGACTTCGATGGCCGCAAAGTGGTCAGGTACGGAGCGCGCGGCCGATTCACGCAGGACGTGTTCCGCAACGGTGTCCAATGCGACAACGATGTATTCGGCGATCCCGCGCCTGATCAGAGAAAGCGCTGCTACATCAAGCAGTAATTGGTCAGACGATCGCTCACGGGACATCCAAGGCGCATCGCGTTGAAGCGGATTCATGCGACGCGCTTTGGGCCCTTAGTTTCAAGGCATGCCGTTCTACCAAAACCGAGGTCCCAAAACCGAGGTCATTGTTGGGCGGCATGCCTTAGGGCTGGAACAGCCTGATCGTTCGGTCGGCCCGCGAACCTCAATTATCTCAACCCTTCGCCAGCAGCGCCTCGACCTCCTGCAGCGTCGGCATCGATGGCGCCGTGCCTGGACGGGTCACGGAAATACCGGCGACGGCGCAGGCGAAGCGCACAGCCTCCAGCGGCTCCACGCCTCGCGACAGGGCCGCGGCGAAGCCGCCGTTGAAGGCATCCCCTGCTCCGGTGGTTTCAACCACCGGGCCCGCGCTGACGACGGGAACATGCTCCGAGCGATCCTTCGCGTGCAGAAGCGCGCCCTTGTCGCCGAGCGTGACGATGACCGTGCCGACGCCCTTTTCGAGCAGTCTGTCCGCGGCGGCCCGTGCTTCGCCGACCGAAGAGACCTTCATGCCGGTCAATTCCTCCGTCTCGGTTTCATTGGGCGTGAGATAGTCGCAGAGCGTGTAGATGCGATCGGGAAGCTTTGCCGCCGGAGCCGGGTTGAGGATGGTCGTCACCCCTGCCCCGCGCGCGATCTCCAATGCCCGCATCGCCGCATCGATCGGCTGTTCGAGCTGTGTGACGAAGACGCCGGCGGCGCGGATCAGATCCGCGTTGGCCTCGATATCCGCCGGCGAGATCAGCATGGCGGCGCCCGGGCTGACGATGATGGCGTTGTTGCCGCTTCCCTCCTCGACGAAGATGTAGGCGGCGCCCGTGTAGCTGTCCGGCGTGTCGATGACGGCGCTTTTCACACCCGCCTGCGCCCAGGTCTGCTTCGCCATGTCGGCGAAGGGGTCAACGCCAAGGCGGCTCAGAAACGTGACGTCGGCGCCGAGCTTGCCGGCGGCGACCGCCTGGTTGGAGCCCTTGCCGCCAGGTCCGAGCTTGAACGAATTGCCGAGAATCGTTTCGCCCATGCGCGGCTGGCGATCGGCGCGATAGGCGGTATCGGCAACGAAGACCCCCAATATGACCACAGGCTTCATGACGACCGGCTTGCCCGAGGCCATGCCGCTACTCCGCGTCCGGCGGGACGACGCCCTTGCGGAAGGCAAAGCAGCCATAGAAGCGGCGCTCGCCCGTCTGGATGACGCAATAAGCCTGCTTGGCGCGCTCATAGAAGGCATAGCGCTCGACGGAGATCATCGGCCAGGCCTTGCCCTCGGCTTTGTCGATCTCCTTTTGCACTTCCGTCTGCACCGGCGGGATCTCGTCGGGCTTGCCGACGATTTCCATGCGCGCGGCCGAGTCGTCGACGAACGTATCGAGCGGGTAAAGCGACAGCACCGCCTTGACCACCTCGGCGGCCGGCGCATCGATGCGCAGGAGCTTGCCATGCACGGTCTGCTTCGCCACCGAAGCGGCAGGAAAATTGGTGTCGGCGATGATCAGGTCATCGCCATGTCCCATTGCCCGCAATGCCTGGAGCACGTCGGCATTGAGCAACGGATGGATCCCTTTGAGCATGATGGTCCTCGTGAAGTCCGTTTGAGATTGGAGACGCCGTTAGAGACGCTGATGAGATCAAAGACGTTGGCCGGTCTCGGCGTCGAACAGGTGGATATGGTCGAGCCTTGGCCGCAGCTTGAGCGTGTCACCGGGTTTGAAGTCGTGGCGCTCGCGAAACAGCGCCACCATCTCGCCATCGCCGAAGCGCAGGAAAACCAGCGTCTCCGAGCCGGTCGGCTCGACCACCGAAATCTTCGCCGGTACGCCATCGGGATGGATTTCGAGATGTTCCGGGCGCACGCCGTAAACGACGGCCTGACCGTCCTGCACGGTATTGTTGGGGGCGATCGGGAACAGCGTTCCGGCTATGTCGACGCCATCCTTGCGCACGACACCCTTGAGCAGGTTCATCGAAGGCGAGCCGATGAAGCCGGCAACGAAGAGGTTCGCCGGCCGGTCGAACAATTCCAGCGGCGCGCCGACCTGCTCGATGCGGCCGTCGCGCATGACGACGATCTTGTCGGCCATGGTCATGGCCTCGATCTGGTCGTGGGTGACGTAGATGGTTGTGGTCTTCAGCCGCTGGTGCAGTTCCTTGATCTCGGTGCGCATCTGTACGCGCAGCTTGGCGTCGAGGTTGGAGAGCGGCTCGTCGAACAGGAACACCTGCGGATTGCGCACGATGGCGCGGCCCATGGCCACGCGCTGGCGCTGCCCGCCCGAGAGCTGCCGGGGATAGCGCTTCAGATAAGGGTTGAGGTCGAGGATGTCGGCGGCGCGCTTGACCCGCTCGGCGACCACGGCCGGATCGGTCTTCCGCAGCTTCAGCGCAAAGGCCATGTTCTGCTCGACCGTCTTGTGCGGATAGAGCGCGTAGTTCTGGAACACCATGGCGATGTCGCGCTTGGCCGGCGGCAAATGATTGACGACGCGGTCGCCGATGGCGATCGTGCCACCCGAGACGGTCTCCAGCCCGGCCACCATCCTGAGCAGCGTCGACTTGCCGCAACCCGAAGGGCCGACCAGCACCACGAATTGGCCATCGGCGATATCGACGCTGACTTCGTGCAGAACCTTGACGGTTCCGAAGGCCTTGGCCACTTTGCTGATTGCGACTTGAGCCATGTCTCCCCCATCGGCTCCACCAGCCGTAGGCGCAGAAGCTAACCAACGCGACCTGTCAGGGCAAGTCGGTCCCTTATAGATAAAAACCCGATCTCGTTGACACGCCATCGCGTTGCGAGAATAGTGATGGTCGCCAATTCCGAATGCCGGACCTTTGACCGGAAGACGGAGCTCCAGGCGGACACTGGGTGGGGTCTCAGGTCCCTGTTTTATCGAGGAGAACCGTCGACGTTCCGGCGTCCGAGAGAAGTTGGCATTTCAATCACGGCTGTTGTTCTGGGAGGAATGGTACATGAGAGTCGATCTTTACGAAAAACTGACCCGTGCCGGCGCTACAAGGCGCGACATATTGAAGGGCGCGGCCAGCATGGCCGCGATCGCGGCGGCATCCGGCGCGGGGCTCGGCGCCCTGACGCGCCCTGCTTCCGCGGCAAGCGAGCTACGCAAGCAAATCCTGCAGATTCCCGGCGTTGGCAAAGGCCAGCCGACCGATGCCGACTTCCAGAAGGTTGGCGAGCTCTGCCTCGAAGCGACCAAGGCCAATGTCAAGGAAGGCGAATTCGCCGGCGTCGAGCTGACCTTCATGGGCCTCAACAACCAGAACCTGCACAATGTGCTGTTCCGCGGCTTCCTGAAGCCGTGGGAGGCCTATACCGGCGCCAAGATCAGCTGGATCGACCTGGCGCAGGCCGACTACAATGCCCGCCTGCAGCAGTCGATCGCCACCGGCACCGTCGACTTCGACATCATCGAGATGGGCGCGCCCTTCGAGGGCGATGTTTGCGGCAAGGGCCTGACCTCCGAGATGCCCGACTGGGTCAAGACGCAGATCGATTTCGACGATCTCGTCAACTACCTGAAACCGCCGGTCGGCACCTGGAACGGCAAGCAGTACCGCGTGACCGTCGACGGCGACGCGCACAATTTCAACTACCGCACCGACGTGTTCGCCGATGCCGATCTCGCCAAGGCCTGGAAGGATGGCGGCGGCGAAGGCGAATGGGGCGTGCCGAAGACCTGGCAGCAGGTGCAGGCCGTGACCAAGTTCCTCAAGGGCAAGAAGCTCAAGGACCAGGACGTCTACGGCTATCTCGACGCGCCAAAGCCGTGGGGCGGCTTCGGCTTCTACTTCCTCGGCAGCCGCGCCACCGCCTATGCCAAGCACCCCGACGACAAGGCCTGGCTGTTCGACGCCGACACCATGAAGCCGCGCGTCAACAACCCGGCCTGGGTGCGCGCCATCCAGGACGTCATCGACGCGCTGCCGTCCGAACCCGCCGACCAGATCAACGCCGACCCCAACACGACCGCCTTCCAGCAGTTCCTGGCGGGTACCGGATCGATGGTCACCTGGTGGGGCGACGTCGGTTCCAACGTCAAAACGAACGATTCCTCGGTCATCGGCGACGTCACCGGCTTCTCGATCCTGCCGGGCTCGGACGACGTTTACAATTCGAAGACCGGTAAGTGGGACAAGCTCGCCAGCGGGCCGAACTACGCGCCGAACTGCGCCTATCTCGGCTGGGGCGTCTATGTCATGGCCCGCGTCGATGCCGACGAGAAGAAGAAGAAGGCGGCATGGTCCGCGGCCGCCCATCTCGGCGGCAAGGACCTGTCGATCTGGACGGCCATGTACCCGTCGGGCTTCCAGCCCTACCGCAACTCGCATTTCGACATTCCCGAGTGGGTGGCGGCCGGCTATGACGAGGCCTTCATCACCTCGTATCTCAAGTCGGAAGGCGACAGCTACAACCACCCGAATGCGGCGATCGAGCCGCGTATCCCCGGCATCTTCCAGTACTATTCCGCCGCCGAGGATATTTTGGCCAACACCTTCGCCGGCAAGATGAAGGCGCAGGAAGGCGCGGACGCCATTGCAGCGGCCTGGGAGAAGCTGACCGACCAGATCGGCCGCGACAACCAGATCAAGCTCTACAAGGCCTCGCTCGGCATGTAGGCTGGCCTATGAACCGTGGGGGGGGGGGAACCCCCCACCACTTTAGACCGGCTCCGGCTCATCGAGGAGCCTTCCAAACGGGCGAGATTTGTGACTGACCAGACTTCGACCGCAAACCAGTGGCCGGCAGATGCCGGTGCTTACGATCTGATTTCCCCGGCCCGCAAACGGCTTGGCTGGGCGCTGATGGCTGCGGCAACGCTCGGCCTGCTGGCGATCATCGTGATCGAGATCCTGTACAAGACCGAGGCCGGCACCGTCGGCTTCGAGACCTGGCGCCCGGTCGTCTATGCCTATGTGCTGTGGGGCGTGGCGCTCGGCGTCGGCCAGGTGCTGATGCGCGGCGAGGACGGCCAACGCGCGCTGTTCCTGCTGCCGGCGCTGCTGTTCACCATCGCCATGGTGATCTTCCCGACGCTGTTCGGCTTCTACATCGCGCTGACGGACTGGAACCTGAGTTCGTTCTCGGGCCGCAAGTTCAACGGGCTCGACAATTTCTGGCAGATGCTGGGTGATCCTTACTACCGCAACGCGCTGTTCAACATGGTGCTCTACGTGCTGGCGGTGCTGGTCGAATATGTCATCGCCTTCGGGCTGGCGCTTCTGCTCAACGCACAGATCCGGGCGCGAAAATTCTTCCGCGTCGTCTTCCTGATGCCGCTGATGCTGTCGCCGGTCGCCGTATCCTGGATGATCGGCAAATCGCTGATGGAGTACCGGTTCGGCCCGGCGGCGACGCTGGCGCGCCATCTCGGCTGGGAAAATCCCGCCTTCTTTTCCGACCCGATCATCGCGCGCATCTCGATCATGATACTCGATGCCTGGACCTTCATTCCGTTCATGATGATCATGCTGCTGGCCGGCCTGCAGGCCATGTCGCGCGAGGTGCTGGAAGCGGCCCGCGTCGACGGCGCCAATGCCTGGCAGACCTTCTGGCAGGTCACCTTCCCGCTGATGCTGCCGGTTTCGGTGACCGCTGTCATCCTGCGCATCATCTTTAAGCTGAAGCTTGCCGACATCATCATCACCGTGACGTCCGGAGGCCCGGGCGGCGCGACCGATTCCGTCTCCAGCTTCATCTACCGCGAATACCGCGACCGCTCGAATGTCGGCTACGGCACCATGCTGGCGATGGCCTATCTCGTGATCATCGTCGTATTCGTGACCTGGCTATTGAAGATCGCCAACCGCTTCGTGCGCAACGTGAACTAGGGCGGCCGGATCATGAGCGTTCAGACAACCGAATACACCGTTTCCGAAATCCGCTCTCCAGCGAGCTTCATCACCAGCCGTGTCGTCATCTACGGCGCGCTTGTCTTCTGGGCCTTCATCTGCCTGTTCCCGATCTACTGGACGATAACGACCTCGTTCAAATCGGCGGTCGACGTCACGCAAGGACATCTGATCCCGTTCGTCGATTTCTGGCCGGACTGGAAAGGCTGGCGATCGCTCGGCCTGTCGCCGGATTCGATCTTCCAGACCTCCACGGTGCGCGACGAGTTCTTCAAGCGTTTCATGAACTCGGTCATCACCTCGGTCGGCGCGTCGAGCCTCGCCATCGTCATCGGCAGCCTCGCCGCCTACGGCCTGACGCGCTACCGCTACAAATTCGCCTGGTTCAAGAACGAGGACATCTCCTTCTTCTTCCTGTCGCAGCTGATCCTGCCGCCGGTGGTGCTCGCCCTGCCCTTCCTGGTGCTCTACCGGGAAGTCGGGCTGCTCGACACCCGCATCGGGCTGATCCTGCTCTACACGCTGATGGTGCTGCCGATCGTCATCTGGATCATGCGCGACCAGTTCAACTCCATCCCCGTCGAGCTCGAGGAGGCAGCGCTCGTCGACGGATTGTCGATCTGGGGCGCTTTCTTCCGCATCGTCATGCCGATCGCGCTGCCGGGCATGGTCGCCGCCTTCATCCTGGCGATGGTGCTGTGCTGGAACGAGTATTTCTTCGCCGCGCTTTTGACCTCGACCGATGCCAAGACCATTCCCGTCATGGTAGCGAGCCAGACCGGCTCGCAAGGCATCAACTGGTGGTCGATGGCAGCGCTTGCCACCGCCGCGATAGCACCGCTGGCGGTCATCGGCATCGCGCTGGAGCGCTATCTGATCATGGGCATGACCGCGGGAGCGGTGAAGTAGCGGTTGCCGCTCTTCCTTCTCCCCTTGCGGGAGAAGGAAGAACCTCCGCTAGCGCCTGAGGATTTCTCTCAGATGATCCATAATCATCGCCACGCCCCTCTGCCCCAACTCCGCCGAGGCCTCCGGCGCGCTTGCCGTGTACCAGCCGGTGTTATCGGCGAAGTGGGCGGCATCGACAGCTTCCGGACATAACGCCAACATCAGCGATGTCTCGCCGATGCCGGCGTGGTCGAACGGGTACTTGCCGTTCATGGTCGCCGGCATCAGCGGATGCACCTGCACCCAGTTGAAGAAGTTTTCACCCGCGGCCTGCCCGGAATAGTAGTCGGCCATCTCCTGCGAGCCCCACCAGCCCTCGCCGCGCTGCTTTTCGAGGAAACGGAAGATCGCCTGACGGCCGGCGGTCTTGAAGGCGAGGTCGGTCGGCATGCCGGCGGCAAAGTTCTCGGTCTGGTGGTGGATGACGGCGTGGATGTTGCGAAAGCCGATGCGCAGCAGGCCGTAGAACAGCTCTTCCGCGAACGGCGCCAGCTGATTGCCGCCGACCTGCACCGAGCCGGTGCCCTCCGGCGGCGCCACCGCGTAGCTCGCGGCACCGTAGTAGAAGGGCGGCAGGATGACGACCTCCCTCTCCTTCTCGAACAGTTCCAGCGTCTTGACGACAGCCAGCGTGTCCATGCCGACAGCCATGTGCTCGCCATGGTATTCGAGCACGCCGAGCGGCAGCGCGACCGGCCAATTCTCAGCGATCGCCTTGCGGATCTGGTGCGGCAGCATCAGTTCATAGCGCATGATCTATTCCATGTTGGTGTGGCGGGCGCGCATGGCTTCAGGCGACGCACCGGTCAGGGATTTGAGCTTCAGCACCATCACTTCGAACAGCAGGAACAGCGCTCCTTCGAACACCGAGCCCATCGGCAGCACCGATGTCTTTTGCGCGCCCTGATCGTTGGCCATGGTCTGTGCGGGAATGAGCAGCGTGAAATCGGCGCGCTTCGCAGCGCTGCTTTCGGCCTGGGCGGTCAGCAGAAGGTTGGTCGCGCCGGCGGCGTGCGCAACCTGCATCAAGGTCAGCACGGTCGTGGTTTCTCCCGGTCCGGAACTGGCCAGGAAGACGTCGCCCGGCCCCAGAGGCGGCGTGTTCATGTCGCCGACCACGGAAACCGGCAGGCCGAGATGATAGAGCCGCATGGCGAAGCCCTTGACCTGCAAGGCCTCGCGGCCGCAGCCATAGACGACGACCCGTCCAGCATCAGCCAGCATCTTGCAGGCGGTGTCGATCCGGCTCTCGTCGACGCGCTCCAGCACGCCGCCGAGTTCGGCAAGCGCGGTCCTGAACAGGGTTTCGTTCCGGTCGCTCACGGCAAACCCGCTCTCGAAATCATCTTGCGATTTTCCCACGAACAGCTTGATTTCGTTCATGCTAGCAACCGCGAAAATGCGTGTCCAACGCCGCGCGGCGCTTTTGCCTGATCACAGGCATGATAGTGTCATGCCAGACAAATCAACCCACAGATCAATCCGGGACACTGCAGGACATGAAGACACGGCATTTCGACCGCATCGGCAATGGCGGCATCACTTTTACCGAGCTCGGCTTCGGCACCGCGCCGCTCGGCAATCTCTACCGCGCCGTTTCGGATGAGGATGCCAATGCCACGCTCGAAGCCGCCTGGGGGACCGGGTGCCGCTACTACGACACCGCGCCACTCTACGGGCTTGGCTTGTCGGAAACACGCCTCAACCCGTTCCTGCGCGGCAGGAAGCGCGACGACTATGTGCTGTCGAGCAAGGTCGGCCGCATCATGCGCGCCTGCCCGCCGGAGCAACGCACGGGCATAGGCAAGTTCTTCGACACGCCGTCGCGGCGCGAGGTGTACGATTACAGCTATGATGGCGTCATGCGCTCGTTCGAGGCCTCGCTGGAGCGCCTCGGCGTCGACCGCATCGATATCCTCTTCGTGCACGATGTCGACATCTTCACCCATGGCAGCAAGGAAGCGTCCGACCAGCGCATCGAGGAGTTCATGCGCTCGGGCTATTACGGGCTGCTGTCATTGCGTGACCAGGGCGTGATCAAGGCGTTCGGTGGCGGCATCAATGAATGGCAGGTTGCCCAGACGCTGGCCGAGCGCGGCGATTTCGACCTGTTCCTGCTTGCCGGGCGCTACACGCTGCTGGAACAGGAGGCGCTGACGTCCTTCCTGCCGCTCTGCCAGAAGCGCGGCATCGGCATCGTTCTCGGCGGCCCCTACAATTCCGGCATCCTGGCAACCGGGCCGAAGCCGGGCGCCTACTACAATTACTCCGAGGCCCCCAAGGACATCCTTGAGCGGGTCGCCGGCATCGAGGGCGTCTGCAAGCGCCATGGCGTCAGGCTGATCGAAGCGGCGCTGCAGTTCCCGCTGCTGCATCCATCGGTCGTCTCGGTGATCCCCGGCGGCCAGCGGCCGAGCGAAGTGGAGAGCAACCGGTCGCTGCTCGACGCCAAGCTGCCCGCGGCCCTGTGGGCCGACCTCAAGAAGGAAGGCCTGATGCGCGCGGATGCGCCCACCGCATAGACCGGGGCCCTGGCGGCCGAACGCACAAAAATGAAAAGCCGGGCGGGCCCGGCTTTTCTGGTCTCTGAAAAAGAAAAAACGCTTAGTTGACTGCGTCCTTGAGGCCCTTGCCGGCCGAGAACTTCGGCACGGTGCGTGCCGGGATCTTCACTTCGGCGCCGGTCTGAGGGTTGCGGCCGGTCGAAGCCGCACGCTTTGACACGGTGAAATTGCCAAAGCCGACAAGCCGGACATCGCCGCCCTTCTTCAGTTCGCCGGTGATGACGGAAAATACCGCATCGACCGCCGACTGCGCGTCACCCTTCGAAATGCTCGCGGCGTCGGCGACAGCGGACACCAGTTCGTTCTTGTTCATAAAAATTCCCTTCCATGAGAACACCGGAACTAACGACTCATCCGGCAGGAAACGGACTTTAGAAAGAAGCGCTTCCGCAACCAAGTCGAAAAGGCAGGAAAAAACCGGAAAAAGCCCGGAATTCCGGGGTTTTTCACATGAAAAAGCCGGGCGCGAGGCCCGGCTCTTCTGTTTGTGCGCTGCAACTTTAGCAATTACTAATGTGCAAGCGACTTTCCGGCATCGTCGGTGGTGTCCGTCGTGGCCGGCGGATTGACCGGTTCGACCCATTCGATCGGCTCCGGCATACGCACCAGCGCGTGGCGCAACACCTCGCCGACCCGCGAGACCGGAATGATTTCCATGCCGTTCTTCACGTTGTCCGGTATATCCGCCAGATCCTTGGCGTTGTCTTCCGGGATCAGCACCTTCTTGATGCCGCCGCGCAGTGCGGCGAGCAGCTTCTCCTTGAGGCCGCCGATCGGCAAGATGCGGCCGCGAAGCGTTATCTCGCCAGTCATCGCCACATCGGCACGGACCGGAATACCCGTCAGCACCGACACGATGGCTGTCGCCATCGCAGCACCCGCGGACGGGCCGTCCTTCGGCGTGGCGCCTTCCGGCAAGTGGACGTGGATGTCGCGCTTGTCGAACAGCGGCGGCTCGATGCCGAAATCGAGCGCGCGCGAGCGGACATAGGAGGCCGCCGCCGAGATCGATTCCTTCATCACGTCGCGCAGATTGCCGGTCACCGTCATGCGGCCCTTGCCGGGCATCATGACGCCTTCGACGGTCAGCAGCTCGCCGCCGACTTCCGTCCAGGCAAGCCCGGTAACGACGCCGACCTGATCGTCAGCCTCGACCTGGCCGAAGCGGAAGCGCTGGACACCAAGGTAATCGGCGAGGTTCGCCGCCGTAATGGTCACCGTCTTCTTCTTCGTCTTCAGGATCTCGGTCACCGCCTTGCGCCCGAGCTTCATCAGCTCGCGCTCCAGGCTCCTGACGCCCGCTTCGCGGGTGTAGGTCTGGATGATGGCGCGGATCGCGTCCTCGCCGACGGAGAACTCCTTCGGCTGCAGCGCATGATCGCGCACCACCTTCGGCATCAGGTGCCGCTTGGCGATCTCGATCTTCTCGTCCTCGGTATAGCCGGCGATACGGATGATCTCCATGCGGTCCATCAAGGGCGCAGGGATGTTCAGCGTATTGGCCGTCGTCACGAACATCACGCTCGACAGGTCGTATTCGACCTCGAGGTAATGGTCCATGAACGTCGAGTTCTGCTCGGGATCGAGCACCTCGAGCAGCGCCGACGACGGATCGCCACGGAAGTCCTGGCCCATCTTATCGATCTCGTCGAGCAGGAAGAGCGGGTTGGACTTCTTCGCCTTCTTCATCGACTGGATGACCTTACCAGGCATCGAGCCGATATAGGTGCGCCGGTGGCCACGGATCTCGGCTTCGTCACGCACGCCGCCCAGCGCCATGCGGATGAATTCGCGGCCGGTCGCCTTGGCGATCGACTTGCCGAGCGAGGTCTTGCCGACGCCGGGAGGGCCGACGAGGCACAGGATCGGCCCCTTCAGCTTCTTCTGGCGGCTTTGCACGGCAAGGTACTCGACGATGCGGTCCTTGACCTTGTCGAGGCCGAAGTGATCGGTATCAAGCACGTTCTGCGCATAAGCCAGATCCTGCTTGACCTTGGAGTTCTTGCCCCACGGGATCGACAGCAGCCAATCGAGATAGTTGCGCACGACGGTCGATTCCGCCGACATCGGCGACATTGTCCGCAGCTTCTTCAATTCGGCTTCCGCCTTCTCGCGGGCCTCCTTGGAGAGCTTGGTCTTCTTGATGCGCGCCTCGATTTCGGCGGCCTCGTCGCGGCCGTCCTCGCCTTCGCCGAGCTCCTTTTGGATCGCCTTCATCTGCTCGTTGAGGTAGTATTCGCGCTGCGTCTTCTCCATCTGGCGCTTGACGCGCGAGCGGATGCGCTTCTCCACCTGCAGGACGGAGATTTCGGCTTCCATGAAGCCCATCGCCTTTTCCAGCCGCTCCTTGACAGAGAGCGTGGCCAGCATTTCCTGCTTCTCGGGGATCTTGATGGCGAGATGCGAGGCAACCGTGTCGGCGAGCTTGGAATAGTCGTCGATCTGGCTGGCAGCGCCCACCACTTCGGGCGAGATCTTCTTGTTCAGCTTGACGTAGTTCTCGAAGTCGGTGACGACCGAACGCGCCAACGCCTCGACCTCGACCTCTTCCTCTTCCGGCTCGACCAGCGCCGTGGCGCGGGCCTCGTGGAAGTCGGGACGGTCGGTGAAGGAGACGATTTTCGCGCGCGAGGCGCCCTCGACCAGAACCTTGACGGTGCCGTCGGGCAGCTTCAGCAATTGCAGCACATTGGCGAGCGTGCCGATATCGAAGATGGCATCGGGCTCGGGATCGTCATCGGCGGCATTCATCTGGGTGGCAAGCAGGATCTGCTTTTCCTGCCCCATCACCTCTTCCAGCGCCTTGATCGATTTCTCACGCCCGACAAAGAGCGGAACGATCATGTGCGGGAACACCACGATGTCGCGCAGTGGGAGGACTGCGAAGACGCCGTCGCTGGGAGCCTTGGATATTTTGGCCATTGTCCAACCTTTCATGTCGCGGCCGCTAATTGAGCCAACCGCGAATCTTATATTAACGACCGGGGATCGTTCCGCCTACCACCGTTTGTGACGGGAGTTTTACAGCACAGAAATCGGGCACCTCGGCCTTCTCGTGTTAGGTGGATGCAAGCGGGGCAAAGATCAAGAGTTAACATCGTCCGCAATCCATTCCATTGCAAAGGTCGCATGCCCCGTGACAGCAAAACGGCGCCGCAAGGGCGCCGTTCCACAAAAATATGGGCTGAAGTGCCATATCAGGCACTGACGTTGCCCTTCTTTTCCTTCTGCTCGGAGTAGATGTAGAGCGGCCGGGCGCTGCCGGTCACCACTTCCTCCGAAATCACCACTTCGCGCACGCCTTCGAGCGCGGGCAGTTCGAACATCGTATCGAGCAGGATCGCTTCCATGATCGAGCGCAGGCCGCGCGCACCGGTCTTGCGCTCGATGGCGCGCTTGGCGATCGCCGACAGGGCGTTCTCGTGGAAGGTCAGGTCGACATTCTCCATCTCGAACAGCCGCTGATACTGCTTGACCAGCGCGTTCTTCGGCTCGGTCAGGATCTGGATCAGCGCCGGCTCGTCGAGGTCTTCCAGCGTCGCCAGGACCGGCAGGCGGCCGACGAATTCCGGGATCAGGCCGAACTTCAAGAGATCCTCCGGCTCGACCAGGCGGAAGACATCGCCGGTGCGCCGATCTTCCGGCGACGCGACGACGGCGCCGAAGCCGATCGAGGTCTTGCGGCCGCGATCCGAGATGATCTTGTCCAGTCCGGCGAAGGCGCCGCCGCAGATGAACAGGATGTTGGCGGTGTCGACCTGCAGGAATTCCTGCTGCGGGTGCTTCCTGCCGCCCTGCGGCGGCACGGAGGCGACCGTGCCTTCCATGATCTTCAGAAGCGCCTGCTGCACGCCCTCGCCCGACACGTCGCGGGTGATCGAGGGATTGTCGGACTTGCGCGAAATCTTGTCGATCTCGTCGATGTAGACGATACCGCGCTGGGCGCGCTCGACATTGTAGTCGGCCGACTGCAGCAGCTTCAGGATGATGTTCTCGACGTCCTCGCCGACATAACCGGCTTCGGTCAGCGTCGTGGCGTCCGCCATTGTGAACGGCACGTCGATGATGCGGGCCAGCGTCTGCGCGAGCAGCGTCTTGCCGCAACCGGTCGGGCCGATCAGCAGGATGTTGGACTTCGCCAGTTCGACATCGTTGTTCTTGCCGGCATGCGCGAGGCGCTTGTAGTGGTTGTGGACCGCCACCGACAGCACGCGCTTGGCATAGGGCTGGCCGATGACATAATCGTCGAGAACCTTGAGGATCTCCTGCGGTGTCGGCACGCCCTCGCGCGACTTCACCATCGAGGTCTTGTTCTCCTCGCGGATGATGTCCATGCAGAGCTCGACGCATTCATCGCAGATGAAGACCGTCGGGCCAGCAATCAGCTTGCGCACCTCGTGCTGGCTCTTGCCGCAAAACGAGCAATAGAGCGTGTTCTTGGAATCACCGCTGTTGTTGCCGACCTTGCTCATTTTCATGTCCTTTCATGGCCGCCCGCCGATGGTCTGGCTGAAAGGGCGCAACTTCAATCTATCGCGGGAATCCGCCGCCGCCAGTGTCCCAGCTCCCGCAACGTATTCCGTACGAAACACAAATCAGAAAACGTGGCAATGATTCGCAGCTCCCCACGCAAAGCTAAGCCGTCGAAAATCAACATAGCCTTAACGTAGGCAATCCCGACCGTCGAGGGAACAGCCAATTGTGGCCGAAATGACGCAAGACGCGCCAAAAGCGCGTGATGGTGCCATCCAACTGCCAACAAGCCCTTATGCCAGCGCTCCCTCGGCCGCCTCGCGCGACGAAATGACCTTGTCGATGAGGCCGAAGTCCCTGGCCTCGTCGGCGGTCATGAAATGGTCGCGGTCGAGCGTCTTTTCGATCTCTTCGTAGCTCTTGCCGGTGTGCTTGACGTAAACCTCGTTGAGGCGGCGCTTCAGCTTGATAATGTCCTGGGCATGACGCTCGATGTCGGACGCCTGGCCCTGGAAACCGCCGGAGGGCTGGTGAACCATGATGCGGGCGTTCGGCGTGGCGAAGCGCATGTCCTTGTGACCGGCGGTCAGGAGCAGCGAGCCCATCGAAGCCGCCTGGCCGATGCAGAGCGTCGACACCGCCGGCTTGATGAACTGCATGGTGTCGTAGATCGCCATGCCCGAGGTGACGACACCGCCCGGCGAATTGATATAGAGGTTGATTTCCTTCTTCGGGTTCTCGGCTTCGAGGAACAGGAGCTGCGCGCAGACCAGCGTCGCCATGCCGTCCTCGACCGGACCGGTGATGAAAATGATACGCTCCTTGAGGAGGCGCGAGAAAATGTCGTAGGCACGCTCGCCGCGATTGGTCTGCTCGACCACCATCGGAACGAGGTTCATGTAGGTTTCGACGGGGTTCTTCATTCGTTGTCTCTTATCTCGCGGTGGGATTCCGGCTCCGGGAAGGCTGGCAAGTGGGCTGGCAAGTCGGGCAGAATCGGTTCTGGATCGTTATTCTGTAAATAGGATGCCGGCTCATCCTTGTGCAAGGCCGACCCGTCCTAGCCATCTGGGTAAGTCGAATCAAGGTTTCCAGCCAAGGATTCGCAGCGGCGGACGCCTCTGCCGCTCCATACCGCATGCCCCCGGGTCAACCGGGTAGCAGTTTCTTAACCGCGTCACTTAACGAAATGCGCCGAAACCGCTTTCCTCCGGAGCCGCTTCCCCTACAATCCAACGTTGAACGCCGTTCGGTAGGGGGAGTGCCATGCCTGGGAAAATCGCATGCTTCACCATTGCCGGGTTGACCGTGCTCGGCACGATTTCGCCGACGGCGGCCGGTGGCCGCGCCGTCGAATGTTATGAGCCGGTCCGTTCGCCTGCCGTCTACGACACGGTCTACGAGGACGTGATGGTCAGTCCGCCCGGCCAGCAGGTGGACTACGACCCGCCCATTTACGGCACGCGCGAACGCGTGGTGATGACCGTTCCGGCCCAGGTGAGCTACGAGGTCGTGCCCGCCGTCACCCGCACCGTCTACCATACGGTCCAGGTCGATGATGGCGGCTATTCCTGGGAATGGCGCGTCATCCATGGCCGCAGGGTGCTGTGCAAGGTCTGGCACAAGGCGCGCTACGAACGCGTCGCCGAGACCGTGGTGGTCCAGCCGGAGCGCACACGGCGCATCGTCATTCCGGCGCAGTATGACCGGATCGCCGAGGAAGTGCTGGTTCGGCCCGAGCAAAGGCGCGTTATCGATATTCCCGCCTCTTACCAGACCGTCGCAAGGCGCGTTCTGGTGCGCGAAGGGTCGTCAGGCTGGCGGCGCGTACATATTCCAAGGCATTGCCAGGACTAGCGACATAGACGACCCCACGACGGTTGTTGGATTTCAACCGGAAGTGTAGTCTGCGCGCAACGGAAACCTGTTTTGGGCCGAGCAATGCGCGACCTGGAAATTTCCAACCAGGAACTATCCGATATTGCGGAAGAAGCCTTGGGGCTGGCCAAAAGCTATTGGGCGTCTCTCGAAGGGCGTCGGGCATATCCCTCGACCAGCGGCGAGGACACGAACGAACTCTTCTCGCGGCCTTGGCTGGAGAACGGTCGTGGTCGGGAAATCCTGCAGGACTTCAAGTCGATCGCGGAGCATGCGCGCCCCGCCACCGGCAGGTTCTTCGGCTACGTCGTCGGCTCGGGCGAACCGATCGGCGCGCTGGGGGAATTGCTGGCTGCGGTGCTCAATCAAAACGTGACGTCGTGGCGGTCGGCGCCGGCGGCGACATCGATCGAACGCGCCGTCGTCGGGTGGTTGGCCGAGGCCGTCGGCTGCGCCGGATTTACAGGCAGCCTGTGCGGCGGCGGCTCGATGGCCAACCTCATGGCGCTGGCGATGGCGCGGGAAGCGAAGCTGCCAGCCAATGAAACGGGCGTACAGCCATGCGTGATCTATGCTTCCGAGCAAGTGCACATGTCGATACCAAAAGCCGTCGCGCTGCTCGGCATCGGCAGAAGAAATCTGCGCCTGATCCCCGTCGACGACAAATTCAAGATGCGCACGGACGCCCTCCAGGCATCCATAACCGCCGACCGCGAGGCCGGAAACGTGCCTATCGCCATCGTGGCCACGGTCGGCACCATCGTCTCCGGCGCAATCGATCCTCTCCTTGAAATCGCGGACATTGCCCGCAGGGAGGCGCTGTGGATGCACGTCGATGGTGCCTATGGCGGGATGGCGGCCCTGGCAGTGCCGGAAAAGTTCCAGGGATTGTCCTTGGCGGATTCGCTGTCGCTCGACGCGCACAAATGGCTGTATCAACCACTCGATTGCGGCTGCCTGCTCAATCGTCATCCAGACATCGCGCGCACGACTTTCTCGCACAGCGACGACTATGTCAGGATATTGAGCGAAGATCCCACCGAAGCCTTTGCGTTCTTTGAGGAGTCGATCGAGCTGTCTCGACGCTTCCGCGCGCTGAAGCTCTGGATGTCGCTGCAGTTTCACGGACGCGGTGCCTATCGCGAAGCCATCAGGCGCGATCTCGATCATGCGCAAATATTGGCGCAAACAATCGCGTTGCATCCAGAGCTGGAACAGCTTGCGCCCGTGTCGCTGAGCGCGGTCTGCTTCCGTCATCGCTCGAAGGACAATGAAGCGATCCTCCGACGCGTAATCGCGCGCGGCCGGGTGTATCTGTCGAATGCGACGATCAATGGTCAGTTCGTGCTGCGGGCTTGTTTCGTCAATCACCGGACGGCCCCGGATGACGTACGGGCCATTGTATCGGAAGTCATTGCCGCCGCCGAAGAGCTCAATCGCTGAGCCGCCGAGACCTTCCGTAGCCGCACCGGCTGGCTCAACTCATGGGCTATCGGGCGCCAACATACGGTCTGGAATGAGGCTGGCAAGCCGGGCTATGGGTCTGTCATGACCACGCTCCCCTATCTGGCCTTTGATCCAGCCACCCGCCACCTGCGGCTCGACCCGCACGAGCCGGCTTTCTTCCTCAACCCCTACGAGGCCTATGCGCACCTGCACGGCCTATCGAATGCGTTTTTCTGGGAGGAGTTCGGTTTCTGGTGCTTTGGCGGCTTCGATGACGTCAACCGGCTGCTGCGCGACCGCCGCTTCGGCCGCCAGAACCCGGCTGGCATTCCCGACAGTCGGGGCGTCGGCCAGGACAGAAGCCATCTCAAGGCTTTCGACGGCATCGAAGCGAACTCGATGCTGGAGCTGGAACCGCCGGTGCACACCCGGCTGCGAACACTGGTCAATCGCGCCTTCGTCTCGCGCCAGGTCGAGCGGCTGCGGCCGCGTGTCGAAGCACTCGCGAATGAGCTGATCGACCGTTTCGATCCGGCCGGCCCGGTCGACCTTTTGCCCGCCTTCGCGGCGCCGTTGCCGATCACCATCATCGCCGAAATGCTCGGCGTGCCTGTCGAGATGGGGCCGCAACTGCTCGACTGGTCACATCAAATGGTCGCCATGTACATCCATGGCCGCACCCGCGAGACCGAGGAAACGGCCAACCGCGCCGCGAGCGAATTTGCCGATTTCCTGCGCGGCTACATCACCGAGCGGCGCAAGAACCCGGGTGACGACCTGCTGTCGCTGCTGATCTCGGCGCAGGAAGACGGCCAAAGACTGTCGGAGGACGAGATGGTGTCGTCGGCCATCCTGCTGCTGAACGCCGGCCATGAAGCGACCGTGCATCAGACCGGCAATGCGGTGAGCTCGATCCTGGCGCAACAGGGTGACCCGCGCCGCTTCTTCACCTCGCCGGAAGCCACCGCTGCAACAGTCGAGGAATGCCTGCGCTTCGACGCACCGCTGCACATGTTCACCCGATACGCCTATCAGGAGATCGAAGTGGCGCCAGGCGTCGTCGTGCAGCCGGGCCAGACGATCGGGCTCTTGCTCGGCATGGCCAATCACGACCCGCGCGCCTTTGCCGACCCGCAGGCCTTCCGGCCGGACCGGACAGACCAGAAGAACGTGTCCTTCGGCGCCGGCATCCATTTCTGCATCGGCGCGCCGCTCGCCCGGCTCGAATTGCAAGTGTCGCTGAAGACCTTGTTCGACCGCCAGCCAAAGCTGCATCTTGCCGAAAGCCCGCGCTTCCGCGACACTTACCACTTCCATGGGCTGGAAACGCTCGCCGTCGGCTTTTGAACGATCGCGGGCCTGGGGCTGCGATATGAGACTGTTTTCCGAACTGGCGACGGCGTTCGCATCGGCATTGCTATGCGCATGCCTGGCGCACGCCCAGGCGCAGCAGCCGGAAAACATCCCGCAGGAAAACAGCGATGCCATCGCCAGGGCGATGGCGGCGGGCCTGCTGGAGCGCCAGACGGGTGCTGCCGTGCCCGCGGACAAGTTCTCGGCCTATGAGGTCGACTTCAACCTCGACGGTCTGTCCGAAATCTACGCCTACGTCGCGGATCCCGCTTGCGATGGCGCCAAATGCGGGCTTTTCCTGTTCGTGCTGGAAGGCGATGGCTACCGTGAGGTTCTCGGTGACATCCCCGGTGCGAGGCTGACGCCTCCAGACAAGGTCGCGCTCGGTGCTTTCAAGCGCAACGGCTTCATCGACCTGCAACTCGACCAGAAGCTGTTTGGCTGGACCGGCGACCGCTACGCTGAAGTCTCGACCTTCCCCGCCACGTCGCTCGACGGCGCCGTTTTCATCGCCGCCTGCCAAAAAAGCAAATCCAGCGAAAAGCCAGAAGAGGGCGAGGCCGAACGGGTTGCCGGTGAATGCCAATGCCAGTTCAACCGGTTTCAGGCGATCGGCTTCACCCAGGACGACCTTGACCAGTATGCCGCCTCGCTGGGCGAGAATTTCGAGTATCCCAGCGGCGACAAGGAGAAAGCCTGGCAAGCCGTCACCACGAAGGCAAGCGACACCGCAACCGGCTGCGACGTCGTCAGCGGCAAGAGCCAGTGGCAGCCGGCCTACTTCAATCATGGCGACCAGCCGCAACAGAGGCTGGATTTCAACGACTTCATCGCCGCCTGCCCGGCCCAGGATTTCATCCTGACCAACCGCAAGGTCGGCTTGCCGGACCGCGCACTCAGCCTCTGCGGCTGTCTGGCGCGGGAAATGCCGACCCAGGGTATCGCCCAGGAAGGGCTGGACCTGTTGACGCGATATTATCGCGACGAGATTGCCGACGCCGATCTCGAAGCCCAGGACGCCAATTTGCTGACCGCCCATGACAAGGCTTCGGAGGCCTGTCTCGGCCAATTTCCGGCGAAGTGATCACAGCTTGATCACATACTCCTTGCGTGTCGTTTCAAGCACTTCCCAGCTGCCCTTGAAGCCTGGCCTCAGCACGAAACTGTCGCCTGCCCTGACCGTGCGCGCCTCGCCGCCCTGTTCCGCGATTATCGAGACCCCGGACAGGATGTGGCAGAATTCCCATTCGTCATAGACGATGCGCCACTTGCCCGGGGTGGATTCCCAGATGCCGGCGTAGAGCCCGCCGTCCCGTTCCTCGACATTCCAGGTGCGGAATTTCGGGTCGCCCGAGATCAGCCGATCCGGCGCCGGTGCGCCGGATTCCGATTCGACGCTGTCGGTCGATATTGTCAGGTAATGTGCGGACAAGACTTGCCTCCCACAGTGAGTAGTCGTCGGTCGTGATTAGTGGCTAGCCACCCGAGCGTCTACGGGAGCGCTTCTACTCACTACTCACTACTCACTACTCACTACTTATTCAAATCAGACCTTGGCGAGCGCCTGTTCCAGGTCGGCGACGATGTCGGTGACATCCTCGATGCCGATGGAAAGCCGCACGGTATCCGGACCGGCGCCTGCCTTGACCTTCTGCTCGTCGGAAAGCTGGCGGTGCGTGGTCGACGCCGGGTGGATGACCAGCGACTTGGTGTCGCCGACATTGGCCAGATGCGAGAACAGTTCGAGCGCCTCGACGAACTTGACGCCGGCCTCATAGCCGCCCTTGAGGCCGAAGGTGAACACGGCGCCGGCGCCAAGCGGCGAATATTTCTTCTGCAGCGCGTTGTTCTTGTCGCTGGGAAGACCGGGATAGTTCACCCAGGCGACCTTGGGATGGTTGGACAGCCAGCCGGCGACGGTGATCGCGTTGTCGCAATGGCGCTGCATGCGCAGCGGCAAGGTTTCGAGGCCGGTCAGGATGAGGAACGCGTTGAACGGCGAGATCGCCGGGCCGAGATCGCGCAGGCCGAGCACGCGCGCGGCAATGGCGAAAGCGAAATTGCCGAAGGTCTCGTGCAGGACGAGGCCGCCATATTCGGGGCGCGGTTGCGACAGCATCGGGTATTTGCCCGACTTCGACCAGTCGAAGGTGCCGCCATCGACGATGACGCCGCCGATCGAATTGCCATGGCCGCCGATGAACTTGGTCAGCGAATGGACGACGATGTCGGCGCCGTGCTCGATCGGCCGGATCAAGTAGGGCGAGGCAAGCGTGTTGTCGACGATCAGCGGCAGGCCATGCTTGCGCGCGATTTCGCCGATCTTCTCGATATCGACGAAGGTACCGCCAGGATTGGCCAGGCTCTCGATGAAGATCGCCTTGGTCCTGTCGTCGATCTGGCTTTCGAAGGTCGAGACGTCATTGGCTTCGGCCCAATGCACCTCCCAGCCAAAATTCTTGAAGGCATGGCCGAACTGGTTGATCGATCCGCCATAAAGCTTATTGGCGGCGACGAAATTGTCGCCCGGCTGCATCAGATTGTGGAACACGATCACCTGCGCGGCATGGCCGGATGCCACCGCAAGGGCAGCCGTGCCGCCTTCGAGTGCGGCGACGCGCTCTTCGAGCACAGCCTGCGTCGGGTTCATGATGCGGGTGTAGATGTTGCCGAAGGCCTTCAGGCCGAAGAGAGAGGCGGCATGGTCGGCATCGTCGAAGACGAAGGACGTGGTCTGGTAGATCGGCGTGGCGCGCGCGCCGGTGGCCGGATCGGGCTTGGCGCCGGCATGGACGGCGAGCGTATTGAAACCGGGCGTACGGGTCACGGAAACCTCCCTAAAAAACCTTCTGAAAATCGCCGGGCATTCTTGGCGAAGCCCGGCCCGGAATGCAAAGAAGAAAATACCCTTCGGCGTGGGACCTTCGACCAAGCCGAAGGGAAATACGGCTTTTGCCGGAATAATTTTGCGCTTTTGCTGCTGCCTATTTCTGGCGCACACCAAAGCTCTGAAAGCCCTGGCGCATCAGCGGCTTCTTCGACGACAGGATGCCGGAATTAACCCCGGTCCAGCCGATCTCGCCGGAGAGCTTGCCGTACTCGATCTTGGGGCAGCGGTTCATCACCACCTTGATGCCGGCGGCCTCGGCACGTGCGGCCGCCTCGTCATGGCGCACGCCAAGCTGCATCCAGATCACTTTCGGCAGCGGATCGAGCAGCAACGCCTCGTCGACGATGCCTGGCACCGCCGCCGGCGCGCGAAAGATGTCGACCATGTCGATCGGCTCCGGAATGTCGGCCAGCCTGGCATAGGTCATGCGGCCAAGGATTTCCTTGCCGGCCTGGCCAGGATTGATCGGAAATACCGAAAACCCCTTGGCCAGCAGGTATTTGAGCACGAAATAGCTTGGCCTGACGTCATTGGCCGACGCGCCGACCATGGCGATGGTCTTCACCGAATTGAGGATGCCGCCGATGTAGGTGTTGTCGTAGCTATCGTGATTCATGCCTCGTCCTCATACAACGCCTCGGTGAGAAAACCATCCGGGTCATTGCTGAAATCGCGCAGCATGCGAAAATGGTCCGTGTCGCGAAAGTCGGCGGGCTCGAGCCCGAACCGGCTGATGCGGAACAGCCGCGCGCCGGGACAGGCCATCAGCAGCGGCGAGTGCGTCGCCATGATCACTTGCGCGGTGCCCGACTGGTCCATGCGCCGCAGCATCTTGAGCAGTTCGATCTGGCGCGACGGGGAGAGCGCGCTCTCGGGCTCGTCGAGGATATAGATGCCTTGCCTGCGGCAGCGTTCCTCGAAAAAGCGGATGAAGCCCTCGCCATGCGACCAGGACAGGAAATCCGGCGGCGGCGGCTTGAATGGGTCTTCCAGCGCTGCCTGGTCGAGGTAGCGGGCGACGGAATAAAAGGATTCGGCGCGGAAGAACCAGCCGGCGGTGACCTTCGGCAGCCAGTGGCCACGGAACGTGTTCGCCAGCGCGGCGCCACTCTTGTCGATGGCGCTGGAATGGTCGACCGGCCGGTAGCCCTTGCCGCCGCCAGCCTCGTCGTAACCGGCCAGAGCGCCGATCGCCTCGAGCAAGGTCGATTTACCGGTGCCGTTCTCGCCGACGATGATGGTGATCGGCGTGGTGAATTCGAGTTCGAAGGCACGGCCGCGAAACAGCGGCAGGCTCCACGGGTATTTTTCCCAATCGTTCACGCGCGCGGGATCGAGCAGGATGCGTTTGAGATAGGGTGCCTTGAGCCGCGTCAGCTGCTTGCGGTGGGCCATCACTTGGTCAGCATCGCCGGGGCTGCATCATTCGGGCAGCGAAATCGTGCCGTCTTCCGCGATTGGAAAGGCCGGATTGTGCGCCACTTCCCAGACATGGCCGTCGGCGTCGGCAAAATAGCCGTACCAGCCGCCCCAGAAAGCGCGGCCGGCCGGCTTGACGATGCGGCCGCCAGCCTTTTCCGCCATGGCGAGCACCTCGTCGACCTCGGCATCAGAGCGGGTGTTGTAGGCGAGATAGACGGCGGACGGCGCCCCGGTGAAGGAGACGCCGGAATCCTGCTCGGCGCTTTCGCGCGGGAACAGGCCGAGAATGACGCCCCCCATCTGGAAGAAGGCGACGCCTTCGGTGATGCCGGCATGCCGTTTCAGGCCCATCGCCTCGTAGAAACGCACCGCGCGATCGAGATCGTCTGTGGCGATGGTGATGATGGAGATGCGCGGTTCCATGAATGCGTCTCCCTTACTCGTCCATCCATTCCGGATTGCGCTTGCCGATGAAGGCACCGATGCCCTCCTGCGCGTCGCGCGCCAGCATGTTTTCGACCATGACGCGGCCGGTATGCGCATAGGCGTCCGCCAATCCCATCTCGGCCTGGGCGTAAAAGGCTTCCTTGCCGGTCTTCACCACCAAAGACGATTTGGAAGCAATGGTTTGCGCGTATTTGGTGACAATCTGATTCAGGTACTCGCGCGGCACGACGCGGTTAACCAGGCCGAAGTCCTTCGCGGTCGCCGCGTCGATCGTCTCGCCGGTCAAGAGCATCTCCATCGCCTGCTTGCGCGAGACATTGCGCGACAGCGCCACCATCGGCGTCGAGCAGAACAGGCCGATGTTGACGCCCGGCGTGCAGAAGGTCGCTTCGTGCGAGGCGATTGCCAGATCGCAACTGGCGACCAGTTGCAGCCCGGCGGCCGTCGCCAGGCCGTCGACCTCGGCGATGACAGGCAGCGGATGCCGCACGATCGCCTGCATCAACGTGGCGCAGGCGGCAAACGTCTCTTCGAAGAAGGCCTTGCCGCGATCGGCGTCGGCACGCCGCGCCGTCATCTCCTTGAGGTCATGGCCGGCGCAGAACACCTTGCCTGCCGCCGACAGCACGATGACGCGCACGGCCTTGTCGGCCTTGGCGCGTTCGAGTTCCGCCGTCAGCGCCGCCATCACCGCCAGCGACAGGGCGTTGGCGGGCGGATTGGCCAGCATGAGGCGCAGCACGCCCTTGTCCAGCCGGGTCGCGACCGGCCCCTCGACAGCGGCAGGCTTGATGGCAAGGATTTCGGCCATGTTAAGGTCTCCGCGATTCCGCTCGGGCTGCCTGAGTATCTAATACCGGATCGGGTTTCGTCCAACACCGATCGCTTGCGCCAGACGGACGGAGGTGTTGCCAGAAACGGGCGGCTGCGCTCATACAGGGTCCGGCGCAAAACGAGAGACCGACATGCCCGCCCAGACTAACCTCAAGCCGGTGCTGAACGCACAGCAGGTGAATGCGCTGATGGAAGCCGAGTTTCCGCAGCTTAACGAAAGAGTCGCGGCCTATGAGGCGATCGACGTTTTCCCGGGCGGCTGCATCGTGCGGCTCAATGCCGGCGACCGGCATCTTCGTCCAGGCGGCACGGTGTCCGGCCCTGCCCTGTTCACGTTGGCCGACATAGGCGGCTATGTATGCGTGCTCAGCCATGCCGGGCCGGATGCACTCTCGGTCACCACCAACCTCAACATCAACTTCGTCCGCAAGGCCGGGACAGGACCGATCGATGGCCACTGCCGCATCCTGAAGCTGGGAAAGAACCTGATGGTGTTCGACATCGACATCGTCGCCGGCGAGGGCGGACACACGATCGCGCACGCGACGGGGACCTATTCGATCCCGCCGAAACGCTGACACGGAGAAGGCCGATCCGGCATCCTGGCCGGAACTCCCGATCGACACGTCCGTTTTGCGGCATGCCCGATCTGACCACATACCTTGCCTTTCTCGGCGCCGTGCTTGCCTACCAGCTTTCCGGCGTCGGGCCCGATATGATGCTTGTGATCAGTCGCGGCGTCGGACAGGGCTGGCGCCACGCACTGGCGGCCGCGACAGGCTGCGTATCGGCCGGCGTCGTGCAAATTCCATTACTTGCGATGGGACTTGCCACGCTGATCACATCCTCGCCGCCTCTTTACAGCTTTCTCCAAATCGTCGGCGCCATCTATCTGATCGCCATCGGGGTCAAATTCCTGTTGGCGCGCCGGCAGGATGAAAGTCGTATCTTTGCCTTTGCCAACACCGGTGGCACTGCAGCCGCTTTCCGGCAGGGCATGATCTGCAATCTCACCAATCCGACGACGCTTGCCTTCATGTTAGCGATGCTGCCGCAATTCGTTCACCCTTGGGCCGGTCCAGCGGCGTTGCAGTTCATCATTCTCGGCACGACTATGAAGATGATGGGAATGGTTGTCCTCGGCGCCGTCGCGCTGACGTCCGGCGCGGTCGGCGGCTGGCTGTCGCGCCGAAGCAGCTTCGTCGTGTGGCAGGGAAGGCTGGCCGGAGCCATTATGGTCGCCGTCGGCATCAGACTCCTGCTTGCAGTGACGAGTGGCCGGCGGTGAGCGAAATACCAGCCGTTTTGGCGGCAGGCCGTGTTGTAAAATAATACCACATAGTTTAACACTTGAAATTTAACGGTTTTTCGGTTTCGTTGACCGCCAATGATGCTTGACGAGGGCTACCCTTCTCCCCTATAAGCCCTCACGAAGCAGCGGCCCGCAAAGGCCGCCGTTTTGTTATTGGCGGCGGGCAAGTGCTTTTCGCCAATCCAAGCAACAAGAAACGCCTTCTCTATGTTTTTGGGAAGGTCCAAACCGAGAGCAGAAAACATGACAACCTTTTCGCAGAAGCCTGCGGATGTGGTGAAGAAGTGGATCCTGATCGACGCCGAGGGTCTCGTCGTCGGCCGTCTCGCCACTGTCATCGCCAATCATCTTCGCGGCAAGCACAAGCCGACCTTCACCCCGCATGTCGACGACGGCGACAACGTCATCGTCATCAATGCCGACAAGGTGGTGTTCACCGGCAAGAAGTTCACCGACAAGGTCTATTACTGGCACACCGGCCACCCCGGCGGCATCAAGGAGCGCACCGCGCGCCAGCTGCTGGAGGGCCGTTTCCCCGAGCGTGTCGTCGAGAAGGCCGTCGAGCGCATGGTGCCGCGTGGCCCGCTCGGCCGTCGCCAGATGAAGAACCTGCGCGTCTATGCAGGTGCCGAGCATCCGCATGTCGCCCAGCAGCCAGAAGTCCTCGACGTGGCCAAGCTGAATTCCAAGAACAAGAAGGTCGCATAAGATGGCTGAGCTTTCCTCGCTCGCAGAACTGGGCGCCGCCACCGGCAACACCAATACGCAGGCCGCGGCACCCGTCCACGTCCAGAAGCTCGACAAGTCGGGCCGCGCCTATGCCACCGGCAAGCGCAAGAACGCCATTGCGCGCGTCTGGGTAAAGCCGGGTTCCGGCAAGATCGTCGTCAACGACAAGGAATTCGCAACCTATTTCGCGCGTCCGGTCCTGCAGATGATCCTCAACCAGCCGATCATCGCCTCCAACCGCGCTGGCCAGTACGACATCGTCGCCACCGTCGTCGGCGGCGGCCTCTCCGGCCAGGCCGGTGCTGTGCGTCACGGCATCTCCAAGGCGCTGACCTACTATGAGCCTGCGCTGCGCGCCGTGCTCAAGAAGGGCGGCTTCCTGACCCGCGACAGCCGCGTCGTCGAGCGCAAGAAGTACGGCAAGGCGAAGGCCCGCCGCTCCTTCCAGTTCTCGAAGCGCTAAGCGCTCCGCAGTTTGGACAATCGAAAAGGCCGCCTCCGGGTGGCCTTTTTGTTTGCGGCTCGGCAGTCACCCTGCCCGGCGCTACGCGCCGGGTGGGGTAATGGCGCCAGCGTCGGATTTCCTATTTTTTCCTAGTTGATGCTGGCAGTGCTGGAGGCCTCAACCGGCCGTACCTCATCGGCATAAGGCACGCGGTAGCCGTTCGCCGCCAGCCAGCCGATTGCCGCCTTCGGTTCGTCGGTCTGGATGATGGTGGCGCCGCGGTCGGCCCAAAAACCCCAGGCTTCGCGCGGCAGGCTGGCCTGCACCGCCAGCTCGTCGCCACGGCCGCCGGCCAGGAAGCCGCCCGGCTTGCCAGCGATGGCATAGGTGTCGGCCCAGATGTGCCAGTTGCCGCGCACCGCGGCGGCCCGCATGCGCGTGCTGAACAGCGGTCCGCCGGTTTCGGTCAGCGTCTCGGCGCCTGCGCGCCAGTTGATCAGTTCGATCGCACGCGGCGCAAAAGCATGGTCGACCGTCTCGGCGAAACCGGCATCATGCACCGCGTCATCGGCGATGATCGGCATAAACTGGACGCCGCCGACCGCAGCCATGGCGGCCTTTGCCGCGGTGATCCTGCCCTGGTTCCACAGGTTCTCCTTGACGATGACCTGGTCCGCCATGCCGAGATCGCGGGCCACCGCGATCATGCCTGGGAGGTCACCGACCTCGAGCTTGTTGTCGAGGTTGATGAGGATCCTGTCCCGGGTCGCCATCAGCATTTCGCGCAGCGTCGAAACCGTTTCGTTGGTGACGGCGCGAGTACCCTCGATCACCAGCCGGCAGGTCCTCAGTTCGGCCAGCGTGTATTTCACCACCTCGCCCTTGCAGGTCGTCGTGCGGTCGAGCCAACTGTCATGCATGACCACGAACTCGCCGTCCTTCGAGCGCCTGATGTCGACTTCGACGATTTCGGCGCCCATGGCGATCGAGCCTTGGACAGCCGCGAGCGAATTTTCCGCATAGAGCGTCTTGCCGGCCTGCATGCTGCCGGCGCGATGCGCGGCCACCATGACGTGGTCCCGCCACTGGTTGGCATGTTCGAAGCGGTCGAGTATCTGCCTGGCGCGGGTCTCACCGGCCAAGGCCTGGCCGCAGGTGGCCGCGAGTGCCGTGGAAAACAGAACGCTCAGCCAGATGGTCCGCATCGAGAATCGCTCCTTGCCGGATCGTGATCCGGATAGGCGATGCCCGTGACATCCAGGTGAACGAAGCCGGCTAGCGGAATCCTCAATGGCCGTGCGTCAGATGCGTTTCGTGAGCCGGCGGAACCATGCCATCGCAGGCATTTCGACGAAGCGCCAGGTGATCCAGGATAGAGCGACGGTGGCAGCGAGCATGAGAACGATCGCGGCTATCCCGACCCAACCGGCACCGAAACCGGTCGCAGGTTGCCCGCGCAGCACGATGTCGCCGACAAGGCCGAGGCCGAGCTTGCGCTCGACGAGCCCGGCGACATTGATCAGCCGCGCCTGGACGAAGATATGGACCATGTAGATCGAGTAGGACAGCGCGCCGAGCGTCAGCATGAACGGCGCCCTCAGCAGAGCTGAAATCCAGCCGCCTTCGTGGGCGAACAGAAACAGCGCCAGCGCGAACACCAGCGGTGCCGCGATGCCAAAATCATTGCTTCCCGCCAGCGAGACAAAAAGGGCAATGACCGCCACCATGACGATTTCGGCAAGGGTCCAGCTCATCCGCGGGCCGCTCCTGACGAGAACCTGTCGCGCCCCTGCAATGGAATCATGCTGAAACCAGGCCAGCAGGGCGCCGAGCGAGAAGCCGTAAAGGCAGCGGATGAAGCCGAAATCATAGGACACATCCATATGATGGGTGGAGAAGCCGAGCAGGAACAGGGGCGCGGTGACGGCGGCGGCGACGAACCATATCCAGGCACGCGCGCCGGCGACGAAGACGACGCCAGCGAACAGGAGATAGGCGAAGAATTCCGCCGAAATGCTCCAGCTTGGTGCATTCCAGGTCAGTCGATCCTCGAAGCCGATGCCTTGCAGCAGGAGAAGATTGGCAAGCAGGCTTTTCAGGTCGAACCCACCGGTGAACGGAGCAGCGCCGGCGCCATGCAGTTGCGGCAGCATCAGCCGCAGCAGTTCGAACCCGGCAAAGGCCGCGAGCATGATGAGATGCAGGGGATAGATACGGCCGAAACGCACCAGCGCGAAGCGAGCGACCTGTACCGGCTGGCTCAGGCGATCGGCGTAGCTGCTGGCGATGACGAAGCCGGAAAGGACGAAGAAGAAGTCGACGAAAAGATAGGACGAACCGATGAAACGGCTCTGCGAGATCACCGAAGCGGTCGGGAAGTGAAACAGCGCCACCAGCAGCGCGCAGATCCCACGCCAGGAATCGAGAACCTGGAAGCGTTCGCCGGCGATCGTGCCGGCGTGGGTCGACACCACGGCACGGGACGGATTAAGAAACGCTGTTTGCGTCATGACGGTACAAATCCTGTCTTGCCGTGGCACCCGGGCGGCGCGGTTTCGTCTCCCCAAGCTGTGACTGGCATCTTCCATGCCGGTTCTGTAGTTGTTGCACCCCGATGAAAACCGAGGACCATTAATGGCGACCAAGACCATCGACCATGCCTTCACCGCCCGCTCCAAAACGGGCGCTGCGTTCGAGCCGACCTATTCCGGCGCGCTGTCGTTCATGCGGCGCAAATATACGAAGGACGTGAAGGGCGCGGACGCGGTCGTGTGGGGCATTCCGTTCGATGCCGCCGTCACCAACCGGCCAGGCGCGCGTTTCGGCCCGCAGGCTATCCGCCGTGCCTCGGCGATCCTCGACAATGACCCGCAATACCCCTTTTCGCGCGACCTGTTCGAGCACCTCGCGGTGGTCGATTATGGCGATTGCCTGCTCGACTCGGGCAACCACCAGAAGACGCCGGGCACGATCGAGCGCGAGGCGGCCAAGATCCTGAAGTCGGGCGCCTTCCTGCTGACGCTTGGCGGCGACCATTTCGTCACCTGGCCGCTGCTCAAGGCACATGCCGCAATCCACGGACCGCTCGCCCTGGTGCAGTTCGACGCGCATCAGGACACGTGGGAGGACGACGGCAAGCGCATCGACCACGGCTCCTTCGTCGGCCGCGCGGTCAAGGAAGGCATCATCGATCCCGACCGGTCGATCCAGATCGGCATCCGCACCCATGCCCCCGACACGTTCGGCATCAAGATTCTCCATGGCCACGAAATCGAGGAGATGCGCGCGTCCGACATCGCCTACGCCATCGTCGACCGCACCGGCGGCAAGAAGACGTATCTGACGTTCGACATAGACTGCCTCGATCCGGCCTATGCGCCCGGCACGGGCACGCCGGTTGCCGGCGGGCCGTCCTCGGCGAAGATCCTGTCGACGCTGCGGCAGCTCAACCAGGTCGATATTGTCGGCGCCGATGTCGTGGAGGTTGCGCCGGCCTATGATCACGCCGATATAACGGCGATTGCCGGCTCGATGGTGGCCATGCAGTATCTCGGCCTGCTGGCGGAGCGGAAAGCCCGGCTCGAAGAACTGAACAACGGCAACCACAACGGCGCCGCGGTGAATCATGGTAACGGCATATAGTCTTGAAATCTCAGGGAACTTGATCAGGCAATGAAACCGAAAATCTTCATCGACGGCGAGCACGGTACCACCGGCCTGCAGATCCGGGCGCTGCTTGCCGAGCGCGGCGACCTCGAGATCATTTCCATTCCCGCCGAGCGCCGCAAGGAAACGGCCGCACGCGCCGAATTCCTCAATGCCGCCGATATCGCGATCCTGTGCCTGCCGGACGACGCGGCGAAGGAAAGCGTCTCGCTGATCACCAATGACACGACCAAGGTCATCGATGCGTCGACCGCGCATCGCGTGGCCGAGGGCTGGGCGTATGGTTTCGCTGAAATGGACAGGGATCAGGCGAAGACGATCGCCTCGGCCAAGCGTATCGCCAACCCCGGCTGCTGGCCGCAAGGACCGATCGCGACGCTGCGGCCGCTGGTCACCGCCGGCCTGCTGCCGGCGGATTTCCCGATCACCGTCAACGGCATTTCGGGCTATTCGGGCGGCGGGCGTCCGATGATCGAGGATTATGTCGCCAAGGGCGAAGATGCTTCGGAGTTCCTGCCCTACGGCCTCACCCTGCAGCACAAGCACGTGCCGGAATTGCGGGCCTATGCGAAGCTGTCGCATGACCCGATCATGCAGCCGGCCGTGGGCAATTTCGCCCAAGGCATGATCACCGTGGTGCCGCTGCAGCTCGGCGGCCTCGATCACGTGCCGAGCGGTGCGGAACTGCATGCGGCGATTGCCGACCATTTCGCCGCAATCAAGGGCGGCGTGGTCGAGGTGGCGCCTTACGCGCATCTGGAGCGCATGCCGGACATCGATCCGGAGATCTACAACGGCACCAACCGCATGAAGGTCTATGTCTTTGCCAACGACAAACGCGCGCAGGCACTGCTGCTGGCGGTCTACGACAATCTCGGCAAGGGCGCGTCGGGTGCTGCCGTCCAGAACATGGACCTGATGCTCGGGACCTAAAGCGCGTCGTCTTTCGGGGCCACTCTTGAGCGACATGCATTGATGGACGCACCAGCCTTCCCGGCGCGCTGGAATGTCAGCGCGCCAGAACTCATCGCCGAAACCTTTTCGAGCCGCATCTGGAAGGTGCGGCGCGAGGATGGCTCGCCGGCGATCGTCAAGGCGCTCAAGCCTTTCGACGATGTCGCCGACGAGTTGCGCGGCGAGCATTTCCTTGCCTGGCGGCGCGGCGAAGGCGCGGTGCGCCTGCTTGGCCGCGACGGTCACAGCATGCTGCTCGAATTTGCCGGCGAAACACTGCTTTCCAAGGTTCTCGATGAGCAAGGCGACGAAATCGCCACCGAAGTCGCCGCCGAGGTGATGGCAAGGCTGCTCTCGCCATCGAAGCACCCCTTCCCGTCCGAGCTTCAGCCGCTCAGGGAGCGGTTCGCCAGCCTTTTCAAGAAAGCCGCAACCGATCGCGCCAACGGTCATGACAGCCCCTATGTCGAGGCCGCCGCAATCGCAGATCGATTGCTGGCCGACCCGCGCAATGTCAGGCCGCTCCACGGCGACCTGCACCACGAGAACATCCTGCATGGCCCGCGCGGCTGGCTGGCGATCGATCCGAAGGGCGTGCTCGGCGACCCCAGCTTCGACGCCGCCAACATGTTCTACAACCCGCTCGAACGCGACGAGCTTTGCCTCGATCCCCTGCGGATCGCGCATATGGCCGAAATCTTTGCCAGGACGCTGGGGCAATCACCGGCAGCGATACTCGACCACGCCATCGCCTATGGCTGCCTGTCCGCGGCCTGGCATCACGAGGACGACAACGCGGTCGAGGAGAACCGCGAACTGTCGATAGCCGCGGCTATCCGGACGGTGCGGGCCGCTTTCTAAGTCCGTGGACGGGAGCGGTAGTCGCTTGCCGACGCCGACAAGGCTGCCAAGGCAGCCCATAGCCAGTCCACCCCATCCGCCACCTTGCGCCAGGCGGAATTCGACGGCGAGAAGACCACGCGGTCCAACGAATTCTGGATGTGATCGACCGATCGGCTCGCGATCAGGTCCGGAGCGCAACCTGGTGCGGCAGGGGGTAAGCACCCTTGGTGCCGCGCCAGTGAGCGGCGGCGAAGCCCAGCACGACCAGCGCAAAACCCTGGTGCGTCAGCGCCATATGCAGCGGCACCTGCATCAGCAGCGTGCCGATGCCGATCGAGGCCTGCACCAGCACCAGCACAAACAGCAGCGTCGCGCGGCGCGCATGGGTCGACCCGGGCAGCCGCCGACGCGTCGCGATCATGTGCCAGAGCGCGACGACGAAGACCGTGTAGGCGCCCAGACGATGGACGAACTGCACCGTCTTCGGGCTCTCGAAGAAATTGCGCCATGCCGGCTCGAGGATCAGCAGATCGCCCGGGATGATCCTGCCGTCCATCAGCGGCCAGGTGTTGTAGCTCATGCCGGCGTCGAGGCCGGCGACCAGGCCGCCGAGATAGATCTGGATCAGCGCCAACAGTACGATGAAGCCGGCCAGGCGCTGCGTCGAGCGATCGGCGGCGGGTTCGGAATGCGGCGCCAGTCCACGCGCCACGACCATGGTGGCGGTGAAGATCAGCGCTGCCAGCGTCAGGTGCGTCGCCAGCCTGTACTGGCTCACCGACACGCGGTCGACCAGGCCCGAGGCCACCATCCACCAGCCGATGGCGCCCTGCAAACCGCCGAGGAGCAGAATCCCGACCAGTTTGGGTCCGAGGCCGCGCTCGATGCGGCGCGTCGCCCAGAAGGCCAGCAGCGGCACGGCAAAGACCAGGCCGACGCTGCGTGCCAGCAGGCGATGTGCCCATTCCCACCAGAAGATCGACTTGAACGCCTCGATGCTCATGCCCTTGTTGAGCTCGGTGTATTGGGGGATCTGCTGGTAGCGCTGGAATTCCTCTTGCCACTCGGCATCGTTGAGCGGCGGAATGACGCCATGGATCGGCTGCCATTGCGTGATCGATAGGCCGGACTCGGTAAGCCGGGTGGCGCCGCCGACCAGCACCAGCGCGAACAACACCAGAAGCACGACATAAAGCCAGCCGCGCAGCAGTGCGCGGTTGTGCAGGTCGCGGTCGCGGGCCACGTACGGCGCGGCGGCTGAAATGGCAGCCATGATCTATTCCCGGCAGGTTGAGGTCGCGGATTGGTGGACCATCGTACCCGTGCTGGCAAGACCGTCCGGCGCGGCACGCCGTCGCGCCGTCCGCCGCGGGTTGCGCGTGCCCCGCGTTCGGCTTAAGCGAGTGCGATCAACGAGGCCAAGCCATGCCCATTCGCCTGAAAAAGCTGATCGGAATGTTCCTGCTGGTGGCACTGGTCATCATCTATGCGCTGGTCGCCTCGATCTTCGCGGTCGCCCGGCTGTCGGAGTCCGGTGCGCTGGTGCAGTTCCTGTTCTTCCTGCTCAGCGGCCTGCTGTGGGTGCTGCCGGCGATGGGCATCATCAAATGGCTGATGCTGGAGCCGCGGGCCAAGCGCTGAGCTTTGGCCTGGCCTAGCCAGATAATCCGTCAGATTGTCACGACCATCTTGCCGGCATTGGCGAGCGGCGTTGTCACGCCCGACAGCATGGTGCGGATATGAGCGAGGCTCTGGTAGCGGCCATTGACCGAGAGGCGCGGCAAGGCATGCAGGAAGCCGGCGTGCTCGGCGCGCAGCACGCCGTGGCGGGTCGTCACCGCGGAGGCATAGCCGGCATCACGGGCAAAGCCCACCTCGCGGCAGCCGACGGCACTGGCATAGCCATAGGGGTAGGCGAAATGACGGGGCTCGGCGCCAAGCTCAGCCCGCAACATGTCCTTCACAGCGCCGATCTCCTGCCGTGCGCCGGCCTCGGAAAGCCGCTTCAGATTGCTGTGATTGATGGTGTGGGCACCGATCGTCACCAGCGGGTGCGCCGCGATGGTGCGGATCTCATCCCAGTTCATCAGCGTGCGCCGGCGTGAGGCATCCACGTCGATGCCATTTGCACTGGCCAGTTCGCGCAGCACGGTCCGCAAGTCTTCCTCGCGAACTTCGGTGGTGAAGTAGGTGTGCAGCCGGGCGATGGCCTGGTGTTTCCTGGCGGGGGTCTTGCAATCGATCAGCACCGGGCCGTTCGAGGTCGTCAGGGTCAGGCGGTCGGACGCGTTGACGATGTCCTCGACCACATCCCACCACAGATCGGCGGTGCCGTCGATCAACCCGGGTGCGACATAGATGGTGATCGGCGCGCCGTGCTTTTCCAGCACCGGCAGAGCCTCGGTCAAATTGTCCCGGTACGCGTCGTCGGCGGTGATGGTGGCGAACCGGCCACCCTTGCCGCCTGCCTTGATGCGCTCGATCGCCTCGTCCATCGAGACGAAGGCATAGCCGCCCGCCTTCATGTCGGCGATCATGGCGTCGAGGAAGCTGGGCGAGATGTTGAGGTGCCGGTTAACGCTATCGGGCTTTTCCGGCGTCGCCGTCACGCGGTGCAGCATCAGGATGGCGCCGATGCCGCCGACAAACGGCCTGGCCAGCGGTGCGAGGCCGGTATAGCGGGCGACGTTGAGCGCCAGTTTCCGGATTGCCTCCCCGCCGTCGATCATTCATTCACCTTTTGCGCCTAGGCTGATCCAAGCACAGAATACGCCTGAGCGAACCCCAAATCGGGATCAATACGCCCTAAGGATTGAGGTATGGTTGACGCATCGGCGTCATTTGAGGGCAATCGGCTCACGGCGACCGAAGCCTCGTCACGGGCCCTGCCGAAAGATGCCGCCGGGCTGTCTGTTTGCGTTGCCGCCGCCGAGGGGCTCGCGGCCTATGCGGCGTTCTGCCGCTCTGCGCTCTGCGCTCCGGCACAGGGCGCTATATGGACCCTGAACTGGGCCACGCAGGTCAGGCCAGATCCGATCGTCGCGACGCTCGCTCTCGGAGGCAAACCGGTCCTGGCGTTGGCGCTGGAAGTGACCCGCCGCGGCCCGTTCCGGGTCGCCCGTTTCATGGGCGGCCGACACGCCAATGGCAATTTTGCCGCCGCAGACCCGCAATGGCTGGCCAAGGCGGATGTCGCGGCCATCCGGACGTTGCTTGCCGCCATCGCCAGGGCGCGCCCCGACATCGATCTCATCGCGCTGGAACGACTGTTGCCCGACCTCGACGGCATCGCCAATCCCTTCGCATCGCTCGATCATTTTGCCAGCCCCAACCTTGCGCTGGCCGTCGATCTCGACGGCGGCTTCGACGCGTTGCTGGCGCGTGCGAGCGGCAAGCGCAAACGCAAGAAGCATCGTTCGCAGACACGCAAGTTCGAGGCCGTCGGCAGCCATCGGCGCATCACGGCCGCCACACCGGAAGAGGTGAACAGGCTGCTCGACGCCTTCTTCGAGATGAAGGAATCCCGCTTCCGCAAGATGGGCATTGCCAACGTCTTCGGCGACGACCACACGCGCGCTTTCTTCCGGGCATTGTTCGGCCAGGCCCTGGCCGAACAAAAACCCTCCTTCGTGCTGCACGGGCTAGAGGTCGCCGGCAGGCTGCGCGCCGTCACCGGGTCGAGCTTTTCGGGCAAACGCGTGATCTGTGAGTTCGGAGCGATCTCCGAGGACGATCTCGCCCACACCAGTCCCGGCGACTTCCTGTTCTTCAACAACATCCAGGAAGCCTGCGAGACCGGCTTTGCGGTCTATGATTTCTCGGTCGGCGACGAGCCCTACAAGCGACTGTGGTGCGATATCGAAACCCGGCATTTCGAGGTGCTGGTCCCGCTGACGCTGAAGGGCCGCGCGCTGGCACAGGGGCTTCGCCAGGGCACGCGGCTGAAGGCTTTTATCAAGAACAGCCCGATGGTCTGGAAGCTGACCAAGATGCTGCGCCGCAAGGCTGCTGGACAGCCGGCCCCCGCCCCCGGCGAAGACGACAACTAGGCCTTGCCGGGGCTTGCTTTCGGCAGGCCTCGACCTCGAAGCGCGGCGCCGATGCAAGCGACTGGCCAAGACCGGTCATCTCTGCTGAAATCCTTCGACCGTAACCATCGCTGCGAAATGAGCATCATGAAGCCGACCATCCGCGCGCTGTCGCTTGAAGAACTGGCCGTCCTCGTCGACTGGGCAGCTGCCGAGGGCTGGAATCCCGGCCTTGAAGATGCCGCGATGTTCCAGGCAGCAGATCAGGAGGGTTTCATCGGTGCCTTTGTCGGCAACGAAATGGTCGCCGCGATCTCGGCTGTGGCTTATGGGCACGATTTCGGTTTCATCGGTCTCTACATCTGCCGTCCGGACATGCGCGGCAAGGGTTACGGCAAGATGGTGTGGACCGCGGGCATGGACCGGCTGGCCGGGCGCACCATCGGGCTCGATGGCGTCGAGGAGCAGCAGGCCAACTACCAGAGCAAGGGATTCACGCCGGCCTACGAAACCGTCCGCTACAGCGGGCGCCCCGCAGCCGCGCCCATCGGCGCCGAGCGGCCTCGCATGGTGACGTCGCAACTGATGCCCGACATCATCGCCTATGACGCACGTTGCTTTCCCGCATCCCGGAGTTCCTTCCTTCGGCGATGGGTGCAGCCACCGCACCATGCGCTGGCGGCGATCACGCCGCGGGGAATGGCTGGTTATGCGGTGGCGCGATCCTGCCGCAGCGGCTTCAAGGTCGGCCCGCTCTTCGCCGACGACATGCAGACCGCGGTTGGATTGCTCGAGGAACTGGCGAGCGCGTGCGAGGGTGGCGACCTGAACATCGACGTCCCGGCCACCCAGGTGGATTTCATCGCGGCACTCGGCGCGGCGGGTTTCTCACCGACCTTCACCACCACCCGCATGTACAAAGGCCCGCCGCCGAAGCTCGACGCCAACAGGATATTCGGCGTGACGACGCTCGAACTGGGATAGTCCGGAGCCTGCCTCCGGACAGCGGTTCCTTCAGGCCGCGGAACGGCGTCCCGGGGTGCCCGGGGGCTCGTGACCAAGCGGCGTCACCAGCGTCACGTCCGGGTAGCCGTTCTCGATCAGCTTGACCGCGGCCTGCGCCACCTCGTCGTCCGGCTCCAGCATGGACAGGAACACCTCGGTGGCATCGCCGCCCAGACGGCTGATGCCTTGTGCGTCGGCCGGTCCGCATTCGACCACCACCAGATCGTAGGCCGTGGTCAGCGACTGCATGATGATCGGCAGCCGGTCGGCGGCGCGCATGGCGCGGACCGGATCGGCGGTGCCGACCGGAATGACGTGGCAGTCGGAATAGAGATCGGCATGGATCACGTCGCTGAACTGCGCCTGCGACACGAGCAGATCGGTGATGCCGGGGAAAAGCCCGCTGTCCAGCATCGGCCGCGAGGCGGCGCCCGAGGCGGTGAGGTCGAGCAGCAGGACGCGCAGGCCGGCGTCGGAAACCTCGCGCGCCACCAGGATCGCCGATGCGGCCGCCTCGTCGCCTTCGGGCGAAACGAATATGGCGCGCGCGGCCCCACTCGCGATCAGCTTTTCAGCCGCCTTCTCGATGTCGATCTCGCCAAGCACCGAGCGCGGCCGCGCCGCCACAACAGGCTCGGGCTCTGGCACGGATTCAGTCTCGGTGACAGGCTCGGCAGCAGGCCGCGCCTCCGGATCCGAGATCGTTTCGGGGGGCCATGGCGTCTCGGCGGCACGGTTGGCGGCCTCGCCGGGAATTAGCGGTTCCAGGCGGCCGGATGGCTCGGAGCGAGCCGTCGCCGGCATCGCCACCTCATCGATCGGCTCGAAACGGGCGCCACTGGCCGGGCGCATGGCGCGGCCCGAAAAGAGTTCCTGCAACAGCGTGAGCACCGCCATCAGCAGCAGCGAGGCCGCGAAGGCAGCTCCGACGATCGGCCCGATCTTGGGGAAATAGGCTTCCGAAGGCACCGAGGCCTTCGAGACGATCCTGGCGTCGACCGGCAGATATTTGCGATCCTGGCGCGAAGCCGCTTCGCGGTAGTTGGTCAGGTAGAGTTCGAGTTGCTGGCGCTTGGCCGCCGCATCGCGCTGCAATGCGTCGAGATCGACCTGCTGTTCGCCGGCCTGGGCCGACGCCGCCTTCAACGTGTTGACGTCGGCGACAAGCTGGCTCTCGCGGGCCTTGGCGGTCTCGGCCTGCATCAACAGGCCCTTCATCACCTTCTGCGCCTCGCTGCGGATCTGTGCGTCGAGATCGGACAGCTGCGATTTCAGTGCGCGAATGCGCGGATGATTGTCGAGCAGCGTCGTCGACAGATCGGCGATGTTGGTGCGCAGTTCGACCTGACGCTCGCGCAGACGCTGGATCAGGTCGGATGACAGAACTTCCGGCACCGCGTCCAGCGAGCCGCCATTCTGCAGCGCTTTGCGTACACCGTCGGCTGTCGCTTCGGCCGCGGCGCGATTGGCGCGCACTTTCGACAGTTCGCTCGACAATTCCGAAAGCTGCTGGGTGGCGAGCACCGAATTGTTGCCGCCCATCAAAAGATCGGACTGCGCGCGATAGGCCGCGACCTTCGCCTCGGCATCCTTGACTTGCCGCTGCAGGTCGGCGATCTCCGGCGCCAGGAAGTCGGCGGCGGCGTTGTTCGATTCGAGCTTTGCCGCGCCTTGGCCGGCAATATAGGCGGCAGCAATGTCGTCGGGTATGGCGGCCGCGAGCTTTGGATCTTCCGATGAGAACTCGATGGCGATGATACGGGTCTTCTCGACGCCATAGACGTTGAGCTTCTCGTGCATTTTCTTGAGCACGCGCTCTTCCGTCGGAATTTCCATCGGATCGCTTTTCAGTCCGACCAGGACCAAAAGGCGGCTCAGCGGCGACATGTCGAGCGCATCGTTGAACTCGGGCAGTTTCTCCAGGCCAAGCTTCTGCGCCACCTGCTTGAGGATTTCGTTGGAGGAAATGATCTGGACCTGCGTGGCGACGCCCTGTTCATCGAGAATCGGCTTGTCGGTGTCGCTGTTGTTGCTGGCCGGCCGCGTGTATACGGATTCGCGCGGCACGATCTCCACCTGCGTCTCCGCCTTGTAGTGCCGGGTTGCCAGCGACGCCAAGGCGAAGGCCAGCCCCGTCACCACCAGAACGACAAGCACTGTGCGCAGCCAACGCCTCGCCAGGCTGGCGAAGAGCTGCTTGAGGTCAACATCGACATCTGCGGCCGCGGACTGAACGGACATGCATCCCTACTCCGAAACTGGGTCAGGATGCACCGTAAACAACTATGGTAACTCAGCCGTTAAGACCAAGGTAAGCTCTCGTTAGGACTTGCTGGCGAGCGGCAAGAAAAAAACGATAAAATACCAAAATCCTTGCCGGCGCGGACGGTATCGGCCGGCTCCTTTACCGACCATTAACCCTAACAGGATGATAACGAGCCTCGATATCAGATGTTTGCTGCGACGCCGCAGCAGCCAGTCGAAGGTACGTGTCCGGTCATGAAAAGCACTGCTTCCCTCTTTCGCGCGCTGCTTGCCGTATCGATGCTCGCCGGCTGCTCCAGCTACCGGCCGACACCGGCGGCCTTCCACGAGGTCCTCGACCAACCCTATCGTCTCGGTGCCGGCGACCGCGTCCGCGTCACGGTGTTCGAACAGGACGGGCTGACCAACACCTACAGCGTCGACCAGTCCGGCTATCTCTCTTTCCCGCTTGTCGGCGCCATACCCGCCCGTGGCCACACCGCGCAGCAGATGGAAAAGGAGATCGCCGACAAGTTGCGGCAAGGCTATCTTCGCGATCCCGATGTTTCCGTCGAGATCGATCGCTACCGGCCGATCTTCGTCATGGGCGAAGTGGGCGCCGCCGGCCAGTATTCCTATGTGCCCGGCCTGACGGTGCAGAAGGCCATCGCTATTGCCGGAGGCTTCACACCGCGCGCCAACCAGGAGAGCGTCGACATCACCCGCGACATCAACGGCAAGGTGATGACGGGCCGTGTGGTCACCTCGGATCCACTGCTGCCCGGAGATACCGTCTACGTCCGCGAACGCCTGTTCTGACCGGCACCACGTGGCGGACAAGCTCAGGATCGTCCACTGCTTTCGTTCACCCGTTGGAGGAATTTTCCGGCATGTGCGCGACCTGACCGAAGCCCAGGTCGCCGCCGGTCATGCGGTCGGCATCGTCTGCGATTCGACGACGGGCGGCGAATTCGAGGAGCGCCTGTTCGAGCAGATGAAGGACGTGCTGGCGCTCGGCATCCATCGCACGCCAATGCAGCGCCATGTCGGCCTGGGCGACCTCGCCTCGGCCCGGCGCACCTACAGGATCATCAAGGAATTGCAGCCGAACGTTCTGCACGGGCATGGCGCCAAGGGTGGTGCCTATGCCCGTCTGTTCGGCTCATTGTTGCGGGTATCAAGGTCTCGCGTAGCCCGCCTTTATTCGCCGCATGGCGGCTCTCTCCACTATGACGAGAGCACCGTCACCGGAAAGCTGTTCTTCGCGCTCGAGCGCATCATGGCGCGCTTCACCGATTGCCTGTTGTTCGTCTCCGACTACGAGCGGCTGACCTATCGCAGGAAGGTCGGCGAGCCGCCGATCCCGAACACGCTGGCCTACAATGGACTTCGCGCCACCGAATTCGAGCCGGTTGTCCCCAGCGCCGACGCGGCGGACCTGCTCTATATCGGCATGATGCGGGACCTCAAGGGACCCGACATCTTCATCGATGCCCTCGCCCTCGCCGGACCCCGGCTCGGCCGCGCGCTGAGCGCGGTGATGGTGGGCGATGGCGACGACCTGCCGCGCTACCACGCACAGGTGAAGCGCCTCGGTCTTGAAGGCCATGTCCGTTTCCTGCCGCCGATGCCGGCCCGGGAGGCGTTTGGGCTGGCGGCGCTCGTCGTGGTTCCCTCGCGGGCCGAAGCCATGCCCTACATCGTGCTGGAAACGCTTGCCGCGGCAAGACCGATGATCGCGACCTCCGTCGGCGGCATACCGGAGATTTTCGGTTCAAACTCCCCTGCCCTGATCCGACCCGACCCGACAGAACTCGCCGACAAGATGAGCCAGGCGCTGACCGATCTCGCCGCCTACAGCAAGCTGATGCCCGACGATGCCAGCCTCAGGGCGCGCTTCGGAGCCGACGTCATGGCCGCCGAAATCGAGAAGGCCTACTTCGCCGCGCTCGACAAGTAGGCCCAGGCCCTTCCAAAGCCATGCGTTGTTTCAAGGGTTTCTTAGCTCTCTTTTGCTAATCACCCTGGGGAAGCTTGCGGACTGTTCCATGAATGAGATCGACCCCGCGCGCCGCTTTTCACCAGAAGCAGTGCGTAAACTCGACATTCCGGCCGAGGGCAATGCGCCCGGCGGCATGAACGACGTTGCCCGGCAGGTCGCCTCGCAGTACCGACGGGACACGATGTCGCCGATCATGGTCAGCGGTGTCCTGCGCATGGTCGAATTCGGGGTGCTTCTGGTTTCGGGCCTCTGCGTCTATTTCCACTATGTCGGGTTCTTCAACTATCTCGCCTGGCAATATCCGCTGACGATCGCCGCCGCGTCATTCCTGGCCGTGGTGCTGCTCGACGTCACCGACTGCTACCAGGTCGTGTCCCTGATGCGGCCTATCGCCAATTTCGGCCGCATCCTGCTGGTCTGGGCCGGCGCCTTCGCGCTGATGGCCTTGACAGCCTTCGCCATGAAGATGTCGCAGGACTATTCGCGCCTGTTGTTCGGCACGTGGTTCGTCGTCGGCTTCGTCTGCCTCTTCAGCCTCAGGCTGGTGATGTCGCGGCTGATCCGTCGCTGGGCACGCGATGGCCGCATGGAGCGGCGGGCCGTCATCGTCGGCGGCGGCAAGGCGGCGGAAGTCCTGATCCGCTCGGTCGAGAAGCAGCCCTACAACGACATCCGCATCTGCGGCATCTTCGACGACCGCAACGACAAGCGCTCGCCGCCGCTGGTCGCCGGCTATCCCAAGCTCGGCACCATTTCCGAGCTGATCGAATTCGCACGCATCGCCCGCATCGACATGCTGATCGTGTCGCTGCCGCTGACCGCCGAATCGCGCGTGCTGCAGCTTTTGAAGAAACTGTGGGTGCTGCCGGTCGATATCCGCCTGTCCGCGCATTCCAACGCGCTGCAGTTTCGTCCGCGCGCCTACTCCTACATCGGCTCGGTGCCGATGCTCGACATCTTCGACAAGCCGATCAACGACTGGGATTCGGTCGCCAAGCGCGCCTTCGACATCATCTTCAGCCTGATCGGCATCGTCGTGTTCTCGCCGGTGATGCTGGCCACCGCCATCGCCATCAAGCTCGACAGCAAGGGGCCGGTGCTGTTTCGCCAGAAGCGGCATGGTTTCAACAACGAGATCATCGAGGTCTACAAGTTCCGCTCGATGTACACGGATCGCTCCGACCCGACCGCCAAGCAGACGGTGACCCGCAACGACCCGCGCGTCACCCGTGTCGGCCGCTTCATCCGCAAGACCTCGATCGACGAATTGCCGCAGTTCTTCAACTCGCTTTTGGGCTCGCTGTCGCTGGTCGGTCCGCGCCCGCATGCGATCGCCGCGCAGTCGCACAACCTTCTTTACAACGAAGTGGTCGACGGCTATTTCGCCCGCCACAAGGTCAAGCCCGGCGTCACCGGCTGGGCGCAGATCAATGGCTGGCGCGGCGAGATGGATACCAACGAGAAGATCCGTATGCGGACCGAATACGACCTTTATTACATCGAGAACTGGTCGCTGCTGTTCGATCTCAGGATCCTGTTCCTGACACCGATCCGCCTGCTCAACACGGAAAACGCCTATTGAGCGCCACCTCCATTGAGCTGCCGCAGGCCGCCGTCAACGCCAAGCTGATCGCGATGATCTCTTCGGGGGCGGTCGTGCTGGGCATCCTGCTGTCCGGTTTCGTCATCAGCGAACCAGCGCCCTATGAACTCTACATGGCCGGGCTGATCGCTATCTGGGCTCTTTTCGGCATGAGGATCTCCCGTGCGGCGCTGCCGCTGCTGGTACTGCTGGTGACTATGAACATCGGCGGCATGATTTCGATGACGCAGATGGCGGATCTCGCCAACACGCCGCTCTACCTTGCCGTGTCGCTGTTCCTCGCCTTCAGCGCGGTGTTCTTCGCCTCGGTTACAGCCACGCAGCCAGGCCTCTACCGGCTGATCTTCATTGCCTATGTGATCTCCGCCGTGATGACCTCGCTGCTCGGCATAGCAGGCTATTTCCACGCCTTCCCCGGCGCCGAGATGTTCACCAAATACGACCGCGCCGCCGGCGCCTTCCAGGACCCGAACGTATTCGGGCCGTTCCTGGTGCTGCCCGGCATCTACCTGCTCTACCTGATCCTGACCGGTTCGGTTTCGCGCATGCCGCTGCTGGCGGCACCGCTGCTGATCATCACCGCCGGCATCTTCTTCTCGTTCTCGCGCGGCGCCTGGGGCATGTTCGCGGTTTCGGCGGTGCTGCTCACCGGCTGCCTGTTCCTGCAGAGCGCCAGCGGCATGTTCCGGCTGCGCGTGGTGATCATGACCGTCGCCGCGCTGTCGCTGCTGACGATCGCCATCATCGTCATCCTGCAGCTGCCCGGGGTGTCGGAAATGTTCTCCAACCGCGCGCATCTCGAACAGAGCTACGACACCGCCCGCCTCGGCCGCTTCGCCCGCTACACGATCGGTTTCCAGATGGCGATGGAGCATCCGTTCGGCATCGGGCCACTGGTCTTCGGCACGATCTTCGGCGAGGACACGCACGACATCTGGCTGAAGATGCTGATGGACTATGGCTGGATCGGTTTCGTGTCGTTTCTGACGCTCGTCCTGTGGACGATCGCAGCCGGGTTCCGCATCCTCCTGCGCGACCGGCCGTGGCAGCCCTATCTCTTGTGCGCCTATGTCGCCTTCATCGGCAATGTCGGGCTTGGCACCTTCATCGACATCGACCACTGGCGCCACATGTACCTGCTGCTAGGCCTGATCTGGGGCGCCATCGCGCTCGAATACCGCCATCAGCGGCTGTTGCGGCCGGTATTGCGCCGCTCATCGACACCTGCGATCGCGGCAACATAATAAACGCCGAATTTCGGTTGACCCGAGCGGGGTTATCACGATACATCGCGACCGGTCCGGAGTGTAGCGCAGCCCGGTAGCGCACTTGACTGGGGGTCAAGGGGTCGTCGGTTCGAATCCGGCCACTCCGACCATTTTAGAACAAGGACTTGCCCCCAAAGTCCTACTCTCAGTTCCGGCGTACTTCGCAGGATGACTGATGGAGTAACAGAGCTGCTTTGAGCTCTTTCATTGATTTCCGAGTGTTTCCTGCGACCATCGACGGGTATGTAGGGGGATTCGAGATGGTGATCTGTCGCGCTACTCTGGCGTGCATATTCCATGGTGCATCGAACTGCAGCCGCCTCTGGTGGGGAACTCCGTGCGTTCGGACATGACATTTCGATACTGAAGAACAAGGTTGATCAAACTCAGGATCAGCTATCAGTCGATGGAAAAGTCATACACACAAACGAGTATGTCAGTTTCGACGAAATCGCCGCCGTAAACGGCACGCCAGTCATTGTCGGCGACTCGAGCCCGAGTGGCAATGCATGCGACGCAAACCCCTTCGTTTTGTCTTTTCCGCCGGGAAAGGCGCCTCGGCTTTGGGTGCGGGCTTTTTCATGCCCGAATGAAAACCGCACACCTGACATCTTCCTCAAGGAATCGCTCTACTGGTGAAGATCTGGCCCGTTGACTGATATGCGGATTTCGGGGCCGAGCGCTCTACGAGCCCTTTACTGGGCTCGATTTGCGCCTGGAAGTGTCAGGTCAGTGTAGGCACAGTGATCGATGGAAGATTGGGCCAAGGCAAAATACAGCTAGTTGCAAAAAGGTCACATACTTTTTACACTGTCCCGGCTATTGTCATGGATGGGGGAATTACTTGGGCTGGGAGAAATACGTGAATAAGTTCTTAGCAGTTTTCGCTGTTGCCGCCCTGTCGGCAAGCACTGCCTCAGCAGCGGACGTGGTGGCCCCGGTTGCGGGGTCGGCCTATGACTGGAACGGTTTCTATGCCGGCGGCCATATCGGCGTTGCCAATGGTGACATCACGGCGACGGACATGACCGAGCCAAACGGCGGCTTTTTCACCGAGCTCGTTCCGGCCGGAACAGAGGGCTTTGACTTCAACAAAGCCGGCGTAGCCGGGGGTATCCATGCGGGCGCGCAATGGCAGTGGGGGCAATTCGTTCTGGGCGGCGAGGCGACCTGGACGGCAACGGGCATCCGCAAAACCATCACGAGCCCCTATTATTCGGACAGTGACACCGAGACCGCCAAGATCTCGAATTATGCCACGATCGTTGGCCGTGTCGGCTACGCCTTCGATCGCGTGCTGATTTACGCGAAGGCGGGCTATGCCGGCGGCAAGGTGGATTTCCGCGCCCGAGACAATGACGCTCTCGTGTCCTACGAGAAGAATGAGTGGCAGAACGGCTATGCGCTCGGCGCCGGCATCGACTATGCCCTTACGAACAACCTCTCGCTGGGCGTGGACTACACCCACATTGACCTCGGTCATAAGACGAGCACGGGCGACAACGTTTACGATGACGGGCACCTCGGTGACAATCCTGAGACGTATCGCACGAAGGCAAAGGTCGATGCCGTGATGGCCAGGCTAACCTACAAGTTCGGAATGCGTCAGTAGTTAGCCGTCTGAGCTTCAGCATCTAGGCGTCACGGGGAGCCCGCAAGGAGCTCCCCTATTCGTATTTGGTTTTCATGACGCCATTGGTCGATTAGGGCGACAGCTCAGCCCGTCGCGACCCTACCCCTGGCAGACATCCACCCATTCAGCACCGGTAAGCTCGACCATCCTCCGCGGCGTAATCCGCACCGCCGCGTTGGTGGCGCCGGCGGCGGGGACAACCTCGTCGAACTCGCGCAGCGATACGTCGCAATAGACCGGCAGGGGCGCCGGCAGGCCGAACGGGCAGACGCCACCGACCGGATGGCTCGTGGCGGCGACGACTTCCTCCGCGTCCAGCATGCGCGGCTTGCCGGCGAACTGGTCCTTGAATTTGCGGTTGTCCAACCTTGCGATGCCGCTGGTCACGACCAGCATGGTGCGGTCGCCGACGCGAAGGCAGATTGTCTTGGCGATCTGCGCCGGCAACACGCCATGCGCCTGCGCCGCCAGCGTCACGGTCGCCGAACTCGCTTCCGTGACGATGACCTCGATATCAGGCGCATGAGCGGCGAAGAACGCACGAACGGATTCCAGGCTCATATCGAAACCCCCCAGGGTTCAAGGATGCCGCGCGTATAAACACGTGCGATTTGCAAGTCGGCAAGCCCGGTCGGCGGTAAAACCCCTATGGCATCAGCAAGAAACCCGCCAAGGGGCCTTGGCGGGTTTCTCGGGCATGCCTGGCACTGGTTTATGCCAGGGGTCGGCCTTGTGCGGCCGGAGTGCTGGCTGCCGAAGCAATGAGAGTGTCCTGAGGAAGCCGAAGCGCGGACGCAATACGACGCAGCTTCGCCGGATCGGCTGCCCTGCCGTTCTCGATGTCCTCGATTTCGTCGACCGACAGGCCGCACGTCAAGGAAAGCTCTTCCAAACTGTATCCGCGGGTTTCCCGCATGGCCTTGAGGGCACTGTAATCTTGCCCGATCTCACTGGCTAACGGTTCGGAGAGGGCATGGCTTTTTGCATTTTTGGGCATTGGCAACTCCGTTGGCTGAAAGAGTTTGATCAAAATGGGATGTTGCCTGAGACGATGGGAAGATGCCCGCTCGGCGGCGATTTGCCAAGTCCCAAAAAGACCGTCACGCTATCGTGAAGCAGGGGGGGCGCGCGGCGTCCCGGCCATCTCGTCCCGATCAAGTTGTTTTGAACGCCGAACCACCCTTTTGCTCGGCATTTTGGCCACGCCCATTCGTTGTCCTGGCGTTGCCGGCGTGAAAGCCGATCGGCTCCTGCCAGCCTTTTCCTGGCCAGCCTTTTTCCTAGAAGGACATACGCAAATGAAGCTCAAGACATCCCTCCTCGTGCTCGGCACGATTTCCATGCTTTCCGGCGCCGGCGTGGCTGCCGCCCGGGCGGCGGACGCGCTGCGCGTGCGCGGCACGGTCGTCAGTTTCGAACCATCGCTGCTCACGGTGAAAACCCGCCAGGGTGAGACCTCGGCGATCAAACTCAATGCCGGCTGGAAGGTTTCAGGCGTCGCCAGCGCCTCCATAAAGGACATCAAGCAGGGCGATTTCCTCGGCATCGCCTCCGTCTCGAAGGCGGATAGCGGCAGCGGCGCGCTGGAAGTGGTGGTCTTTCCGGCGGCCCTGAAGGGCACCGGCGAGGGTGATCGGCCATGGGACCTGCAGCCGAACAGCCGCATGACCAACGGCACCGTCGCCGACGTCACCGACATCAACGGACGAGCCGTCACGCTGACCTACGACAATGGGCAGACCAAGAAGATCTCGATACCCGACAGCACGCCTGTCGTGACCTTCGCCCCGGCCACGCCGACCGATCTCAAGCCAGGCGCAACGGTCTTCGTCACCGCGCAGCGCGAGGCCAACGGCACACTGAGCTCCAGCCGCGTCGTGGTGGGAAACAAAGGCGTGGTACCGCCGATGTAGTGGAAACCCGCGGCAAAACGCGGCTTTTGGCCTGCGGGATGAAGACGGCGAAAAGCCTGGATTTCCCGGAAATAGTCCAGAAACAAAATTCTACAATCGGGAAATACTGACGAAAAAATCGAGGAGCGTAATCGCCATCGCGGCGGTCGGGTTGTCGGCCCGTTTCATACCTGCCTGCGAAAAGAAGGAAACGATCCATGAAGAAGTCCCTCCTCTCGGCCCTCGGGCTTGCAGTCGCGCTTGCTTTCACGGTGCCGGTGATCGGTGCAACGAGCGCGGATGCGGCCACGATGGCAAGGCATCATCATCGTCATCACCATCATCATCGCCACCACCATCGCTACCATCACCACCACCATCATCACCACCACCACATGAAGAAGATGGGCAACAAGGCCTAAGTACCGGGATTGCCAATGAGAAGACCGGCCTTGGCTTCCCTGTTCAAGGCTGGTCTTCTCCTGATTCAAGAGGCTCGATTGCGGGCCGTATCGGTCCGGCGTTCGCCGGCCAGATCGGGCGGCTCTGGCGGTTCGACCGATCCGCGTCCTGCGGCGGCGCCACAAAGGTGCCGTGGCCCTCTATGCCGACGCGCTTTGCGCTCGGCTCGCAGGGACGCGCCTCAGCGCCGGCTGAACAGCAGGCTGGCAACCAGGCCGAGCACCACAAGACCGACCGCCGCGGCCGCCGCCGGATGGTCACGGGCCGACTTTTCGATCGCCCTGCCCTGCTTGCGGATCGCCGGCATGGCATCGCGCAGGCGTCCGGCCAGATCTGAATAGGTGTCGAGCGCGGCGTCACGACCGTCTTCGTAGTAGGCGCCGCTCCGCCTGGAGACGGCCTTTTTCAGCGCTGCCAATTCCCTGGAGAGAGCCTCGACCTGCCTGTCGAGGTCAATATCCGAAAGGGTCGAGAACGATGCCATGACGTGCTTCCTTCATTTGCAGAAGGAAACGTAACGCCTCACCCGCAGGCGGGTTCCGGTTTGCGCACCGGAGCCTTCGTGCGCCGGTCAGCGCACCTGGTCGAGCAGGCGTTTGCATTCCAGGAGGTCGAACAGCGCCTCCTGAAGCAGCGCTCGGTTGTCGCGCGAGAGTTTCGACGCATCCGGCTGGACCGGACCTTCCTCATCGCCCTTGCCGAGGCCGAAAAAGCGCCGGCTGGGCTTGACCCTTGGCTGCCCAACCAGTTCATCGTCCCCGCCGCGTGGCTGCGCCGCCGGCGTCAACGGCACCTGGTCGGCCTGCTTGCGTTGCGAGATCGCCTCGACGGCGGCCATGTCGCCATTGCCGATGGCGACCAGGAAATGATTGCCGTTTTCGCGCAGCAGCTTCTGCACGCCTTTGATCGTGTAGCCCTGGTCATAGAGCATGTGACGGATGCCCTTGATCAATTCGACGTCCTGCGGGCGGTAGTAGCGGCGGCCGCCGCCACGCTTCATCGGCTTGATCTGGTTGAAGCGCGTCTCCCAGAAACGCAGCACATGCTGTGGCAGGTCGAGATCTTCGGCGACCTCGCTGATGGTACGGAAGGCGTCAGGGCTCTTGTCCATGGGCGAAATCCTCACGCTGGAGCGTGATCCGGAACGGTCTTCAGACGGGATCACGCTCAACCAAGAGAAAGCTCATTCCGTTTGCGCGGAATGGATCTTACGCAGAACACCAATCCGGCCATGCTGCCGAATCGGGCCTTATTTCAGCGGTTTGTGAAACAATATTCAAGCCCGGCGTCATGGCGGGGCCGGTTTTCAACCGTACAATGGACGCACCTTGGGAGGCTACTTGCCGCCCTTGGCCTTGCTGTTCTGGTGAGAACGCAGGATGCGGTTCTTCAGCACGTTCGACGATTTGAAGGTCATCACCCGGCGCGGCAGGATCGGCACCTCTTCACCCGTCTTGGGATTGCGCCCGATACGCTCGTTCTTGGAGCGGACATGGAATGTCGCGAATGACGATAATTTCACCGTCTCGCCACGAACGATGGCCTCGCAGATTTCATCCAGCACCGCTTCGACAAGCTCCGCGGATTCAGTCCGCGACAGACCGACCTTCCGGTAGACGGCCTCGGCAAGGTCGGCGCGCGTAAGTGTCTTTCCCCCCATGCGACCGTCCCATCAGTTCAAACATAAAATCGGCACAACAGCCGCAGAGCCTAAGTAATTGATCCGGCAAGGTCAAGGACCGAAACCGGACCGTTTGGCAACTTACCAACGAACCAGAACAGCGCCCCAGGTGAAGCCGCCGCCCA
>NZ_JAIUIU010000060.1:0-2648 GCF_020165775.1 Mesorhizobium sp. B263B2A
GTGGCTCCGGTTGCTCCGGTCGAGCCTGTGGCACCTGTATCGCCGGTGGCACCTGTGGCTCCGGTTGCTCCGGTCGAGCCCGTGGCTCCGGTATCGCCGGTCGCACCTGTGGCTCCGGTTGCTCCGGTTGAGCCCGTGGCGCCCGTATCGCCGGTTGCACCTGTGGCACCGGTCGCTCCGGTCGAACCGGTGGCACCCGTATCGCCAGTTGCGCCGGTGGCACCTGTTGCTCCGGTCGAACCCGTTGCTCCTGTATCACCAGTCGCACCTGTGGCGCCGGTTGCTCCGGTCGAACCCGTGGCGCCAGTATCGCCGGTCGCACCTGTGGCGCCGGTTGCTCCGGTCGAACCCGTGGCGCCGGTATCGCCGGTCGCACCCGTGGCACCGGTAGCTCCGGTCGAACCCGTGGCGCCGGTGTCACCGGTTGCGCCAGTGGCACCTGTGGCACCTGTGGCGCCGGTTGCTCCTGTTGAGCCCGTGGCACCCGTATCGCCGATTGCCCCTGTGGCTCCGGTTGCTCCAGTCGAGCCCGTGGCTCCGGTATCGCCGGTCGCCCCTGTGGCTCCGGTTGCTCCGGTCGAACCCGTTGCTCCAGTATCGCCGGTTGCGCCAGTAGATCCAGTGGCTCCGGTATCGCCGGTTGCGCCTGTGGCTCCGGTTGCTCCGGTTGAGCCGGTGGCGCCCGTATCGCCGGTCGCGCCTCTGGCACCGGTTGCTCCGGTCGAACCCGTGGCGCCCGTATCGCCGGTTGCGCCGGTTGCGCCTGTGGCTCCGGTTGCTCCGGTCGAGCCTGTGGCACCTGTATCGCCGGTGGCACCTGTGGCTCCGGTTGCTCCGGTCGAGCCCGTGGCTCCGGTATCGCCGGTCGCACCTGTGGCTCCGGTTGCTCCGGTCGAGCCCGTGGCTCCGGTATCGCCGGTCGCACCCGTGGCTCCGGTTGCTCCGGTCGAACCCGTGGCGCCCGTATCGCCTGTGGCACCGGTTGCTCCGGTCGAGCCGGTGGCGCCTGTATCGCCAGTCGCTCCAGTCGAACCGGTTGCACCGGTCGAGCCGGTTGCACCCGTGTCGCCGGTCGCGCCAGTGGCGCCGGTTGCTCCGGTCGAGCCCGTGGCGCCCGTATCGCCGGTCGCACCCGTGGCACCGGTAGCTCCGGTCGAGCCTGTGGCGCCGGTATCGCCGGTCGCGCCTGTGGCTCCGGTTGCGCCGGTCGAACCAGTCGCTCCGGTATCGCCCGTCGCGCCTGTGGCTCCGGTAGCACCAGTTGAGCCAGTCGCTCCAGTATCTCCGGTCGCTCCAGTCGCACCTGTGGCACCCGTTGCCCCCCTGGCTCCAGTCGCACCTGTGGCACCCGTATCGCCGGTTGCGCCTGTGGCACCCGTTGCGCCGGTATCGCCAGTGGCACCAGTCGAACCGGTGGCACCTGTAGAGCCCGTGGCACCTGTATCACCAGTCGCGCCTGTGGCTCCGGTAGCACCTGTTGCGCCGGTATCGCCGGTGGCACCGGTTGCTCCAGTAGAACCAGTCGCTCCGGTATCGCCGGTTGTGCCGGTCGAACCTGTGGCGCCCGTATCGCCTGTGGCACCCGTTGCGCCGGTGTCGCCGGTTGCTCCAGTCGAACCTGTGGCACCGGTGGCGCCAGTCGAACCCGTTGCGCCCGTGGCTCCCGTGGAGCCTGTGGCACCGGTATCGCCGGTCGCCCCCCTGGCTCCGGTAGCACCAGTAGAGCCCGTCGCTCCAGTATCTCCGGTCGCTCCAGTCGAACCCGTGGCACCCGTATCGCCGGTCGCACCTGTGGCGCCGGTTGCTCCAGTCGAACCTGTGGCTCCAGTGTCGCCGGTTGCGCCGGTCGAACCCGTGGCACCTGTAGAGCCTGTGGCGCCGGTATCGCCAGTCGCTCCAGTCGAACCCGTGGCGCCCGTATCGCCTGTTGCACCTGTAGAGCCCGTGGCACCTGTATCACCAGTCGCGCCTGTGGCTCCGGTAGCACCGGTCGAACCAGTCGCTCCGGTATCGCCGGTCGCACCTGTGGCGCCGGTGGCACCAGTCGAACCCGTGGCACCCGTATCGCCGGTTGCGCCGGTCGAACCCGTTGCGCCGGTATCACCAGTCGCGCCTGTGGCTCCGGTAGCACCGGTCGAACCAGTCGCTCCGGTATCGCCGGTCGCACCTGTGGCGCCGGTTGCACCGGTCGAGCCCGTGGCGCCGGTATCGCCGGTCGCACCTGTGGCTCCGGTTGCGCCAGTCGAACCCGTGGCGCCGGTATCGCCAGTCGCGCCGGTGGCGCCGGTTGCTCCGGTCGAACCCGTCGCGCCGGTATCGCCGGTCGCACCCGTGGCGCCGGTTGCTCCGGTCGAGCCGGTGGCGCCGGTCGCGCCTGTGGCGCCGGTTGCACCGGTCGCGCCGGTGGCGCCGGTTGCTCCGGTCGAACCCGTGGCTCCGGTATCGCCGGTCGCACCTGTGGCTCCAGTCGAGCCCGTGTCACCAGTTGCACCTGTGGCTCCGGTTGCTCCTGTCGCACCCGTGGCTCCGGTATCGCCGGTCGCGCCAGTTGCTCCAGTCGAGCCGGTGGCGCCCGTATCGCCGGTTGCACCTGTGGCACCGGTTGCGCCAGTCGAACCCGTGGCGCCCGTTTCGCCGGTCGCACCTGT
>NZ_JAIUIU010000062.1:0-1463 GCF_020165775.1 Mesorhizobium sp. B263B2A
CGCTCTGATGTCCGCTGTCAAGGTTTGGAACGCAGAAGGTCGCCCGATCCGAGGAACGGCTGCTCATTCTGATGAGCGCGCATGGGTGGAGGCGGAACTGAAGGACGTCGGTGATCAAGCTCTGATGCGCGGGTTGGCTACCGCATTCCCGATTGTGCGTCCGGGGCTGTTCCTATCTTACTGCGGGCGTCGGTCAATTTGCCGGCCACAAAGCGTCTGACGGGCATTCCCCTGCCGTGGTCCCGCCTCCGCCCATGCGCGAGGTGTAGACTGCCGCGGCGAGCGATCAGGTGGAGCGTGCCTCCCTGGCGACGGCCCACATGAAGCCGACTAGTTCGCGGGCGATCGCCGTGCAGACCACCGTCGTTCGCTTGCCTCGCGCAACCAGCTTTCGATACCGGGTCGTCAGGCGGGCCTGAGCCTTCCATGCGATCTCACGGACTTTCGGCGGTGCCTGCTCCAACCGGTACAGCTTCGCCTTGCCGATCCGGGGTGGATGTCGATAGGTCCAGGCGCTCTCAACCAGCATGTGGCGAACGCGGCCATTGCCTGCCTTGGTGATGCCGCCACGCCTGATTGTCTCTCCAGTCGACCGCTCGCCGGGAACGAGGCCGAGATAGCCCATGAGCTGGCGAGGGCTCTCAAAACGGCTTACGTCGCCGACCTCGGTGGCGAACGTCACGGCGACGATCAGATCGACCCCACGCAATGTCTGGAGCGCTCGCACGATCGGCGCCAGCGACCAGTTCGGGATGAACTCTTCGATCACGCGATCAAGCCGTTCCACACGCTCTTTCGAGACGCGCACCGCTTCGACCATTTCCTGGAGCGCGATCTGATGTGCAGGATAATCGAACCGCTGCTCCTGCAACCAACGCAGGTAGCGCATGGTCCAGTTCTTCGTGCGCGGATAGGCACGACCATGCTTGAGCATGAAAGCGCTCACCTGCTGGCGATGGACCCGCAGCGTCTCGACCGCGGCTGCCCGGGCGCGAACGAGATCTCGCATGGCTTCGTGATCTTCATCGGGAACCCATACCGCCGTCAGTTCGCCGGCGCGCAGCAGCCTTGCCAATGAAAGAGCATCCCGGCGGTTCGTTTTCACCCGATCGCCAGGCTTCCTTGGAATCAGCGATGGCGCGACCACGGTGCATTCATGGCCAAGGGAACGGATCAGCCGGTAAAGGCCATAGCCGGTTGGGCCCGCCTCGTAGCATAGGTGGATGCGATCGAACTTGGCAGCGATCCGTTGGATAACGCGGCGCATACTCGTATCCGATGCGTCGACCTCGCCGAAGAACCGAACCTCTCCCTCCCGGCCGGCTTCCGCAATCGCGATGGCGTTCCTCAGCTTAGCGACATCGATTCCGACAAATGCTTCCCTATAATCTGCCACGGCTCGTCCTCCTGTGATGAGGATCGGCTCGGACCGCCCGAGCAACCCTCGGACGCGCAGTGTAGGG
>NZ_JAIUIU010000063.1:0-1462 GCF_020165775.1 Mesorhizobium sp. B263B2A
TTCCTCTACCCCGTCGATCGGGGGAGAGGTGGCTCGGCGAAGCCGAGACGGAGTGGGGGTCGACCAGCACAGCATAAGCGCTTTGTCGGGGGGCAAGCCCCCAGCTTCTGCAAGGCCGCAGCTTCTACGCCGTCCGCCACATCGGAATGATCGACGCGGCCAGCACTAGCGCCAGCACGATGTTGAGCGCGCGCCATTGCCATTCGGTCTTGAGCAGCCGGGCCAACACCATGCCGGCGACGCACCAGACGGACAGCGAGATGGCGGCGGCGAGGCCGAAGGTCGAGCCGAGCAGCAAGGCGAGTTGTCCCGGCCCGTCGGCAAGGGCTGCAAAGGATGCCGCCGCGCCCAGTCCCATCGCCCAGCCCTTGGGGTTCATCCACTGGATGCCGGCGCCGCCGAGGAAGCTGTTGGGCCTGGCCATCGTCACATCGAGATTGGGTGGCCCGGCGCGGCCTATCTTGAGCGCCAGCCACAGCAGATAGAGCGAGCCGATCACCTTCATCGCCAATTGCAGCGAGGGGACCGCAAGCAGCAGGCCGGCAAGGCCGGCGGCCGCGGCCGCGGTCACCGTCGCGAGGCCGGCGGCGCTGCCGATCATCAGGGGAACCGACCGGCGAAAGCCGAACTGCGCGCCCGAGGCTGTCGACAAGGTGGTGGCGATGCCCGGCGTGGCGGTGGCCACGAAGGCAAACAGGATGAGCGGCAGGATGGGCTGGAGCATGGGGCGTCCTTTTCGGAAGGCTCCATGGTAGGCCTGAGCTGATATCAGTAAATGCAATGTTTGCGATGAGTGACATTAGCATCTATAATGAACGGATGATCCGCAATCTCGATACCGCGCTGGTGCGCACTTTCGTCACCGTGGCCGACAAGGCGAGCATGACGGCGGCCGCCAACGCGCTGCATCTGACGCAGGGCGCCGTCAGCCAGCAGGTCAAGCGGCTGGAGGACACGCTCGGCTGCAGCCTCTTCGAGCGCGACCGGCGCGGCCTGCGCCTGACGCGCTCCGGCGAGCGGCTGTTCGACAAGGCCAAGCGCCTGCTCAGCCTCAACGACGAGATCTGGGCCGAGATGGCGGGAAGTGCTGTCGCCGGCCAGGTGCGGCTCGGCGTGCCCTACGATCTCGTCGGCACCTTGCTGGCGCCGGTGCTGAAGGCCTATGCCGAGACCTATCCGCAGGTCGAGATCTCGCTGGTCTGCGCCTCCTCACCGGAGTTGGCGTCAGCGCTTGCCGCGGGAACCATCGACCTTGCGGTGATCGAGGAGCGGGTTGGGCCGACGGCCGGCGAATGCCTTGCCGTCGATCGGCTGGTCTGGGTCGGCGCGAAGGGCGGCGTCGCCCGCGCCAAGCGGCCGCTGCCGGTTTCGATCGTCGCCGACACCTGCGCTTTCCGCCCGGCGGTGCTTTCGGCGCTCAACGAACATGGGCTGGAATGGCGCACGGTGTTCGAGAACGGCA
>NZ_JAIUIU010000064.1:0-1369 GCF_020165775.1 Mesorhizobium sp. B263B2A
GATCCCCTTGCCTGCAGCTCGGCGAAGGTCTGCGATAGGGCCGATCCCTTTGCCTGAAGCTCGGCAATGGTCGGCGAGAACGGCGACACCTCCAGCCCGCTGATCGCCTTCGACAGGGTCGATTCCGGAAGGTTGCTGATGGCCGTTGAGAGGGTCGACAGCTCTAGCCCGCGACTCAGTCGATCGAGCGGCCCATCACTTTGGCCCGTGGCGATGTCGGATAAGCTCTTGAATTTGTCCATCGTCTTCACGCTAACGGTTGTTTGGTTCCGGCAAGTCTTTGAGCTGACCCAACGTATCATAGCGCCGTATGCGCTGAGTCGACAGTTCCCTTTGCATGAGGTCACGAGGCAGCGGGTTCACCGCTCATCCCTCCAGATGACTCGGCGCACCACTCTGATGCGGAGCGCCAAATTTCTGACGGAAAAATGTGAGCCCAGCATCGACCTGATGCAGTCTTTGGGTTTCCCTGGCGGGGTGGTCGGATCTATATGTACTTGGACGTAATGATCCGCCAGAGCATTGCTGTTGTCAGCCTCTTCGATCTTGCGCGCCGCGTTCTCACCGCTTTCTTGGTTGTCGGCACGTTCCGCTTATCGTCGTAAAAGACGATATTTCGGTCAAAGAAGGGCTTCAACATCGGATCGGCTCTGATAGCGCCAGTGATGTCTGCCAGCCAACCATGCCGAACTCCTTCGTAGGCGAGCAACCAGTCGGGACCGTCGGCTGATACGGCCTTCACCCGGCGCTCCCAATCCCGGATTGGAGCCTCCGGAGCAAGTCCGCGAGATGCCATGTCGAGAATGAGCAAGCAGATCGCTGGACATTCGATCTTCGCAAGAAGAGCAGCTTGGGCGCCCAACTGCAGCGGCAGTGCCAAGCCCTTCATGAGGAAGATCGCCCATGCAACTTCATAGTGCTCGCCGCGCTCCAAGCCGCCTTTTATAATCGACGTCAAGCGCTTGGTGATGAGACTTTCGTGTATCGTCCGCCCCTCATGGCGCATGTTGATCAGAAGCGCTGACACTAGGTCGATGTTTCTCGGATCGACCATCAGGGCTCGCATCAGGAAACTTTGCAGGTATAACGCGTCGGGCACCTTGATTTCAGAACCCTGTATCAACGACAGCGCGTAGCGAAGAGGTCGATCTACAGGGTTTTGTTTTTGTAGATCGAGAGCGACCTCACAGAAGTTTTGCAAAGCAATGCCGGACAGCTCGGGGCCTATTCGCGCCGCCACCTGGAGGGTGTGAACCCAAGGTGTTCCAACGTTGTCGACTATCCCGATAACTGTAAGCGCTGTTCTGGTGGCACCTTTCGCGCGTGGTCGTGAGGAACGATGTTCGGAGCCTTTGAGGGCTTCGACACA
>NZ_JAIUIU010000065.1:0-1301 GCF_020165775.1 Mesorhizobium sp. B263B2A
TCAAGGTCGCCTACACGCCGCTCGGCATCGTCATCGCCCTGGTCTTCATCGGCCTGCCCTTCGTCGTGCGCACCGTGCAGCCGATCATGGAAGAGATCGACAAGGAGGTCGAGGAAGCCGCCGCCACGCTTGGCGCCAGCCGCTTCCAGATCATCACCCGCGTGCTGTTCCCGGGCCTGGCGCCGGCCATCATCACCGGCTTTTCGCTGGCCTTTGCCCGCGGCGTCGGCGAATACGGCTCGGTCATCTTCATCGCCGGCAATCTGCCCTACAAATCCGAGATCGCGCCGCTTTTGATCGTCATCCGGCTCGAGGAATACAATTATCCGGCGGCGACCGCGATCGCGGCGATCATGCTCGCTCTGTCGTTCGTCATGCTTCTGGTCGTCAATCTGGTGCAGACATGGAGCCGCAAGCGCTATGGCTGATCCCGAAATCAAATCCTGGGAACCCTACCATGAGAGCCGTTCGGCGGCGGTGACCGAAAGCCGTCCGGCGCAGGCCGTGCTGATGGCGATCGCCTTTGCCTTCCTCGGCGTCTTCCTGCTCTTGCCGCTGATCATCGTCTTCCATGAGGCGCTGGCGAAAGGCGTCGGTGCCTATACGCAGGCCCTGGGCGAAGCGGATGCGCGCTCGGCCATCCACCTGACATTGCTCGTCGCCGCGATCTCGGTGCCGCTCAATGTCGTCTTCGGCATCTCCGCCGCCTGGGCCATCGCCAAGTTCGAATTCAAGGGCAAGGCGTTCTTGACCACGCTGATCGACCTGCCCTTCTCGGTCTCGCCGGTGATCTCGGGCCTGGTCTATGTGCTTTTGTTCGGCGCGCAAGGGTTGCTCGGCGATTGGCTGAAGGGACATGGCATCCAGATCCTGTTCGCCGTGCCGGGCATCGTGCTGGCCACCGTCTTCGTCACCTTCCCGTTCGTCGCCCGCGAGCTGATCCCGCTGATGCAGGAACAGGGCAATGGCGATGAGGAGGCGGCGCTTTCGCTCGGCGCCAATGGCTGGCAGACCTTCTGGTTCGTCACCTTGCCCAACGTCAAATGGGGGCTGCTCTACGGCGTGCTGTTGTGCAATGCGCGCGCCATGGGTGAATTCGGCGCGGTGTCGGTGGTGTCGGGCCATATACGCGGCCTGACCAACACCATGCCGCTGCATGTCGAAATCCTCTACAACGAGTACAACGCCGTCGGCGCCTTCGCCGTCGCCTCGTTGCTGGCCGGGCTGGCGCTGGTCACACTGGTCTTGAAAACACTGCTCGAGATGCGCTACGGCGCCGAACTCGCCGCGACGCGCGGGCA
>NZ_JAIUIU010000066.1:0-1130 GCF_020165775.1 Mesorhizobium sp. B263B2A
GGCGTCGGCGTGATGCGCAGCCGCTCGGTGCCGCGCGGCACGGTCGGGTAGTTGATCGGCTGGATATAGATGCCGTGCACGCCTAGCAGGCGGTCGCTCGCCATCTTGCACAGTTCGGGGTCACCGACCAGCAGCGGCACGATATGGGTCGGCGATTCCATCACCGGCAGGCCGGCGGCCGACAGGATCTGCTTGGTCCGGCTCGCCTGCTGCTGCTGGGCGTCGCGCTCGGCCTGCGAGCGCTTGAGATGGCGGATCGAGGTGGTGGCCGCGGCGGCGATCGCCGGCGGCAACGCCGTGGTGAAGATGAAGCCCGGCGCGTAGGAGCGCACCGCGTCGATCACCGCACTGGTGCCGGTGATGTAGCCGCCCAGCGTGCCGAACGCCTTGGCCAGCGTGCCTTCGATGATGTCGATGCGGTCGGCCAGGCCCTCGCGCTCGGTGATGCCGCCGCCGCGCGGTCCGTACATGCCGACCGCATGGACCTCGTCGATATAGGTCATGGCATTATGGCGCTCGGCGAGTTCGACGATCTCCTTGATCGGCGCGATGTCGCCATCCATCGAATAGACGCTTTCGAAGACGATCAGCTTGGCGCGTTCGCGGCCCGCCGCCTGCAGCAGGCTTTCCAGATGTGCGACGTCATTATGGCGGAAGATCTTCTTTTCGGCGCCCGAGCGCCGCACGCCTTCGATCATCGAGGCGTGGTTCAACTCGTCCGAGATGATCAGGCAGTTGGGCAAAAGCCGGGCGATGGTCGAGATCGACGCTTCATTGGAGACGAAGCCGGAGGTGAAGACCAGGCCTGCTTCCTTACCGTGCAGGTCGGCAAGCTCGTGCTCGAGCTCGACCAGCGGGTTCGAGGTGCCGGAAATGTTGCGGGTGCCGCCGGCGCCCGAGCCCATCTTGCCGGCAGCGTTCTGGAACGCGGCGATGACGTCGGGATGCTGGCCCATGCCGAGATAATCATTGGAGCACCAGACGGTGATTTCCTCGGCGCGGCCGTTGGAACGCCATATGGCGCGTGGAAACTTGCCCGCGATGCGCTCGAGGTCGGCGAAGACGCGATAACGACGCTCGGCATGGAGCTGGTCGATCGCTTCCTCGAAGAACCGCTGATAGTTCATGTC
>NZ_JAIUIU010000067.1:0-1034 GCF_020165775.1 Mesorhizobium sp. B263B2A
GGCTTGTAGATCTGGTCGAATATACCACCGTCGCCGAAATGGTAAGGCTGTGCCTTCTTCCAGCCGCCGAAAAGCGGATCGTCGATGGAGATCAGCTTGATATCGGGGGTCTTGGGCAGATCCGCCGGCGCCAGCAGTTCGGGCTTGGCCGGGCGATAGTGGTTCTTGGCGATGATGGTCTGGCCTTCCTTGGAATAGAGCCAGCCCAGATAGGCTTCGGCGACCTTGCGCGTGCCCTTGGCATCGACATTGGCGTCGACGATCGCCACCGGCGGCTCGGCCAGGATCGATGTCGGCGGATAGACGATCTCGAAATTGTCGGCGCCGAATTCATCGAGCGCCAGATAGGCGTCGTTTTCCCAGCCGATCAGCACGTCGCCGATGCCCTTTTGCGCGAAGGTCACGGTCGAGCCGCGCGCGCCGGTGTCGAGCACCGGGGCATTGGCATAGAGCTTGCCGACGAATGCCTTGGTCTTGGCTTCGTCGCCGCCATCGTTGGCGTTGGCGTAAGCCCAGGCCGCCAGATAGTTCCAGCGGGCGCCGCCGGAGGTCTTGGGGTTGGGCGTGATCACCTGGGTGCCGTCCTTGACGAGGTCGTTCCAGTCATGGATGCCCTTGGGATTGCCCTTGCGGACCAGGAAGATGATGGTCGAGGTGTAGGGCGCCGAATTGTTTTCGAATTTCTTGCGCCAGTCGGGATTGATCTTCTTCGACTTCGAGACGATGGCGTTGATGTCGCCTTCGAGCGCCAGCGTCACCACATCGGCCTCGAGGCCGTCGATCACGGCGCGCGCCTGGGCGCCCGATCCGCCATGCGACTGCTGGATGGTGACCGTCTCGCCGGTCTCGGCCTTCCAGTGCGCGACGAAGGCCTCGTCATAGGCCTTGTAGAGCTCGCGCGTCGGATCGTAGGACACGTTGAGAATGGTGGTGTCGGCAAACGCGAAACCGAGCGTGCCGAACTGGACAGATGCGGCGACCAGTACGCCGAGCAGTTTCTTGAAATGAGGTTTGGTCATTTCTGCCTCCGTTGA
>NZ_JAIUIU010000068.1:0-1007 GCF_020165775.1 Mesorhizobium sp. B263B2A
TTGATGGTGACGACGATGCCGGCACCGACGGTGCGGCCGCCTTCACGGATGGCGAAGCGCAGCTTCTCTTCCATGGCGATCGGCACGATCAGCTCGACATCGACCGTGATGTTGTCGCCGGGCATCACCATCTCGGTGCCTTCCGGCAGCGACACGATGCCGGTCACGTCCGTGGTGCGGAAGTAGAACTGCGGACGGTAGTTGGTGAAGAACGGCGTGTGACGGCCACCTTCGTCCTTGGTCAGGATGTAGGCTTCGGCCACGAACTTCTTGTGCGGCTTCACCGTGCCCGGCTTGGCCAGAACCTGGCCGCGCTCGACACCTTCACGGTCAACGCCGCGCAACAGCGCGCCGATGTTGTCGCCGGCCTGGCCCTGGTCGAGCAGCTTGCGGAACATCTCCACGCCCGTGCAGGTCGTCTTGGTCGTCGGACGGATGCCGATGATCTCCAGCTCCTCGCCGACCTTGACCACGCCGCGCTCGACGCGGCCGGTCACCACCGTGCCACGGCCCGAGATCGAGAACACGTCCTCGATCGGCATCAGGAACGGCTTGTCGAGCGGACGAACCGGGGTCGGGATGTAGGCGTCGACCTGAGCCATCAGCTCGCGGATCGCGTCCTCGCCGATGGTCTTGTTCGAATCCTCAAGCGCGGCCAAAGCCGAACCCTTGACGATCGGAATGTCGTCGCCGGGGAACTCGTTCTTCGACAAAAGCTCGCGAACCTCGAGCTCGACCAGTTCGAGCAGCTCGGCGTCGTCGACCTGGTCGACCTTGTTCAGGAACACCACGATCGACGGCACGCCGACCTGACGGGCCAAGAGGATGTGCTCGCGGGTCTGCGGCATCGGGCCGTCGGCGGCCGACACCACCAGGATCGCGCCGTCCATCTGCGCGGCACCGGTGATCATGTTCTTCACATAGTCGGCGTGGCCGGGGCAGTCGACGTGGGCGTAGTGGCGGTTGGCCGTCTCGTATTCGACGTGCGCCGTCGAGATCGTGATGCC
>NZ_JAIUIU010000007.1:0-242899 GCF_020165775.1 Mesorhizobium sp. B263B2A
ACTTTGATTTGGCTTTATTTGGTCACGCATGAATCGACGAGAACATTCACACCTAGATACTTGCGTATCTTGGTAGATTCTATTCTCACGAAACGTGATCCGCCAAAGTCTCGTTCGAACCAATTACCCCTGGCGGAGTAAGAGGTTCAGCAGGACTCTGCCGCCCACGTTTCTCTTTCTTCATTATTCAATTTTCAAAGAACAGACACCACTTCACGCAGTGTCGTGACCCGCTTCGCTTTTGGCTCCGGGGCCGTCCGAGTGTCGCTTACGCGGCTCTCTTGAATTTCGCAAAGGGCAGGCTTAGAAGCAAACTTCTTCGTCGCCAGCGGCGAGCCGCCCTCGTTGGTGAGGCGTATATAGTCGCCACCCAATCAAACTGTCAACACACCATTCGAAAGTTTTTGAACTTTTTGCGACAGAAATTTCGGGCGCGCTTTGTGGATAGCCGGCTGCCCCAAGGGAACTGGGGACAACACAAGGAGGCGGCCACGAAGGAGCCCTATTGCCGCCGCATTGGCGTTCGACACCAGGGGCCAACAAAGAGGCCATGGCACAGCCGTGCACAGGCCCCTTTCAAGAGCCTCGCAATCGAGCGGGCGATGAGCCTTATAGAGAAGGCGCGCCGTCCTCTTTGCGGAGCGCTCCATAAGAGAGAAGTGCGCGTGGGGAATTCGACCGGGGCCTGAGGCTTCGTTGACTTAACCTGCCATGACAGGCAAATGTCATGGCCACAACAAAAGCGACAAGCCGTTCCGCCCGGGGAAGAAGCAGCCTTTCTGGATGCCAGACACGGAAGATGTCATAGCCGAACTCGGCAATGAGCCGCCGCTTATCGCGGACGGTCGCAGCGGCCCGCCCGATCGGCGCGAGGTTTCTGCGCGCTGGCTGTCGGGAACATTCCTGACCGGCGTGACCTCGAGCGTGTTGATGGGGGTGGCGCTGTTCGCCGCCCTTGACGGACGCCAGCAACTGGCGACGCCACCCGAGATCGCCGAGCTGATCGGCCTGGCCAGCAATGGTGATTCCGGCGAGGTGGCCAAGACGACCAGGCTGGTGGCGCCCCGTCAGATCGCCAAGGCCAAGGACCGCCGCCGCATGGAAGTGTCGATGGTCACCAAGGTCGGCGACCGCGATGTCATCCACACCATGCCGTTCGTGCAGATCAAGATGGCGCTCGCCGCCGGTCACACCACCAGCCGGGCCTACCCGCCCTTCGACCCGATGCAGGTGTTCGGCGATGACGGCGACGATACATCGGCGCAGCCGGCGACGGCGTCAGCCGCAGCCGGCCAGATCTATGGCGCCAAGGTCGAAAGCGAGATGAGCCTGAAAACCGTCGATTTCCCGATCGAGACGGCTTCCTTCGACGAAAAGAGCGACCTGTCCGCCGATGAGGTGGAAAAGGTGGTGCGCGAAGCCGGCACCGACCTCAGCGACGGCGCCGTGCAAGTCGCTTCACTCCACTATGTCGACCCGCAGCGATTCGGCGAAGCCTTTGCCGAAAGCATGGCCGGTTCCTATGACGTGAAGATCGTGCCGGAAAACGTCTCGGTGGCGCCGCGCGCCAATGTCGACGACCAGGCGCCGGCTTTCGCCGAGGAAATCATCCCCTTCACCAAGGATACCGATCTTACCGAGGCCTTCGCCGATTCGGGCTATACCGGCGAAGACGCCACCGGCATGGCCGAAGCAATCGCCAAGCTCTTGAACGCCCCGGCACTCAAGGCGGGAACGGTGCTGCGTGTCGGTCTCGAGGTTCGTGGCGATGCCGCCAAGGTCGTGCGCACCAGCGTCTACGACAAGACCACGCATATCGTCACCATCGCGCTCGACGACCGCGGCCAGTATGTGCCTGCGCAGGAGCCGGATCCGAATCCCGAATTGTTGACTGCGTTCGACGATTCGTCGGCGCCAGTGGTGGTGCGTGGCAATCTGCCCAATGTCTATGACGGCATCTACCGCACCGCTTATTCCTACGGCATGTCAAAGAAGATGACCCAGCGGCTGATCAAGCTGCTGGCGTCTGGCGTCGACTTCCAGTCGCGACTCAATCCGTCGGATCGCCTCGAAGTGCTGTTCTCGCAGCCAGACGGGGACGACCAGACTTCCGACGATTCGGAGCTCCTCTATGTCTCGGCGACATTTGGCGGCACGACGCGCAACTTCTATCGCTTCCAGATGCAAGACGGCAGCACCGATTATTTCGACCAGGATGGATCGAGCGCCGAGCAGTTTCTGCTGCGCAACCCACTGCCCAACGGCAGGTTCACCTCCGGCTTTGGTGCACGCAAGCATCCTATTCTGGGCTATGTCCGCATGCACACAGGCACCGATTGGGCAGCTCCCATCGGATCGCCGATCATTGCCGCCGGCAACGGCGTGGTCGAGAAAGCGGGCTGGGCCGGTGGCTATGGCAAGCAGATCATCCTGCGCCATGCCAACGGGTACGAAACCTCTTATAATCACCAGAGCGCCTTCGCCAAAGGCATCGCGCCTGGCGTTCGTGTCCGGCAAGGCCAGGTCATCGGCTACCTCGGTCAGACCGGCCTCTCCACCGGTCCACACCTCCACTACGAACTGATCGTCAATGGCACCAAGGTTGATTCGATGCGCGTCCGACTGCCGGTCGGCAAGGTGCTGAAAGGCGACGATCTCGTCGCCTTCAAACGCGAGCGCGAGCGCATCGACGATCTCCTGAAGCAGGAAGACGGCAATTCGCTGAAGGTCGCCAGCGCCAAGATCGAGGGCTGAGCCTTCGCGTTTCAGTCCTGCCGGGTTTTGGCTTGCGGCGACGTTTTGGCTTGCCGCGACCCGGGCAATGGCTCACCGGAAATGGTCATCCAGGCAATCACTGCCGAAAGCAGGCATAGCAGCGCCGTCACCAAGGAGACGGCGGCAAACGCCGCATCGCTGGCCGCGAGCCTTGCCGCATCGAGTGCCGGCGCAAGTCCTGGCGGCGCCGGTTCGCCGAAGCCAGGCACGCCGGGCGCTGCACTCCCGTCCAGCGCGTTGGCGTAGACCCAGGCGGCCAGCGACCCCATCGCCGCCACGGCGATCAGGCCGCCGATGCGCGAGACGGCATTGTTGATGCCGGAGGCGGCGCCCGTATCCTTGTCTTCCACCGCTGTCATGATCGCGGTCGACAAAGGTGAGACGACCAGCGCCATGCCAAGCCCCATCAGCGCCATCAGCGGAAATATTCCCGCCCAGAATTGATGGAAGCCGGCATGGGCGAGCAAGGCAAGCCCGGCGAAGGCGACCGCCACGATCAGGCTGCCGCTGGCGATCGGGAAACGCGGTCCGATCCGGTCCGACAATTGGCCGACCGGTCCCGACAGAAGCGCGATCGATGCCGACAGCGGCAGGAAGATGAAGCCGACTTCGGCCGTGCTCAACCGCCAGCCGGCGATCAGCAACATGGGTAGGTAGAAAAGATTGGCCGACAGCGCGAAATAGAGGAAGAAGGTCGCCACATTGGCGCCGGCGAAAGCGCCGATGCGAAACAGGCTGAGGTCGATCATCGGCTCGCGCTGCCGCTGCTCGAACAGGATGAAGACGACCAGCAGCACGGCACCGGCGGCAATGCTAGGCCCAGCCATATGGCCCTCGCCGCTGGAGCTCATCGATGTCAGTCCATAAGCGAGCGCGCCGAAGGCCAATGTCGCGAGCGCGCCGCCACCAAGATCGAGGCTGCGCTTCTCCGTCGGTGCATCGGCCGGGATCTTGACGAGCAGCAGATAGATCGAGATCAGGCCGAGCGGCAGGTTGACGGCGAAGATCGCCCGCCAGATGCCGTCGCCGAAAGCAGAAAGCACCAGGCCGCCGAGCACGGGACCAAGCGCGGTGGTCAAGGCCGAGGCCGCCGCCCAGATGCCGATCGCTCGGCCGCGCTCCTTTTTCGGGTAGGCCTTGGCGATGATGGCGAGGCTGCCGGGCACCATGATCGCGGCACCGATGCCCTGGAGGGCGCGAAACGCGATTAGCACGACAGCGTTCGGCGCCAGCGCACAGGCGAGCGATGTGGCGACGAAAAGCGCAATGCCGGCCACGAAGGCGCGGCGCAGCCCGAACCGATCGCCGGCGGCACCCCCGGCAAGGATCAGCGCCGACAGCGTCAGCGCATAGGCATTGGAAATCCACTGCGCCTCGGCGAGGCTGGCGCCGAGATCGACGCGGATCGCCGGCATGGCGATGGCCAGGATCGAGCCATCGATGAATCCGAGCGCCGAAGCAAGGATCGCTGCGATCAACACGTACCGCCGCTGCGATTGCGGACAGAAGGTTCCGTTGGTGACCGGGCTGGTCAGCGGGACGGCGGCTGCTTTGCTTGGTGAATGCATGGAACCCTGCTTAGACCGCCATTGTGTTTGCAACAACCGGCCAGCACCTTGCTGTCCTTGAAACCAGCCAGTTGGCCAGGATGACGCCCTATCCGGATGCAAACGGCCGCAGTCATGCTAGGTTCCGGCGCGAGCAACAGGCGGGGAGAAATCGATGAAGCGCCCACTTGAGGCATCGGCGGAGGGACGTGGCCGCATCGTCGGCATCACCGACGGCGTGTTCGCCATCGCGCTGACCCTGATCGTGCTCGAGATCAGGGTGCCGGCGCATGAGGCTGTTCATTCCGAGCACGATCTGCTTGCCGCCATCGTGGCACTGGCGCCACGCTTTCTGACCTACGCCCTGAGTTTCCTGACGCTGACCATCTTCTGGTTCGGCCAGCAGGCGCAACATGGGCTGATCGCCAAATCCGACCGGCGGCTCGCCACGCTGAACCTCTGCTTTCTCGCCTTCATCGCCCTGCTGCCGTTCTCGACCGACCTTCTGGCCGACTTCCTCGAATTCAGGACCGCGGTTCTTGTCTATTGGCTCAATCTGCTGATGCTCGGCGTCACGCTGTTCGCCAGCTGGCGCTACGCCGAGAAGAACGGTTTTGTGGCCGAAGATGTCGACGCGCAAACGAAACGCACGGTCTATCTGCGCATCGTCAAGGCACAGATTCTATGGGCGATCGGCGCCGCACTTTGCCTGGTCACCCCACTGCTCAGCGTCGGCTTCATTCTGGTGGTGCAGCTGATCTATGCCGCCGCGCTGCGCGGCTCATTGCTGCGCAAAGTCATCGGCTGAAGGTCCGCCGACGAACTCCACGGTGACGCCTGGCGACACCAGCTTGGCGAGCTCGCGCGCGTCCCAGTTGGTCAGGCGCACGCAGCCATGGCTTTCGGTCTTGCCTATCTTCGACGGCTCCGGCGTGCCATGGATACCGTAGGTCGGCTTGTCCAGCGCGATCCACACCGAACCAACCGGACCGTTGGGCCCAGGCGGGATGGTCAGGATCTTGTCGTTCTGGCCCTGCTTGAAATTGATGTTGGGGTTGTAGGTGTAGTTCGGGTCTAGCGCGATGCGCGACACCGTGTGGATGCCGGTGGGCGACGGCGTGTCGGCCGAGCCGATGGTCGCGGGATAGGCTGCGACCAGCTTGCCGCCCGCATCGTAGGCGTAGACTTCCTTCTTGCCCTTGTCGGCGACAATGCGGGCAACCGGCGTCGAGACCAGCTTGCCGAAATTGGCAACCTTGATGATCGTCCCGGGGCGATTGAAGTCGAGACCCTTGTTGATCGACTTCAGATAGTTCTCGTCCATGTGGAAACGCTCCGCCAGCGCTTCGGGCACCGACGTGTAGCCCATGCGGTCGAGCTGCGCCTTCTGGCTGTAGTCTTCCGGGATCGAGGCGACGTAGGGGCCGGCCGCATCCTCTGGCGTGATCGTGTAGTTGGCAAAGGCGTCGCCGCCCGATTGCGCAAGAGCGGCCTGGATGCCGACCGCATCGGTCGACTTCAAATTGCTGCCGCTGATCTCGTTGTATGCGGCGAGCGCCTTGTCGACGTTCGAGCCGAAGCGCCCGTCGATGACGCCAGGCGAAGCACCGCCGCGGTCGAGCAGCACCTGCAGGGCGGCGACATCCTGGCGCGCTCCCAGCGACAGCGATGGGTCGACCGCTGTGTTGCCGTCAGCCTTCGGCGGCAGCGCCGCCTGATCGGCGGGCGCGTCCTGATCCTCGGGCGCTGCCGGCTGGAGAGGATCTATCGAGGCTTCATCGAGCGGCTGGCGCTTGATGGTATGCGGCTTTGCCGGCTGCGGCGCGTCGGGGTAATTGTTGTCGTAGCTGCCGTCGTCCTGTGGCGCCGGCGGATAGGTTTCCACCGAATTGCCGCCGTCATATTCGTCCGCCGGCGGCGGGATGACCCGGCCTTCCTCTTCCAACTGCCTGCGGCGAAAGCGTGCCATGTCTTCCGGATCGTCGAGATAGTAGCGGTCATCGTCCGCCGGGCCGCGGCCCAGCTCGCGCAGCCGCATCTCGCGGCGCAGCGCGCGCCGGTCGAGCCGTGTCTGCGGTGGCTGGATGGCGATGACCTTGCCGGTATCGGCATCGACGATGACGCGATTGCCCCTGGCGTCGTAGTAGATATCGAGATTGCCGTCCTGCGCGACAAGGATGCCGCCTGGATCGGCGGCACGGGCAACCCTTGGTGCATCGTCCTGCGTCGGCGCGGCAAACGCGCCGGAAGACACAAGCCCGGCGGCGAGCGCCGAAAGGGCAAAGATCGTGCGGAACATGGTGGCCAAACTCTCCGGTCCGTAAATTGCCGCCGCCCGGCATTATTCTTTTAGAATGCCACATCGTGCCTTCCGAAAATCGAAACGATTTTCGGGGCCGATGCGGTAAGCGAACCCCTTCGCCAGCAAACCAGTTAACCCACCGTATGATTCCAACATGAACCGGGCATGAAGATGGCGGTTTTTCGGCCTCTCGCTGGATATTAGCTAGCTTGCGCCAAGCCCCAGTTGCTTGCGCGCCTGCTTCGTCAGCTTCAGGGCGACCAGACGATGGCTCTCGCGCAGATAGTCCTTCAGCGCTGCATCATCCACGCTCTGGCTTGTCTGACGCTGGATCCATTTCATGCCGCGCGATGCGAGATAGGGCGCGGGCCGACAGCCAGGCTGTTCCTTGAGCACGTCATAGGCAATGTCGGAGCATTTGAAGGTGACGAAGAGTTGCTTTCCTTCGTCCCAGCCGCCGATTGCGAAGACCTTGGTCCCGACCTTCCAGACATGGGCGCCGCCCCACTGGACGACATGGTTTGTCGCCGGCAGCGAGGCGCAGAAGCTGTTGTAGTCGTCCAGCGTCATCCGGGCCTCGCTGTTTGTAGGATGCCTATAAGAAAATGCCGCGCATCCGACCGGATGCGCGGCATTGGATCAGGCCGCCGCCTCGGCCGCGACAATCGTCGGTTTCGAGCGGAAATTCAACCGGTCGGATCCCGCCGTCACCTTGACGGTCGAACCGTCGAGAATCTCGCCGAGCAGGATCTTCTCCGCCAACGGATCCTGCAGGTCCTTCTGCATCACCCGCTTCAACGGCCGCGCACCATAGGCCGGATCGTAACCCTTGGCCGCCAGCCATTCGATTGCCTCGTGATCCAGCGCCAGCGTGATCTTGCGATCGACAAGCAGGCTCTCCAGCCGCTTGAGCTGGATTTCGACGATGCGATCCATGTCTTTGCGGCGCAACCGGTGGAACAGGATCACCTCGTCGACGCGATTGAGGAACTCCGGCCGGAACGATGCCCTGACGACGCCCATCACCTCGTCGCGTACCGCGTCGACATCCTGGTCCTCGCCGAGATTGACGAGATATTCGGCGCCGAGGTTCGACGTCATGATGATCAGCGTGTTGCGGAAATCGACGGTACGACCCTGGCCATCGGTCAGGCGGCCGTCATCGAGAACCTGCAGCAAGACGTTGAAGACATCCGGATGCGCCTTCTCGATCTCGTCGAACAGCACGACCTGATAGGGCCGGCGCCGCACGGCTTCGGTCAGCGCACCGCCCTCCTCATAGCCGACATAGCCGGGAGGCGCGCCGATCAGCCGGGCGACCGAGTGCTTTTCCATGAACTCCGACATGTCGATGCGCACCATGGCGCTGTCGTCGTCGAACAGGAAGCTGGCGAGCGCCTTGGTCAGTTCGGTCTTGCCGACACCCGTCGGCCCGAGGAAGATGAATGAGCCGATCGGCCGGTTCGGATCCTGCAGGCCGGCACGGGCCCGACGCACGGCTTTCGAAACAGCCTGCACCGCCTCGCCCTGGCCGACAACACGCTTGCCGATCTCGTCTTCCATGCGCAACAGCTTGTCGCGCTCGCCCTGCAGCATCTTGTCGACCGGAATGCCGGTCCAGCGCGAGACGATGTGAGCAACGTGATCGGGGTTGACCACCTCTTCGACCATCCCCGCCTTGCCGTCCTGGGCTTCGGCCTCCTTCAGCTTCTTTTCCAGCTCCGGGATCTTGCCATAGGCAAGCTCGCCGGCGCGCTGGAATTCACCCTTGCGCTGGGCAATGGCCAGATCGTTGCGCGCCTCGTCGAGCTGCTTCTTCAGGTCGGCGGCGAGGCCAAGCTTCTGCTTCTCGGCCTGCCACTTGGCGGTGATCTCGGTCGATTCCTCCTCGAGGCCGACCAGCTCCTTTTCCAGGCGGGCGAGCCGGTCTTTCGAGGCATCGTCCGTCTCGACCTTCAGTGCCTCGCGCTCGATCTTGAGCTGCATGATGCGGCGATCGATTTCGTCCAGCGCCTCGGGCTTCGAATCGACCTGCATCCTGAGCCGCGACGCGGCTTCATCGACAAGGTCGATCGCCTTGTCGGGCAGGAAACGGTCGGCGATATAGCGGTTGGACAGCGTCGCCGCCGCCACCAGCGCCGAGTCCGAGATGCGCACCTTGTGGTGCTGCTCGTACTTCTCCTTCAGGCCGCGCAGGATCGAGACGGTGTCCTCCACCGTCGGCTCGTCGACGAAGACCGGCTGGAAGCGGCGGGCAAGGGCCGGATCCTTCTCGACATGCTTGCGGTATTCATCGAGCGTGGTCGCGCCGACGCAGTGCAGTTCGCCGCGCGCCAGCGCCGGCTTCAGAAGGTTCGACGCATCCATGGCGCCGTCCGCCTTGCCGGCGCCGACCAGCGTGTGCATCTCGTCGATGAACAGGATGATGCTGCCGTTGGCCGAGGTGACTTCTGAAAGCACGGCCTTCAGCCGCTCCTCGAACTCGCCGCGATACTTGGCGCCGGCAATCAGCGCGCCCATGTCGAGCGCCATCAGCTGCTTGTCCTTCAGCGATTCCGGCACGTCGCCATTGACGATGCGCAGCGCCAGGCCTTCGGCGATCGCGGTCTTGCCGACGCCCGGCTCGCCGATCAGCACCGGGTTGTTCTTGGTGCGGCGCGACAGCACCTGGATGGTGCGGCGGATCTCGTCGTCACGACCAATCACGGGGTCCAGCTTGCCGGCGCGGGCATCCGCCGTCAGGTCGCGCGCGTATTTCTTCAGCGCGTCATAGCCCTGTTCGGCACTCGCCGAATCGGCGGTGCGGCCCTTGCGGACATCGTTGATGACCTGGTTCAGCGCCTGCGCGGTGACGCCGGCCTTGGCCAGGATGTCGGCGGTCTTGGCCGATTTCTCCATGGTGAGCGCCTGCAGCAGCCGCTCGACGGTGACGAAGCTGTCACCGGCCTTCTTGGCCAGTTCCTCGGCGGTCGAGAACACCTTGGCCAGAGGCTGCGCCAGATAGAGCTGGCCGTTGCCGCCTTCCACCTTGGGCATCGCCTCGAGCGCCGTCTCGACGCCGAGCTTGACGTCGCGGACATTGCCGCCGGCGCGCTCGATCAGCGACGCGGCCAGGCCTTCGTCGTCGTCGACGAGGACTTTCAGGATATGTTCGGGGGTGAATTGCTGGTGATTGCGTGAGAGCGCCATGGTCTGCGCGGACTGGATGAAGCCGCGCACGCGCTCGGAATATTTCTCAAGGTTCATATCTGTCTCCTTCCGTCACCGGCCCGCTTTGCGGCACCGGATCAGATTACGGTGACGGACCCGCCCATTCGAGCCGGATCCAGTTCAGCCGAGATATGGTGCATAGGCTATGCCGTCTCAAGACGCCTTGATATCGGTCAATGCATAATATTCCACGTCAGCCCAAACGAAAACGGCGGAGATTTCTCTCCGCCGTTCAACGTCTTGAAATACTGTCCGATCAGTTGTCGATGTCGGTGGTGGCCGGCTCGGCATTGCCGCTGTCGGCGGGGGCCGTGGTCATCTCACCCGTATCGGCGTTGCCGCCACCGGCGTCGACCTGGTCGGCATTGGCGCGAGGACGGCGCGGACGCCGCGGGCGGCGGGCGGCACCGCTCTCGGCGGCTGCCTCGTTGAGTTCGGCCTGGGCCGCCAGACCGGCGGGCGAAAAATTCTCGAATGACGGAGCCGGCTCGGCTGCGGCAACGCTCTCGGCCGGCGACGTGGCTTCTTCCGCCTGGACCGGGGCCTCGTTGCGCTGCTGCTGGCCGCCTTGCTCTGCGGAAGCATAATCGCGCTGGCCGTTCTGGCCATAGCCGCCAGTGGGGCGGCGATCACGGTGGCGTCCGCCATTGTCGCGGCCGCCATTGTTGCGCCCGCTATTATCACGGCCGCCATCACGATTATCGCGGCCGCTTTCCCGGTTCAGCGCCACCTCGGCTGGCATGCCTTCGATCACCGGCTGCGGCCCGGCGCCATGGTTGATCACCGGAACTTGCGGTTCGGAACCAACGTTGCCGCCGTTTCCTGCCCCATTGCCGGACCCGGCATTGTCGAACTCGTCGCGATCCTCGTCGCCGTCATCATCGAAATCGTCGCGATTCTGCTGGACGTTCTGGATCGGCATCTGCGCCTGGGCGGCGGCAATGATGCGATTGTAATGTTCTGCGTGCTGGAGATAGTTCTCCGCCATGACTCGGTCGCCGGAGCTTTGCGCGTCACGTGCCAGGGTGGCGTATTTTTCGGCGATCTGCTGAGCCGATCCACGAATCTTTACGTCCGGACCGTTGCTCTCGTAATTGCGCGTCAGGGGATTCGGCCCCTTGCGGTTGTTGTTGTTGTTATTGTTATTGCCGCCGCCGCCGCCATTGTTGTTGCGACCGCGCATGCGCCTGTTCTGCTGTTGTGGCCTCATTCGACTCTCTTCATTTTGAAATTTTTGAAAACTCGTAACGAACGGTGGCGCTCATGCAGCCAGCCGTTCGGTTTCTTCACCGGCGTTCGCCCGCATCAATTGCGTTGGCGCCACGTGCCATCCTGTTCCGGTTACATCACTTGCCGGACGATTCCCGCACGAAGCTTGGGCGTCGTTTGCGCAAGAAGGCAGCTATTTCCAAGGAAACCGAATCGCTAAGAGCACTGCCTGCTTCGTCTCATCCGGTTAAGCCGACCCTAGCCGCATTCCCCGGCATTGCCAAGCGCTTTTTTCGCACTGCGTCAAGGCTTTCCCCGTTGAAAGACAAGAACCCTGTCGTTTCCACCAAGGTCGCGGAAAGCACCGACCAGTCCATAACCCGCAGACCTGAATATATCCGTAACTTCGTCCTGCTGCGTGCGGCCGATCTCGACCGCAACCCTGCCTTCGGCTTCCAGAAACCTTGCCGCCTCGGCGGCGATGATCCTGTAGGGGTTCAGCCCATCCACGCCGCCATCGAGGGCTAGGCGCGGGTCGAAATCGCGGACTTCGTCCTGCAGATTTCCAATGTCTTGGGAAGGTATATAGGGAGGGTTTGCGGCAATTACATGGTATCGGCCTGAAACTTTTTCGAACCAGTCCGACTGCAGCGCCGTGAACCGGCCGCCGAGCCCGAGTTGCCCGGCATTGCCGGTCGCCGTCGCCAGCGCACCGGGGGCGATATCGACGCCGGTGGCGGTCGCGGCCGGCTCGGCGCTGAGCAACGCCAGGGCGATGGCGCCCGTCCCTGTGCCGAGATCGAGGATGCGGCATGCGCCCTCGCGCGCCGCGATTGCCTTGACGAAGGGCAAGATCGCCTCGACCAGCGTTTCGGTGTCCGGCCGCGGCTCCAGCGTTTCCGGCGACAGCGACAGCCGCAAACCGTAGAATTCCCGATAGCCGAGGATGCGATGCACCGGTTCGCCGCCGGCCCGTCGTCTCAAGGCGGCGTCGATCGTCTCGATGGCGCGCCCGTGAACCTTGAACTCCGGATCGGCAATCGCTTGGGTGCGCGTGGTACCGGAAAAGTGTTCGACGATCAGCCTGGCATCGAGCGTCGGATCATCGACAGCTGCGGCCACGAGCCGAGCCCGCGCTTCCCGCAACAGCGGCCCCAGCGCCTCTGGCAGGCTGTCAGCCATCAAGGCCGATATCGGCGAGCAGCTTCGACTGGTGATCGGCGATCAGCGCGTCGATGACTTCGTCGAGCTCGCCCATCATCACCCGGTCGAGCTTGTAGAGCGTCAGGTTGATGCGATGGTCGGTGACGCGGCCCTGCGGGAAATTGTAGGTGCGGATGCGCTCCGAACGGTCGCCGGAGCCGACCTGCGACTTGCGTGCCTCCGAGCGTTCCTCGTCCGCCTTGCTGCGCTCCATGTCGTAGAGCCGGGCGCGCAGGATCTGCATGGCCTTCGCCCGATTCTGATGCTGCGACTTTTCCGCCTGCACCACCATGATGCCGGTCGGCAAATGGGTGATGCGGACCGCCGAATCGGTGGTGTTGACGTGCTGGCCGCCGGAGCCCGAGGCCCGCATCGTGTCGATGCGGATATCTTCGGCGCGGATGTCGATATCGACCTCTTCGGCTTCCGGCAGCACGGCGACGGTGGCGGCGGACGTGTGGATGCGGCCGCTGGCCTCGGTCGCCGGCACGCGCTGCACGCGATGCACGCCGGATTCGAATTTCAAATGGGCAAAGACGCCCCTGCCGGAAATGGTGGCGATGATTTCCTTGAAGCCGCCGGCATCGCCGTCGCTGGCCGACACCGTCTCGAAACGCCAGCCATGTTCGGCGGCATAGCGCTCGTACATGCGAAACAGGTCGCCGGCGAAAAGGGCGGCCTCATCGCCGCCGGTGCCGGCACGGATTTCGAGGATGGCGTTCTTGTCGTCGGCGGCGTCCCTGGGCAGCAGCAGGAGCTGGATATCCTTCTGCAGCGCCTCGATGCGCTCCTCGACACCGGGCAGATCCGCCTCGGCCAGCGCCCGCATCTCGGCATCGGTGCCCTTGTCGGCGAGCATCGCCTCAAGATCGGCCTGCTCATGCTCGGCCGAGCGCAGCGCCCGAACCTTGGCCACCATCTCCTGCAGCTCTGCATATTCCGATGCCATCTTCACATAGGCATCCGGCGCCGGCCCAGCCGACATCTGCGCTTCGAGCATCTCGAAACGCTTGACGACTTGATCCATACGATCGCGTGGCAGGTTGACCATGATGAGGCTGCTACAATGGGATCGAGCGGTCGTCGGCAAAGGCCTGCAGCAGCGCCCGCATGGGCAACCCCTGCGCCGGCGCCATCAGATTGTCGTCGAAGAACGCCTTCAATTCCTCCAGCGGCAGCTCCGTCAGCATCGCCTTGACCGGGCCGATCGAGGCCGGCGACATCGAGATCGAACGGAAACCGAGGCCGATCAGCGCCATTGCTGAAATGGGTTTTCCGGCGAGTTCGCCGCACAGCGTCACTGGCGTGTGATTGCGTATACCGGCATCGGCGATCTGCTTGAGCACGCGCAGGAACGGCGCCGACAGCGTGTCGAAGCGGTTGGCCAGCTGCGTGTTGCCGCGGTCGACCGCCATGACGAACTGGAACAGGTCATTCGACCCGACCGATACGAAGTCGACGGCCTTCATCAATTCGTCGAGCTGGAACAGCAGCGAGGGCACTTCCAGCATGGCGCCAAGCTTGAGGCTGGTCGGCAGATGATGAGCGAAGCGCGACAGATGCCGCACCTCGCGGTCGATGATCTCGCGCGCCTGGGCGATCTCGCCGAGCTCGGTCACCATCGGCAGCATCAGCTTGAGCTCGCGCCCGCCGCTGGCCTTCAGCAGGGCGCGGATCTGGGTGCGCAACAGTCCGGGACGGTCGAGCGTCAGGCGGATCGCTCGCCAGCCGAGCGCTGGGTTCTCTTCCTGGATGGCGCCCTTGAAGTAGGGCAGCACCTTGTCGCCGCCGATATCGATGGTGCGGAAGGTGACCGGCTTGCCGCGTGCCGCCTCGAGCACGTCGCGGTAAAGTTTCTCCTGGGCCTCGGCACGGGGAAAGGTCGAGGCGACCATGAACTGCAATTCGGTGCGGAACAGGCCGATGCCGGCCGCGCCGGCCTCGGCCAGTTGCGGCAGGTCGACCGCCAGCCCGGCATTCATCAAGAGATCGACCTGGACGCCGTCCTTGGTCGTCGACGGCTTCTTGCGCAGCTCGCGATAGACCTCTTGCCGGCGCGCCCTGAAACGCACCTTTTCGGCATAGGCGGCTTCGAGATCGGACTGCGGCCGCAGATGGATCGCGCCTTCCTCGCCGTCGACGATGATGGCATCGCCGTTTTCCGCCATGGAGACGGCGCCCTTCATCTGGCCGGCGACCGGAATGCCCATGGCGCGCGCGACGATGACGACATGACTGGTGGCCGCGCCATCCTCGAGCACCAGCCCGCGCAATTTGTCGCGGGGATAGTCGAGCAGCTCGGCCGCGCCCATCGAACGGGCGACGATGATGGCATCCTTCGGCAGCGAGGCGGCGACATCCTCCGGCCCACGCCCCATAAGCTGGCGCAGCAGCCGGTTGGCGAGATCGTCGAAATCGCTCATCCGCTCGCGCAGATAGGGATCGGTCATGTGCAGCATGCGCGCACGCATGTCGCTCTGCACCTTTTCGACCGCCGCCTCGGCCGTCAGGCCGTTGCGGATCGCCTCTTCCAGCCGGCGCACCCAGCCGCGGTCATTGGCGAACATGCGGTAGGCTTCCAGCACCTGGCGATGCTCGCCCTCGAAGGCGACGTCGCGGCGTTCCAGCATGTCGTCGATCGACAGCCGCAGCGACCCGAGCGAGGCTTCGAGCCGCCGGACCTCCTCCTCGCTGTCTTCGTTGAACAGATTGGTGACGACGATCCGCGGCTCGTGCAGCACGACGTGGCCAAGTCCGACGCCATCGTTGAACGACAGGCCGGTGAAGCTGACCGGGCGGCGCAAATCGAGTTCGAGGCCAGGCCGGGTCAGCCGCGCCAGATCGCCGGTGGCGATCATCTCGGCGATGACCATCGCGGTGGTTTCCAGCGCCTCGACCTCGTCGTCGCGGTAGTGGCGCATGGTCTTGTTCTGGACGACCAGGACACCCAGCGTGCGCCCTGCCCGCAGCACCGGCACGCCGAGGAAGGAATTGTAGATCTCCTCGCCGGTCTCCGGCAGGTAGGCGAAGGCCGGGTGTTCCTGTGCGTTGGACAGGTTGAGCGGCCGCGCGCTCGCCGCGATCGTGCCGACCAGGCCTTGTCCCAGCCTGAGCTGCGCCAGGTGGACGGCGTTCGGGTTCAGGCCTTCGGTGGCGTAGAGTTCGAGCACCGAATCGGCGCGCAGCACATAAAGCGAGCACACTTCGGCGACCATGTTGGAGGCGATGTCGCGCACGATCCGGTCAAGCCGCTCCTGCGGCTCCAGCGGCTCCTGCATGAGCTCGCGGAGCCGTTTGAGCAAAACGCGCGGGCCACTGGCCTGATCACGCATCGCGGCTTGTTCTCCAATGGGCTTCTTGCCGGCGCAGTTTCCGCCGCGGCCGGCACTCACGCAACAACTGATTCAGTCTTGCTACTGCTTATCGAGACCGTAGACGGAATGCAAAGTACGAACCGCGAGTTCAGTGTATGGACCGTCGATCAGTATCGAAATCTTGATCTCGGAGGTCGTGATCGCGCGGATATTGATCGAACGGTCGGCCAGCGCCTTGAACGCGGTGGCGGCGACGCCGGCATGGCTTCTCATGCCGATGCCGATGACCGAAACTTTCGACATGCCGGCTTCAGACTGCACGACGTCGTAGCCGACCTCGGCTTTCAGCCGGTCGAGCACGGCAAGCGCCTTGTCGAGGTCGCCCGACGGCACGGTAAAGGTCATGTCGGTGAACTTGCCGTCCTCGGAGATGTTCTGGACGATCATGTCGACATTGATGTTGGCCTCGGCCAGCGGCCCGAAGATGCCGGCGGCGACGCCTGGCCGGTCGCCGACGCGGCGCAGCGAAATCTGGGCCTCGTCCTTGGCGTAGGCAATTCCGGTGACGACCTGCTGTTCCACGATCTCTTCCTCGTCGCAAATGAGCGTTCCCGGAGGATTGAGCAAATCCCCCATTCCGGGCGCATCGGGATCGTCGAAGGACGACCGCACGAAGGTACGCACCCTGTGCACCATGGCAAGCTCGACCGAACGCACCTGCAGAACCTTGGCGCCGAGCGAAGCCATTTCAAGCATTTCCTCGAACGAAATCTTGGCCAGCCGCCGCGCCTTCGGCTCGATGCGCGGATCGGTGGTGTAAACCCCGTCGACGTCGGTGTAGATGTCGCAGCGGTCGGCCTTGACCGCTGCAGCGATGGCCACCGCACTGGTGTCGGAGCCGCCACGGCCGAGCGTGGCGATGCGATTGTCGGGCCCAATGCCCTGGAATCCGGCGATCACCGCCACCTGGCCTTCGCCGAAGCGCTTGACCAGGAAGGCCCCGTCGATGTCGAGGATACGCGCCGCGCCATGCGCATTGTCGGTCTTGATCGGGATCTGCCAGCCCTGCCAGGAGCGCGCATGCACGCCCATGTTCTGCAAGGTGATCGCCAGCAGGCCCGCAGTGACCTGCTCACCCGAGGCGACGACCGCGTCATATTCGCGTGCGTCATGCATCGGCGAGGCTTCGCGCGTCCACTGCACCAATTCATTGGTCTTGCCGGCCATCGCCGAGACCACGACAGCCACCTCATGGCCGGCATCGACCTCGCGTTTGACGTGACGCGCCACATTGCGGATACGGGCGATGTCGGCGACGGAGGTTCCGCCGAATTTCATCACGATACGCGCCATGGAAGCGAAATGCCTTTGACTGAAGCCGGCCTGGGAGCCGAAAGCGGGAGAAAGCGCCCGGCTGACGCTGGCCGCTGAATGCGCGGCCTCCTTAACCAAATGATGACGGTTTCGCAAGACTGGCGACAGGCTGGCGGCCGATCGCAGCGTTCAAGAAGGCGGCATATTGCCTTCCAAGCTTGCGCCGCTTACCAAATATTGCCCACGAGAAATTCCTTTTGGTTCGGCAAAATAGATGATTGCCCGTCTTCGGCGTGCCATGCGATGGCAGTCGGTACCACTCGTCACCGGCTTCGCTGTATTGGCGATGATCGTCGGCACCCGTGCCGTGCTCGTCGAAAACCAACGAGCCAATCGCGCCGCCGCTCGCGAGACAATCGAGTATCAGGAATTGCTGTCGGGGTTGCTTTCGATGGCGCAGGACGCCGAGAGCGGCCAGCGCGGCTATCTCTTGACCGGTGAGAAATCCTATCTCGAACCTTACCGGAAGGCCGTCGATGCCATTCCGGGACAGCTCTCCCGCATCGACGCCATGACGGCTTCGGACGACCAAATCGTCCAGCAGATCAATCATATCAAGGACGCGCTTTCGCAAAAGCAGGCTGAACAGGCCCGGACGATTGCCCTCTATGACAAGGGCGATGCCGCCGCAGCGCTGCAACTGGTCCGCAGCGGCCAGGGCAAGGCCGCCATGGACGAAATCCGCGCCAGCATGGATACGATCCGCCGCATCAGCGCCGCCGATATCGCCGCACGCGACGAACACACGGACCGGGTTGAAGCCTGGCTGCGCATCGGCTCGCTGGCGGCCCTGCTGGCGATCTTCGTGCTCGGCGTCTACACCATCCGTGAATCCCGCCGCCGCTTCCGCGACGTTGTGGTCGGCCAGGAAGAGCTGATGCGCAAGAACATCGAACTCGGCAACGAAATCCAGACACGTGAAAAAGCCGAGTCCCAGATACGCCAGATGCAGAAGATGGAGGCGGTCGGCCAACTGACAGGCGGTATCGCTCACGATTTCAACAACATGCTTGCGGTGATCATCAGCGCCATGAACCTTGCCCAGCGCAAGCTGAAGCGCGGCGAGCACGACTTGGAAAAGCTCATCGAGGCCGCGACCGACGCGGCCAGCCGCGCCGCCAAGCTGACCTCGCGGCTGCTTGCCTTCTCGCGCCAGCAGCCGCTGGCGCCTCAAATTGTCGACGCCAACAGGCTGGTGACCGGCATGTCGGACCTTCTGCGTCGTGCTCTGGGTGAAGGCATCGTCATCGAAACGGTGCTGGCGGGCGGCCTGTGGAAAACCCATGCGGATCCAAGCCAGATCGAGAACGCGATCCTCAACCTGGCCGTCAATGCCCGTGACGCGATGAGCGAAGACGGCAAGCTGACCATCGAGACCGCCAACAGCCATCTCGACGACGGCTACGCCGCCACCCATGCCGACGTGATCCCCGGCCAGTATGTGATGATCGCCGTCAGCGATACCGGCGAGGGCATGTCGGCGGATGTGATGGCGAGGGCATTCGAGCCTTTTTTCACGACCAAGCCGGTCAACAAGGGCACGGGACTTGGGCTGAGCCAGGTGTTCGGCTTCGTCAAGCAATCGGGGGGCCACGTCAAGATCTACTCCGAACGGGACCAGGGCACGACGGTCAGGATCTACCTGCCGCGCTTTTTCGGACCGGAGGAGCCGGCAATACCGGCCGAGCGCGGCGACAGCACCGCCAAGGTCACCGAGACGATCCTCGTGGTCGAGGATGATGCCCAAGTGCGGGCGGCCACGACGGACGCCATGCGCGAACTCGGCTATGAGGTCATCGACGTTGGAAGCGGTCAGGAGGCGCTTGAGAAGCTGGCCGCCACACCTGGCATTGCCCTTCTCTTCACCGACATCGTCATGCCGGTGATGAACGGCCGCAAGCTCGCTGAGGAGGCGGTGGCGCGCCAACCCGGCCTGAAAGTCATCTTCACCACTGGTTTCACCAGGAATGCCGTCGTCCACAACGGCGTGCTCGACCATGACGTGAACTTCTTGGCCAAGCCGTTCACCATCGAGCAACTGGCCGCGAAGCTGCGCGAGGTGCTGGACACGAAATAATGCAGGTTGGCCGCCAGAACTCCGCCTCAGTCCGAGACAGCCACGCCTGTCCATAAGCCGGGATAGTCGACGACGAAGCCAAGCGGCGAAACATCGAGGACCTCCTCGTAACCGAACATCGGCGCCGCGTAGGCATAGCGGGTCTCGTCAAGGCGACGGTAGCTCTGTTCGAGGCGTACCAGTTCCAGCGCAGGGAAGGTCAGGTAGGCAGCCGGAGCGGGCGTCGCCTCGCCGATGCCGAGAGCGAACCGGCGGATCGCCACCAGGTTCGACGCCGGCGTGAAACCGAGATCGATATCGACGAGGCCGGTAGCAGCGTGCTGCGGTTCGCCGTTCAGCATCCACCGACCGTCGGAATCGCGTTCGATCTCATAGTGCAGGCTCCGCACGCCGAGAACGCCCTCGACCCGTGCTGAACGCGTGCGCCAGCTGGCATCGCAAATCGCCTCATAGGCAAGGCAGCATGGCGTGCCGTCCTGGACGAAAATGGCCTGTCCCTTGAGACGGAACCCGTCGTCGGTGCGCGAAAGCAGGCAAGCGTCGTGTCCTTCCACATCCAGCCGGCGCCAAAGGATCGAAGCCATCTTCCGTGTCATCGTCGTCTCCTCTATTCAAAGCCTATCCTCTCTTCGCCCGCCAGGCCGATTGCGTTTCGCCCCAATGCCCGGCAGGTGACATGTCCTGACAAGGCGGGTCCCGACAGGGCGGGTTGCTCTGCCAGTGGAGGAAAAATGCTGCCTTGACATTCGCGGCCTCACGCCCGACTTCCTAACGCATGACCCCGAAATCGAGATCGATTTCGGGGTCATGCGCAGATTCAAAGTGCTACAGCGTCCTTTGCGCGTCCAGGGACGTGCGGCGCTGCAGTGCCGAGGAGACCAACCGATGCCCGAGCCCCGACGATCGACGATCGATGCCGGAGAGGTGGAACGTTTTTCCGCCCTTGCCGCGGAGTGGTGGAACCCGAACGGCAAGTTTCGTCCGTTGCACAAATTCAATCCGGTCCGGCTTTCCTACATCCGCGACCAGATAGCGGTGCGCTTCGGCCGTGACCCGCGCGCGGCGCGGCCTTTCGAAGGCCTGCGCATCCTCGATATCGGCTGCGGCGGCGGCCTCCTGTGCGAGCCGATGGCCCGGCTTGGCGCCGAGGTGGTGGGCGCCGACGCTTCGGCGACCAACATCGAAGTGGCGAAGCTGCACGCGGCCGAGGCCAATGTGAGCGTCGACTATCGCGCCACGACCGCCGAGGACCTTGCCGACGCCGGCGAGACATTCGACGTCATCCTCAACATGGAAGTGGTCGAGCATGTCGCCGACATCGACCTGTTCGTCGCCAAATGCGGGCAGATGGTCCGCCCCGGCGGCATCATGTTCGTGGCCACCATCAACCGCACGCTGAAGGCGCTGGGTCTCGCCATCATCGGCGCCGAATATGTTCTGCGCTGGCTGCCGCGCGGCACCCACCAGTTCGGCAAGCTGGTGCGCCCGGAAGAGCTGGAAAAGGCACTCGGCGGCGCCGGCCTGACCGTCATCGATCGCACCGGCGTCACCTACAATCCGCTTGCCGATCGCTGGTCACGGTCGAAGGACATGGACGTCAACTACATGGTGCTGGCCGAAAAAGGATCGGTCTGACCAACCACACTCCCTGGAGAAATGACCGACATCCAAGGCCGGAGCCCGGCGGCGGAGGCGCCGACTAGATCCAGAATCGCTACGCCTTCTGGCCCTGCGCCCTGGTGGTGATGACGACGCCAATGGTGATGATGACCGCACCGGCCCAGGTCAGCAGCCGATAGTGCTCGCCAAGAAAAATCGTGCCCGCAAACAGCCCGACGGCGGCCGCCACATAGCCGATCTGGCTGAGATAGACCGGGCCGCCGACCGCCTGCAGCCGGAAGAAGAAGGCGAACATCGCCGACGCCGACGCAACCTGCCCGACGACGACCAGCGGCACGCCGCCAAGCGGCGCGAAAGCCCCGACGCCGAACAACGCAAGTATGCCGGCGAGCAGCAGCGTCGCCGCTGCCAGATGGCTGCCGACGGCCAGTTCGATCGGTCCGGTATCCTGCGGCCAGTCGACGGTGCGGTAGATGTTGCCGGCGGCAAGGCTGACCGGGATCAGCAGGCCCATCACCACCCAGAACAGATCGGCAGGCTGGCCGGCCTCGCCGCGTGTCACCGCCACCATGACGGCACCGACGAAGCCGACGGCGATGCCGATGATGCCGAGAAGGTTGGGGCGCCGGACGCGCAGCAGGATCGAAAACACCAGCGTGATGACGGGCGACAGCGTGAACATGATGCCGGTGTAGCCGGCCCCCAGATGCGGTATGGCCGAGAACATCAAGAGATTGGGGACGGCGTAGGATACCGCCGCGGTGACGAAGAAATAGCGCAGTTTGTGGGGGGTGAGCCGAATGCGCTGGCCGCGTGCCAAGAGCGCGCACAGCAGCAGGATGCCGGCGCCGAACGAGATGACGAAGGCCCAGACCATGGCCAGCACCCCGGCTGTTGTGGCAAGCTTGCCGAAAGGCAGCGTCAGGCCGAGCAAGCCACCGGTGACGATGAGCAGGCCGAGCGCCGAATCCCAGAGAAATTTCATTTGATCGAGCCCTGTCGTGCGGCCCTTGGCCGGCATTGAATCTTGAGGTAAGATAATGCAAAGATTCTTAACGTCAAGATATATAGTGGTGAGACAGTGGACAGGGCAGCGCGAGCGATCGAGCAGTGGAAGCGGGAGCGGCCGGACCTGGATGTCTCGCCGATGGGCGTGCTCGGACGGCTGAACGAGGCATCGTCCCTGATTGCCCGCGATCGCCTCGCGCCGCTGTTTGCCCGTTACGGTTTACAGTCCGGGGAGTTCGATGTGCTGGCGACGCTGCGCCGCTCCGGATCACCCTACGCGCTGACGCCGACCGCGCTCTACGAAGCGACGATGGTGACGTCGGGCGCCATGACCAACCGGCTCGACCGTCTGGAAACATCCGGATTGATCTCGCGCGGACCGCACCCCAACGACCGGCGCGGCATTGTGGTGCGGTTGACCGAAAAGGGCCTTGCGCTCATCGACGAGGCTGTTACCGCGCACGTCGGCAACGAACACGAGATCCTCGCGGGCCTGACGCAGGCCGAACGGGAAACGCTCTCGCGCCTGCTTGGGAAATTGATCGGCAGTATAGGCTAACCGCTCAGTTGCGGTCGTCCGGGAACACCGGGATCGGCATGAAGTCGACGCCGTCCTCGGCGAGGCTCTTGGCCTCGTCCAGCGTCGCCTCGCCATAGATGCCCCGCGCATCGGTTTCGCCGAAGTGGATTTTTCGGGCTTCCTCGGCGAACTTGTCGCCGACATAGTCGGCATTCTCGCGCACCTTCTCGGCCATCGCCTTCAACTGCGCCAGAGCCTGCTTCTGCGCCTCGCCCATGGCGAGCGCTATGGTTTCCTGCTTGCGGGCCGTGGAAACGGCGGGCGCCATCAAGGCCTTCTGCACCTTGTGCGAGCCGCAGCTCGGGCAATCGACAAAGCCGCGCTTCTTCTGGGTGTCGAAATCGTCATTGCTGCGAAACCAGCCCTCGAACTCGTGCTCGTTCTCGCAGATCAGGGAAAAGCGGATCAAGAGGCAGCACCCCTGAGAAGCGGCGCCTCCGCTGAACCGGCATTGACGGCGAAATCCCGCGCATTTTTCAGGTTGGGGATCTTCTTGCGCGCGGCGAGCGACTGCGCCGGGTCGATCTCGGCGACGATCACACCGGGCTCGTCATGCGCGGCCTCGGCGATGATGCGGCCCCACGGATCGACGATCAGCGAATGCCCAAAAGTCTCGCGGCCATCCTCATGCAGGCCGCCTTGCGCGGCGGCAACGACATAGGCGCCATTCTCGATGGCGCGGGCTCTCAGCAGCACATGCCAGTGCGCCTCGCCCGTCTGGCGGGTGAAGGCGGCGGGTACGGTCAAAACATCCGCGCCGGCCATGGCTTCGGCGCGGAACAGTTGCGGGAAACGCAGATCATAGCAGACCGCGAAGCCAAGCCTGGCGCCCGCGATCTCGGTCACGACGGCCTCGGTGCCCGGTTCGTAGGCGGCGGATTCGCGCCAGCTCTCGCCATTGTCGAGATCGACGTCGAACATGTGGATCTTGTCGTAGGTGGCGAGCGTGGCGCCGTCGGGTCCGAACAGCAGCGCCCGGTTGGCGAGCTTGCCGTCGGCACGCAGGATCGCGGTCGAGCCTATATGCAGGAAGACGCCGAGTTCGCGCGCCAGCCTGCGCGCGGTCGCGACAACGATGTCCTTGTCGTCGGAGGTGAAGGAAGCGGCGCGCGCTTGCTTGTCGCGGATCAGCGCTCCGGTCATTTCCGGTGTCTGGATGTAGGTCGCGCCTTGCGCCGCCGCCTCGCGCACCAGTCGTTCGACATCGACCGCATTGCGCTCGGGGCTCTCGCCTGAACGCATCTGGATCGCAGCAGCCTTGAAAACACCCATCGTCACACCCTCAAATCGTCGCGCCGTTGGCGAGCAGCCTGTCCAGCCGGCCTTCGGCCTCCAGTTCATGGAGGTCGTCGCAGCCGCCGACATGCGTATCGCCGATGAAAATCTGCGGAAAGGTCGTGCGACCATGAGCACGCGAAATCATCTCCTGCCGCAGTTCCGGCGAAAACGAGGCATCGTGCTCGGTATAGGCGACACCCTTGCGCTCCAGCAGCCGCTTGGCTGCCGTGCAGTAGCCGCACATCATGCGCGTATAGATCGTAACATCGGCCATGACGAATTCCGTAGTCTCTTCCAAGCTCATACGTCCATTGCCGACTTATATAGTCGCGGACTCGTCCGCCCGAAAGTCCCCCGGCAATACACGGGCAAACGTCAACACGTCGACTGCGGCAGCACCTCCCTTTTTCAGCGCCTTGGTGGCGGAACGCACGGTGGCGCCGGTGGTGTAGACATCGTCGACCAGAAGCACCCTGCGGCCGGCAATCTCGATCTCGGCTTCCGCCGGCACCCGGAAAGCGGCGCGCACATTGTCCTCGCGTTCCTGCCGCTCCAGCCCGACCTGCTGCCGGGTGAGCTTGACACGCCGCATCGCCGAAGGTGCGAAAGACAGGCCGCTGAGCTCGCAAACCCCGCGCGCCAGTTCCGCCGACTGGTTGAACCGCCGCCTGAAGAAACGCCGCCAATGCAGCGGCACCGGCACCACCACATCGGCCTCGGCGATGAGATCGGCGCCGGCGCGCACCATCCAGCGCGCCATCCATGGCGCGAGGTCGGTGCGATCCTGATATTTCAGCCCCTGCACCATCTGGCGGGCAACGCCGGAATAGGCAACGGCCGCCCGCGCCCGGTCGAAGGGCGGCGGATCGGCGATCGCCTCGGCCGACAGAAAGCCCTCGCCCATGTGGTGCGTGAACGGCGTGCCCATCACCGGACACCAGGGCCGTTCCAGAAGCCGCAGCTTCGGCCAGCAGGCGCCGCACAGCACGCCGGGCTGCGAGACATGCCGGCGGCAGCCGGCGCAAACCGGCGGAAACAGGATGCGCGCCGGCCAGCCGAGGGCCGATCGGGCCAGGCTTCCGATCTCGATGGACTTGATCTTGGACCTCGGATCGGCCACGTGGTTGGTTCTCCGTACCGGCTATACCAGGTATATCAGGGCGCGGACAAACAAGGATCCGCCCGTTGCAGCCGATAATGGATACCTCTCTGTGGCTGGCGCACAAGCGGCGCGCGCTTGACGCTCCGGTTGACGGTGCCGATTTCCTCATGAACCGCACCGCCGAGGATCTTGCCGACCGGCTGGGTGCCGTCGAACGCAGGTTCGGCAAGGCCGCGGTGCTGTTTTGCCAGACGCCAGCCGCGGCCAACGTCCTGGCCGCGAGCGGCAAGGTGACGGAGATCGTCCGCGTCGAGACGGACGCGGCTTTCCTGGACGGTGCCGCAGGCATGATCGCACCGCTGGAAACCGTGCCGTTCGAGCCGGAAAGCCTCGATCTGGCGGTGTCGCTTCTGTCGCTGCAGGCGATGAACGACATTCCAGGCATGCTGATCCAGATCCGCCGCGCGCTGCGGCCGGACGGGCTTTTCCTCGGCGCCTTCGCGGGCGCCGGGACGCTCGGCGAATTGCGCGAAAGCCTGCTTGCAGCCGAGACCGAGCTTTACGGCGGCGCCAGCCCGCGCGTCATCCCGTTCACCGACGTGCGCGATGCTGGCGCGCTTTTGCAGCGGGCCGGTCTCGCCCTGCCGGTCGCCGATGTCGAAACCGTGACGGTGCGCTATGCCAACCTGTTTACGCTGATGGCCGACCTGCGCGCCATGGGCGAAACCAGCGCGCTTGCCGACCGGAGCCGGCGGCCGGGTTCACGCAAGCTGTTCGCGCGTGCCGCGGAAATCTATGCCGAGCGGTTTTCCGACCCTGATGGCCGGATAAGGGCGAGCTTCTCGATCGTCTGGATGTCCGGCTGGGCGCCCGATGCGTCGCAGCAAAAACCGCTGAAGCCTGGTTCGGCAAAGGTCTCGCTGAAGACTGTGCTGGAGGGGCCTGAAAAGCATTGAGCTGTACGCGGACAAGCCAGGATCAATGCGCGCCAAGGTCAATGCGCGCCAAGATCAATGCGCGAAAGCGTTGGCAAGCCTGCTGCCGTTGTCGCTGAACAGCCAGGTGATCGAGTTGAAGACTTGGCTGATGCCGCCAATGATGGTCAGCGACAGCACGCAGACAATCAAGGCGTATTCGACGGCAGTGGCGCCGGTCTCATCCGTCAGAAAACGCAGCAGCACTGTTTTCATCGCCTCGATCCCCGTTGCCGGAACCCTACCGCCGATCTGTTAAGAAAGGTTAACGGCAAAGGCTTAACGGGCGGTGAAATCACCGCCCTCTGGAAAATCTCTTAACCATATCAGCAGTCGCCGCTGCTCCTGCCGTCGGACTGGATGATGCAGACTGAACCTGGCTGAGCCTGCAGCACGCTGCGACGCACCGTATAGATGCTGCGATGACTGACCGAACCCGTGGCCGCCATGTCGAGACCACCGGAAAAATCGTCACGAACCGATTGCGAGCGCGTCCGGCTGTCGAGGAAAGGTGTCGCGATCAGCGCCAGTGCCACCGCGGCCGAGCCGAACAGCAGGGTGATGCGCAGCACCCCCATGCCGGCGTCGGCGACACGAAAGCTGCGGTCGGGCCGGATCGAGTCCCAATCCCTGTCTAGGCTCATGCTGTCGCTCCCCAGCGAATCGGCGGCACGGCCGCGACAACACGGCCATGCATCAATTTTTCATGATGAGATAAATCTTCCATTAACGCTGGCTGATACGACCCGATACCGTGGATCCGGCTCGGCCACCGGCGGCAGGTGGTTTTGCCCCGCTCACAGGAGATCGATGAGGAACGGGATCAGCGGAGCATCGGCCGGAGGCATCGGATAGTCGCGCATCTGCTTGGGCCGCACCCATTTCAGCGCCTGCCCTTCCCTGGGCTGGGCAATGCCGCGGAAACGGCGGCAGATGAACAGCGGCATCAGAAGATGGAAGTCGTCATAGGAATGGCTGGCGAAGGTGAGTGGTGCCAGACATGGGATCTCGGTCTCGATGCCGATCTCCTCCTGCAGTTCGCGGATGAGGCATTGTTCCGGCGTCTCGCCGGGCTCGACCTTGCCGCCGGGGAATTCCCACAGGCCGGCAAGCTGCTTGCCTGGCGGTCGCTGCGCCAGCAGCACGCGGCCGTCGGCATCGACCAGCGCGCAGGCCGCGACCAGCAGCAGGCGCTTGCCCGTACTTGCTAGATCATTCATGTATTCACCAGCTCATTCATGCCCGACGTCACTCATGACCGGGCGGCCGGCGGTAGTGGTAGCGATAGACTTCCTCGAAGCCGAGCGAATGGTAGAGCGCCAGCGCCGGCACGTTGCCGGCCTCGACCTGCAGCCAGGCCTCCCGCGCGCCGCGCAGCCGTGCCCATTTCAGCGCCGACAGGATCAGGTTGCGGCCATGGCCCTTGTTGCGCGCCGACCTGTCGGTCGCCACCTCGAACAGCCCGGCAAGATCGCCGTCATGCACGCAGATCAGCGTCGCCAGCGGTTCTGCGCCGTCTTCGAGCGCGAACAGCCCGGCTTCGGGCTGGATGGCGCCGATGATCTCCGACAGGCCGGGCCGCAACGAAACATCCGAGCCGCTGACCTTGAGCGAGGCGCCGATGAAGCGGCTGATGTCCTTGAGCGGTATCTGGTCCATAGCGGTGTCGAGCTGGGCGGCCGCCAGCGGCAGCCGCATGACCAGGGATTCGTCGAACCGGTTCCAGCCCTCCTTGTCGAGATGACTGGCCAGATCAGGCCCCGACAGCGGCGACATGCGGAAGGTCAGCGGCCGGCCATAGGCGTCGAAACGGCGGCTGGCGCGGCCGATGCGGTCGGCCATGTGCTGCGTGTCGCCGGGATCGAGCGGATTGACCGAATTCAGGCGCTTGGCCGGATGGCCGGCGGTCAGCCGCACCACCCAGGTGCCGTCATAATGGACCGCGGCCGCCGGCCAGGCGCGAAAGCCGGCCGCCTCGTAGCGGCGCACGGTTGCGAGCATGCTTGCCGGATGGCGCGAAACCAAGGCGATCAGCTCCTGTAATCGCCGTTGATGGCGACATATTCCTTGGTGAGATCGCAGGTCCACACCGTCGCCTTGCCGCGGCCGATGCCGATATCGGCGCGGATGCGGATGTCGTCGCGCTTCATGTAAGCCGAAGTCTTCTCTTCCGAATAGGCCGCATCGCGTTCGCCCTCATGCGCCAGCCGGTTGTCGCCGAACCAGATCGACAGCCTGTCGCGATCGGCTGGCTCGCCGGCCTTGCCGACGGCCATGACGACGCGGCCCCAATTGGCGTCCTCGCCGGCAACCGCCGTCTTGACCAGCGGCGAATTGGCGATCGACAGTGCGATGCGCTTGGCCGAGCGGGCCGATTTCGCGCCGGTGACGGTGACCTCGACCTGCTTGCGGGCGCCCTCGCCGTCACGCACCACCTGCAGCGCCAGCGACTTCAGCACCTTGCCGAGCGCCCGGCGGAACGCGCCGAGACGGGCATCCCTGGGATCGGTGATTTCAGGCGCGCCGCGTTGGGCGGCCTTGCCGGTGGCAAAGATCAGCAGCGTGTCGCTGGTCGAGGTGTCGCTGTCGACGGTGACGGCGTTGAAGGTCTTGGCGGTGCCGCGCGACAAAAGATCCTGCAGCACGGGAGCCGCTATCGGCGCATCGGTGGCGACGAAGGACAGCATCGTCGCCATGTCCGGCGCGATCATGCCGGCGCCCTTGGAAATGCCGTTGATGGTGACATCGATGTCGCCGAGCTTGACGGTCTGCGTCGCCACTTTCGGATAGGTGTCCGTGGTCATGATGGCCTTGGCCGCCTCGGTCCACAGATCCGGCTTGCCGTTGCTGACCAGGCCGGCCAGCAGATGGCTGAATTTCGTGGTGTCGAGCGGTTCGCCGATGACACCGGTCGACGCCAGGAAGACCTCTCCCGCCGTGCAGCCGGCCGCCTTGGCCGCCGCCTCCCCCGTCAGCGTGGTGGACTCGCGGCCCTTCTTGCCGGTGAAGGCATTGGCGTTGCCGGAATTGACGACCAGCACCCGGGCCTTGCCGGCGCCAAGGTTCTGCCGGCAGAAATCGACCGGCGCCGAGGGGCACTTCGACTTCGTGAACACGCCCGCGACCGTGGTGCCCGCGTCGAAGACCATGGCCAGGAGGTCGGTGCGGTTCTTGTACTTTATCCCCGCTTCGGCGGTGGCGATGCGCACGCCTTCGATAACAGGCATCTTGGGGTATTTCTTCGGCGCGAGCGGCGAAATCGTCGTGGACATGGGGACCTCGGGCGGGAAAATCGCAAGGGGAAGGCCGGTTTGCCCGATACGGAGCCCCTGCGCAAGGGCGTTTTCGCCGCGTCTGCCGGGCGCGAAACCACCGCGGATCAAGCTTGCGTTTCAAATCTGTTGGCATCGCCGGGGACTGTGGCGCTATCATCGCTTCCCATGGGCAGGCTTGCGATCCTCGCTTGGGCGTTTCTGGGACTTTTGCTGCTGAGCGCCGACGCTGAGCCGCAACGGCGCGTCGCGCTCGTCATCGGCAACGGCACCTATGCCGAAGCCGGCACGCTCGCCAATCCGGTGAACGACGCACTCGATATCGCCGATAAGCTGCGCTCGATCGGCTTCGAGGTCATCGAAGGCAACGATCTCGGCAAGCGCGAGCTCGAACGCAAGATCGGCGAGTTCTCGGATGCCCTGCAGGGCGCCGGCGCCGGGCTTTTCTACTATGCCGGCCATGGCCTGCAGGTCGACGGCCGCAATTACGTGGTGCCGGTCGACGCCAGGCTCGACATGCCGGTGAAGCTCCAGCTCGAAGCGGTGCCGATCGACGAAGTCCTCGACATCATGGAACAGCAGACCAAGGTCAGCCTGGTGTTTCTCGATGCCTGCCGCAACAATCCGTTTGCCCGCAGCCTGAGCCGCAGCGCCACAACCCGCTCGGCGACCGCGCTGGCAGGGCTGGCGCAATTCGATTCGACGCGCGGCTCCTTCATCGCCTTCTCGACGGCGCCGGGTGCGGTCGCCATGGACGGTACCGGGCGCAACTCGCCCTTCGCCGCCGCCTTGCTGCGGCACATCGCCGAGCCCGGCCAGAGCATCAACGACATGATGATCGCGGTGCGCCGCGACGTGGTCTCGCAAACGCGCGAGGCCCAGCGACCATGGGAACAGGGTTCGCTGCTCGAACGCTTCGAGTTCGTGCCGGGCGGCGGGCCGGTGCTGTCGCCCAAGGTGGCGGCGGCGCCCGCGCCAGCCCCGCAGGTCGCTGCACTCGAGCGCTCCGTGGGCGACGACAAAGCCTCGATCGAAAAATTCCTGCGCCAGGATTATCTGGCGCCGGACACCAGGGCGATGGCCGACACCGTCCGGCGGCTCTACGGTTCGTCCGCCTCCATTTTCGGCACACGCTACGACGCCGCCGCCATCCTCAAGATGAAGGCCGACTGGTTTGCGCAATGGGCTTCGTGGTCGCTTGGCCTGGAACCCGGCAGCCTGGAGATCACGCCGCATGGGGAGGATCGCGCCGATGCCGCTTTCGCCATGCGCTACGACTATGTGCCCAAGGACAAGTCGGCGGCACGGCTGACCGGCAAGGCGCGCGTCACGCTCGGGCTGGTCAAGGCCGAGGACGGGTGGCGCATCGAGTCGGAAACCTCTCAAGCGGTGCAATGAACGGCGGGACGATCGCCCTGCGGCTTCGCCTGATTCGTTGAAAAACGGGCCGTTTCGTTTCATCGCCGGCTCACCTATGATTGCCGGCGAAACTGTTGGCGAGGACGACGGGAATGGCCGAGGACGCGGATCCGGCACGCAAATCGATTGGCGCCAGGCGCAATCCCGACAGCGCCGAAGCCATCCTGGAAGCAGCCGAAGCCGTGCTGGTCGAGGCCGGCTATGCCGGTTTCTCGATCGAAGCCGTGGCGCGCCGCGCCCGTGCCGGCAAGCCGACCATCTACCGCTGGTGGCCGAGCAAGGCGGCATTGCTGCTCGAAGTCTACCAGCGCCAGAAACGCGTCGATGTGCCCGATACCGGAAAACTGGAGGAGGATCTTGTCGGCTTCCTGGAGAACCTCTTCGCCCATTGGCGCCAGACATCGTCGGGCAGCGTGTTCAGGTCGCTGATCGCCGAGGCGCAGACGGACGAAACCGCGGCGACAGCCCTTGCCGGCTATGCCAGCGGACGCCGCGCCCATACCGCGCAGATCATCGAGCGCGCCAAGGCCAGGGCGGAGGTCGCGGCCGATATCGATCCGGGCGTGGTCGCCGACCTCGTCGCTTCCTATGCCTGGCGGCATCTCCTGACCAACCAGCTCGATGAGCCCGAGGCGACGATACGCAAGGTGGTCCACTATCTCCTGCAAGGCATAGCGGCATCAGGCAGATAGCGGCGGCTAAAAAAAGGGCGCGGCAACCCTTGGCTGCCGCGCCCCTTTGAAAACCTCGTTCAGGCTTACTTGCCGGCTTCCATCGTATCGACGGCCTGCTTCAGCTTGGCATCGGGGATCTCGACCTTGGCTCCGGCGCGCAGTGACTTGACCAAGGCGAAATACTTGTCGCGGATGACCGCCTGCTTGGCCTGGTCCTTGACGTCGTCGAAGGCCGGCGGCTGCTTGGTGCGCTTGTCCTCGAGCTTGATGACGTGCCAGCCGAACTGCGACTGCACCGGCTGTTCGGTGTATTTGCCGACCTCGAGCGCGAAGGCAGCCTTGTCGAATTCCGGCACCATCTGGCCAGGTCCGAACCAGCCGAGGTCGCCGCCGCTGGTCTTGCCCGAGGGATCGCTGGTGTGCTCGTTGGCGAGCTTCTGGAAGTCGGCGCCGCCATCGAGCTGCTTGATGATCGCCTCGGCCTCTTCCTTCGTCTTCACGAGGATGTGACGGGCATGCACCTCGTTGACCGGCGGTGTGTTGGCGATCTCCTGGTCGTAGCGGGCGCGGACTTCGGCATCGGTGACCTTGGCAACGACGCCCTTCTCGACCATCTCGCCATGCAGCGCGCGCTGCTGCAGGAAGGCCATGCGGCGCTGGAAGTCGGGATCCTTGTCGAGACCGGTGGTGACGGCCTGGGCGGCCATGACGCGGATCTCGATGGCCGCCGAAAGTGCCGCGGCGCGGCGCTGTTCGGGCGGCAGCTGCGCGAACTGCTGCGACAGCTCGCCTTCGGCAAGCATGAGGTCGGCTTCGGTCAAGGGCTGGCCGTTGACGGTGGCGACCACGGCATTCGGGTCGACCGGCGCCGCCGCGGGTGCTGGAGCCGCCGCATCGGCCGGCGCGGGAGCCGGAGCGGTCTCCTGCGCCATCAGCGGCGACAGGCTAAGAGCCGACAGCCCGAAAGCCAGACCAAGGCTGGCAAGCGACGCACGGCGGAACAACAAGGACATAAGGATGACTCCGGTGGAGGATTGTAAGGAGGGACGGCTTCCAGATCAGCCAGATTGTGGCGGAATTTGGCGCGACCGGCAGGGCCAGCGCGGCGTTGACATCAGTTGAGCCCCCTCTTATCTGTCCAACGACTTGGCGTCCAGAACCGTTTTCCGGGCGCTTTTTGTGTTTGCCCGCATTCAAGCGGTGCGTTCACGCGGATTTGATGGGGCCGGCCGGCGCCTGTCTCAAGATTGAGAATTCTATCGAAAGGACCATTGGATGGTCAGTCTCGGCGGTCTCGCCCGTAAGGTTTTCGGTTCCTCCAACGACCGTCGGGTCAAATCGACCCGGCCCCGCGTCGAGGCGATCAACGCCATGGAAAACGAGATGCGGGCTCTTTCCGACGCCGAGCTTGCCGGCCGCACGGCAAAGTTCCGCCAGGATATCGCCAATGGCGCCAGCCTTGACGACCTTCTGGTCCCGGCCTTCGCCACCGCCCGCGAAGCGGCGCGCCGCGTGCTCGGCATGCGCCCCTTCGACGTCCAGCTGATCGGCGGCATGGTGCTGCACAATGGCGGCATCGCCGAGATGCGCACCGGCGAGGGCAAGACGCTGGTCGCTACGCTGCCGGTCTACCTCAACGCACTCGCCGGCAACGGCGTCCATGTCGTCACCGTCAACGACTATCTCGCGACCCGCGACTCCGAATGGATGGGCCGGGTCTACAAATTCCTCGGCCTCTCGGTCGGCGTCATCGTCCACGGCCTGTCGGACGAAGAGCGCCGCGTCGCCTACGCGTCCGACGTCACCTACGCCACCAACAACGAACTCGGCTTCGACTATCTGCGCGACAACATGAAATACGAGCGCGCCCAGATGGTGCAGCGCGGTCACAATTACGCGATCGTCGACGAAGTCGATTCGATCCTGGTCGACGAGGCGCGCACGCCGCTGATCATTTCCGGTCCGCTCGAGGACCGTTCGGAAATGTACAACACCATCGACACCTTCATCATCCAGCTGCAGCCGCAGGATTATGAGATCGACGAGAAGCAGAAGACCTCGATTTTCACCGAGGAAGGCACCGAGAAGCTGGAGAACCTGCTGCGCGACGCCGACCTTTTGAAGGGCGAGTCGCTCTACGACGTCGAGAACGTCGCCATCGTCCACCACGTCAACAACGCGCTGAAGGCGCACCGCCTGTTCCAGCGTGACAAGGACTACATCGTGCGCAACGGCGAGATCGTCATCATCGACGAGTTCACCGGCCGCATGATGCCCGGCCGCCGCTATTCGGAAGGCCTGCACCAGGCGCTGGAAGCCAAGGAGCATGTGGCGATCCAGCCGGAGAACCAGACGCTGGCCTCAGTCACCTTCCAGAACTACTTCCGCCTCTACAAGAAGCTTTCCGGCATGACCGGCACGGCGCTGACCGAGGCCGAGGAATTCGGCAACATCTACGGCCTCGAAGTCACCGAGATCCCGACCAATTTGCCGGTCATCCGCATAGACGAGGACGACGAGGTCTACCGAACGGTCGAGGAGAAGTACAAGGCGATCGTCAAGGAGATCCGCGAAGCCAGCGCCAAGGGCCAGCCGACGCTGGTCGGCACGACCTCGATCGAGAAGTCCGAGCAGCTGGCCGAGCGCCTGCGCAAGGAAGGCTTCAAGGACTTCGAGGTGCTGAACGCCCGCCACCACGAGCGCGAGGCGGCCATCGTTGCCCAGGCTGGCAAGCCCGGCGCCATCACCATCGCCACCAACATGGCCGGCCGCGGCACCGACATCAAGCTCGGCGGCAATGCCGAGATGCGCATCGCCGAGGAACTGGGCGACATGCCTGAAGGCCCCGAGCGCGAGGCGCGGGAAAAAGAGATTAATGCCGACGTCGAGCGGCTGAAGGAGAAGGCGCTGGCCGCCGGCGGCCTCTACGTACTGGCCACCGAACGCCATGAATCGCGCCGCATCGACAACCAGCTTCGTGGCCGCTCAGGCCGCCAGGGCGACCCTGGCCGCTCGAAATTCTTCCTGTCGCTGCAGGACGACCTGATGCGTATCTTCGGCTCCGAGCGCATGGACGGCATGCTGCAGAAGCTCGGCCTCAAGGAAGACGAGGCGATCATCCATCCCTGGATCAACAAGGCGCTGGAAAAGGCGCAGAAGAAGGTCGAGGCGCGCAACTTCGACATCCGCAAGAACTTGTTGAAATATGACGACGTCTCCAACGACCAGCGCAAGGTCGTGTTCGAGCAGCGCATCGAACTGATGGACGGCGAAGGCCTGTCGGAAACCATCGGCGAGATGCGCGAGGGCGTCATCGAAGAGATCGTCGCCAAGGCCATCCCCGAAAACGCCTATGCCGAGCAATGGGATGTCGCCGGCCTGAAGGCCGAGGTCGCCGAATTCCTCAATCTCGACCTGCCGATCGAGGACTGGGCCAAGGAAGAAGGCATCGCCGAGGACGACATCCGCGAGCGCATCACCCAGGCCGCCGAGGCCGCCGCCAAGGAACGCGCCGAACGCTTCGGCCCGGAGGTGATGACCTATGTCGAGCGTTCGGTGGTGCTGCAGACGCTCGACCATCTGTGGCGCGAGCACATCGTCAACCTCGACCACCTTCGCTCCGTCGTCGGCTTCCGCGGCTACGCCCAGCGCGATCCGCTGCAGGAGTACAAGAGCGAGGCCTTCGAGCTGTTCCAGGCGATGCTGGGCAATCTGCGCCAGGCCGTCACCGCGCAGCTGATGCGCGTCGAACTGGTCCGCCAGGCCGCCGAAGCGCCGCCTCCGGAAGCCCCCGACATGTTCGGCAGCCATATCGACGGCACCACCGGCGAGAATGATTTCGGCGACGGCGAGACCGCCCTCCTGGTGCGCCAGGAGCAAAACGCCATCGTCGCCCCCGAGGACCGTGATCCGAACAACCAGGCCACCTGGGGCAAGGTCGGCCGCAACGAAGCCTGCCCCTGCGGCTCGGGGAAGAAGTACAAGCATTGTCATGGAGCGTTTGCGTAAGGGCCGCGCTCTTCCTTCTCCCCGTGAACGGGGAGAAGGTGCCCGAAGGGCGGATGAGGGGCGGCGCTGACCTCTGCGATTGTCAGACGCAGTCCCCGCGAAGCCATTTCGTCCGGGATAGTTTCCCTCGCCCTGCCCGCATCAGCCCGATGCTGCGAAAGCTGGCGCTGCCCATCCGCCTGCCGGCACCTTCTCCCCGTATAGGGACGGGGCGAAGGAAGCTCCCCGCCCACGTTTTCTTAATGTGTCTCCGCTACACCCAACCCTGAAAAAGAGGCGGAAAACGGAGAAAATTCGGGGTGCGCTTTTCCGCGGCCACGACTGCCGGGCGGTTCTTGCCGCAGCGCTTGGCGCTGCGCATGGGGCCGTTGCTCGACCGCATCGACGCCGTGCTGTTCACCGCCGACGAGCGCGGCGAGGCCGGCCGCATGTCGGTCATCGCCTTCTCCATCCGCATCGTCAGCGCCGTCATCGCCTTCGTCAGCCAGGTGCTGATGGCGCGCTGGATGGGCTCGTTCGAATACGGCATCTTCGTCCTCGTCTGGGTGACGATGGTCATCGTCGGCAATCTCGCCTGCCTCGGCTTCCACACCTCGGTCATCCGCTTCATCCCCGAATACCGCGAGCGCGGCCTGATGGATGAGCTGCGCGGCATCGTCGTGGCCAGCCGCCTGTTCGTGCTGATCGCGTCCACCATCATCGCCGGGCTCGGCGCGCTGGGCGTCTGGTTGGCCGCACCATGGATCGAGAACTACTACGTGATACCGTTCGTCCTGGGCGTCATCTGCCTGCCGATGATCGCGCTGTCGGACCTGCTGCAAGGGCTGGCGCGGGCCAATTCATGGGCGCTGTTCGCCTTGTCGCCGACCTACCTGATACGCCCCGTGCTGATCCTGCTGTTCATGGCGCTGATGCTTTTCGCCGGCTACGCACCCGACGCCAAGACAGCGATATTCGCCTCCATCGCCGCCACCTATGTCACCACGCTCGCGCAACTCATCGGCGTCACCCAGCGCATGGAGCGGAAGATCCCCGCTGGACCGATGAAGGTGCATTTCGCGCAATGGTTCGTCGTCTCGCTGCCGATCTTCCTGGTCGAAAGCTTCTTCTTCCTGCTCACCAACGCCGATGTGCTGATGGTCGGCGCCTATATGGATCCCAACGACGTCGCCGTCTATTTCGCCACGGTCAAGACGCTGGCGCTGGTGCATTTCGTCTATTTCGCGGTCAAGGCCGGCGTCGCCCAGCGCTACGCGCAGTTCACCCATGGCGAGCCGGAAAAGCTTGCAGCCTTCGCCCGCGAGACGGTGTCGTGGACCTTCTGGCCGTCGCTTTTGATGGCGCTGCTGGTGCTGGCGCTGGGCGAACCGATGCTGGTGCTGTTCGGCCCCGAATTCACATCGGGCTATCCGCTGTTGTTCCTGCTCGTCTTCGGCGTGGTGGCGCGCGCCGCCGTCGGCCCATGCGAGAGCCTGCTCACCATGAGCGGCAACCAGAACATCTGTGCCGCCGTCTATGCCATGACATTGGCCTTCAACATCGGCCTCAACGTCGTGCTCATCCCGCTCTTCGGTCTGTGGGGCGCGGCGATGGCCACCGCCTTCGCCATGATCTTCGAGGCCGGCGCGCTGTCTTTCACGGTCTGGCGCAAGCTCGGCATCGTCATGGCGATCTTCGTGCCAGTCCAAGGAGCCGCGTGATGGCCGCTGCCCCCCTGCTCGAGGAAACCAGCGGCGGTACGGCCGGCGCCATGGTGTCCGGCCTTGCCGGGCTGGCGCGCGACGCCGACCCTGCCCATATCGAAATCCTCGCCAACAACCGGCCCGAGCGCAAGCTCGCCATCTATCCGGCATCGGCCGGCTTCGACCTGGTCGAGGAGCTGGATTATCTCTGCGCCCGCACGATCGAGCCGAACGTCTTCTTCAACCCGCGCTTCCTGGCTCCGGCCATGCCCCGGCTGGAGGATCGCGAGGTGCGGCTGGCGGTGATCCGCGACGGCGACGAATACCGCAACCGGCTGCGCCTCCTGGTGCCGTTCTCGGTGGAACGCCCGGTGGTGCCGCTCGGCGTGCCTGTGATGCGCACATGGTCGAGCCCGTTCGGTCCGCTCGGCACGCCGCTGATCGACCGCGACGATCCGGTCGGCGTGGTCGAGGATTTCTTCGCGATGCTGTCGCGCCCGCACCTGAAACTGCCGAAGGTCTTCGTCCTGCCCGACATCAGGCTCGACGGTCCGGTGGCGAGCCTGCTCGGCACCGTGGCCGAGACGCGCGGCCTGATGCTGGTCACAACCGGCCAGACCCAGCGCCCCGCGCTGGAGAGCGAACTCGACGGCGACGACTATCTGAAGGCCTCGCTGCGCGCCCACCATTACCGCGAATTCCGCCGCCTGAAGCGGCGCCTCGGCGACCTCGGCAAGCTGGAGCATGTGGTGGCGCGCGGCCCCGAAGAGATCCGCCACGCCATCGAAAGCTTCCTGACGCTGGAAGCGTCCGGCTGGAAGGGCCGCGAGCGCACCGCCATGGCGATCGACCGCTTCCGCGCCGCCTTCGCGCGCGAGGCCGTGCATCGGCTCGCCGAACAGGACATGTGCCGCATCCATTCGCTGACGCTCGACGGCCGCACCATCGCCTGCCTGATCGTCTTCGTCGAAGCCGGCGTCGCCTACACCTGGAAGACGGCCTATGACGAGACGTTGGCCGCCTATTCGCCGGGCACGCTGTTGATGATCGAAGTGACGAAGCAGCACCTCGACGATCCCAACATCATGATGACCGATTCCTGCGCCGTGCCGGACCATCCGGTGATGAGCCGGTTGTGGACCGAGCGCAAGCCGATCGGCACGCTGGTGATCGGGCTGACGCCGGACGCCGACCGCCTGGCACGCCAGGCCGCCTCACAGCTGCATCTCTACCGTGAAACCCGCAACATGGCCCGCCTGCTGCGCAACCGCATGAAGAGCCTGCTGCGGCGTCGGTGATCCTCCTTCGCCAAGGCTACGGAGGACACTCTCCCGTCCATCGAGCTCCGAAGCTCCAAGAGGGTGGCTTGCCACCCAAAGCTCAAAGAGCGAAGGGTGGTGCCCCTAGCCGGGATCGAACCAGCACTCCTTGCGGAACTCGATTTTGAGTCGAGCGCGTCTACCAATTCCGCCATAGGGGCTCAGGCCGGACGGCCTGGATGGGCGCGGACTATACGGTCGGAGGCCTGTTCGTCAACTGGCCAAATCTCGGGATCGCCTGGATGCGACCAAACTGCGCCTTCCGATTTCGTGGGTGTGCTGCCATTGTGCAGCGCGGAAAATCTTTCTAGACAGGCGGCGTGTCAAAGCGATGCCCATCTGAACACGGATGGATGCCCTGCGCTTTGGGTCCTTGTTCTGTCCCGAAACCGATACGCACCTTGCGGGCGACATGCATTAGGAGTGCCGATGCTTCGTGGACTGTACGAATGGACCTTGTCCCTGGCGGCCCGCAAATCCGCCGAATGGTGGCTGGCCTTCATCGCTTTCGTCGAAAGTTCGGTGTTCTTCATCCCGGCGGACGTACTGTTCCTGCCCATGGCGTTGGCGCGGCCGGAACGCGCCTATCGCTATGCGCTGACCGCCACTGCCGCGTCCGTGCTGGGCGGCATCGCCGGCTGGCTGATCGGCTACTATGCCTACGACACGATAGCACGGCCGATCCTGGAGCACTTCGGCGGCATTGCCACGTTCGAGAAGTGGCAGTCGTCCGGGTACGGGCTGATGCTCGTGCTGCTCGTCACGTCCGGTGTTGCGCACCTGCCGCCGATCAAGGTGGTCACCATTCTGGCCGGGGCGCTTCACATCAATCTTGTGGTCTTCATCGTCTCGGCCATCTTGGCGCGAGGCGCTCGTTTCCTGCTGCTTGCCTGGCTGCTGCGCCGCTATGGCGAGCCGATCAGGGAGTTCATCGAGAAGCGCCTGGGATTGATCGTTGGCGCCGGCGCGGCTGCCCTGATTTTGCTCTATATATTGGTCAAATACGCGTTCTGATCCATGTCGCCCAAAACTGTGTAGTGGCTTTGGGACAACGGCACGGACAAGGAAATAGCCGGACGAATTCAGCGGACGAAAGACCCAATGACAGCCATCATGAATGCCGATACCGGACGCCAGCGGACGCGAACCGCCCTGTTTCTCGCCGTCGCCATGGCCGCCACCGTCGGCTCGGCACTCTGCTTCCAGTATATCGGCGGCTACATCCCCTGCCATCTCTGCCTGGAGCAGCGCACCCCCTACTATATCGGCGTGCCGTTGATGGTTCTGGCGGTGATTGCATCGATGCTGCGCGCACCCGCATGGCTGACGCGCGGCCTGCTGGGCATCGGCGGCCTGCTGATGCTCTACGGCCTCTATCTCGGCGTCTACCACTCCGGCGTCGAATGGCAGTGGTGGGCGGGCCCGACCGATTGCACGGCGGGCGCCGGGCCGGTCGACACCGGTGGCAAGGGCGTGCTCGACGCGCTCGACAAATTCGTGCCGCCCTCCTGCGACAAGGCCGCGCTGCGCATCCTGGGCCTGTCGCTGGCCGGCTGGAACGCCATCGCCAGCCTTGTCCTAGCAGCCGTCGCCTTCCGCGGCGCACTTTCCCGCGACTGAGCCTATTCGCGTGAGTGGCACGACGCAGAGTTAGAACGAAAATTCAGCAGGCTGAATTGCATGGCGTGGCTTTCGACGCCGAGCCAGGTCGACCCCCACTCCGTCTCGGCTTCGCCGAGCCACCTCTCCCCCGATCGACGGGGTAGAGGAAGGGCGCGAGCCTATTGCCGCCAACGCTTTTCCAACGAGGCTCCCTTCCTTTCCCTCCGGAGGGGGGAAAGGTGGCGTTGCGAAGCAGCGACGGATTGGGGGAAGCCGGTCATCAAACGCGAAGCCGCTGGCAAGTGGCGCGATTGAGTTGACATAATATCCGAATATCCGCGTGGGTCAGATAAATCACGCTCCGGCAGGCCGTGTTCATTTCACCGACATGCTCGGGCCGCCCTCGACGGCCAGCACCAGCCGGCGGTTGGTTATCCTTGCCAGTTGCGCTAGGCGCCCGGCCGGCCGTTCGCCATAGAGGTCGGCCAGGGATGCCGGCAACACCAATGCCAGCACGCCGTTGGCGCGCTGCTCCCACTTTAGCCTGGGCATGATGCCGGGCATCGAGGCCGTCAGCAGATAGACGACGCGCATCATCGCCGCCAGAACCCGGGCACGTTCCAGATAGCGCGGCGTCGCCAGCGCCTTGATTTCGGGCGCGATGGATTCGTTGAAGATGCCATCGTGGCGATAAGCGTTGGCCAAGGCCAGGAAGGCACGGCCGGGATGGTCCACGCCGAAGAAGGAGGCGTGCGCGATGATGTTGAGCGATTGCCTGCCGCGATACTCCGGATGGGCGCGCCAGCCTATATCGGCCAGCAATGCGGCGGCGTGGCGGTAGCGCGCCTCGTCCTCCGTCTCATCGATGCCGAAGGCGGCAAAGGATTTTGCCGTCCAGTCGACCAGTTCATGCGAATGGGTGAGCGAGCGCGAGCGCAAGCGGGCGAGTTCCTCGGATGCCGAAATCAACGGATCGGCCTTCTGCTCGGCCTCGTCGAGCAGCGAATAGAGAAAGCCTTCGCGCACACCGAGCGCCGAGACGATGATCTTCGACGGCTGCATGGCCGCCATGATCTCCTGCAGGACGATAGAGCCGTAAGGCAGCAGCGAGCGGCGATTTTTCGATACGCCTTCAATGCCCTTGATCTTCTCGATCTCGGCTTTTGCCACCTGCTTGAGAAAGGCCGTCGCGCTCTCGGCGGATATCTCGTAGTGGTGCATGACGCCAAGCGGGTAGTTGGTCATCTCCATGTGCAGCCGGGCGAGGTTTCGCCAGGTGCCGCCGACGGCGTAGAAGGGCCGGCCCTGCCCGCCCTTCAACAGCTTGGCCCGCGCCAGTTCGTCGCGCGCGATCTTCTGCGCCTGGGTAAGCGAGTTCTTGGCCATGTCCTGCAGGCGCAGGCCACCCAGCGGCAGCGTTATGCCATCGCCGATCGCCTCGCCATTGACGTCGACCAGTTCGAGGCTGCCGCCGCCGAGATCGCCGGCGATGCCGTTGGCCGGGTGGAAGCCGGAAATGACACCGAGCGCCGAATAATAGGCCTCCTGGCGACCGCTGATGACACGAATCTCGGTCTTCAGCACCTCTTCGGCGCGGTGGATGAAATCGGGACCATTGATCGCCTCGCGGGCGGCGGCGGTGGCCAAGACATACATGTGCTCGGCGCCGGCCTGGTCGGAGAGCGCACGGAAGCGGCGGAACTCCTCCATCGAGCGCGTCACCGCCTCGGGATCGAGTTTGCCGGTCGAAACGATGCCGCGGCCAAGGCCGGCCAGCATCTTTTCGTTGAACAGCATGGTCGGCGAACGCGCCAGTCCCTCATAGACGACAAGGCGGATCGAATTCGACCCGATGTCGATGATGGACAGCGGTCGGCGGTCCTGCAGCCGGCCCTGGGAATCAGACAGCATCAGCCGGACGCTGCGGCGTTCTTCTTGCGGCGCTTGAACTGCGCGATGCGCTTGGGCGCGTGCGACTTCAGCGCGTCACCCCGTCCCGACAGGCTCGGATTGGTCATGAAATATTCCTGCGCGTTGAACGGTTCCTCGCCCTCCTCCAGCACGACGCGCCGGGAGGTTCCATCAGCCAATACGTCGAAACTTTGCTGATTGTCCATGATGTTGCCGAGCATGATCTGGCCAAGGACCTGTTCATGCACAGTTGGATTGGTGATCGGCACCATGGTCTCGACGCGGCGGTCGAGATTGCGCGGCATGAGATCGGCCGAGGAGATGTAGACGATCGCTTCGTCCGAGGGCAGGCCATGGCCATTGCCGAAGCAATAGATGCGGCTGTGCTCGAGAAACCGGCCGACGATCGACTTCACCCGGATGTTTTCCGAAAGCCCCGGAACCTGAGGCCTGAGGCAACAGATACCGCGCACGACGAGGTCGATCTCGACGCCGGCGCGGCTGGCATCATAGAGCGCATCGATGATGATCGGGTCGACAAGCGCGTTCATCTTCATCCAGATGCGAGCCGGCTTTCCTTCCAGCGCATGGGCGACTTCGGCGGAAATGTGCTTCAGAATGCGGCTTCTCAGCGTGAAGGGCGAGATCGCCAGCCGCATTTCGTCGGTCGGCTCAGCGTAGCCGGTGATGAAATTGAACAGCTGGGCGACGTCGCGGGCGATCGTCGGATCGGTGGTGAAGAAGGACAGGTCAGTATAGATGCGCGCGGTGACCGGATGGTAGTTGCCGGTGCCCAGATGCACGTAGTTGCGCAGTTTGCCGTCTTCGCGGCGCACCACCAGCGACATCTTGGCGTGGGTCTTGAGTTCGAGGAAACCGAACACGACCTGCACGCCGGCGCGCTCCAGATCGCGCGCCCAGCGGATGTTGGCTTCCTCGTCGAAACGGGCCTTGAGCTCGACAAGCGCGGTCACCGACTTGCCGGCCTCGGCCGCATCGACCAGCGCGCGCACGATCGGGCTGTCGTTGGAGGTGCGGTAAAGCGTCTGCTTGATCGCCACCACCTCGGGGTCGGCCATGGCCTGGCGCAGGAACTGCACCACGACGTCGAAGGATTCATAGGGGTGGTGGACGATGATGTCCTTCTCGCGGATGGCGGCGAAACAGTCGCCGCCATGCTCGCGGATGCGCTCGGGAAAGCGCGGATTGTAGGGCGTGAACTTCAAATCGTCGCGGGCGACCGCCACGATCTCGGAGATCTGGCTGAGCGCCAACGGGCCGGTGAGCACGCTGATACGGCTCGACGAGACGCCAAGCTCGCCGGCGACGAAGTCGCGCAATTCGCTGGGCATCAGCTTGTCGAATTCGATGCGGATCACCGAACCGCGGCGGCGGCGCTTCAGCGCCGTCTCGAACAGGCGCACGAGGTCTTCCGATTCCTCCTCGACCTCGATGTCGCTGTCGCGGATGATGCGGAATGTGCCGGAACCCTTGACCTCATAGCCGGGGAACAGCTTGCCGATGTAGAGGCCGACCGCCTCTTCCAGCGGGATGAAGCGGACATGGTGCTTGCGGTCCGGAAGACGGATGAAGCGCTTCAGCGCCACCGGCAGGCGCAAGAGCGCGCTCATCTCCTCGCCATTCTTGCGATGGCGAAGCTGCAGCGCCATCGAGAAACCGAGATTGGGAATGAACGGGAATGGATGCGCCGGGTCGATCGACAACGGGGTCAGCACCGGAAATACCTGGTCCTGAAAATGCTCTTCCAGCCAGGCCTTCTCATCCTTGGTCAGCGCATCCCGCGTAATGGTCTCGATGCCTTCCTTGTTGAGCAGCACGGTCAGCGCCGATAGACTCTTCTGCTGGTCTTCCTGCAGCCGCTCGACCTCGCGCAGCAGCTGTTCGAGCTGCTGTTCGGGCGTGCGGCCGTCAGGGCTCTTCAAGACGATGCCCTCGCGCACCTGGCCGGCGAGGCCGGCGACGCGGACCATGAAGAACTCGTCGAGATTGGCGGCCGAGATCGACAGGAAGCGGACGCGCTCCAGAAGCGGATGATTGGTGTTCAGCGATTCCTCGAGCACGCGGCGATTGAACTGCAGCCAGGAAAACTCGCGATTGACGAAACGGTCTGGATTGCCGCCCTCCGGGCTCGCCGCCTCGACATTGATGAATTCGCTCTGCACCGGCTTCAGTTCGTTCATTGTTCCTGCTCTTCCCACCAGCTCGGCCGGTTAACCGGCTTAACTTATCCTCTGACAGGCTTTTGCGACAGTTTGATTTCATCGATCTTGCAAAGAGACCTGTTATGATCCAGATGCATGCGAGACTGCGTTAAGGAGACGACGATGGCAGGCGGTTCCATTCCCCATTTCCAGAACGATGCGGGCTTTCCGGCAATCGACATCGGTGTCAAGGAATTCATGTGCACGGGCGCCAACCCGCCTTTCGACCATCCGCATGTGTTTCTCGACATGGGCGATGACAATGAGAAGGTCTGCCCCTATTGCTCGACGCTCTACCGCTATTCGCCGAAGCTGAAGGCGACGGAAACGCTGCCGGCGGGCTGCCTTTACATCGACCAGGCCGCCTGATCCTTCCGCGACGGACCTGATGGATGACAAGCGCTCCCGGCAAGTCGTCATCGCCGGAGCGGGCGTTGCCGGGCTGACCGCGGCGCTTGCCTTCGCCGAACGCGGCTATCCCGTGCAGGTGTTCGAACAGGCGCAGCGGCTGGAGGCCGTGGGCGCCGGCATCCAGCTTTCCCCCAACGCGACACGCATCCTGCGCCAACTCGGCACGCTCGACCGGCTGCTGCCGGCGGCGGTGCGGCCCGAGGCGGTGGTGCTGAAGGACGCAAGGACGTTGCGCGAACTGGCGCGTGTACCACTCGGGCAAGCCGCCGAAGAACGCTGGGGGGCGCCTTATCTCGTCGCCCACAGAGCCGATCTGCAGAGCGCGCTGACCGCACACGTTGCCGAAAACCCGAATATTCATCTGGTCAAGGGTACGCGCGTCAGCGGCGCTGCCACAGGCGATCATGGTGTGACGGCGACACTGGAGACGGACGGCAAGACTGTCCAGTCACAGGGCTTCCTTCTGGTCGGCGCCGACGGCGTGTGGTCATCCGTGCGCGCGGTTGTCGATCGAGCTCGGGGGGGATCGTCAAGAAGCCGTTTTTCCGGCGAACTGGCCTGGCGCACGACTGTTGCCGCCGACAGCGGCGCCGGGCAAGCCTTTGCCGCGATTGGGGCGGCTGATTGCGTCACGACTTTTCTGCATCCGGGATTCCACATGGTCGCCTATCCCGTCAGCAAGGGCGATGCCTTCAACCTTGTCGCCTTCACCAAAGGCGAGCGCATTGCCGAGGGCTGGTCGGGCCATGCCGATCCCGTCATCCTTGCCAATGCTATGAGCGGCACGGCGGCAGCCCTTGCAAGGCTGGTGGAAATGGCCGGCCCGTGGCTGACCTGGCCGCTCCATACGGTCGACCAGAAGCAGCACTGGACGACACCAACCGGCATCGCCCTGATTGGTGACGCCGCACATGCGATGACCCCATTCGCGGCACAAGGGGCCGCCATGGCCATCGAAGATGCCGCAACGCTTGCCGGGGTAATTGCCGACTTCCCGGCCGATCCGAAGCAGGGCCTGGCGATCTGGGAAAATCTCAGGCGACCGCGCGTCGAGAAGGTGATCCGGCGCGGCGCGCTCAACCGGCTGGCCTGGCATGCCTGGGGTCCAGTGGCATTGGCTCGCAACCTGGTGCTGGCGACGCGGCCAGCGGAAAAGCTCGCGGCGGATCTGGACTGGCTCTACGGGTGGGAGCAACCGAAGATTATCAGGCGGTAGGACATCGAGACAATAAAGAAACCGATGGGCTGGCGGGGACAGCGCCCCCTCTGTCCTGCCGGACATCTCCCCCACGAGGGGGGAGATTGGCAGCTTTGGCGCCGGCGTCCTTTTGCAAACGTTGGAGATTAGCGAAAGCCGGAGCGAGATCCGATCTCCCCCCTCGTGGGGGAGATGTCCGGCAGGACAGAGGGGGGGCGCGAAGGAACGCGACGTTTGCCAATTCGCGAAATGCGCACACTAATTGTACAAGCTCAACGACCACCCAAGCGAAGCCGGCAGCGGGTTCCACCAGCCGGTGCGCAGGCCTGCGGTGCGCAGCGCCGCCGCCGTCCAGGTGTTGCAGCCGACCAGCGCGTTGAAATGGCCGTTCGCCTCGTAGAAGCGGTCGAACCTGGAATAGGCCGCATTCTCGATGACGATTGGGCCGCCGGCCCCTTGCTGAAAGCTGGCTGCGATAAAATCAAGCAAGGCCGCAAAACGGTCCTCGCCGATGTCGAAGCTGGCGACATCGGGATGCGGTTCAACGATATCGCCGGTGACATCGACATGCACGACCGAGGCGTCGATGGTCAGTGCTTTCATTACCGGAATGGCCTTCAGTTGCGACCAGGTCGGCGTTTCCAGATAGAAGGCGCGGCCACCCCAGCCAAAGACGATATAGCGCACCTCGGGACTGTCGGCCGGGATGCCAGCCTCGACCAGGAAACGAAAGCGCTGGCGCACGGCATCGTCCACCGGAATGGCGATGTCGGTGTGGATCGGGTTCTTCAGCACCAATATGTGCCGTGTGCCCTCGCCCGCCGCGGCGGCCGGCCACAGCGGCCGCGGCAACAGCGTGCCGAGCGTCGCGGCGAGCGCGGCCGCTATCAACAGCAGACCCAGAAAACGGCCGAGTTTTCTCATGAGGCAGCGACTTTGCGGCTCAGCCGCGTTCCAATGCAAGCGATCCGCTCGCTCAAATGCAAGGAAGCCCGGCCGTGGTGCGGCCGGGCTTCCTGAACTGGCGTCGGAGCGCTCAGTGCAGGATCTGCGACAGGAACAGTTTCGTGCGCTCGTGGCGCGGGTGGTCGAAGAACTCGGCCGGCGTGTTCTGCTCGACGATCTGGCCCTGGTCCATGAAGATCACCCGGTTGGCGACCTTGCGGGCAAAGCCCATTTCGTGGGTGACGCACAGCATGGTCATGCCCTCCTCGGCCAGGCCAACCATGGTCTCCAGCACTTCCTTGATCATTTCCGGATCGAGCGCCGAGGTCGGCTCATCGAACAGCATGATGCGCGGGTTCATGCATAGCGAGCGGGCGATCGCCACGCGCTGCTGCTGCCCGCCGGAAAGCTGGCCGGGATATTTGTTGGCCTGTTCCGGGATCTTCACGCGCTTGAGGAAGTGCATGGCGATTTCCTCGGCCTGCTTCTTCGGCGTCTTGCGCACCCAGATCGGCGCCAGCGTGCAATTTTCCAGGATGGTCAGATGCGGGAACAGGTTGAAGTGCTGGAACACCATGCCGACCTCGCGGCGCACCTCGTCGATCTTCTTCAGATCGTTGGTCAACTCTTTGCCGTCGACGATGATCTTGCCCTTCTGGTGCTCTTCCAGCCGGTTGATGCAGCGGATCATCGTCGATTTGCCGGAGCCGGACGGGCCGCAGATGACGATGCGCTCGCCGCGCATCACCTTCAAATTGATGTCCTTCAGAACATGGAACTCGCCATACCATTTGTGCATGGCGATGATGTCGATGGCGACATCGGTGGTGGAGATATGCATCTTGGCGGCGTTGACCTTGATCTCTTCCGCGCTGACGGCATTTTCGGTGGCCATGACGGGGTCCCCTTGCTTTTTTGTTTAGCGTTTGTGGCCGGTGTCGAGCCGGCGTTCAGTGTACATTGAATAGCGCGACATGCCGAAGCAGAACAGCCAGAACACGAAGGCTGCGAAGACGAGACCGGATTTCGCGGTCTGCGCCGTCGCCCAATTGGCGTCGGAAAAGTTCTGCTTGACGATGCCGAGCAGGTCGAACATCGAGATGATGAGGACCAGGCTGGTGTCCTTGAACATGCCGATGAAGGTGTTGACGATGCCGGGAATGACCAGCTTCAGCGCCTGCGGCAACACGATCAGGCTCATCTTCTGCCAGTAGCCGAGGCCGAGCGAATCGGCGCCTTCATACTGGCCCTTCGGGATCGCCTGCAGCCCGCCACGCACCACCTCGGCCATATAGGCGGCTGCAAACAGCGACACGCCGATCAGCGCCCGCAAATACTTGTCGAAGGTGACGCCGGCCGGCAGGAACAGCGGCAGCATGACGGAGACGAAGAACAGGACGGTGATCAGCGGGATGCCGCGCACGGCCTCGATGAAGATGACGCACAGCATCTTGACGATCGGCATCTTGGAGCGCCGGCCGAGCGCGAGCACTGTGCCCAGCGGCAGCGACACGGCGATGCCGACGAAGGAGAGGCTGAGCGTGATCAGCAGCCCGCCCCAGCGCGAGGTTTCGACATGCGGCAGACCGAACATGCCGCCGACCAGCAGGAAGAAGGAAACGATCGGCAGCACCAGGAAAAGCAGGATGGCGTTCAACCCCTTGCGCGGCACGCGCGGGATCAGCATCGGTATCAGCAGCGCCGCGAACAGGATGGCGACCACGATCGGCCGCCAGCGCTCCTCGACCGGATAGGTGCCGAACATGAACTGGCCGAACTTGGCGTTGACGAAGGCCCAGCAGGCGCCGCTCCAGCCATCCGGCTGAATGCCGCCTTGCGCCACGGTCGCGCAGACGGTGCGATCCGGCCCGGTCCACACGGCATTGATGAACGCCCAGCCGATGACCTGCGGCAGCACCCAGGCGACGATGATGATGCCGAGGATGGTCAGGATGGTGTCGCCGACCGTGCCGACCAGGTTCTTGCGCACCCAGGCCATCGGACCGCTGACGCTTGCCGGCGCCGGCTGCGCCAGAGCCATTTCGGTACGCACCCAGGACATGTCGTGTTCCTGCATGGTCCTACCTCTCCACCAGCGCCATTCTGGCGTTGACCACGTTCATGACGGCCGATGTCACCAGGCTGAGGATGAGATAGGCGATCATCATGATCAGCACGCCTTCGACCGCCTGGCCGGTCTGGTTGAGCACCGTGCCGGCGGTCGCCGTCAGGTCGGGATAGCCGATGGCGATGGCCAGCGAGGAGTTCTTGGTCAGGTTCAGATACTGGCTGGTCAGCGGCGGAATGACGATGCGCATGGCTTGCGGCACCACAACCAGCCGCAGGATCGATCCGGACCGCAAGCCAAGGGCTGCGGCGGCTTCGGTCTGGCCCTTGCTGACGCCCCTGATGCCGGCCCGCACGATCTCGGCGATGAAGGCCGCCGTGTAGCAGGACAGCGCCAGATAGAGCGACAGGAACTCAGGCTTGACCTGAAAGCCGCCGGTCAGGTTGAAGGTCGACTGTTTCGGAAGATCGAAGCTCAGCGGAAAGCCGCTCAGCACATAAGCGAGCAGCGGCAGCCCGACGATCAGCGCCACGGAAGTCCACAAAACAGGAAATTGCTGGCCTGTCGCCATCTGCCGCTGACGCGCCTTGCGGGCGACGAACCACGCCATGGCGATGCCGACGACGAGCGCGACCAGGATCAGCCAGGAGCCGTCGCCCCAGACCGGGCGCGGAAAGTAGAAGCCGCGCTGGTTGAGGAAGGAGCCGAAGGGCAGGTTGTAGCTGTCACGCGGCGGCGGCAGCACGGCCAGCACGCCCGAATACCAGAAGAAGATGACCAGCAGCGGCGGAATGTTGCGGAAGATCTCGACGTAGACGGTGCAGATCTTCTGGATCAGCCAGTTCTTCGACAAACGGCCGATGCCGATGACGAAGCCGATGATGGTGGCGGTGATGATGCCGGCGACGGCAACGATGATGGTATTGATCAGGCCGACGACGATGGCGCGGCCATAGGTCGAGTCCGACGTATAGGCGATCGGCGTGTCCGAGATGTCGAAACCGGCGCGTCCCCTGAGGAAGCCGAAACCGGAGGCGATGTGCAGGCGCTGCAGATTGTCGATGACGTTCTGCACGATCCACCAGACAGAGCCGAACAGCACGATGACGACCAGCGTCTGGAAGAAGAGACTGCGGACTTTCGGATCATTGACGAACGAAGCCCGGCTTGGCTCCTCGCGAAGGATTTCCTGCGATGCCATGCGACCATCCCCTGGAAAGAGAAACCGGGAGGCAGACGATCTGCCTCCCGGATCACATTTCGGTCAGCGGATCGGCGGAGCGTATTGCAGGCCGCCCTTGGTCCACAACGCGTTGATGCCACGGGCGATCTTGAGCGGGCTGCCCGAGCCGACATTGCGGTCGAACATTTCGCCGTAATTGCCGACGGCCTTGACGATGTTGACGACCCAATCGTTGGAGACACCGAGATCGGTGCCGATCTTGGTGTCGGCTTCCTGGCCGAGCACGCGCTTGATCTCCGGACTGGCGGAATTCTTCATCTCATCGACATTGGCCTTGGTGATGCCGAGTTCCTCGGCGTCGAGCAGCGCGAAATAAGTCCACTTGACGATGTGGTACCACTGGTCGTCGCCCTGGCGCACCGCCGGTCCGAGCGGCTCCTTGGAGATGATCTCGGGCAGCACGACGTGATCCGCCGGCGAGCCGAGGGTCAGGCGGATGCCGTAGAGACCCGACTGGTCGGTGGTGTAGACGTCGCAGCGGCCGGCGTCATAGGCGGCATTGACCTCTTCGAGCTTCTCGAAGACGACCGGGTTGTACTCCATCTTGTTCGCCTTGAAGTAGTCGGCGAGGTTGAGCTCGGTGGTGGTGCCGCTCTGCACGCAGACGGCGGCGCCCGAAAGCTGGAGGGCCGAGTTGACGCCCGGCAGCTTCTTGGCATTGATCATGAAGCCCTGGCCGTCATAGTAGGTGACGCCGATGAAGTTCAGGCCAAGTGCCGTGTCGCGGTTGATGGTCCAGGTGGTGTTGCGCGACAGGATGTCGACTTCGCCGGACTGCAGGGCGGTGAAGCGCTCCTTGGCGCTGAGCGGCGTGAACTTGACCTTGGTGCCGTCACCGAAGACGGCGGCTGCGACAGCGCGGCAGAAATCCGCATCGATGCCCTGCCAGTCACCCTTGTCGTCCGGCGCCGAGAAGCCGGCGAGGCCTGTCGAGACGCCGCACTGGATGAAGCCTTTCGCCTTGACCGTATCGAGCGTGGTAGCCGATGCGGCCGACGCCATCAATCCAAGCGCAGCGGCGCCAAGAATGCCGATAGCAATGTGTTTCATGACCCACAGACCCTTTTCTGTTTTCAGGCAAAACCTGATCTTTTTTCCCGTGTGAACGCAGCTCCCATTCCGGCCCATTCCCGGAACCCCGCATCGTAAACCGACGCGCTGCCTCCCATTCACGGACAGCATCGAAGGCGATAATTCCCGTGAGGTCAAGGGAAATGACTGATTTCCAACGTGTTTGAAAATCGATTGCCCCGAATGCCTGAATTGCGGACAAGAGCGCCCGCGATTTAGTCATGAGCGCAAATAAAGTCGGCATGATCAGCTTTACGTAAAGTGAGGTTCCCGGTCGGAATCCGTCCTTGCCCGTTACTCCGCGTTACTGGCGTCCCGCCGCGATCGACTGACATCATCTGTCTCCGGACAGACACGATCCGTCTCGGAGCAGACACGGCCGCGGCGTTCGCGGGCGAGGATGCGAAGCTGTTCAGGATGCCCCGACGATGAACCAGACGCCGATTGCGGCCATCAGCACGCCCGTAATGCGCGGCACCAATTGCCCGGTGGGGATGATCTTCTCAAGCAGGACGAGCGCGGCGATGCCGGCGATCCACAGCACGTTCATGACGCCGCCGACGAACAGCAGGGCCATCAGCGCCCAGCAGCAGCCGAGGCAATAGGCGCCGTGTTCGATACCGAGCCGAAGCGCGCCGAACGGAGCGGAACGGAACCCGCCATGGCTGCCCAGGAACGCGATCGGCGCCTGGCATTGCCGCAGGCAGACGCCCTTCATCGGCGTCCATTGATAAAGGCCGGCCCCGATCAGGACGAGACCGCCGAGGATCGCGCTGTCGGTCGCCATCGAAGGGCTGAGCAAGGCAAGGCCGGCGAGCAGCCATTGCGCGACGGTCGCCACCAGGCTGAAGACGACCCAGACCGCGAGATAACCGGCAAAGAACCATCCCGTCGAGGCAATGGGCCGGCCGTCGGTCCTCGCCTTGCGGCCGACACCGGCATAGAGCAGCAGCATCGGCGCCACCGAAGGCGTCATCATGCCGACCATCATCACCGTCCACATCGTGAAGATGAAAGCGAAATCGGCCGCTGCCCAGGCCCGGAAAACGGGCGCCGCGGTGGCGCCCATGTCCGTGCTGGTCATGTCCATGCTGGTCATGTTCATGCTGGTCATGTTCATGCCGGCCATGTTCGACATGTCCATTTCGGCCATGCCGCCGTCGGCGCCGGCCGGAGCAGGCGAACCCGGCATGGCCATGTGAGCGGCGAGCCACAGCACATAGGCCCAGGCGAGCATCGCGATCACGACGAGCGCGGCCGTCACGACCGCGCGGTCGCGCCGCAGCACCGCCTCGAGGGCCGTGTCGCTCATGGTCGGCTCAATGCACGACGCCGCTTTGCGTGAGATGCAGATTGGCAAAGTGGCTGTGGGAATCGGCCAATTCGAACGCGATCGGACCGGTCGCATGGGTCCAGCCGCGCCCGATTTCGGCGAGTGCGTATTCGAAGCCGCGCGGAAGGTCTATGCGCGCCCGATGGTCGGCGCCGGTGATGGGATTCTTGATCGGCTCGCCATGGCCCTCGGTGATGCCAGGCACGTGCAGATGGCCTGTCCTTGCATCGACGTCGACCTTGAAGTCGATGGCGGCGAAGATCGGGTCATGCAACGTTTCCAGCGTGGTCGAGAAAACCTGGAATATGGTCGCGCCGGGCTCGGTGTCCTCGCCGCCGAGAATGCGAAGCAGGGCTACGCGCTGCGCCTCGCTCGCCCGTTCGTCGATGACCACCGCGGCCTCGCCGCCGCCTTCATGAATCGCGCCAGGCCAACGAAACACACCCGCAAAGCGCAGGCCATCGAGCCTGGTATCGCCATGATAACCGCTTTCGACTTCCATGCCGACCACAGCCTGGCAGAAACCATATGTCGGCAAGGCGTTGAATTGGCATGGGCAGCCATAGGCGCAGTTGCAATTGACGAATTCACGCGCCTTTAACATCCACTTGACGTTGGGCATAACGATCCCTCCCATTGTTGTTCGGCGGGAGCGAGAAGCGGTGATGCGGATGCCCAATTTGCCAGTGCGTTAGCCGCTGCCGGGATTGAACATCCGGTAAGATTGGCCCGCCTATTTGTATTAGACACCCATCATATACCTTTTGCAGCGGCTTACAATATCCGGCGGCCAGATCGCACCCGGCAAAGCTGTCCTCGAATTGGCATATCCGAAGTCCGTCCCGTGGCGGCGGCTGGCTGTTGCACGGCCCATGGCGCCGCACTATGGCTAGCGCCTTGTCAAGACGAGGCGACCAAGAATGGTGAATGACGGCAGCGGACCGGGCAAGGTGGGCATCAACACGCGGCTTGCCCATTCGGGCAACAACCCGCACGACTATTTTGGCTTCGTCAATCCGCCGGTGGTGCATGCCTCGACCGTGCTGTTTCCCAATGCCGCCGCGATGGCGGCGCGCAGCCAGAAATACACTTACGGCACGCGCGGCACGCCGACGACGGACGCCCTTGCCCACGCCATCGACGCGCTGGAAGGCTCGGCCGGCACGATCGTGGTGCCGTCGGGGCTTGCGGCGGTGACCGTACCGCTGCTCGCCTTCGTATCGGCCGGCGATCACCTGCTGATCGTCGATTCCGTCTACCACCCGACCCGCAATTTCGCCGACACGATGCTGAAGCGGCTGGGAGTCGAGGTCGAGTATTACTATCCCCATATCGGCGCGGGCATCGCCGCCCTGATCAAGCCCAACACCAAGGTGGTGTTCACGGAATCGCCGGCCTCCAACACGTTCGAGGTGCAGGACATTCCGGCCATCGCCACCGCCGCGCATGCGGCCGGCGCGATCGTGATGATGGACAACACCTGGGCGACGCCGCTCTACTTCCGTCCGCTCGACCATGGCGTCGACATCTCCATCCATGCGGCGACGAAATATCCGGCCGGTCATTCCGATGTGCTGCTCGGCACGGTCTCGGCCAATGAGCGTTGCTGGAAGCAGCTCTATGAGAGCTTTTGCACGCTTGGCTGCTGTGCTGGACCCGACGATGTCTACCAAGTGCTGCGCGGCCTGCGCACCATGGGCGTGCGGCTGGAGCATCATCAGCGCAGCGCGCTCGCCATCGCGTCGTGGCTCGAGGGCCAGCCGGGCGTGGCGCGCGTTCTCCACCCTGCCCTCCCCAGCCACCCTGATCATGGCCTGTGGAAGCGCGACTTCTGCGGTTCCAGCGGCATCTTCTCCATCGTGCTTGCCGGCGGCGGCCAGAAACAGCAGCACGCCTTCCTCGACGCGTTGCGGATCTTTGGGCTCGGCTATTCCTGGGGCGGCTACGAGAGCCTCGCCGTGCCGGTCTGGCTCGGCGATCGCGTCGTTGCAAAAGCTGCCTATGAAGGCCCGTTGATCCGCCTGCAGATCGGCCTCGAGGATGTCGACGATCTGAAGGCGGATATCCAGCGTGGTCTGGCCGCCGCGGCTGCCGCCTGACCGCGCGTACGGGCCGGCTGCCGAGCAGAATCAGCAAACGACCGCAAGGCATTGACGCTGATGACAAAGCGCGAGCCGCTCGCAGCATCCCAGCGCCGTGTGGCACGCAATATTATTCTCCCGGGCCGCGGCTTTCCGGATTTGTTTGACTTTCAAATCCGTGGGTTCGGCTTCATTGCGTGCTGCACGGCATTTTAGCCAATCCATTCGTCACCAAGCCGATCCCTCCACCACAAAGTTGCCATGGCCTTTCGTCTTTTTGTTCCCATCCTCGCCGGCGCGACGCTGCGTGAACGTCTGTTGGCGTGCATCGGAGCGACGATCGGCATCGCTCTGACCGGCGCGATCAGCGGACTGGCGATGGGCGGCGGCCCGCATGTGGCCCTGCTGGTGGCGCCGATGGGCGCCTCCGCCGTGCTTCTCTTCGCCGTGCCCGCGAGCCCTCTGGCGCAGCCCTGGTCGATCATCGGCGGCAATTCCATATCCGCGCTGGTGGGCGTGACAGTCATGCATTTCGTCCATGATCCGATATTTGCATCCGGCCTCGCGGTGGCGCTCGCCATCGCGGCGATGTCGTTCACGCGCTGCCTGCATCCGCCGGGTGGTGCCGCGGCGTTGACGGCGGTGCTCGGCGGGCCGGCCGTCGTCAGCGCGGGCTTCCTGTTTCCCTTCGTGCCGGTGGCGCTGAATTCGATCATCCTGGTCACGCTCGGCTACCTCTTCCACAGGCTGGCACGGCGCAACTATCCGCATGTCGCCGTGCCCGCCGCCAACAGCCACGGCACCGCCGATCCGCCTGCGGGGCAGCGCGTCGGCTTCCGGCCCGAGGATGTCGATGCGGCGCTGACCACACTCGACGAAACCTTCGACATCGACCGCGACGACCTTGAACGGCTGTTGAGACAAGTCGAACTGCAGGCGATGGTGCGGTCGCACCGGACGCTGCTTTGCCAGGACATCATGTCGCGTGACGTGGTTTCAGTGCCCGAGCAAGCCACGGTCGACGAGGCGCGCCAGCAGCTGCTCGATCACAACATCCGCACCTTGCCGGTGGTCGACGCCGAAGCAAGGCTGGTCGGCGCCGTCGGCCTGCGCGAGCTGACGAAGGCCGTCGATATGGTGAAGGGTGTGATGTCCAGGGCCGGCACCGCCTCGCCCAATACGCCGGCGATGAGCCTGCTTCCCGTGCTGACCGACGGCCGCAGCCACGCCGTGGTCATCGTCGACGGCGAGCGGCACATTCTCGGCCTTATCACGCAGACCGACCTTCTGGCGGCGGCAGCGCGCGTGCAGACGGCAGACAAGGGATTGGCGGCGGCCTAAAAAAGCGAAGTCGGATCGCCGAAATCCGGGAACCTTTTTGCGGCAGGCGCATCCAACGTGCAGTCAAGTGTCTGTTCGGGCCTTTGTTCGGGAGATCCGGTCGCGATGAGCAAGCTCGCAATGCCCGCCACACCCGCAGTGGCCCAAAACCCTTCAGGCGACATGCTGCTCGTGCAGCAAGCGCTGGCGCGCGAGGCGGACGCCTTCCGCGCCATCATCAAGACGCACAACCAGCGGCTCTTCCGCATCGCGCGCGGCGTGGTGCGCAACGACGCCGAGGCCGAGGACATCGTCCAGGAGGCTTATGTACACGCTTTCGCCAGCCTGGCGGCATTCCGCGGCGAGTCCTCGCTCGCCACCTGGCTGTCGCGCATCGTCATCAACGAAGCGCTGGGCCGCCTGCGCAAGAGGCGTCGCATTGTGGCGATGCCTGAAAATCCGGAAGCGCGGATCATCCGCTTTCCGCTCAATCCCAGCGACGATCCGGAGCGGACGATGGCGCAGCGGCAGATTCTCGCACTTGTCGAACGGGCTACCGACAGCCTGCCCGACATCTACCGCATGGTCTTCGTCGCCCGCGTCATCGAGGGCCTGAGCATGGAGGAGACCGCCGACCTGCTCGGTCTGCGGCCGGAGACGGTCAAGACGAGGCTGCACCGGGCGCGTGCCCTGTTGCGCAAGGCGCTGGACGACGAGATCGGCCCTGTGCTGCTCGACGCCTTCCCCTTCGCCGGCCGGCGCTGCGAGCGGCTGACCCAGGCGGTGATGGGAAGGCTGGGCTTCGAATGATCCTGTCCTGATTTTCCGGGAACGTTTCTCCAGCTTCCGCATCCAATCAGCGTCAACTGAAAAATGTGAGCCCGGCGCCTCCTCGCGACCGGGCAAGGAGGATGCCATGTTCACCCGATACACCGCCGCCCTTGCCGCCTTGCTTCTCGTCGGCGCCGCCCCGTTCGCACAGGCCGCCGACAAGCCGACCGACCCGCAGATCGCTCATATCGCCTATACGGCCGGCGTCCTCGACATCGAGGCCGCCAAGCAAGCGATCAAGAAATCGAAGAACAAGGAGGTTCTCGATTTCGCCAAGGACATGGAGCGCGACCACGAAGCGGTAAACAAGCAGGCGCTCGACCTGGTCAAGAAGCTCAAGGTGAAGCCCGAAGACAACGCCACCAGCCAGGCGCTGACGAAGGCGGCGAAAGAGGAGCGCGCCAAGCTCGCCAAGCTGAAAGGCGCGGCCTTCGACAAGGCTTATGTCGACAACGAGGTCGCCTACCACAAGCAGGTCAACGGCGCGCTCGAAACCCTGCTCATTCCCTCGGCCAGCAATGCCGAGTTGAAGGGCCTGCTGGAGACTGGCCTGAAGATCTTTCAAGGCCATGAGCAGCATGCCGAACACGTCGCCGGCATGCTGAAATGAAAGCGGGAGCTTCAAATCGCTTGCCATGGCTGGCCACGCTGGCGCTGGTCCTTGCGGCGGCGCCGGCGGCGGGTGCGACCATCCAGGTCACCATCGACAAGCTGGTCTTTTCGCCTGATGCCGTCGAGGCGAAGGTCGGCGACACGATCGAGTGGGTGAACAAGGACGTGATCGCCCACACAGCCACAGTGAAGGGCGGCTGGGAGGTGATGATCCAGCCACGGAAATCAGCAAGCCTGACATTGAAGGCGGCGGGAACGCTCGACTATTTCTGCCGCTTCCATCCCAACATGAAGGGCCATCTCGACGTATCGCCCTAATCTCTGGCCCGGTTGAGCTGCGGCGAGGTACTGCCGCGTTGCAGCTCAACCGAGCCGCCGAACATTGTTCGGGCTAGATGCAGGAACAAGGACTGACTGGCTTGGAGCGTGGCTGCCAACCATGATATCGCAACGCCAGGAGGCGGCGATGCGTGTCATTTTCCGATGTGATCCAATGTTGGCCGAACATTTGCCGCGCCCAATGCCGGCGCGAGGCGCTCTGCCGAATTGGCTGCGCGCTATGCCTGCCACCGCATATTCGGCAATCCATGGCCGCGACATTCGTACGCTCAAGCAGTGCCCGCCGGTGGTCGACGCGATGACCTACGGCTTCATGGTCTTACTGCCTTGCGACGTCGTTGCCGACAAGGGGGCGTTTTCCTGGAATTGGAAGATCCCGGATCCGGTTACCAAGAACCACCCCAGAGCTCCGCTGAGTTTCCACACGCCGGGTCAGCTCGCCGGCAGCCCGTTTGCAAACCCAGGCCAGGCCGCCCTCAAATTCAACAGCTTCTGGACCATTGAAGTCGAGGATGGCTGGTCGCTGTTCGCGACTCATCCGGTCAATCGCGACGATCTGCCCTTCAGGCTGGTGACGGGTCTGGTGGATTGCGACCGGTTCAGCGATGGCGGCATCAATTTCCCGGCGGTCTGGACGGAGCCCGAATTCTCTGGCGTGCTCCCGAAAGGAACCCCTATCGCGCAATGCTTTGCGGTTCCGCGGGCCGCGCCGCAGCTCGAATACGAGGTGTTCGACGAGAAACGCCAAGCCGCCTATACGCAGACGGTCGCCGATGTCCTGTCAACGCCCGGTGTCTACCGCAAACGGTTTCGCGCCAGGCGGGGGCGCTCCACCAGCGAGTGAGCGACGCAGCGCCTCCTCATCGAGCCACAACCGGCCGCTTGGCGCCGACGTAAGTGCCATGGCGATCACTCCAAAGGTAGATGGGCTCAAACCATAGGCCAATGAATAGGCTGCCATGGCCCCGTCGAGATCGCCGATTTCCTGCAGGACGACGCCCAGATTGACAGCAGCCTCCGGTGCGTCCGGGCTCATCTCGAGTACCCGTCGATAGGCCTGTGCGGCGCTGCCAAACTTGCGCAAGTCCTGACGCACCAGCCCGAGATCGAACCAGGCAGTTGAATGCCCGCCGCTTGCTACGGCGCGTTCAAGCAGAGCTTCCGCCTCCAGAGACGCACCGCGTTCCCACGCCAGGCGCCCGAGGCGAGCCGCTGCCTCCTCGGATTTCGGATCCTGTTGCAAGACAAGTGTCCAAGACACGCCCGCCGCCGAACTATCACCTGCCTGATCCAGGGTGCGTGCCCGCTCGACGAGTATTTCCGCATGCGACGAGAGCCTTGCAGCGCGCTCCAATTGCCGCAGCGCCGCTTCAAACCGGCCTTCGGCCCGGGCAATCCTGCACGCCAGCATCAAGGCCGGCACATTGTCCGGGCGAGCGGCAAGACTGGCTTCGATGCGTGCACGAGCCTCGGGCAGGTCTGCCTTCGCAAACAATACAGCCGCCAGGAGATGGCAAAGCGCCGGATCTCCCGGGTGCTGCGTCAGGCCCAATTCACACAGCCCCAGCGCCTGGTCGTGATTGCCGGAATTGAACGCAGCCACAGCCCGCCGGATCAGATTGCCGATGTCGCCTTGACCTTTGCTGGTCACTCGATTGAAGCTCCCCTCTAAAACCCAAACGCCAGCCAAGCGGTGCCGGCGACGAGCGTGATCAGCGTCAGCGGCAAGCCGACCTTGAAGAAGGCACCGAACGACAACGGGTTGCCGGTGATCCGCGCGTGCTCGGCAACGATCAGGTTGGCGACCGAGCCGAGCAAAGTGAAATTGCCGGCGAGCGTCGAACTCATGGCGACGACCAGCCAGGCACGCTGCGGATTCTCCAGGCCCGGTATGAACGGCCTCAGCGCCAGCACGGCCGGAACATTGCTCATGATGTTGGAGAGCACCGCGGTGAAGCCGGACAGCCGCCAGACGTCGTCCAGGCCGAGATCCTTGGCCGAGGCGATGATGTCGGGTGTCAGCAGCGTCTTTTCGGCGCCGGCAACCACGACGAACAGTCCGGCGAACATGAACAGCAGCGGCCCGTCGATTTCGCGGTAGATGCGTTCAGGCTTGATGGCGCGGGTGAGCAGGAGAATGGCGCCGCCGACCAGCGCCGCCTTGGCCACGGGAACGCCGGCGAAGAAGGCGATCGCCAGCCCGATGCATACGATCACCGCCTTCAGCACTTGCCCGCGATGCATGCGGCCGCGCGAGACATGCGGCGTCAATTCGGCGGTACGGGTGAATTCGGCCCGGTAGACGATGCGCACGATGACGATGACCGCGACGAGGCCGAACAGCGCGACCGGCGCCAGCGCCGCCGAAAAGGCCGGATAGGAAATGCCCGATAGCGCGCCGATGACCATGTTTTGCGGATTACCGGTGATGGTGGCGACGCTGCCGCAGTTCGATGCCGTGGCGGTGGCGATCAGATAAGGGACCGGGTTGCGGTTGATGACGCGGGTGACGTGGACGACGATCGGCGCCATGACCAGGCAGATGGCGTCGTTGACCAGGAAGGCCGACAGCACGCCGGTTAGAAGCGTCACCATCACCAGGAGCATGAACGGTGCGTGCGCGTGCTCGATGGCGATGGCGCCAAGGCCGCGAAAGGCGCCCGATACCTTCAGATGAGCCACCACGATCATCATGCCGAGCAGAAGCGTGATGGTGTCGAAATTGATGGCCCGATAGGCATCCTCCATGCTGAGGGCGCCAATGGCGATCATCGCGGCGCCGCCAAGCAGTGCGATCCCCGCGCGGTCGAGACGCAGGCCAGGGATGCGGCCGATAGCGACGCCGGCATAGGTGAGGACCAGGATCAGCAGTGCCGCGGCGCCCATCAATGTCATCGGTGGAAGTCCTGCTCGATCTGTTGGCGGGCCGGAGGGAGCCTGGAAAGGCCAGATGGCGTGGTGCCGCTAACGCCGGTAGAAATCAAGCTGTTGCCGCAATGCCTGCGGTGAAAACAGCTGTTCGACGGTCTGCCTCGCCTTCTTGCCCACGGTTACTCGCCGCGACGGATCGGCCTTGAGCTCGGCCAGGATGCCGGCCGCCTGCTGCGTGGTTTCGAACAGAAAGCCGTTTTCGCCATGCCTGATGTGGTCGGCATAGCCGCCATGCACATGACAGACCACGGGCAAACCGCAAGCCATCGCCTCGAACACGACGCGGCCGAACGTCTCCACATGCGAACCGGTGCGGTAGTAGAACACGTCGAGCGTCGGCAGGAACTGTTCGGCGGCAAATTGGCCCTGCGGCAGGAGTTCGAGCAGCGGATGCGGCGCGAGCCTGTCCCTGAGCGGCATGCCGCCTTGAATCCGCACCGCGACGCCATCGGCCAGCAATGCCTCGTAAAGCGCCGCATCGTCGGCGTGATGCTTGTCCGCCGTGTCGCGGCTCAGCCGGCCGACCGTCAACGGGCCGTCCGGCCTTCCCTGCCGTGGCGCGAAACGGTCGATATCGATCGGCGACGGATGAACGACGCCCTCGACCCGCAGCAGGCGCTTTTGAAAGTCGGATATCAACACCAGTTCGGCGTCTGGCCAGCCAAGCAGGCGCGGCATGCGCGTCGTCAGCGCGATGATCTTCGGGTGAAAGGTGTTGAAGACATAGATCAGCCGGCGCGGCCTCGGGATCAGGTAAGGCCACAGCTTGTTGCGCCAATGCGCGCCGAGGAAGACATAGGCGCCACCGTCCGGCACGTTGCGCGTTGCCGGCGAGACGGGGCGAATCGGGAATTGGCGCATCAGCTCGTCTGACACGCGCGAGGAGGTTGCCCACAGCCGCACCGGCACATCGGCGCTCAACAGGCGGTACAGGTCCAGGGTTTCGCGTTCACTGCCGCCAAACGGGTTCTGAAAACCGTTGAACAAATGGATCATGATCGCTGCGCTTACCTGGCCTTGCCCGGAGGAAGCACAGCGGTGAGAGAGCGTCAAGGAAGCCGCCCGCGTCAGGCCCCAGCCACTTGCAAGGCGGTGGTCAATGCATGGTGGCGGCGCTGGGTTCCGGGGCGGCCTGTGCCGGATCGAAGCTGACCTGATCGCGGCCATTCGATTTGGCGGCATAGAGCCGTCTGTCGGCGGCGGAGAATATCGCCTCGTAGGTGGTCGGCCCGTTGAAGCTCGTGCCGCCAATGCTGACGGAAAGCGGACAGGAGCGGCCACCGGGCGAAAAGTCCATCTCGCTGATGCGCCGGCGGATGCTTTCGGCAACCAGCCAGGATTGCGAGGGATCGACACCAGGTAGAAACACGCCGAACTCCTCGCCGCCAATCCGGCCGACGATATCGCTGCCGCGCAACTGTGCCTTGATCGTCTGCGCTATCAGCTTGAGCGCCTGGTCGCCGCAGTCATGGCCGAGGCGGTCGTTGATCGACTTGAAGTGGTCGGCGTCGATGATCAGCAGCGCGCCGGAACGGGTCGGCTCCTGTTTGCGGGTCTGCTCGAGATAGGCTTCGACCAGCATCGAGAAGGCGCCTCGGTTCAACACCGCCGTCAGGCTGTCCGTCGCCGCGATGACGCTGAGATCGCGCTGGGCTATGGCCAGCTGCCGGATCTTCCACATGAGAAAAAACAGGAACGAGCCGCCCAGCACCAGGGGAAGCATCAGGTCGGTCAGCTGCGCGCGCCAGACGGCCTCCGGCGAAAGATAGGGGAAATTGAACGAATCGACGAAAAACGCCACGGCGATAAAGAACGCCGTTCCGGCGGCAGTGACGGCGACCACCCTGCCCCAGCTGGTCGGCGACAGGTCGAGCTTCATCCCGTTTTACTCCGTTAGCCGTCTCTACTATGACGTGCCAACGCAAACAAAATGATAAGATGTTCGTTTCAATTCGAGATCGATTGGCGGGAGCCGGAGCACGCTTGCCTCAATGGGCGGCAGTGCTCCGGCGACTGAAGCGAATTCACCGAATTTCGCGTGGATGAGGGGAGATCCTGAATGTCAGCGGTTGGGTGAAGGCCCACCCGCCTCGACAACGAAGGATGCCGCGATCAGGTCGTCGGCATCCAGTCGCAGCGAACCGTCGCCCGCCCCCATGATGGCGGCGACCTTGTGAAAGGTCCTCATCTCATGATCGGAAATTTCGGCATCCTGCATTCTGGCCTTGAGTTCGGCGATACGCCGCCCCAAAGCAGGGGACGTTCCAATTTCACGTTTCGACATGGCCTGCTTCTCCTCCCCCAACCCGCACCTATTTTGCCCCGCCCGATTCGCTGGTCCTCACATTGCCTTTTTATCAGGCACCGCGAATACAAGGCCCCGAACGCGCGGTGTGTGCTAAGGTTCCAAGCCCGAAAGATCACGAAATAATTCCGGGACGATGATGCTGAGCGGCCAGAAGCCGACGGCACGCGCGCTCATCTTGTCGCACTTTTGTCTGCTCGGATTGCGAACTCGCCGGACTGCGGTCCCGCACCCAAAATGGGCGGGCGCCCCGCCAAGGGCCCGCCCAGCGGACAATCAAGTCCGCCGCATAGCTCGCTTCCTCACAGGAAACCTTACTCGTGGTGCTGCACGATATAGCTCGTGCTGACGGCGTCGCTCCCAATGCCTCGGGTCACCACAACCGTCGTATATCCGGTAGGCAGCGAGCCGGTGACGGTCTGGTCGACAAGACGGCATCGGCCGACTATTTCTCCGCCAGGCGCGGCCGCCAGCCTGTCGGCCAATGAGGCACGGCATTCCTCAAGCGAGGCATAGCGAGTCTCAGGTGCCCAATTGACAGGTTTGCAGACGGACGCTTGGCCGGGGCTGCACGAAAGCAAAACCATCACCGCTGCAGTTGCTGGATCCATTCCCGAGGGCTCCCATGTCGGACGAGCCTAAACGCGGGTCGGAAATCTTTGTTTCGCAGCCACTAAAATATTGTGCCGCCGGTGGTGGTCCTCCTCAAACCCTTGGTGCCAATAGGGTTCTGGCGCAGCTCGAGCGGGCCGATCGCCGGTCCCAAAGCGTCGGCAGCTTGCTGGTGGGCTTATCTCGCTGACATCAATTCCGCCAATTCAGCGTGCGGCTGGCGACAGCTCAGATGCCAAACGCACGCTCGCGCCTGAGAAGACCACGAAGGCAAACACCAGCACGGCAGCGGCCACGATCAGCGAGCCGGCGGCGACGACCGGCTCAATCGCCGTATAGCCGCCGTGTAGCATCAGATACAGGGCTGGCAGCATGATTACCAAGCCGATCGTATAGAGGCCGTAGTGGATCATTGCGATCTTTCGAGCTGCCTTTGCGGGATTGAGGGCGTAGTAGCCGCCGAATATCGCGCTTGTGACCCATCCGAGCAGATTGATATGTGCATGGGCCGGAAAAGCACCGTGGTCGCCCGAGATCGCCATCTGCAAACCGGCGCCTATTCCCAAAATGAGCCACACGACGGCGGTCTTGAAGAAAAGATCTGAAACTCTAGGCATGACACTCCTCCCAAAATGCCGATTTCAAAGCACTTCGATATTAGGTCTTCCTAAAATGAAAACGCAATCAAAATCAAAACCGTCCACAGGACCCTCTCGGGCCGAGTGTTACCCATGTCTTCGGTATAAACCGTAACCCATGTGTCCGGGCCCTACACCTGAAAAGATTGGCGATCCCGACAGGATTCGAACCTGTGACCATCGGCTTAGAAGGCCGGTGCTCTATCCAGCTGAGCTACGGGACCGCTGGCCGACCCGGGGGCCGGTAGATATTGCCTCTGGCGCCCGTTTGGGCGCGCGTTCAATGCGTCCAGGGCGTCCTGCGGTCATAACGGAAATTCTCCGCATAGGAAATCTGGCGGCGCTTGGCCTCTTTCGGCTCCTCGACGCGGAAGGCAAGGCCTTCCTTTTCGGCATAGGCCACTGCTTCTTCCCGCGTGTCGAAGGTGAGCCTGATCTGGCTTCTCATGTCTCCGGACGTGGTATAGCCCATCAGCGGGTCGATCTTCTTGCGCATCTCGGGGTCGAACTCCAGCACCCAATAACCGGTCTTGGCCTTGCCGGACTGCATCGCGGTTTTGGCTGGGCTGAAAATGCGCGCGGACATGGCCACCTCATTGTTGTGCAAGGCGGTATCGCCCGCCCTTGGCCCGTCATTACTGCGCAATGCGCACGGCGGCAAGGTTTTTGCACTTGCAGGTTTTTGCACTTGCCATCCAACGCCGAAATGAATAGGCAACAGACCGTTCGGAGTGTAGCGCAGGCTGGTAGCGCATCTGGTTTGGGACCAGAGGGTCGGGAGTTCGAATCTCTCCACTCCGACCATCCTTCTCAAAAACGCGATATCGATAGCCACTGGCATGGCCGCCTTGTGGCTCGCCGACCATGGGCCTGTCGATCTCTGGGCCTGTCGATCTTTTTGGGTCTGTCGATCTTTTAGGCCCGTCGATCCTGGGCCTTTCGACAGGCAAGCTCGCCGGGCGAGAACCCCCGCGCCATCCCCCGGCGAGCCTACAACCTGATTTGGAACGCAATCAGGACCGGGGTCAGCCGGCAAACTCTCGGAGCAAGACTGATGCCAGCCTTGTTTTCCCAAAATGGAACACCGGCAGGTAGCACGGAGAGCCGCCATGCCGGCAGGCTCTATCCGAACATCGAGGCCGTCAGATCTCGAACTCGCCCTGTCCTTCGTCCATCACGCTGACGGTTTCGGCGGCGAGCGCCCTGGTGATCGGCATCTTGCGCTCGAGCGCGATGCGATCCAGCCGCTCCACCACACGCATCGCCGTCGCCAGCGAGCGTTCGATACGCCGCACCAGATACTGCACGACATGCGGCTCGACCTCGACCTGGCGGTCGGCGAACAATTTGGTGATGACACCCGCCAGCAGAAGGTCGTCGGGCTCGTGGATCTCGACTGTCGCCGCCGCCTTCAGCCGCGAGGCAAGATCGGGCAATGACACACCCCAGGCGGCCGGAAAGCGCCGCGCCGTCAACAACAGCGTCGAGCCAGCGCCACGCACGGCATTGATCAGGTGGAACAGGCCTTGTTCGTCGACCGCTCCGGCGTCGACGTCGTCGATCAGCGCCGGGTGGGCGCCAAGATTGGCGATGCTGTCGCCGATGCGCCCCGCGTCGACGACCACCGCGTTGGCGTGCGCGCGCCAGATGGCGGCGAGATGCGTCTTGCCGGATCCGGCGGGACCCGCCAGCACCACCACCGGCGAGGGCCAGTCGGGCCAGCGGTCGACCAGCGCCGCCGCCTGGCTGTTGGTGCCGGAGACGACGAGCTCGTCACGCGAATAGCCGGTGCCGTGGCCGAGATCGAGCGGCAGTTGGCGCGGCGGATCGGTGCGCTGGGCAGTCACGTCAGCGACGCGGCTGCGTGCGGCCGCCGCCGCCGCGATCGGCGGGCAGCGGCGGCACGGGCGCTTTCGCGTGGCCCTTGTAGAGCGGCGATTCGAGATAGCGGGCGATGGCAAAGCGCACCAGCACGGCGACGGCCGCCGAAGCCGGCACGGCGATCAGCAGGCCCACGAAACCGAACAGCGCGCCGAAGGCAAACAGCGCGAACATCAGCCATACCGGATGCAGGCCGACGCTTTTGCCGACCAGCCGGGGCTGCAGGATGTTGCCTTCGATGAACTGGCCGATGAAGAACACCACGGCGACGGCGACGATCATGGTCCAGTCCGGCCAGAACTGGACGAAGGCAACGCCGACGGCCAGCACCAGGCCGGTCAGCGAACCGACATAGGGAATGAAGGAGATCAGCCCGGCGAAGAGGCCGATGAGGATGGCGAAATTCAACCCGGTCAGCGTCAGGCCGGTGGCATACATGGCGCCAAGCACCAGGCAGAGCGTGCCCTGGCCGCGCACGAAGCCGGCGGTGGCGGTGTTGATGTCGCGCGCGATGGCGCGCACGGTGGCGACGTTGTCGCGCGGCACCCAACTGTCGATGACCGCGACCATGCGGTCCCAGTCGAGCAGCATGTAGAACGCAACCACCGGCGTCACCACGAACAGGCTGACCACCGAGACCAGCGCCATGCCGGAACTCCACAGCGAGGTGAAGACGGTGGTGATCAGGCCAAAGCCGGATGTCAGCAGCGAATTCAGGCCGTCGCGCAAGCCGTTGGCGTTGACGCCGAATTTCTCTTCCAGCCATTTCGGATCGAACGACGTGATCAGGCTCTGCAGCCGGGTCAGGTACTCCGGCAGTTTGCCGGCGAAGTCGGCCATCTGCGTCGCCAGCACCGGTATCAGAATGACGAAGGCCAGCACCAGCACGATAAGGAAGGTGATGAGGATGACCACCGTCGCCATGAAGCGCGACAGGCCGAGCCGTTGCAGCCGGTCGGCGACCGGATCGAGGAAATAGGCAAGCACCATGCCGGCGACGAAGGGCAGCAGTATGTCGCTGAAGACATAGAGGAACAGCGCAAGCACGGCCAATCCGGCCAGCCAGAAGAAGATCTGCCGGCGGAACGCCAGAGACGCAGTTTCGCCTGCCGCCGCAGCCTCAGCGGCCGCTTCGATGGATCCTTGGTCAGGTGTCCGGTTTGGAGCTTTCGCCATAGCCGCTCATATGCCTCAGCCAAGCCACGAGATAGGCCGCGGCCGAAGCCACGGTCAAGACCCCGGACAGCAATATGAGGGCCGGCCGCAAAGGGTCGAGTCGCACGGCAAGAGCCAGCTCGCCCAGCACAACCGCCGCCAGGACGATCTGGACGGCGGTGTTGGCCTTCGAGACGAACAGCGGCTTCATCTCGACCGGCTGGGCCATGACGGAAGACAACAGAACCGCGCAAACGATCAGCGCATCGCGCGCCACCATGGTGACGACCAGCCATAGCGGCAACTGTCCTATGAAGCCCATGACGATGAACACCGAAACCAAAAGCAGCTTGTCGGCAATCGGATCGAGATAGGCGCCGAGCCTGGACCACTGGTTGAAACGGCGGGCGATGAAGCCGTCGACACCGTCGGAGACGCCGGCGACGACGAACCCGACGAAGGCCCAGTCCCAGCGCTCCTGCAGCATCGCCAGCACCACGGCGGGCACCAGGAGAAGCCGCAGGATGGTGATCAGGTTGGGGATCGTCAAATGCGTGCCTGCCAGTTTGCTTGCTGATAGATGATGGAGACGAAAGCCGGGTGCAAGGGAGAAGCCGCCAATCCCCTTTGCCGCGCGGACTGGCCGGTTGGGGTCCGCTGTCCACGATTTTGTCACTTTGAACCGCCCCTCCGCCGCCGTTATCCTTGCCCCCCGAAACCATTCATGCGAAGAGCCCGCAAACAGGGAAATTGCGATGAGCAAGCGCGAAACGGGCCAGGACAAAACGGGCAAGCGCAGGAACGGGCTCACTTATGCCGAGGCCGGTGTCGATATCGATGCCGGCAATCTGATGGTCGAGAAGATCAAGCCGCTGGTGCGCGCGACGCGCCGGCCGGGCGCCGATGGCGAGATCGGCGGGTTCGGCGGCCTGTTCGACCTCAAGGCGGCGGGCTTCACCGATCCGGTGCTGGTCGCGGCCAATGACGGCGTCGGAACCAAGCTCAAGATCGCCATCGAAGCCGGCAAACACGACACGATCGGCATCGACCTCGTCGCCATGTGCGTCAACGACATCGTCGTGCAAGGTGCCGAGCCGCTGTTCTTCCTCGACTATTTCGCCACCGGCAAGCTCGATCCCGACCAGGGTGCGGCGATCGTCGGCGGCATCGCCCTGGGCTGCCGCCAGGCCGGCTGCGCGCTGATCGGCGGCGAGACGGCAGAAATGCCCGGCATGTACCACGGCAACGACTACGACCTTGCCGGCTTTGCGGTGGGCGCGGCCGAACGCGGTCAGCTGCTGCCGACCGACGATATCGTCGAAGGTGACGTGCTGTTGGGTCTGGCCTCCTCGGGCCTGCATTCGAACGGCTTTTCGCTGGTGCGCCGCATCGTCGGTGTCAGCGGCCTCGCCTGGAGCGATCCGGCGCCATTCAACGACGAGGTGACGCTGGCCGAGGCACTGCTCGAACCGACCCGCATCTACGTCAAGTCGATCCTCAAGGCGATCCGCAACACGCATGGCATCAAGGCGCTGGCCCACATCACCGGCGGCGGCTTCCCGGAAAACATCCCGCGCGTGCTGCCCAAGGATTTTTCGGCCGAACTCGACCTCGAGGCGATCGACGTGCCCGCGGTATTCTCCTGGCTGGCCAAGACCGGCGGCGTGGCGCCGGAAGAGATGATGCGCACCTTCAATTGCGGCATCGGCATGATCCTGGCGGTCGCCTCCGGCCAGGCGGCGCAGGTCGCCGCCGTGCTGCAGGAAGCCGGCGAGACGGTGACGCCGATCGGCCGCATCGTGCCGCGCCGCGACGCCGGCGTCATCTATCGGGGCTCGATCGGCCTATGAATATGCAGAAAAAACGCACCGTCGTCCTGATCTCGGGACGTGGATCGAACATGACCGCGCTGATCGCGGCTGCCAGCGACCCGGCCTTTCCGGCCGAGATCGTCGGCGTCATCTCCGACAAGGCGGATGCCGCCGGCCTCGGCATCGCCAAGGCACGCGGCATCGCCACGCGGGTCATTTCGCGTACCGACCACGGCAGCAAGCAGGCGCATGACGCCGCGATAGACGCCGCACTCACGGCCTTCCACGCCGATATCGTGGCGCTGGCCGGCTATATGCGCATCCTCACTCCCGGCTTCGTGCAGAAATGGCAGGGCCGCATGATCAACATCCACCCTGCCCTGCTGCCCGCCTTCAAGGGGCTTGATACGCATGCGCGCGCACTTGCCGCCGGCATACGCATCCACGGCTGCACGGTGCATTTCGTCACGACCGAAATGGATGACGGCCCGATCATCGCGCAGGCGGCCGTGCCGGTGATGGTCGGCGACAATGCCGACACGCTGGCCGCCCGGGTGCTGAAGGCCGAGCACCGGCTCTATGCGCTGGCGCTGGGGCTGGTCGCCGAAGGCAAGGCGCGCATGGAGGCCGGCCGCACCGTGCTTGCCCATTTTGCCGACGATGCCGACAACGGCACGTCGGTGGTGATGGCGCCCGACCCGCTGCGCGAAGAAGCCGATCTGGAGCACCTGGCGCGCATTACGCCTTGAGCCTTGAGCCTGGTAGCAAATATTGCTACCCTTCTGGTTGAAGGAGACAGTTCAATGGCGACAGTCGAGAAAGTCAGCGTGGCGCTTTCGCCGGAGTTGCTTGAGATGGTCAAGGGCGCCGTCGACAGCGGGCGCTACGGATCGGCAAGCGAGGTGATCCGCGAGGCGCTGCGCGAGTGGCGGTTACGCCAGCCGTTGCGCGAGGCCGAGGCGGAGCGGTTGCGCAAAGCCTGGATCGAGGGGTTGGAAAGCGGTCCATTCGCTCCTTTCGACATCGAAGACATAAAACAGAAGGCCCGCAGCCGGCTCGTCGACGCTATCAAGAAATAGCTTCATGGTGAGCATGCCGATCATCCGCAGCCCGGCGGCAGAAGGAGACCTTGTCGATATCTGGCTTGCCATCGCCAATGACAGTCCACGTGCAGCCGATCACTTTCTTGATGCTATCGCGGAACGTATCCTGCAGCTTGCTGCCTTCCCCGAATCCGGACCACGTAGACCCGACATCGGCGCCGACGCGCGAGCGCTGACAATCGGCAACTATCTCATCCTCTATCGCCTCGCGGAGGGATGGATCGAGATCGTGCGTATCGTGCATGGTGCGCGCGATGTTTCGACGCTGTTTTAGGATCGAAGCCGTGGACGTCTTCGACAGTGCAATCCGAAGAAAAGGCGATTTCGCCGGTATTTTTGAATATGACGAGACCGATGGGGCACAAAACGCTAGAGCCTATTTTTATCTGAGCGAGATCAAGGGCCAGGCAGTTGGACCGATCATTGGCACAATTATATTCGCTCAGGCGCGTGGGCGATCACCGAGGCAGATGTCGCCGTTAGGAGGGATCGTGACGAGCAACGTGTAGGTCTGTTCATCTTCGGCACTTTGTCAGCGGCCTTTGATGCAACCACGGGCACGAAGTATGGTGGCGGATATGGCAAGGATTTCAATGCCGACATTCCCTAGTCCTGACCAATACCGATGAGACAGCTGCTTGTCCTGCGCCACGCTAAGTCGAGTCGGGATGATCCCAAGCTTGCCGATTTCGACCGGCCGCTCGCCGAGCGCGGGTTGAAGACGGCGCCGCTGATCGGGCGCGAGCTTGCGGCGCGCGACTGGGTTCCGGATCTGGCGCTGGTGTCGCCGGCGCTGCGCACACGCGACACCTGGCGGCTGGTGGCGGCGGAGTTGCCCATGCATCCTCGATCCGTGTTTGCCGAGGCGCTCTATGACGCTTCGGCGGCGGATATTCTGAGCCAGATTCGCCTGGCCGATCCGTCGAACGGTTGCCTGCTGGTGGTCGGCCACAATCCGGGCCTGGAGGATCTGGCGAAACAGCTTGCCGGTTCAGGATCGGAAGCGAAAGCGCGCAAGCGGCTCGAGGAAAAGTTCCCGACGGCAGCCCTTGCGCGCTTGGTCTTCGAGGGCGACTGGTCCGGCCTGTCGTCCGCGCGGCTGACGCATTTCCTGCGGCCGAGGGATCTGAGCCAGTAGGCTGATGTTGGCAGGAACGGCGGGGCGAACCCGCCGCATATCTGCCCACGGACATCAGTTCCCCCAGATGCCCTGGCCGGGTTCGGGCCATTCCTTGGCGGGTTTCATGTTGGTGTCGGCTGCCTTGTGCCCGGCCATGTCCGTGTCCTTGACCGCGCCGGTGGCGGCATGGTCGACGCCGGCAACCGAGGCGACCGGCTGGTTGGCACCATCGGAGCCATAGTGGTCACTGCCGGCAAAGGCAGCGCCGGTCATAACTAAGACGGCGGCGGTAGCGAGAGCGATCCTATTCATTTCAATCTCCTGTTTCATCCGTTGGGCGGCGTCTGGGAGGACGGTTCCGCTAGAGCATGATGCCGAAAAGTGTGACGCGGCTTTCGGACGCCATCATGCTCTATCTCTTTGATTTAGAGGCGAATTCAGATTTCAGGTCATTCGACTTGAAATCATCCGGCTCTATGGACAAGACCCGAGGCCGCCAGGTTTTATTCCTGGAGATGGAAGCTTTTTTCTAGACCGACGGCCCAAGACGGTGCCCGTCAGTGTGCGCCATGGCACAAAAAAACAAGAGCGGCGGGCCAAGCCCACCGCTCTTTGTCGTCATGCAGGGTTTGAAGCTGTTAGCGGCCCCAGATGCCCTGGCCCGACTCGGCAGGAACCTTCGCATTGGCGTCGGCCTGCGTCTTGTCGATCTTCAGGATCGAACCGGTGCGGAGCGTGTCGACGTTGGAAGTCGACTGGTTGGCGACCGGCTGGTTGGCATTGTTGGAGCCATAATTGTCGCTGCCGGCGAAAGCGGTGCCCGTGGCGACGAGGATGGCGGCGGCTGTAAGAGCGATCTTGGTCATTTTATTTACTCCTGATTTGAAGATTGGTTGCGATCGGTTCGGGAAACGCGATTAGTGGTTGCCGAAGAGGTTGTGATCGGCGCCCTGCGGAGCCGGGGCCTGGACGGTTCCGTTCGACTTCGAGATCGAAGCGGTAACGGAATGGTCGACAGTGGCGGCGGGCTGATTGGCGTTGGCCGAGCCATAATTGTCGCTGCCGGCAAAGGCCGTGCCCGTGGCAACGAGGATGGCGGCGGCGGTAAGAGCGATCTTGGTCATTTTGGTTACTCCAGTTTGCTAGTCCTGTCCGTCTAGTGGCGTGCCCTTGGGAGGAATTTCGCGTCGCTCGGACCACCCCGAAGTAGGGAGTGCCTTTTTGGATTTCCAGTCGGGCCGGTCTTACAGTTTTTCGTTATATTATGGACAATGCATATTGCACCGCAGCAAATGCGACATGACTTCTTCAATATTTTCAGCATCTTAAGTTTTCGCCTTCGACGAAAGCGACACCAGTTCGCGATCTATTGTTCACCGTTTACGATACAATCTGTCAATCAGAACCGAACCGTTCGGTTCGATTTAATGCTGAAATGGACGCCGAAATGGATGGATCGAGCCTGCGAAAAATCTTTCGCCGCCGGCCACCTGCCCGCATTTGCCTTGCGTCGAGATCGAGACTATCGCTCATTTCAGGTCTGATTGTCGGATGCGGCGGCCGTTCGAGCCCAGGGCAGCCCGCCGCGACCGAGAAGAGACGGATGCAGGAACAGCAACAGACATGCGATTGCTGCTTGTCGAGGACAACCACGAACTGGCGGACTGGCTGGGCAAGACCCTGCGCCAGGCGCATTATGTCGTCGACATCGTGCATGACGGCGAGGATGTCGAGCATGCGCTGGCGGCCGGCGACCACGCACTCATCATCCTCGACCTTGCGCTGCCGCGCATGGGCGGAATGGAGGTGCTGCGCATGCTGCGGGCGCGCGGCAACCGTGTGCCGGTGATCGTGCTCACAGCCAATGCCAGCCTCGACGGCCGCGTTAAAGGCCTCAACGAAGGCGCGGACGACTACCTGGCCAAGCCTTTCCAGATCGAGGAACTCGAAGCGCGTATCCGCGTGCAGTTGCGCCGCGCCAATGACCGCACCGCGCCGATGATCACCTGCGGTGACCTCGTCTTCGACACCAACACAAGGCTGTTTTCGCTCGCGGGCGAAACGCTGGCGCTGACACCGCGCGAACACGCAGTGCTGGAACAATTGATCGTCAAGGCCGGGCGCACCGTGAGCAAGGCGGCATTGTCGGCCGCGATCTACGATTTCGAGACCGACGCCGATCCCAGCGCCATCGAGATCTACGTGCACCGCGTGCGCAAGAAGCTCGAAGGGACGCGGGTCCAGATCGCCACACTGCGTGGCCTCGGCTACCTCTTGCGCCAAGACGATTTGGCGCCGTGACGATCCTGGCGCCATGAGGATCAACAGCCTCCGCCTGCAATTGCTGGCATGGGTGGTGCTGCCGCTTGCCGGGCTCGCGACCATCAACCTGTGGACCAGCCAGCGCAACGCACTGGCGACCGCGGACCTGGTCACCGACCGGATGCTGGTCGGCTCGGCGCGGGCGATTGCCGAGCAGGTCGCCATGGTCGACGGCGTGCTCGATGCCACGGTGCCCCCGGCCGCGATCGAGATGTTCGACACCGGCGACCGCGACAGCGTCTACTATCGCGTCGAGACAGCCGGCGGGCGGCTGCTGACCGGATATCCCGATCTGCCCGAAGCGACGCAGCATGCCAGTGTCGAGGCCGCCTATCGCGATCACCAGCTGCGGCTCATGACCCTTGGCCATGCGGTGATCGGCGCCGGCAATGACTCGCCGATATCGGTCACCGTGGGCGTCACCCTTGCCGGCCATGACGCCATGGTCAAACGGCTTTGGTTCAGCGCCTTTGCCCAGCAACTGGCGCTGGTGGCGATTGCCGGCGTGTTCGTGCTGCTCGGCTTGCGTCGCGGCCTGGCGCCGTTGATCCGGCTGCGCGATGCGGTACGCTCGCCAAACCGCAGCGACCTTGACCCCGTCGAAGTGCCCGGTGCGCAAAGCGAGATCCGCCCGCTGATCGACGCCCTCAACGCCTACATGGAGCGCGTGCGGGCGCAGATGGCGGCGCAACGCCGCTTCATCGCCAATGCGGCGCACCAGCTGCGCACGCCTCTGGCGCTGCTCTCCACACAGGCAAGCTATGCGCTTCGCGAAAGTGCCGCCGATGCCCGCCACGAGGCGCTGGTGGCGCTGCAGGCGAGTTCCGGCAAACTGGCGCGGCTGGCCGAACAGCTCCTGACCCTGTCACGCGCCGAGCCAGGCAGCCGGCGGCCGCGCGCCGACCGCGTCGACCTGGCCGAAGCCGCCCGCCACGTGCTGGAAACGCAGGCCCCGACAGTGATCGCCCGCAACATCGATCTCGGCCTCGAGGAGGCCGGTCCCGTGCCGGTCACCGGCGACGGCACCATGCTGCGCGAGATGATCGTCAACCTTGTCGACAACGCGCTGCGCTACTCCCCGGTCGGGGGGCGTGTCACGGTCAGCCTGGCGGCCCTCGATGGCGAGGCCGTGCTGACCGTCGCCGACAACGGACCCGGCATCCCGGCGGACGAGCGCGAGCATGTGTTCGAACGCTTCTATCGCGTCGCCGGTTCGAGCGAGCAAGGCAGCGGGCTCGGGCTGGCGATCGTGCGCGAGGTGGTCGAGAACGCCGGCGGCCGCGTCACCCTCGGGGATGGTGCGGCCGGCGGTCTGGTGGTCGAGGTCAGGCTGCCCTTGGCCTGACTGGTCAGGCTGCCCCTTGTCTGACCGATCACGTTCCCTGCTCGTTGAACGGCGCCGGCCGCCATTTCACGACGTAGTTCTCGAAGCGGGTGATGATGAACTCCACCACCAGCGCCATGACAGCCAGGATGATCATCGCGGCGAACACGCCATTGGCGTTGAAGGCGCCCTGCGCGGTCGAGATCAGCAGGCCCATGCCTTGCTTGGCGCCGAGGAACTCGCCGACCACCGCGCCGACCAGCGCGAAGCCGAAGCTGACATGCAGGCTGGCGAGGATCCAGCTCATCGCCGAAGGAATGATGACGGTGCGGGTGATCTGGAACGGCGAGGCGCCAAGGATCTGGGCATTGGCGATCATTGCCCTGTCGGCCTCGCGCACGCCCTGGAAGGCGTTGGCGAAAACAACGAAGAACACCATCACCACGGCAAGCGCCACTTTGGACGCCATGCCGAGGCCGAGCGCGATGATGAACACCGAGCCGAGCACGACGCGCGGCACCGAATTGGCGATCTTGATGTAGATCGAAAAGACATCCGCCAACAGCCGATTGCGGCCAAGGATGATGCCGGCGGCGATGCCGCCAAGGGCACCGATGACAAAGCCGAGGAAGGTTTCCTCCAGCGTCACGTAGATCTGCAGCCAGAGCGGGCCTTGCGAGGTGCCTTCGGTGATCCACGACCAGATCTGCTGCCAGATGCCAGAAGGGCTGGCGAAGAAGAACGGGTCGATGATGTTGTAGTCGGCGCCGAGTTCCCACAGGCCAAGGAAGACGACCAGGATCGCCAGGCGCAAGGAGATGACAAGCGCGTGGCGGCGGCGCAGCCTTGCCCTCGCCCGGGCTTCGGCAACGGCGATGGAAGCATCGCGGACGGCGGCCTGATTGGCGGTCGGAGAGATTGCGGTCATGCTGTTTCTCCTTTCAATGTCCGGTCTGCAAGGTCCGGCTCTGGCCGAGCTGCACTTCCTCGCGCAGATCGTTCCAGATCACCTTGGCGATCTCGACGAAGTTCGGGTCGTAGCGGATGTCGGCCATGACGCGCGGGCGCGGCAGGTCGATGCGGTAGACGCTCTTGACCGTGCCCGGCCCAGCGGTGAGCACATAGACCTTGTCGGCCAGCGCCACCGCCTCCTCGAGGTCGTGGGTGACGAAGACGACCGAGGATTTCTGCTCCGACCACAGACCTAGCAACTCGTCCTGCATGGCGGTGCGCGTCTGCATGTCGAGCGCGCTGAACGGCTCGTCCATCAAAAGGATCTTGGGCTGGTTGATGAAGGTCTGCGCCAGCGCGACGCGCTTGCGCATGCCGCCCGAAAGCTGGTGCGGATAGTGCTTCTCGAAGCGGCCGAGGCCGACGCGGGCGATCCAGTCGCGGGCGCGGTCGTAGGCCTGCGCCTTCGGCGTGCCGCGATAAAGTGGACCGGCGGCGACATTGTCGATGACACTGCGCCAGGGAAACAGCGCATCCGCCTGGAAGACAAAGCCGATGTCCCGGCTGATATCGGTGACCGGCGTGCCCATGACACGGACATTGCCGGTCGTCGGCCGCAGCAGGCCGGTGACCAGATTGAGCGTCGTCGACTTGCCGCAGCCGGTCGGCCCGACGACGCAGGCGAACTCGCCGCGCGCCACGGTCATCGTGAAATCGCGGATCGCCGTCATCATGTGCCCGTCGGGCGTGACGAAACGCAAGGTCACATCATCGATGGCGATCGCGGCGTCGGCTTGTGGCGCGGCCTGAGACAACTTCTCGGCCGCCATCGGTTGCACTTGCATGGCGCACTCCTGTCGCAATGGGGCAAGGGAGCCCGCGGCAGTGCCACGGATCTCCAGGTGTTCGGGAGGCCGCGCCGCTGCCTTCTTGATTCAAGCAGCCGGCGCAAACCCTTGTTATTCAACGAGTGGCAGGCTGGTGCCGCTATTTGGCGGCGTCGACGAATTCCGTCGTATAGGTCTTCGACAGGTCGATCTGCTTGCCTTGCAGGCTCTTCGAGAATGTCGAGAGAACCTTGAGCACGGTCGGCGGGCCATCGGCCGGCATGCGGCCATCCGGCGTGAACATCGCCTTGCCACCGGCCAGCCCCTGCACGTAGAGGTCGCGGTTGCCGGCATAATAATCCTTCGGCATCTTGTCGGCGATCTCTTCGGCCGAATGCGTGGCGATGAATTTCATCGTCTTGACGAAGGCGTTGGCGAGCTTCTGCGCCTCGTCCTTGTGGCCTTCCAGCCAGGAGGACTGGACATAAAAAGACGCTGCCGGATAGTCGCCGCCCAGCGCTTCCTTGGTCTTTTCGGGCGTGCGCATGTCGACCAGGATGCTTGCCTCGCCGGTCTTGAGCAGTTTGGCGATGGTCGGCTCGGTGGTCATGCCGGCCTGGATCTGGTCCTGCTTGACGGCGGCGATGAAGGTGTTGCCGGCGCCGACCGGCAGCAGCGTGTAGTCGCCGGGCTTCAGGCCGCCGCGCACGGCAAGATACTGGGTCAGGAAATCGGTCGAGGAGCCGAGACCGGTGACGCCGAGCGTGGCGCCCTTGAAGTCGGCGGGCGACTTGATCTCGGGGTGCTTGGCGGAGACCAGCTCCACCTCGCCAGGCGCCTGGCTGAACTGGACGATCGACTGGATGTATTTGCCCTTCGATTGCAGGTCGACGGTGTGATCGTAGAAGCCGACAACGCCCTGGACGGCACCGGCCAGCAGTTCATTTTCGGCCTCGACCCCGGCGCGCGAATTGAGCAGTTCGACATCGAGCCCCTGGTCCTTGAAGTAGCCGAGCTGCTGGGTGAGCACGGCAGGCAGATAGATCTGCTTTTCCATGCCGCCGACGATGATGGTGATCTTGTCGGCAGCAGAAGCCACCGTGGCGCTTGTGGCTGCAACAGCAAGGGTTAGCGCCGCTGTGCGCAGGGCGCACTTCGAGATGAAACCGGTCACGAAACTTCCTCCACTTGGGCGGCGCGCCATCCCGGCTGCGCCGCATTCCTCCTTACCGGCCGCTCCCGCACCGGTCACACGGCGAACGCCGCAATGACTTCATGGCACGCCTAAGCTTTCAGCTGGCTTTCAGTCGTTTTAGCCGCCGTTGAAATGGAATCCGTTGTGGCTGCCGGTCACGGAGCGCCGAAACCGAGAACGTCGCGCATGTCGTACTCGCCGGGGTGGCGCCCCGCCACCCAGAGCGCGGCGGCGATGGCGCCACGGGCGAACATAATGCGGTCGCCGGCCGCATGCGACAGGGTGACGGTTTCGCCCTCAGTGCAGAAGCTGACACCGTGCTCGCCGACGATGCTGCCGCCACGCACCACCGCGAAGCCGATCTCGCCTGCGGGCCGCGCGCCGGTGACGCCATCGCGAACACGCCGCGCCACCGCGTCGAGTTCGACCTTGCGGCCGCCGGCCAAGGCTTGGCCAAGCATCAAGGCGGTGCCCGACGGCGCGTCGATCTTGTGTCGGTGATGCGCCTCGAAGACCTCGGCGTCCCAGTCTTCGGGATCGAGCGCTGTCGCCGCCTGTTCGACCAATCCGACCAGCATGTTCAGCCCCAGCGAAAAGCTGCCGGAGCGCACGATGGCGATGATCTTTGCTGCCTCGGCGATGTCGGCGAGTTCAGTCGCATCGAAACCGGTCGATCCGATGACCAGGGCCGGCCCGCCGCGGGCAGCGCAAAACCTTGCCAGGTCAGCCGAGGCCGCCGGCATCGTGAAGTCGATGACCACATCGGCCGCGGCAAGCGCCTCCTCGCGGCTGACCAGCCCATCGCCGACAGCGCCGGGCCGATGGAACCGCGCAGCGAGCGCCAGCCGTGGATCGACCCGCACGGCGTCCGTCATCTGGCGGCCCATGCGGCCGAGCGCGCCGGCGATGGCGATCCTGATCGGCGGCTGCGGCATGGCCTCGGCTATTTCCACATGCCGCGCATGCGCGCGCCGATGTCGACCCGCACGTCCGGCCGGGGCGCCCTGCCCTGCGCGGCCTGCGCGCTTGGCCACGACATCTGTTCGAACGCGGCGAGGATCGAGGCCGGGATGAAACGGGTGCGCGAGGCATAGAGATGGCGGTCGCCGCGCGCCGCCTGGCCGTGGGGGAAGAAGCGCTGCGGCATGACCAGGTTGAGGTTGTCCTTGGCCCGTGTCATCGCGACGTAGAGCAGCCGGCGCTCCTCCTCGATGTCCTCCTTGGTGCCGACGCCGAGATCGGCCGGGATGCAGCCATCGACGGTGTTGAGCACAAAGACATTTTTCCACTCCTGGCCCTTGGCCGAGTGGATGGTCGACAGGATCAGATAATCCTCGTCCCGATGCGGCGGCCCGGCCTGGTCACTGGTCGCGTCCGGCGGGTCGAGCGTCAGCTCGGTCAGGAACCGTTCGCGCGAGGCATAACCCGATCCGATCTGCTCGAGTTGCAAAAGGTCGGCGCGGCGCGTGATCGCATCCTCATGGATGCGCTCCAGATGCGGCTCGTACCACAGCCTGACCTGTTCGAGATCGGCAGGCCATCTGGCGCCGGCCCGCAGGCCCGAATAGAGCGCGACGAAGCTTGGCCAGTCGTCCGCCGCGCGCTGCGGCGGGCGCCATCCGGCCAGGCCCATCGCCTCGTCCAGCGCAGATGTCATCGTCTCGACGACCTGCGCGGCGGCCGAAGGGCCAATCCCCGGCAAAAGCTGCAGCACCCGAAAGCCGGCAACGCGGTCGCGCGGGTTTTCGGCGAAGCGCAGCACCGCCAGCACATCCTTGACATGGGCGGCATCGAGGAACTTCAAACCGCCGAACTTGACGAAGGGAATGTTGCGCCGCGTCAGCTCGATCTCGAGCGGCCCGCTGTGGTGCGAGGCGCGAAACAGCACCGCCTGGGATTTCAGCGCGGTGCCGGCCTCGCGCTCGGCCAGGATGGTATCGCAGACGAAATTCGCCTGCTCGACCTCGTCGCGGACGCTCACCAGTCTCGGCTTGCCCGTGGATTTGCGCTCCGACCACAGGTTCTTGGTGAAGCGTTCCGAGGCCTCGCCGATCACCGCGTTGGCGGCGGCGAGGATGGTTTCGGTCGAGCGGTAGTTGCGCTCCAGCATCACCACATCGGCGGCTTGCGCGAACTGCTTGGGGAAATCGAGAATGTTGCGCACCTCGGCGGCGCGGAACGAATAGATCGACTGCGCATCGTCGCCGACCACCGTCAGCCCGGCACCGTCGGGCTTCAGCGCCATCAGGATCGAAGCCTGCAGCCGGTTTGTGTCCTGGTATTCATCGACGAGCACATGGTCGAAACGCCCGCCCAGATGCGCGGCGATTTCAGGCTCTGCCGCCATCTGCGCCCAATAGAGCAGCAGATCGTCATAATCGAGCACGTTCTGCGCTTGCTTGGCCTCGACGTAACCGGCGAACAGCTGCTTCAGCTGTTCGGCCCAGCCGGCGCACCAGGGAAAGGCGGAACCCAATATTTCGCCCAGCGGCGCCTGCGCGTTGACGGCGCGCGAATAGATGGCGAGGCAGGTGCCCTTGGTCGGAAAGCGCGCCTCCGTCTTCGAGAGGCCGAGTTCATGCCGGACCAGATTCATCAGGTCGGCGGAATCCTCGCGATCATGGATGGTGAAGGCCGGATCGAGGCCGATCTCCAACGCATAGTCGCGCAGCAGCCGGGCGCCCATGCCATGAAAGGTGCCGGCCCAAGTCAACGCATCCGTGATCACCGCCGCGTCGCGGCCGAGCACCTCGCCGGCGATGCGCTCGACGCGTCTCGCCATTTCGGACGCGGCGCGCCGCGAAAAGGTCATCAGCAGGATGCGGCGCGGGTCGGCGCCCTTGACGATCAGGTGCGCGACGCGATGCGCCAACGTGTTGGTCTTGCCCGAGCCGGCGCCGGCAATGACCAGCAAAGGCCCCGCGATCTTGCCGTCGCCATGCTCGACGGCCTGGCGCTGGGCGTCGTTCAACCGCGCAAGGTAGGCGGGCGGGACGGTCGATTCCACAAAGGTCGAATCATGGGCGGCGAGGTTCATCGCCCATCAAGCATCGTTTCCGCTTTGTTCGCAACACAGAAGCGGCGCGATAGGGGACGACCGCTTTGGAGACTATCGCTTGGGGGACTATCGCTTGGGGGACTATCGCTTGGGGGACTATCGCTTGGGGACTACCGTTTGGGATCGACACCCATCGCCGCCGATTGACGGCGCAGAGCCTCGCGGTCGCTTCTTGGCGCCGGCAGCAACAGCGGGTCGAAATTGTTGGGCACCTCATCGATCATCTTGCGAGCGAGCCGGTATGCGAGAAGGGCAAAGGTGGCTGCCAGAAGCAAACGGACCATGGATCGGTTCTCCCGTGATCGGGATCAACCAAAGGAACGGCGTTTTGTTCCCTCACGCGAAATTCGCAACCAAACCGACATCACCTCGTTTTGAGACAGGAGGCGATAGCGATGAAAAAGCTAAGATTGGGCCTCGTCCTGGTGGCATTGGCTGTTTCGGCCTGCGACAACAAATTGCCGCCAACGACGGCTCCCGGCGCTGAACAAAGCCTCGCCAGCAACCCGTCGTAAACACGGGCACTGTCGGCAAGTGATCCAATGCTCCTGGGCTCCGTGCAACAGGTTCTGGGCTCCTTGCAATAGGTCGGATGTTCAAGGCATCGCCGAGATGCATTCCTCGAGCCGCTCGAGGCGGAACTTGGCATTGCGCAGTTCGTGCCCGGCTTCGTGCCGTTGCTGACGGCTTGGGGAGGCTGACGCCGCGGTCAGGTTCCGTTCGAGCTCGGCGATACGCGCACGCACCTGCCGCGCTTCGTCCTGACGCAACGCCTTTATCCAGTTCCGCCCGCGCATCTGTCTTCCCGCAAGTCCCCAAAGACCCGCCGCCTTATGCCAGCAAGACCCTAACTTCCTGGAAGTGCGAATATTCCAAATTTAATGAGTGCTAATTTAGCAAGGCGGCGCCACGGAGAAGAAGGCCGGCGCCGCTTGGGAGGAGAAAGGCGCCGGCCAAGCGGATAAGAGGTCCGCCGCAAGGAAGAGGCTAGCTGAGTCTTGCCGCTGCGTCATGCAGGATCGAGGATTTTGGCTCTTTCCGGGCGTTTTCCCCCGCAAAACGAACCAAACGAGTCCTCGCCCTTCAAACCGCAAGCCGTCGCCTGGCGATGGCGACATGGAAGTTGGCACCGAACAGCAACCCCTCATCATTGAAGTCATAGCTGGAGTTATGGAGTGGCGCCGAGGCCTCGCCATTGCCGAGGAAGACGAAACAGCCCGGCACGTGGTCGAGGAAGCGGGCAAAATCCTCCGAGGCTGTCATCGGCTCACCCGCCACCGCGATGTTGCCGGGTTCGAAGACGTCCCTGGCGGCGGCGAAAGCCGCGTCGACCAGTTCGGCATCGTTGCACAGCGGCACGAATTCGCGGCTGTAGTTCACTTCGGCGGTGACGTTGTAAGCGGCGGCGGTGCCTTCGGCGATTATACGCATCTGGCGTTCGATCCCGGCGCTGACCTCGGGGCGGAAGCTGCGTGCGTCGCCAAGGATGCGGGCCAGGCCGGGCAGCGCATTGCGGGTGCCGTCGGTGATCAGTTCGGTCACCGAAACCACCGATATGTCGGCCGGGCTCAGCCTGCGCGAGACGATGGTCTGCAGATTGGTGACCAGCGCGCAGGCAGCGACTAGCGTTTCGTTGCCCGAATGCGGCCGCGCCGCGTGGCCGCCGCGCCCGCTCAGCACGATCTCGAAGATGTCCTCGGCCGACATGATCGGGCCGGCGCGGGTCTCGAAATGCCCGATGGGCAGGCCGGGCATGTTGTGCAGCCCAAAGATCTCGTCGAAGGGGAAACGCCGCATCAGGCCATCATCGAGCATGGCCAGCGCGCCCCTGCCCCATTCCTCCGCCGGCTGGAAGATGAAGCGCACGGTGCCGTCGAAACCACCCTCCGTTGCCAGCCGCTTTGCCGCGCCGAGCAGCATGGCGGTGTGGCCATCATGGCCGCAGGCATGCATGAGTCCGGGATTGCCGGACCGGTACGAGGCGGTCGATTGCTCGGCGATGCGCAGCGCATCCATGTCGGCCCTCAGCGCGATGGCGCGGTTGCCGCTGCCGCGCTTCAGCGTGCCGACGACACCAGTGCCGCCGACGCCCTCGGTGACATTGTCCAGGCCGAATTCGCGCAGCTTGGCGGCGACGAAGGCCGCTGTGCGTTTCTCCTCGAAGCCGAATTCGGGATGCGCGTGCAGGTCACGCCGCCACCCGGTCATTTCCCGCTGCAGCGTTTCGGAATCGAGTTCAGCCATTCCCGCGCTCCCCCATCCCCGCAAGGTCCGCGACCACATCAAGCAGGATGTTGGCGCCGGCGACAAGCTCGGCATCTTCGGTGTGCTCGCGCGGACTGTGGCTGATGCCGCCGGCGCTCGGCACGAAGATCATCGCCGCCGGCGCGATGCGCGCGATCATCTGCGCGTCATGGCCGGCACCCGAGGTCATGCGCCTCGAGACGAGCTCGCGCTTGCTGGCGGCGGCCTCGATCAGTTCGACGACCCGGCCGTCGAAAATGACAGGCTCGAAGCGCGCCAGCCCCTCGACCGTCACGGTGATGCCCTCGTTGGCGAGCCGTTCCAGAAAGGCGGCCAGCGCCGCCTCCTCCGCCTGCAAATGCTGTTCGTCGGGATCGCGCAGGTCTACTGTGAAGACGGCGCGCGATGGAATGACATTGATGGCGTTCGGCTCGAAGCGCATCGTGCCGACAGTGGCAACGGTTGGCGAATTGGAAGCCGCTGCCCGGTCATGCAGGAAAGTGACCACGCGTGCAGCCGCATATCCGGCATCGCAGCGCATCGACATCGGCGTGGTGCCGGCGTGGTTGGCGACGCCGTCGATGGTGATGCGCTGCCAGGAGATGCCTTGCAGGGTTTCCACCGCACCGATGGGGATGCCCTCGCGCTCCAGGACCGGCCCTTGTTCGATATGCAGCTCGACATAGATGTGCGGCTTGAGAAAGCCAGGTTCGCGGTCGCCCGCATAGCCGATGCGGGCGAGTTCCTCGCCGAGCGTGCCGCCATCGGTCCCGACAGCGGCGAGTGCCGCCTCGACATCGACGCCGCCGGCATAGACCAGCGATCCCATCATGTCGGGAGAGAAGCGCACACCTTCCTCGTTGGTGAAGGCAGCGACGGCGAGCGGGCGCGATGGCGAAAGGCCTGATGACTTCAGCGTCTCGATCACCTCCAGTCCGGCAAGCACGCCGTAGCAGCCGTCATAGATGCCGGCGTCGATGACCGTGTCGATGTGCGAGCCGATGAGCACCGGCGCCTGCCCGTTATTATCCGCGTCTTGCCAGATGCCGAAGATGTTGCCGATGCGGTCGATAGCGATATTGAGCCCGGCCTGCCGCAGCCAGCCGACGAAGAGGTCGCGGCCGAGCCTGTCGGTTTCGGAAGCGGCCAGCCGGATCAGCCTGCCCTCCGCGTCGCGGCCAACAGCGCCGAGTTCACGGATGCGGCCAAGCAGGCGCTGTGCGTCGATCGCGATCATGACATTGCCTCGACGGAAAGCTTGGCCCCGACAGCAAGCTTGCCGGCCAGCACCTCGGCGGGGCTCATGCCGACGAGCGCGGCATAACGGCTTGGGTCGGTGGCGCCTTCGGTGTTGATCACCAGCACGCGGGATTTGCCGTCAAGCCCGAGTTCGGTCTTTGTTTCGGCGACTGCTCGGATCAGCCCGGCAAGGCCGACGCCGCCGCTCTCGCCGGCGACGATCACGGGGTCGCTACCGGCTGGTCGCGCCAGCCGCCGCATCACCGCGACGGCGTCATCCTCGTCCACGGTCATGAAGGCGTCCGCAACTCGCGCCAGCACGCGCCAGGCGACTGACGAGGCCTCGTAGCATTCAAGCATGGCCATCACCGTCGGCTCGTCATGCGGCACCTTGACCACGCGCCCTGCCCGGGCAGCTGCGACAACGCAGGCGGCACGGGCCGGCTCGACGACAATGAAGGTCGGCCTGGCATTGCCGAGCACGATGGCTAGATGGCCGGCAACCGCGGCGGCAACGCCGCCGACGCCTGCCTGGACGAAGACGTGGGTCGGCGGTTCGGGGAGCTGGCGCAACGCCTCGCGCACGATCGCGGTATAGCCTTGCATCACCAGGCCGGGAATACGCTCATAGCCCGGCCACGACGTATCCGACACCACGGTCCAGCCCTTCCCGGCGGCGACCTCTGCGGCTTGCCTGACCGAATCGTCATAATTGCCCTCGACACGAACCATCCGGGCACCATAGCGGGCTATTGCGGCGATCCGCTCATCGCTGACGCCGGCATGGACAAAGATCACGGCCTTGGCCCCGGCAAGCTCGGCACCTTGCGCAACGGAGCGGCCGTGATTGCCGTCGGTGGCGCAAGCGACCGTCATCGTCGCGGCAACCGAGCGGACATCTGGCCAGTCGAGATCACCGATATCGACGGGGCGGCCAAGCCGCTTTCCAGCCTCCTCCAGCACAAGGCGGAAGACCGCATAGGCGCCGCCCAGCGCCTTGAAGCTGCCAAGGCCGAGACGAAAGCCCTCGTCCTTGACATGCAGCGCAGCGAGGCCGAGTTCGCCCGCCAGCGCCGGCAACGCGTGCAGCGGCGTCATCCTGTGATTGTCGCGATGGGCAAGAAAGCGCTCGACCGTGTCCGCCCCGGCAATCCCGAGGGTCTCGGCATCGGCCGCATCAAGCGGCTGGCGATGCAGGTCATTGCGGTTGGGCAGGAACACTGGCGGCCTCCTTGGCGATCGGCGAGAATATATTGCAAGATCAGCGCAAAAAGCGCTGTATTTGGGCCCCTGAAATGCAAGTTTGTTTCGCTGGACATCGCCATTGCCTCAGTCGCCGCTCGACAGTTTCGATCTCGCCATCCTTGCCATCCTGCAGCGGGACAACACCACGCCGCAGCGGCTGATCGGCGAAGCGGTGAACCTGTCGGCGCCGGCGGTGCAGCGCCGCATCAAGCGCATGGAGCAGGCCGGCGTCATCGCGGGCAATGTCGCCGTGGTCGAACCCGCGGCCGTCGGCCAGCCCATAACCATCTTCGTCGAGGTGGAGCTGGAGAGCGAGCGCACGGAACTGATCGACGCGGCCAAGCGGCAATTCTCGGCGGCGCCCGAAGTGCAACAATGCTACTATGTCACCGGCGAGGCCGACTTCATTCTCGTCATCACCGTGGCCGACATGGGCGCCTATGAGGCGCTGACGCGAAAACTGTTTTTCGGCAGCAACAATGTCAGAAAATTCCGCACCTTCGTCGCCATGGACCGCGTCAAGGTCGGGCTGACGGTGCTGCTGCCGGATTGAGCTTGGCGGCGGCAAGTTCAGCCCGGCCGCGCCATGCTTTTGACATTCTCCCGGACGCGAATTGAGTGATGGAGGCACGCTTGGACGATACCACCCCAGTTGCGATCATCGGCGCCGGGCCTGCGGGCCTGGCTGTTGCCGCTTGTCTGAGGCAGGCCGGCGTCGACTTCATCATCATCGAAAAAGAGCAGCAGGCCGCACCCGCCTGGCGGCGCCATTACGAACGCGTCCACCTGCACACCACCAAGCGCTATTCGTCCCTGCCCTTCGTGCCCTTTCCAAAGCACTATCCGCGCTATGTGCCGCGCGATCTCTTCGTCGACTATCTCGATGCCTACGCGCAACGCTTCGAACTGCGGCCGCGATTTGGAGAAACGGTGAAAGCGATCGCCCGGGACGGTCGTGGCTGGCGGGTCGAAGCGACATCCGGTCCGTTGCGCGCCAAGCATGTGGTGATCGCGTCAGGTTACAATGCCGAGCCCTTGCTTCCCGGATTTGCAGGCATCGACACCTTCATGGGCAAGACGCTGCACAGCGCCGACTATCGCAATGCCACGCCTTTTGCCGGTCAGTCGGTGCTGGTCATCGGCATGGGCAACACCGGCGCCGAGATTGCGCTCGATCTGGCCGAAAACAGCGCAAAACCGACGATTTCGGTACGCGGCGGCGTTCATATCGTGCCGCGCGAACTGTTCGGCGTGCCGATCCAGATTGTCGGCATGGCGGCGCGGCTGGGGCCGCAACGCTTCAACGACGCTCTCTTCCCCATCATCCTCGACCTGGTGCTGGGCAGGCTGGAAAAATACGGGCTCAGACGGCCGGGACAGGGATTGCTGGAACAGATCGCGATTGCATCGCGCATTCCGGTGATCGACGTGGGCACCCTCCGCAAGATCCGCGAAGGCGCGATCAAGGTTGCGCCCGATATCGCCGAGATCTCGGAACGCGGCGCCCGTTTTGCCGACGGCAAAATCGGCGAATTCGACGCGATCATCTTCGCCACCGGTTACAGGCCGGGCTATGCCAAATTCCTCGACCCCGGCATCCAGCCGGACCGCAGTGGCGTCACCGCGCAAGCTTCGGACCTCGGCCTGTACCTTGTCGGTTTCCACAACGCCGTGACCGGCTTGCTGCGCGAAATCGGGATCGAAGCCCAGGCGATCGCCGACGACATCTGGCACCGGCTGAACAGGAAAAAGGCGGCCGAGATCCTGCCGGTGTGATTGGGCGCGAGTGGAGCGAAGCTCCGTTTGGCCTCAACTTGCCTTGTGCAACCAGACCTTGTTGTCATGGAAGGCAGCGCCGCCGTAGGGCGCGGGCGCATCGGCGCCGGTCAGCACATTGATGCCCTCGCCGCGTTCATGCGCGCTGTTCGGCCAGATGCCTTCGGCGATGACCACGCCGCGCTTGATGCCGTCGAACAGCTTGGCGTGCAGCACCACCTCGCCACGCTGGTTGCCGATCTCGACACGGTCGCCGTCGGCCAGACCATGCGCGGCGGCATCATCGGGATGGAGAAGCAGCTCCGGGCGGCCCTCCTTGGCCTTCGACACCGGCGTTTCGGAGAATGTCGAGTTGAGGAAATTGCGGGCCGGCGAGGTCGCCAGCCGGAACGGATGCGCCTCGTCGACCACCTCGATCAGGTCGACATGGTCGGGAAATTCCGGCAACCGGTCCACCGGGCCGAAGAGGCCCATGCTCTTCGGCGGCCGGTTGGGGGCCGCCTGCCCGGTCCAGTCGGCGCGGAAGCGGAATTTTCCATCCGCATGGCCAAACCCCTTGATGAAATGCGCGGCCTCGAAATCCGGCTGCAGGTCGACCCACTTGTCTTCCTTCAGGCTGTCGAAGCTGCCCAGCCCGCGCTTGCCCAAGATGATGTCGATATGCTGCTGTTCGGTCAGGCCAAAGCCCGGGCGATCGGAGACCCCCAGGCGCACGGCCAATTGTTCGATGACGAAATGGTTGGTGAGCGGGCCTTCCGGCGGCTCGATCAGCTTCGGGCCGAGCGTGATGTGCTGGTTGCCGCCGCCCTTGTAGAGATCGTCATGTTCGAGGAACATCGTTGCCGGCAGCACGACGTCGGCAAGCTTGGCCGTGTCGGTCATGAACTGCTCGTGCACGCAAGTGAACAGGTCGTCGCGCAGAAAGCCCTGCTTCACCAGCCGCTGCTCGGGCGCGACATTCACTGGATTGGTGTTCTGGATCAACATGGCCGTCACCGGCGGCCCGCCATAGAGCGCATCGCTGGCACCGGTCAGCACCGGGCCGATGCGCGAATGGTCGAGATGGCGGATCGAGGGATCGCGCATCCTGGTGCCTTCCAGCACCTCCTGATTGAGCTTGAGGATACCCGAATTCGAGTGAAAGGCGCCGCCGCCCTCATACTGCCAGCTACCGGTGACCGCGGCGATGCAGGACGCGGCATGCATGTTGACGGCGCCATTGCGCTGGCGGGCAAAGCCGTAGCCGAGGCGGAAATAGGTCTTCTTGATGGTGCCGACGAGGCGGGCAAAGGCCTCGATCTCGCCAATGGTCAAGCCCGTGATGCCAGCCGCCCATTCCGGCGTGCGTGTCTCGAGATGCGCTTCGAGCCCCTTCGGGTCGTCGGTGTATTTTTCGAGGTAGGCGCGGTCGGCCATGCCTTCCCTGAACAGCACATGCATGACCGCGCAAGCCAGCGCGCCATCGGTGCCGGGCTTGAGCACAAGACCCATGTCGGCCTGCTTCATCGTCGCGTTTTCATAGACGTCGACGACGACGATCTTCGCGCCGCGTTCCTTGCGCGCCTTGATGGCGTGGGTCATCACATTGACCTGCGTGACCACGGCATTGGTGCCCCAGATCACCACGCAATCGGACTTCGCCATCTCGCGCGGATCCGGTCCACGCAAGGCGCCCGCCCCCATCATCCAGCCGGTCCAGGCGAGATTGGTGCAGATCGACCCGAAGAAGCCGGAATACTTTTTCGCGTGCCGCAGCCGGTCGATGCCGTCACGCTGCACCAGACCCATCGTGCCGGCATAGAAATAGGGCCAGACCGTCTCCGAGCCGTATCTTGCCTCGGCCGCGATGAATTTTTCGGCGACGAGGTCGAGCGCTGCCTCCCAGCTCGCTTCCTTCCATGAGCCATCGCCCTTGGCGCCGGCGCGGATAAGCGGCTTCAGCAAACGGTCGGGATGATGGACACGGTCGGCATAGCGCGCGACCTTGGCGCAGACGACGCCCGCCGTGTAGGTATTGGCCTTGGCGCCGTGGACGCGGCCGATGCGGTTGCCGTCGAGCAGTTCGACCTCGAGCGCGCAGGTCGATGGGCAATCATGCGGACAGGCCGAATGGCCGATGCGGAGCTTCGCGTGCTGGTTCATGGGGTTTGTCTAGCGGGTTTTGGCGTCGGCGTGTAGGGCCAGATGACTAGCCAATCTCCCCCACAAGGGGGGAGATTACGCACTCACTCCGCGGTGCCTTCCTCGTACTCCGCCGACATGGTCAGCCATTTTTCCTCATGGCCGGCCAGCGTCTGGGCGAGTTGCGAGCGTTCCTTGGCCAGCCGCGTCGCGGTAGACGGGTCCTTTTCGTAGATCGCCGGGTTGGCCAGTTCGTCCTCGATGCCGTCGATGCGCTTGCGGATGCGGTCCATCAGCGCCTCGGTGGCGCGGATTTCCTTGGCCAGCGGTTCGAAGGCGGCGCGACGCGCGGCCGCGTCGCGGCGGCGGTCGGCTTTCGACGCCTTGTCGGCCTCGCGCTTGCCGCGGCGGTCGCCGGACACGCCAGTGACCAGCGTCTTGTAGTCCTCCAAATCGCCATCATACGGGTTGACCGCGCCGTCCTTGACCAGCCACAGCCGATCGGCGGTCGCTTCCAGGAGATGGCGGTCGTGCGAGATCAGGATTACGGCGCCGGGAAATTCGTTGAGCGCATGGATCAGCGACTCGCGGCTGTCGATGTCGAGGTGGTTGGTCGGCTCGTCGAGGATGAACAGGTTCGGGCCCTCGAAGGCCGACAGGCCCATCAACAAACGCGCCTTCTCGCCGCCTGACAGGTCCTTGGCGGGGGTGTTCATCTTCTCGGTGGTGAGGCCGAACTGGGCAACGCGGCCGCGCACCTTGGATTCCGGCGCTTCCGGCATCAATCGGCGGACATGCTCATAGGCGTTTTCCTCCGGACGCAGATCGTCGAGCTGGTGCTGGGCGAAGATCGCCACTTTCAGCCCAGGCGCCACCGTCATCGTGCCGCTCTGCTGCTTGAGCCGCCCGGATAGAAGCTTGGCGAAGGTCGACTTGCCGTTGCCGTTGGCGCCGAGCAGCGCGATGCGGTCGTCGGCGTCGATGCGCAGCGTCATCTTCTTCAGGATCGGCTGGCCCTCGGTGTAGCCGACATTGACGTTGTTCAAGGCAACGATCGGCGAGGCCACCGTCTTCACCGGTTCGGGAAAAGAGAACGGCCGCACTGAATCGTTCACGATCGCCGCGATCGGCTTCATCTTCTCCAGCGCCTTGATGCGCGACTGCGCCTGCCTGGCCTTCGAGGCCTTGGCGCGGAAGCGTTCGACGAAGGATTCCATATGCTTGCGGGCGGCTTCCTGCTTGACGCGGCCCTTCTCCTGCAATTCCTTCTGCTCGGTATACTGGCGCTCGAACTGGTCGTAGCCGCCACGCCAGAAGGTCAGCTTCTTCTGGTCGAGATGGACGATCGAGTTGACGGCACGGTTGAGCAGGTCGCGATCATGCGAGATCAGAAGCACGGTGTGGGGGTATTTCGACACGTAGTTTTCCAGCCACAACGTGCCTTCGAGGTCGAGATAGTTGGTCGGCTCGTCGAGCAGCAGCAGATCCGGTTCCGAAAACAGCACGGCGGCAAGCGCCACGCGCATGCGCCAGCCGCCGGAGAAGGACGAGGCCGGCCGGCGCTGCGCCACATCGTCGAAGCCGAGGCCGGCCAGGATTGTCGCGGCGCGGGACTCGGCCGAATGCGCGTCGATGTCGGCCAGCCGCATGTGGATGTCGGCGATGCGGTGCGGATCGGTGGCGGTCTTTTCTTCTTCGAGCAGCGCCGTGCGTTCGAGGTCGGCCTTGAGCACGATCTCGATCAGCGGTTCCTCGGTGCCAGGCGCTTCCTGCGCCACCTGGCCGATGCGCGTGTTCTTCGGCAGGCTGATCGAGCCGGTCTCGGAGGGAAAATCGCCGGTGATGGTCTTGAACAGCGTCGTCTTGCCGGTGCCGTTGCGGCCGACAAGGCCGGCTTTGGTTCCGGCCGGCAGGGTCAGGGAGGCATGGTCGAGAAGCAGGCGCCCCGCCATGCGCAGCGAGAGGTCATTGATGATAAGCATGGCCGCGCTTTTGCACGGGAGATCAGTGCTTCGCAAGGCCTTGCGGACCAGTTGGTCGCGCAAGGCCTCAAAACGGTACCCGCAAGTGGCCCGTCAGTATCGCAGATCGGCGGCTTTCGTGCCGGCCGAGCCACCGCCCTCAGGCAGTGGCCTTGCCGCGCTTTGCCGTCTTGGCCACCGCGGCCGGCGCCACGGCCGGCTTACGGCCAAGCCCCGTCGACTTCGCCAACGCCGAACGGGTCGCCGAGTAATTCGGGGCGACCATTGGATAGTCCGGCGGCAGGCTCCACTTGGCCCGATAGTCGTCCGGGCTCAAGCCATAGTCTGTCCTGAGGTGTCGCTTGAGCGACTTGAATTTCTTTCCATCCTCCAGGCAGACGATGTAGTCGGGAAATACCGACTTTTTCGGATTTACGGCAGGAACCAGGCTCGGACTTTCAACGACAGCCGCACCGGCCAGCTTTCGAACCGAGGCGCTGACGCTGGCAATCAGGTCAGGCAGGCCGGAAGCTGGAAGTGGATTGTTGCCAACATAGGCCGAGACAATATCGGCCGTGAGCTCGATAACGGTCTTATCCTCGATATTTGACAATGCTTTCACCTTATTTGCGACAAAACCATCTACCCCAGTGAAGACTTTTGTCTATGTATCCTTCTAACCGCGCCCCCAACGGACTACCAAGCCCCAAAACGAATCAAGACTTGCCACCAACTATCTTTATGGAAAATGGGCGCCGCGCAAATTAGAAAATCTAATACTTGGTAGCGACAGACTTGGCTGTCCGGCTGTCGGCCAATATCTCAAGAATACGCTTCCAACGGGCACAACGCCCAAAATCCTTCTGTTCAATCGCCTTTTCGGCCTTCATCGCCGCGTATAAGGGCGCCTCGGCGCCGAATTCCTTAAGCAGCCAATGCGCTTCCCGCCTGGCGAGGCGCTCGTTTTCATCAAACATAGTTTTCCGCCTCCGAGCGTTCCAGGCCGACCGCGACACAACTGCCGATGACAAGGACGGCTCCGGCAACGGCCGTCATCGTCAGTCGTTCGCCGGACAGGGTCAGCAGCAGCGTCGAAGCAATCGGCGTGAGATAGGCGACGACAGCAACCTTGCCGCTGCCTTCGAGTTTCAGGGCGCGCGACCAGAAATAGTAGCCCAGCCCCATCGGGCCGGCGCCGAGATAGAGCCCGAGAGCAAGGTCAGTGCCGGTGGGCAAGGCAACGCCATCGCGCGCGCACCACGCAAGCGTCAGGGCGACGCCGATCAGCGACGACGGCAGCAAAAGGCGATCCGGCGAGGTGGCGACCCGTCCCACCATCACCGAATAGAATGCCATGCACAGCGCGGACCCGAATGCCGCGCAATAGCCGACGAGATCGCCCTGGAACCAGGTTCGGTCGCGCCCGCCTGAAATCACCAGCGCGACACCTATGAAGCCAAGGGTCGCGGCGAGGCCCAACAGCGCGGGACGCCGCGGGTTTTCGAAGAGGATCACCGCGGCGGCGACCATCAAAGGCCAGGTGTAGGCTACGAGGTTGGCCTCGATCACCGGCATCGAAGCGAAGGCGATGTATTGCAGCACCATGGTGCCGACCAGGCCGATGAAACCGACCGCGAGCGGAAGCAGCGCGGCCCTCGCGCCGACCGGCGGAGCGCTCTCCCGGCTCATGAACCGGATCAGGGCAAAGACCAGTGCGGCTCCCGCGAATTGCAGGAACTGCACCTGCGACACCGAGTGGTTCGCCAGCAGGGATTTGCCGACAAGGGCATTGGTGGACCACAAAGCCACCGCGCCGGCGGCAAAGACCAGCGCGGATATCGAGCCTGATCCATGCGGAAAGAACCGGTATGGGGCGCTATCTCCGTGCTTGACCATGATCTCGTCCGAGAACCGGTTCCCACTTTCCGGGATCAAGGTTGTCTACCATGATTCCCTGGCTCCGCCCGGTACCGATGCCTCGGCGGGAGCCGGTGCCGGATGCTCCGCCTCGAACCGGCGATAGGCCGGCAGTTGGTTCGTCCAGACATCCTCGGCCAGTTCGTTGACCCATTCGCGGTCTTGGTCGTTGTCGGCGGCGAGATAGAACATGCGGTTGTCGTCGACATAGGGCTTGGCCACCGAGCGCTGGTTGAGCACCAGCGTCACGCGCTCGCCGAATTGGATCGGCGCCGTGCGATGCAGGACGCCCAGAAACTGCCCGAGCGTGGCGTAGTTCATCTTGTGATCGATACGCATGATGCGGTTGCGCGGGATCTCGTGGCCGGATTCGAGGATGGCGCGGCCGGTTTCCGAGTCGTCGCAATAGATTTCGAGATGGCCGCCAACCAATGGATTGCTGATCGACAGCGGGATGAGCTCGGTGACCGGGACGCCGTCGCAATGCCAGTCCACGGCGCCATCCCTGGGATTCATGAAGGTGACGGTCGAGCCGACGATCGACAGCGGATAGGGCTCAAGCTTGGTGCCCATCATGTCGGACAGACGCTCCAGCCGCACCTTGTCGTGCAAAAGCTCCTTGATCTCCGGAATATAACGGTCGGCGCCGGTGATGAAGGTCAGATCGAGGTGCTTGTGCACGGCATGGCTGGCCTTGAGTTTGAGCGCCGCCTCCTCGATCGCCGCAAGCAGTGCCGGGTCATAGCCGTGCAGATATTGCGCGACGCCGAAGCTCGACACTTTCCAGGCGGTTTCGTGGCCGATGATGGCCTCTCGACTCATCGCATAACGCAGTTCGGGGATCGTATGGGCGTTCATTCTACTTCTCCAGGATGGGGGCAACACTTGGTAAATAGTCGATTAATTCACCCACCCCTGTAAAATTAGGAATGCTGGTGCTAGTGTAAGCCCAGCTTAAGGTCGAAACCGTGCGTCTGCTCAGTCAGGTCAACCTAAATTCGCTCAAGATCGTGGAGAGTGCTGCGAGGCACGGGAACTTCACGCGCGCCGGCGAAGAACAGTTTATCACCGCCTCGGCGGTCAGCCAGCGCGTCAAAAGCCTGGAGGATCAACTCCGCTTCAAGATTTTCCAGCGCGGCGGCAATGCGGTGTCACTGACGCCCGAAGGCGAAACCTATGTCTCGCGCGTTCGCGAAGCGCTGGAGCGTATCGTCGCCGCCAGCATGGAAGCGACCGGGCAGTCACAGGAGCATGTGCTGAAGATATCGGTGCTGCCGACCTTTGCCGCACGCTGGCTGTTTCCGCGCCTGCCGCTGTTCCAGCGTCAACACCCCGATATCGTGATGCGGGTTTCGACCTCCTACGCGACACATGAGTTCGCGGCGTCGGATTTCGATCTCGAAATCCGCTATGGCGACGGCCACTTTCACGGGCTGCAGTCGGATCTGCTGTTCCGGGAGGACCTGACTCCCGTCTGCAGCCGCAAGCTGTTCCATGAGGTTCTCGGCAACAGGCCGCGGTCGAAGGTGACGCCGGATGACCTCAAGCACTTCACGCTTCTGCATTCCGACACCTGCACCCAGAACTGGCAATCCTGGCTTGGTTTCGCGGGTGCCAGCTTCGTGCTCAGCGAGACCAAGGGCATCTATTTCGATTCCTGCATGATGTCTTACGAGGCGGCCAATGCCGGAATGGGTTTTGCCGTCGCCAACCGCGCCTATATGGCCAGCGACATCCGCGCCGCGAGGCTGATCGCTCCCTTTGCCGTGCATCATCCGAACACGGCCGGCTGGTATTTTGTTTCCCCCCACAAGAGCCTCGCCACACGCAGGGTGCTGCTGTTCAAACAATGGGTGATGGCGGAAGCGGCTCTGACGCAGAGCCAGTTGGACAGCGAAGTCAGCGACTTGGCTTTTGAGAGCGCCTGAAATTCGGACCAGCTTGTACTATTCCCGATGACCGCCGGCCAGAAATTGAGGAGCATCGGTTAGGACGTCCAATCCAGGCAACCCGCGCTGGTCGGTGAAATTGTCGAGCTCAAGCCCCTTGAGCCGGAGCATTCCGAGTGGCCTGACGTGAAGGCCATGCTGCAGCAAAAAATGCGACGATAGCTGGCCGCTCGCCTTCGAATCCAGAACGAAACGATCTGGACATCAGGCGAAGGCCCTGCCCTCCTCGGTGCGCTGGAACTGCGTCAGATCGAGCGATACGGAAGGGCGGCCCAGGACCGTCAGGATCATATGCGCCTGGCCCCGGTGATGGGTCTGGTGGTTGAAGACATGATCCAGCGCCGGCGCCAGGCGCTGCGAAACGGTGCGCATGTCCGATACGGTCATGTAGGTGAAGCGGCCCGACAGCGCCTTGTCACTCAAGCCGCCAACCCAGTCGACGATCCGCCGGTCTTCCGCCTCGCGCGCCGCCCGAAGGCCGGGCAAGGCCCGGTGAAGGATGACGTCGAGTGCCGTCGGAGCGTCGCCTTCGCCGGTGAAGCGCTTCATCCAGATGCGATCGGCGGCGAGCAGGTGGTTGAGCGTACCCATCAGCGAGCGGAAGAAGGCGCCGACATCGCGATTGAATTCTTCCTCGTCGAGATCGGCGGCGGCATCGTAGATGCGGCCATTGGCCCATTGATTGTATGCCGCAAACATCATGAAGTGTTGTTTCATCGTTTCTCCCGCCGGGCCTGTTTCGGGTATCGGGAGCGATACCTAGACCGCGAGGGAGCCGACGCCAATGACCATTCTGCTTTATGATCTCGTCGGGCATGATGAGAAGCGTCCGTTCAGCCCGCATTGCTGGAAGGCTACGATGGCGCTTGCCCACAAGGGGCTCGATATCTCGACCGCGCCGACGCGCTTTCTCGAGGTGCCCGCTGTCGAAGGCGGTGTCTCAAAGACCGTGCCGGTGATCCGCGACGGCAACAAGATCGTCGCCGATTCCTTCGCCATCGCGCTCTATCTCGATGAGGCCTACCCGGATCGGCCGACGCTGTTTGGCGGCGAAGGCGGCAAGGCGATGGCTCGCTTCATCGAGCGCTGGTCGCAACTGACCATCCACCCCTATGTCACCACCGCGGCGATTGTGGACCTCCATGGCATGCAGGACGAGGAGAACGCCGCGTATTTCCGCCGGAGCCGGGAACAACGCTTCGGCAAGCGGCTGGAGGATGTCGTCGCCGCACGCGACGCCGGGCTGGCAGCCTTCCGGGCGGCCCTGGAGCCGCTGCGCTCGATGTTGAGCTACCAGCCGTTCATCGGCGGCGCCTCGCCGCTGTTTGCCGACTATATCGTCTTTGGCGCGCTGCAATGGGCGCGCGTGGCTTCGCCCTATCGATTGCTCGAAAGCAGCGACGTGGTGGCGCAGTGGTTCGACCGCTGCCTCGACCTGCATGGCGGGCTGGGACGAAAGGTTGAAGCCGCGGCGTGACGCCCTGATTTGCCGGCGATGAACAATCACCCGCCCGCGAAAAAACCGCCGGCGATGACACCGCAGGCGATGACCAGGCCTACTTGGCCGTCGCCTTTTTTGGCTTGCTGGGTTTCTTGGCCGCCTTCGCCTCCTTGGGCGCGGCTTTTGCCTTATCGGCGCCAGCAGCCTTCTTGGCCGGCTTCCTGGCGACGGACGACGTCCCCGCGGCATCCTCGGCGTCCACGTCGGCTGCCGCTTGGTGCCAGTGGCGTTCGTCCTGACCGGCCGGTTGCCCTTCCTGCTGCCAGATCTGATGTGCCCGGTTGCGAATGCGTTCCTGACGATCGTCTGCCATGGTCATATTGTCTCCATGCGGGCCGACTTCAGCGCGGCGCCGACACGCGACTATAGCAAGCAAAGCGTTGCTGTGCAGCCATCCGATGTCATCCAGCGCCGCACGTTCGCGGTACCGGCCTGACGTAGAAACACCACTGGACCTTTCGATCCTCTCGAAGGCGGACCGGGCTTTCACCGTTCGTCACTCGGAAAGCCAGGCAATTGGCTTTCCGTCCGCATCGCGGACCGAGCCACCCCTTCGCTGGCGCTCCGGGCGTTCGTCACTCGGAAAGCCAAGCAATTGGCTTTCCGTCCGCTTCGCGGACCGTTCCTCACCCCTTGGCAATGGGCCGGGCGGCTTGTATAGAGCCCGCCACTCTCAATTCCATTCTCAGACAAGGACGACCCATGGCGCTCGAACGCACCTTTTCCATGATCAAGCCGGACGCAACCCGGCGCAACCTCACCGGCGCCATCACCAAGATGCTGGAAGATGCCGGCCTTCGCGTCATCGCCTCGCGCCGTGTGTGGATGAGCCGCCGCGAGGCGGAAGGTTTTTACGCCGTCCACAAGGACCGCCCGTTCTTCGGCGAACTGGTCGAGTTCATGTCGTCGGCACCGACGATCGTCCAGGTGCTGGAAGGCGAGAACGCCATCGCCAAGAACCGCGAAGTGATGGGCGCCACCAACCCGGCCAATGCCGCCGAAGGCACCATCCGCAAGGTGCATGCGCTGTCGATCGGCGAAAATTCGGTGCACGGCTCCGATGCGCCCGAAACCGCCGCGCAGGAAATCAAGTACTGGTTCTCCGACACCGAGATCGTCGGCTGAGCCGACACCGCCACATCCAATGCGAAGAGGCCGGCGTTTCGCCGGCCTTTTTCGTTGGATCCCCGATCCGGTTTCGTGCCCAACGACGTGACCCTGGCGGAGCTTGCCCTGGAAATGCTGTTTCCAGCCGACGACCAGACCATCGAGATCGTCAAGGCCGTGGTCGAGGAAACGGCCGCGAGGTGACCGCCCGGAAATCAGCTCGCGGCGCTGAAGCGCAGGATTTCGCGGCCGTCCTTGTCTGATATGGTGAGCTTGCCGGCTTCGACATTGCATGACGCCGCCTTGGCCAGCGCATCGAATAGCGCCTTTTCCTCGGCCATCACCTCCGGCGCACAGGCCTTGAAGGTCGAGCCGATGCTGCTGATCGCGATCGCCTGGCCGTCGACCTTCGCAGTGGCAAAATAGCTGTTGCAGGGGCCGCTTCCGCCTGCCTTGCCGGCCTCGCTGACCCGGAAGGTTGCTTGCGGCGCGGTAATGGCGCCGATGCCATCGACATAATCGACAACCCAGAGCTGGCCGAAGACGGAAGCTTTGGGTTCGGTGCGCTGCGTGACCATCTTGAGCAGGATGGTTTGCGGCGCGTCGGTCAGCGGATCGAGCTGATGGCGCACATCGGAGATGAACATCAGCCTGTCGTCGACGGTGATCCGGGCCTGCAGCGCATAGGTCATTCGCGGCTGGATGACGGCGGGATCGAATTTGATCTCGAAACTGATCGGCACCTGGCCGGCTGGCTTGATCTTCTGCTCGCCGATGATCCTGGCAGGCGCGTCGGCCAACGAGACATCGGCAAGCTGGACGGAGAGCACGGCATTGGGCGGCAAGGCGATGCGCTCGCGATAGATCACCTCGCCCCTCACCGCCTTCTCGGCGGCCACGGACAGCTCCGGCACCGCCAGGATGCCGACCACCAGAGGCACGAAACCGAAGACGAAGAATTCCGCGAGCCTGCCCAGCATGACCATCTCCCTTGCCCATGACTTCCGCCAATTGGCCAAAGGAATGCGGTCAATACATGACTGCCGGGGGATTTATTCCTGCGACTTCCAGCGTCCCGCCGCCCGGGTATCGGTTTCCTTGGCCTCGACCCAGCCGCCCTCGGAACCATCGGCGCGGTGCTCCTTCTTCCAGAAGGGTGCGCGCGACTTGAGATAGTCCATGAGGAAGTCGGCCGCCTCGAACGCGGCCTGGCGATGCGCCGACGCGGCCACCACCAGCACGATGTTCTCTCCCGGCGCGATCTTGCCATGGCGGTGAATGACGGTGAGGCCTTGCAGCGGCCAGCGTTCGGCAGCCTCGGCCGCGATACGGCCGATTTCGGCCTCCGCCATGCCGGGATAATGCTCGAGCTCAAGCGCCGAGAGCGCACCTTGCTCGTCGCGGCAGAGACCGGAGAAGGTGACCACGGCGCCAATGTCGGCGCGGCCTTGTGTCAATGCGGCGATCTCGGCGGCAACGTCGAAATCCTGGCGCTGAATGCGCACCGTCGGCAACACGGCGGCCGACATGTGTCAGCCCCCGGTCATCGGCGGGAACAGCGCGATCTCGCGCGCGCCGGATATCTTCTCGCGGTGATCGACATGTTCCTGGTTGATGGCAACGCGGATCACGTCGGGAAACTGCAGCGCCTGCTCGTAGCCCTCGCCGCGCGACTGCAGCCAGCGCAAGAGGTCGGCGACAGTGTCGATGCCGTCGGGCAATTCGACGTCTTCCTCCGATGTGCCGATCCGCTCGCGGACCCAGGCGAAATAGATGAGCCGCATCTCACTCGTCCATGATGTGTTTGAGGCCGGCACGGAAATAATCATAGCCGGTGTAAAGCGTTACGAGTGCCGCGATCCATAGCAGCACCAGGCCGGTCTGCGTGGTCAGCGGGAAGATCTTGTCGCCGGCCGGCCCCGCCAGCAGGAAGGCAATGGCGACCATCTGGATGGTGGTCTTCCATTTGGCAAGCTGCGTCACCGGCACCGAGACCTTGAGTGCCGCCAGATATTCGCGCAGGCCCGAAACCAGGATCTCGCGGCACAGGATGATGATCGCCGCCCACAGCGACCAGCCGGCGATACCGGCATGGCGGTCGGTGTCGGCCGCCAAGAGCAGGAGACAGGTGGCGACCAGCAGTTTGTCGGCGATCGGATCGAGCATCTTGCCGATGTTGGAGGTCTGCTGCCAGGCGCGTGCGAAATAGCCGTCGAAGTAATCGGTGATGGAGGCCAGCAGGAATATGACCAGCGCCGACCAGCGGGCGAAGTCGCTCGACTTCAGATGCCCCTCGAGAAAAAAGCACAGCACGACCAGCGGCACCGCGATGATGCGGGCATAGGTGAGCATGTTGGGCAGGTTGAATGCGCGCTGGGCCATGTCTGGGAGACTCTTTCTGCCTGCGTACTCAAATCAGAAGCGAATGTAGGGGGTCAACAGGCCAGATTCGACTGGCCAGATGAAAGTGCCGAATTTTCAGCTTTCATGGAAGTGATTGTAGACCAGTTTCGCCACCTGTTCGGAAATACCGTCGACCTTCCTCAGATCCTCGATGGCGGCACGGCTGACCGCCTTGGCGGTGCCGAAATGCAAAAGCAGAGCGCGCTTGCGGCCCGGGCCGATGCCACTGATCTCGTCGAGGGGGCTCTTGACCATTTCCTTCTTGCGGCGGGCCCGGTGCGAACCGATGGCGAAGCGGTGGACCTCGTCGCGCAGGCGCTGGACGAAGTAGAGCACGGGGTCGCGCACGGGCAGCGAAAACGAGTCCCTGCCCTTGACGAAGAAGCGCTCGCGCCCGGCATCGCGGTCCTGGCCCTTGGCGATGCCGATGGCCACGACGCGGTCCTCGATGCCGAGATCCGAGAGAATCTTGCGCACCGCCGTCATCTGGCCGTGGCCGCCATCGATCAGGATGACGTCGGGCCATGCCGGGAAGCTGCCGGAGATATCGTCTTCGTCAGCCGCTTCCGTAACCTCATCCGGTTTGACATCGCCATGTTCCTTGAGCAACCGCGAAAACCGCCGCTCCATCACTTCGCGCATCATGCCGAAATCGTCACCCGGCGTGATCTCGGTCGAGCGGATGTTGAATTTCCGGTACTGGTTTTTCACAAAGCCTTCCGGCCCAGCGACAACCATGGCGCCAACGGCATTCGTGCCCATGATATGCGAGTTGTCGTAGACCTCGATGCGCACGGGTGGCTTGGCCAGGCCGAATGTCTCGGCGAAACCGGCAAGCAGCCGGCCTTGCGTCGAGGTTTCGGCCAACCGGCGGCCAAGCGCCTCGCGCGCATTCTGCAAGGCATTGTCGGTCAGGTCCTTCTTCTCGCCGCGCTGCGGCACCGAGATCGCCACCTTGCGGCTGGCCCGGGTGGACAGCGCCTCCGCCAACAGTTCCTGGTCCTCGACAGTCTGCGACAGAAGAATGGCACGCGGCGTCGGCTTGTCGTCATAGAACTGCGCCAGGAAGGAGCCCAGCACTTCCGATCCTTCCAGCGCCGGATCGGCCTTCGGGAAATAGGCGCGGTTGCCCCAGTTCTGGCCGGTGCGGAAGAAGAACACCTGGATGCAGACCTGGCCGCCCTCCTGGTGGATGGCGAAGACATCCGCCTCGTCGACTGTCGCCGGGTTGATGCCCTGATGGCTCTGCACGTGCGACAGCGCGGCCAGCCGGTCGCGGTAGATGGCGGCGCGCTCGAAATCGAGATCCTCCGAGGCCTGCTGCATGGCGGCCGAAATCTCGGTCTTCACCTTCTGGCTGCGGCCGGAGAGAAAATCCTTCGCCTCCTCGACCAGTTCGGCATAGCCCTCATGCGAGATCTCTCCCGTGCACGGACCGGCGCAGCGCTTGATCTGGTAGAGCAGGCAGGGCCGCGTCCGGTTCTCGTAAAAGGAGTTGGTGCAACTGCGCAGCAGGAAAGCGCGCTGCAGCGAATTGATGGTGCGGCCGACAGCGCCGGCCGAGGCAAAAGGCCCGAAATAGTCGCCTTTGCGCGAGCGTGCGCCGCGATGCTTGTAGATGCCAGGCGAGATATGGTCGCCGGTCAGGAGAATATAGGGGAACGACTTGTCGTCGCGCATCAGCACGTTGAATCGCGGCCGCAAGCGCTTGATAAGATTGGCTTCGAGCAGCAGCGCCTCGATCTCGGTGCGGGTGACGACGAACTCCATCGTCGACGTTTCGCGCACCATGCGGCCGATGCGGTTGGTGTGGAACCTGCCTTGCGCGTAGTTGGTGACGCGCTTCTTCAGGCTGCGCGCCTTGCCGACATAGAGCACGTCGCCGGCGGCGTTCATCATGCGATAAACGCCTGGCGCATTGGGCAACCGCTTGACCAGCGTCTGGATCACCTCGGCGCCGACCATGCCTTCGGCGTCGCCGGCATGCGGCGTCCAGTCGATCGCCGTGAAGGCGACATCCGGGCCGGCGGGTTCGACGATCTCCTCGAGCGCTTCATCCTCGATGTCGATTTCGGGAGGAAGATCTTCGGCGCCGCCGCGCGCCTTGTTCTTGTGATCCAAAGGACTCATTCCGCCATGCCTGTCACATCGGGCGTCTGCCACGCAAGGTGCTGGCCGCCATCGAGCGCGATCATCTGGCCGGTGACCGAGCGCGCCTCCCAGAGATAGCGTATTGTGGCGCCGAATTCCGGCAATTCCGGGCCGCGCTTCAGGATCAGGCCGGCGACCTGCGCATCGAAATCGGAATCATCCTGGCGCAGGTTCTTCAGCGTTGGGCCCGGACCGATCGCGTTGACACGGATGCGGGGCCCGAGCGCCTGCGCCAGCATCTGGGTCTGGGTCCATAGTGCCGACTTCGACAGCGCATAGGAAAAATAGCGCGGCGTCGGCCGCCAGACACGCTGATCGATGATGTTGACGATCAGCCCCTCCTGTCCTTCCGGCAAGGAGCGGGCGAAATTCTGCGCCAACAGCGCCGGGGTTTTCACGTGAATGGCAAAGTGCCGGTCCCAGGCCTGCCAGTCGAAATCCTCAACCGAATCGTCGACGAAGAGCGACGCGTTGTTGACCAGCAGCGAGATGGGGCCAAGCGCTGCTTCCGCCTGGCCGACGAGGTCGCTGACGGCGTCCATGTCGGTCAAGTCCGCCGCGACCACGGCGGCGCGGCCGCCAGACCGGTTGATCCCCGCGGCCAGCGCGTCCGCCTCGTCGTGCGAGCGGTTGGAGTGGATGGCGACTGCAAAACCATGGCCGGCGAGATCTTCGACGATCGCCTTGCCGATCCGTTTCGCCCCGCCGGTCACCAGCGCCGCGGTGGCTTTGCTCATCTTCTGTCAATCCTCAATTTCGGCACGAATAACGGCGCCGGCGAAATATGGCCTGCCATCCGTTAAACGGCATTTGCACCTGGGGCAGCATTGTGGCGAAACCGCCCGGCGGGTATTCCGACTCGCCGTGTTCCGAGGCCGGCAGCACTCCAATATAGGACGCTGGACTCCTTGCACCAAGCGGTGTGCAGCGCAACATGACCGGGCTGCTGACATTTCGCTGTTGCGAAGATGCAACGTCAAGGTTCTGCCTCATTCGTGCCGGGGAATGACCCAAGTTCAGGTTCGGTTCAGCCGCATTTTGACACGACATTTGGAACCGACGAACGCCAGATCCGTTTCACCCCCCGGACGGGTTGATGGCGATCGTGAGAAACAAGCCTGTGTCCTGTGGCTTAAGGAGTAAAGAACAATGCAAGCCAATCTCAAATTCGCACGGCCGCTGGCCGTTGCGCTCGGGCTCTTCGCCCTCGGCGGAACTGCCTATGCCGCAGACGTCGTCCAGGAAGAGCCGCCGGCACCCGCCCCGGTTGCCGAACTGCCCGTCGCATCCTGGGCCGGCCCTTATGCCGGTATCAACCTCGGCTATGGCTTCAGCGGCCGTACCAAGGAAAAGGATCTCGGCTTTGAAACCGACACCAAGGGTTTCGTCGGCAGCGTCTTCGGCGGCTATCAGTGGCAGCAGGAGAACTTCGTGTACGGCGGTGAAGCCGAACTCGGCTACAACGGCGTCAAGGGTGACGACAATGGCGTCCACTCCAAGGGCGGCTTCGAAGGCTCGCTGCGTGCCCGTCTCGGCTACGCCGTGACCCCGGAAATCCTGCTCTACGGCACCGGCGGTCTCGCCGGCAGAAGCCTGAAGGTTGAGGACAGCGTCATTCCCGCCAGCGACACTGCCACCATGCTCGGCTGGACCGCTGGTCTCGGCACCGACATCAAGCTGACCGACAATGTCTTCGGCCGTGTCGAGTACCGCTACACCGACTTCGGCAGCAAGAGCTTCGATGGCATCGGCAAGGTGAAGGCCACCGACAACCGGGTGACCTTCGGCCTCGGTATGAAGTTCTAAGTCGTTCAAGCCACGACACGAAAAAGCCGGGCCTCGCCCGGCTTTTTTATTGCCTACGCTGCGCCGCGCTTCCCCTTTGCAGGAAAGGGAAAGGTCCAAAATAGCCGTTGCACCCTTTATCAGCTTGTGCCTATAGTTAGTACGTGGCTCGCACGAACAAACAGGAACACCTGTGGCGCCTAGCACCAGGCCCTGACGATCAGGGTTGATGCACGGTCGGATTGTGAGCCGGAACACTCGGTAAAAAAGGGGATTTGCAACGTGAACCGCTTTCAAAAACTCTCGACCGCGGCGCTCGTCGCGGCGTCTTTCGCGCCGGCGGCACATGCCGCGGATGACAAGCTGACGATCGGCATCGTCACCTTCTCGACCTCCGACGTCGACACCAACCAGATGGTCGACACCATGACCAAGGAAGCCCAATCCAAGGGCTGGACGGTCGAGGCGGTCAATGCCAATGGCGACCCGTCGCAGGCGATCACCTCGATCAAGCAACTGGCGGTCAAGAAGGTGAGTGCCATCATCGTCACCGTGTTCGATTCGACCGGCCTCGCCGCAGGGCTGCAGGCGGCGGCCGATGCGAATATCCCAGTGCTTTCCGCTGGTGGAGGCATGGCCGACGGCATCGCGCTTTCGGCCAGCACGGGCGCGGCACCGCCGCTGCTCGACCTGATGCTCAAGGATCTCGGCAATACCGGCACCGTGCTCGACCTCACCTACCACCCCGGTATTCCGTGCCGCGAACGGGCCGACGCCTTCGATGCGACCGTCAAGGCCAATCCGGGGCTGAAAGCGACGTCGCACGAAATCAGCATTCCGGGCGCCGCCGAATCCTCGCAGGCCGCGACCAGCGCCTGGCTTGCCGCCAATGCCAATGCCAAGGGCCCGTACGCGATCTTCAATTGCTATGACGACAACGCCATGGGTGCGATCGCGGCGCTGAAGCAGAATGGGCGCAGCGATGTGAAGGTCTATTCGTTCAACGCCACCGCACCCGCGGTCCAGGCGGTGAAGGACGGGACGATGACCGCAACGCTCGGCGTCGATCTGACCTCCGCCGGCAAGATGCTGGTCGACCAGATCCCAGATATCCTTTCGGCCGGCGACAAGTGGCAGCCGAAATCCTTCGTGCCGGGCTATACGCTCGTCACCAAGGACAATGTCGACCAGTTCATGAAGGACAATCCGCAGTAAGTCCTGCAGATTGGAGGTCCGGCCGGGCAGACCCGGCCGGATCCGATTTCCATCATGAACAGAGCCGTCATGTCCACTGACCATCCACTGCCCGAACCCCCCGCTCCGGCGGAGGGCGCCTTGCCGGTCACGCAGGCCGGATATCTCCCGCCCGCCGCGCGCGACCGGCAAGCGCTTCTGATGCGCCTGCTCGGCACGTATGGCACCATCATCGTGCTGGCCGCGATGCTCATGACCTTCTCGATCCTGCAGCCGGGCACCTTCGCGACCCTCGGCAATTTTCGCAACATCATCAACGACATGGCGATCGGCACCATCGTCGCGGCCGGGCTCACCGTGCCACTCGTCGCCGGCGATTTCGACCTCAGCATCGGCTATGTCGCGAGCTTTTGCGGACTGCTCGCCGTCGGGCTGCTGAGCAGCGGACTGGCAATTCCGCTCGCCATCCTGCTCGTCATCGGCCTCGGCACGATCATCGGCATCGTCAACGGCATCGTCGTTTCCAAAATCGGCGTGAATGCGTTCATCGCCACGCTCGGCACCGGCACCATCGTCGTCGGGCTGAACTACGCTTATTCCGGCGGCATTCCGCTGCAGCTCACCCAGTCGCGCGAATTCACCGGCATCGCCATCGGCCGCGTTGCCGGGGTGCCGCATCTCGTCATCATCATGGTCGTGGTGCTGGCGGTTCTGTGGGTGATCCTCAACCGCACGGTGCAGGGCCAGCACATCAAGGCCATCGGCGTCAGTCCCGAATCGGCGCGCCGTGCCGGCGTCGCCGTCGACCGCAGCCGCATCGTCGCCTTCGCCATCGCCAGCACATGCGCGGCAATAGGCGGCGTGCTGATGGCCTCCAATCTCGGCTCCGGCCAGGTGACGGCGGGCGACAGTTTCATGCTGACCTCGTTCTCCGCCGCCTTCCTCGGCTCTGCGGCCCTGCGGGAAGGCCAGTTCCATATCCTGGGCACCCTGATCGGCGTGCTGACGGTCGCCGTCGGCAACAATGGCCTGGCCATGATCGGCGCGCCGATCTTCACCCAGTTCCTGTTCACCGGCACGCTGCTCGTCGTTGCCGTGGCGCTCGGCGGTATCGGCCGCCGCTTCGGGAGGGGCTAGCCATGGCGTGCGAAACGCTGCTCAGCCTGCGCCGCATCTGCCGGAGTTTTGGCGGCATCCAGGCGCTCGACCACGTTTCACTCGATATCGCCAAGGGCGACATCATCGGCCTGGTCGGTGACAACGGCGCCGGCAAATCGACGCTGATCAAGATCCTGGCCGGCGCGCACGACCCGACATCCGGCGACGTGATCCTCGACGGACGGCCGCAAAAGCTGTCGCCGCCGGCCGAGGCGCAACGCCTTGGCATCGAGACGGTCTACCAGGACCTGTCGCTGATCGGCACCTTCACCGCGGCCGAGAATTTCTTCCTCGGCCGCGAACTCGCGATAGGCCGCGGCCCGGCGCTGCTGCGCTGGATCCGCCAGCGATCGATGGGCGACACCGCGATCAAGGGCCTCGATGAATTGCACATCGATATTCCCGGCGTGCGCTCAAAGACGGTCGAGCGTATGTCCGGCGGCCAGCGCCAGCTGGTGGCGATCGCGCGCGGCGCCTTCTGGGGCCACAAGCTGCTGCTGCTCGACGAACCGACGGCAGCGCTCGGCGTGCGCGAATCGCGCGAGGTGCTCGACCTGATCAAGCGGCTGACCGCCAAGGGGCTGACCATCGTCATGGTCACCCACAATCTCGATCACCTCTGGCAGGTCTGCAACCGCGTGGTGGTGATGCGCAGGGGCCGCAAGGCTGCCGACCTTTCGAGTTCCGCCACCAACATGGAAGAGGTCGTCGCCTACATAACCGGCGCCAAAGAGGCGATGCCGGCCGCGGCCATGGAGGCCGGCGCATGAATGCGACCGACACAATGACGCTGCGCCGGCTGCTCGCCGACGCGCCCAAGCGGTGGGGCCGCTGGGGCGCCGATGATGAAATCGGCGCGCTCAACTATCTCACCGCCGAAGAGGTCAAGCGCGGGCTGGCAACGGTGCGGCAAGGCCGCACCTTCACGCTCGGGGTGCCGATCGCAACCCATGAGGGCGACGCGGTGTTTCCCGGGCGCTGGCCGGCCAGGCGCTTCGTGGTCGCCGACAAGGCCGGATTCGAGAACGGCCATTGGCATCCCCTGCCCGGCGGGCTCGAATTCGCCGACGACTACGTCACCGGCTTCGCGCAGGCGGGCACGCATTGCGACGCGCTCGGACATATGTGGTTCGACGACACGCTTTGGAATGGCTTTCCCGCATCGAGCACCAATGGCGGTATGACCAAGGCCGGCATCATGCCGATTGCCGAGCGTGGCATCGTCGGCTGCGGCGTCTTGCTCGACATTGCCCGCTTTCGCGGCAAGCCGGCGCTCGGTCGCGCCGAGACCTTCACCCACCACGATTTGATGGACTGCGCGCGGGCGCAAGGGGTCGAGATCCTGCCGCGCAGCATTCTCCTTATTCGCACCGGCTGGGTCGGCGCGCTGGCGGCGGGGCTTCAGACCGTGGGCGAAAGCTATTGGGAGCCCGGCCTCACCTTCAGCATGGATCTCGTGCGCTGGTTCGAGGCCATGCAGGTTCCCTGCCTGGTCACTGACACGCTGGCCAACGAAACCACCTACGAGCCCGAGACCGGACTGATGTTGGTGCTGCATGCGGCACTGATGCGCAATCTCGGGGTGGTGTTCACCGAGATGGCCGCGCTCGACGCGCTCGCGGCCGATTGCGCGGCGGACCAGCGCTACGAAGGTTTCTACTGCGCCAGTCCGGCCAAGGTGAGCAAGGGCACGGGCGGCTCGGCAAATCCGGTTTTCATCAAATAGACGGGAATGGCTTTCAATGACTTCTGCGGACAACGAACTCTGCTTCCTGCCAGCCACCGAACTGGCCGAGCGCATCCGGCGGCGCGACCTGTCGCCGGTCGAAGTCACCGAGGCTTACCTGCGCCGCATCGAAGCGCGAAACCCGGTCATCAACGCCTACACTCTGGTGCTGGGCGACGAGGCGATGGATGCAGCGCGCATTGCCGAGAAGGAGGTCATGGCCGGTCATGCGCTCGGCCCGCTGCATGGCGTGCCGGTCGGCATCAAGGACCTGGACGACGTCGCCGGCGTGCCGACGTCGATGGCATCACGCGCCGTACACAACCGCGTGCCGCAGACCAGCGCCGTGGCTATCGAGCGCCTGCTCGACGCCGGCGCCATCGTGCTCGGCAAGACCAACACGCCGGAGTTCGGCCACAAGGGCATCACCGACAATCCGCGCTTCGGGCCGACCAGCACGCCCTTTGCGATCGGCTACAATTCCGGCGGCTCGTCGGGCGGCAGCGCCGCGGCGGTGGCCGACGGCATGGCGGCGCTGGCGCAAGGCACCGACGGCGGCGGTTCGGTGCGCATCCCCGCCTCGTTCAGCGGTTGCGTCGGCTTCAAGCCTTCCTTCGGCCGCATCCCTTCGGTGACGCGTCCGGACGGGTTCCTGTGGGGGCATCCGCTGGTCCATATCGGCCCGCTGGCCCGCACCGTTGCCGATGCGGCGCTGATGACCAGCATCATGGCCGGGCCGCATAGCCGCGACCCGCTCAGCCTGCCGAACGATGGCGTCGACTATGTCGGCGCCGCCAGCCGGCCACCGCGGAAACTGCGCGTCGCCTACAGTCCGCGCCTCGGCAATTTTCCGGTCGACGGCCAGGTCGCGAGCGTGATCGCCGATGCAGTCGAAACGATGCGGCAGCATGGCATCGCGGTGGATGAGGTCGAGCTCGATTTCAAGGCCGACCATAAAGAGTTGGCCGCACTTTGGGTGCGCACGATCTCGATCCACTATGCGGCGATCGCCGTCTATTGGAAACAGGAAGGCATCGACCTAATGGGCGAGCATGCCGGCGTGCTTACCCCGCAATTCCTCGCCATGCTGAAGGACGCGCACAAAGTGTCCGCCGTCGAGCACGCGCTCGACGATCTCCTGCGCACCGGCGTCCATGACGGGCTCGAGGACGTGTTTGCGAGCCACGACTTGATCGTCTCGCCGACATTGGCCATTCCACCCGTGAAGAACGGCACCGATGGCAACACGATCGGACCGACCTCCATCAATGGCGAGGCGGTCGATCCGCTGATCGGCTGGTGCATGACCTACCCGATCAACTACACCGGCCATCCGGCGATCTCGGTTCCGGCCGGACTGACGGCACAGGGCCTGCCCGTCGGCATGCAGATCATCGGACGACGCCACGCCGACGAGAGCGTGCTCAATATGGCCGCGCGCTTCGAGCGCATGCGGCCCTGGTTCCAGAGTTATTCGGGGGCTGAAGAGATAGGCGCCCCCGTCCCTTCTCCCCTTCGAGGGTAAAGGGAACGACGGCGCACCTCTAAATCGGCAGCTGCAGCAGCTCGGAGATGACGAGCCCCGCCGCGCCCAGGAGCGCTGCGCCGTCGCCGGCGTCGCCGGCGATGAACTCGATCGCGCCGCCCGGCCGTGAGGGAACCATGGAGCGAACATGGTCGGCGATCGCCGTGAGCAGGCGCTCGCCGCCGAGCACGACATCGCCATGCAGGATGAAGGTGTTGGGCGCCACTGTCTGCTGCAGATTGGCGATGCCTACGGCAACGTTGCGGGCGTAGCGATCGAGCAATTCGGGCGCGCCCGGCAACCGGCGCGTCGCCATGTCGACAAGACGGGCCGAATCGATCAGCTCGGGCTCGGGCAGAGCCGCAAGCCCTGCCTCCCGCCGGAGCCAGCTCAGCGTGGCGATGGTGTCCCAGCAGCCGCGCCGGCCGCAGCGACAGAGTTCGCCGTCGAGCTGCACGAAAGTGTGGCCGAGCTCGCCCCCTGCCCCTGACGTACCGCGGTGGAGATGGCCGTCGAAATAGAGCGCGCCGCCCAGCACCTCGCCGGTGTAGACGACCGCGAACTGTCTCACGCCGCGACCGGCGCCAAACCAGCGGTCGCCGACCAGCAAGGCGCGCGGGTGATGGTCGAGCTTGACCGGCAGGCCAAAGCGATGACCGAGATCGTCAGCCAACGGATAGCGGTCGAGCGAAGGCGCGAGATTGACGGTGATGATCGAGCCGCGATCGGTGTCGACCATGCCGCCAACGGCGACACCGATGCCAAAGGGCGTACGCCGCGCCTTGGCCAGCGTGTCGCCGACGCATTCAGCGATCGTCTCGACAATCGGTGCGACCTGCCCTCTGCCGTCGGGCAGCGTCATCTTGCGCTCCGATTCGATCTTGCCGTCGAGCGTGGCCACGCAGGCATGCACGGCATCCGGCATCAAAAGCACGCCGCAGATGGGGCGAGCCTTCGGCGAGAACCACAAAGGCCGCGCAGGCTTGCCGCCACCTGGATTGGCGGGCATCGGATCGCTTTCAACCAGCACCTGGTCGTCGATCAGCGGCTGCACGATGCCGGAAATGGTCGTGCGGTTGACGCCGGCCAGGCGCGCCAGTTCGGCACGGCTGGTGGGACCGAGATCGAACAGCGCCTGCAGCACACGGCCGCGATTGGTCGAGCCGACCATCGAGGACGACAGCAGCGCCTTGCGCGGCCGTGCCACGCGTTCCGCGCCGGCTTCACCCGGCGCTGTGAACAGGGTGCCGCGCACGCCATTCGGGCTGCTGTCGTTGGTGTCGGTCATCGCAGGGTTTTCACACGGATAGTCCTGGAAATCGTTGTAGCCCAGGAGCTTGCCGGTTTCGAGAACTTTGTGCGAGAAGGCAACAAACCGGTTGCAAGGTCGGCGTGCCTGTGAAGCTGCCAATCTCCCCCTTGTGGTCCCGCAAGGGGGGAGATTGGCTCGTCATCGCGTCAGCCCGGAACCGCGGGCTTCAGTTCCGGGAATTTTTCGTCGAAGCGCGCCGCCCAGCGGGTGAGCCGGCCACGGCCCTTTTCCCATTTCCCGGCAAAGCGCAAGGAGAGATAGCCAAGGCAGGCCCGCAACGCCATCTGCCCGGCGGTGATCTTCTTCGGCAGTTTGGGCGGGTTGGCATTGAGCTGATCGAGAGCAGCCGTGATCTTCGCCCACTGGCGATCGAGCCAGGGCTGATAGACCATCTCCTCGGGCCGGGTGCGGCGCTCATAGACCATCGACAGCGCGCAGTCGCAAATGCCGTCGGCCAATGCCTCCAGCACCTCGGCCTCCAACCGCTTGTCGGGATTGCGCGGGAACAGCGCGTTCTTCGAAATCCGGTTGAGATGCTGGGTGATGGCGCGGCTGTCGTGGATAGAACGGCCATCGTCGAGCACCAGCACCGGAATCTTGCCAAGCGGATTGGCGCCGATCAGGCCGGCCGGCCGGTCCTCGGTCTTGACCGGAACCTGCTCGATTGCGATCCCGGCATAGGCTGCGGCCATCCTTACCTTGGAGCTGTAAGGAGAGGTGGATGCGTAGAGCAGTTTCGGCATGATCGATTTCCTGTTTGCAGACGTCCACTGTCGGCTGACAGGTTCTTGCGATCAACCGCCAGAGCGCGAAAAAATAGCAGCCAGGAATCGGTTGCGGTTCCTGCCCCAAGCATCTCGACAAGCTACGGATTGGTAGGCTGGGAAACGCAGGTGGACGCCGACGGCAGGCTGATGGGACTCATATCTGCGTTCGCGTCTCATAGGTCCCGGGCATTGCATCGGGACCCTCCGCCAAGCGCGGCAAGGAGACAATCAGGCAGGCGAGCGAGGCAGCCAACCGGCGCCTCGCTTTGCTTGCCCTCTGCCCTTCCCCGACGTTCAGCCAACCGGGCTGAAGCCGTTGCCGAGATAGTTCAATCCAGAGCGTCAGAGCGTCCTTGCCGAGTCCCGAAGGACGCGCGACGCCCCAACGGCCCGGTCTACTTCTTGGCCGGAGCCTTCGCCTTCGCAGGCGCTGCCTTGGCCTTCGGCGCGGCTTTCTTCACCGCGGGCTTGGTCGAGGCTGCCGCAGCTTTCATAGCGGGCTTTGCCGCGGCCTTGGCCACAGGCTTCTTCGCCGGTGCCGCCTTCTTGGCCGCGGGTTTTGCCGCTGCCTTGGCCGCGGGTTTTGCCGCCGCCTTGGCCACAGGCTTCTTCGCCGGTGCTGCCTTGGCTGCCGGCTTTGCCGCTGCCTTGGCCGGCGCTGCCTTCTTCACTGCCGGTTTCGCCGCAGCCTTGGCCACGGGCTTCTTCGCCGGCGCCTTCGCCGCGGGCTTTGCCGCCGCCTTCGCAGGCGCTGCTTTCTTCACTGCCGTTGCGGCCTTCGCCGCGACTGCTTTTGCGGGTGCTTTCTTTGCCGGTGCCTTGGATGCCGGCGCTTTAGATGACTGCTTAGCCATGTCATGCCCCTTCACGTTATGCCGATGGCCGTGAATGACCCCGGCGCGCAATGCATATCTGACTCGCGGCTCGCTAGCCAGCGAAGCAATGGTATGATTTCGTCAGCTTAAAGTTTGGTTGAGATCGACACACGATCTCACTCGTCATGGCAAAAATTCGCCGCTGATCTTCAGACATCGCCAGCAATTTGACATCGGCATTCTTCGCACGCACAGAGACCGGTCGTGGCGTGAAGCTTCGAAGATCAACAACCCGCCTCGCGCATCGATCGTCAGCCGCGAAGATCAAGAGCCGCTGCTTCGTCGATACAATCATCTTTGGTGGTTGCACGATCTACGCGGACCGTGAGAGCAATGCGACGACCGATCTGTCCATCACCTTGTCAAGCTTGATTCCATCGCCTCACCTTTTGGTCAATTGACAGACTACTCTGCATGACAGAGTATTCTATGAAAAACAGAAGGCTGTTTCGATGCGGATCGCAGAAGAGGAAACGACGCTGTCGCTGTGGGGAAACGCGGAGATGACGCTCCATGGCGACGGCATCGCCGTCGATGACCCGCGGCCTTGTCACGCCGGAGCCAATTCATGAGCGCCGACGAGGTCATCCATCAAAGCACGCGGCTCAGGATCATGGCCATCCTGCACACGCTGGACAGGCGCGAAGCGCTTGAATTCACCCGATTAAAGGACATGGTCGAAGCCACGCACGGCAATCTCGGCGCGCACATCGAGACTCTTGCAAGGGCCGGCTACGTCGATGTCGAAAAGCTGTTCGTCGAGCGGCGGCCACAAACGCGGGTCTGGGCAACAACGGTCGGGCGGCGCGCCTTTCGCAGTCATGCCGCCTGGCTTCGGGCCATCCTCGACGAAGCGGAACCGGCGGCGGATCGCCCTCAGCGCAGAACGCGGCGGCGCTCGTCGTAGGTCATAGGCGATCGGTCGCGGCCGGCAAACGAGCCGCAGGCGCGGCCGCCGCCCGGTTCGACCGGCACGTCCATTGTCGTCATGGCTGGTAGCCGAGGCAGATGGCGCCGATCGCGACGATGGCGCAAGCGCCGATCCGTCGTGGCGTCAGCGTCTCGCCGAGAAAGAAGCGTCCGATGAAGGCGGCGAAGACGACGCTGGTTTCGCGGATCGCGGTGATGGGCCCGGCCGGCCCGAGCGCGAAGGCGGCGACCACCACGCCATAGGCCAGAAGCGCGAACAAGCCGCCGCCCAGCGCCTTCCAGGTTTCCGGCGCGCGCGGGTCGACGGTGAGCCGGCCACGGCAGGCGACAAATGTCGCCGGCAGCAACGCACCGTAGATCAGCAAGACCCAGGCGGTGTAGGCGCCGGCATTTCCCGCCGTGCGAACGCCGATGGCATCGACCGTTGCATAGGCGGCGATGATCGCTCCCGTTGCCAGCGCATAGAGGATCGATGTCGTGGCCGCCCTGCCTCGCCCGAGCGAAAGACCCATGATGCCGCCACCGACCAGGGCAACGCCTATGGTCTGCGGCATGGTGAGCTGCTGGTTGGCCAGCAGAAATCCGCCGAGCGTGACGAGCAGCGGCACGCTGCCGCGAACGATGGGATAGACCTGCCCGAGTTCGCCATATCTGTAGGCGGCCACCAGAAACGCGCTGTAGCCGACCTGAAGGCCGGCCGAGAGCCCGACATATGGCCAGGCTGATGTGGCCGGAAAGCCGCTGAGGAGCGCGTAGGGGATGGCGAGCGCCGTGCTGGAGAAGCTCATGACGGTGACGGTCCACAACCTGTCGGTTCCGGTTCGCAGGAAAGCGTTCCAGGTTGCGTGCAGGATCGCGGCGAAGAGCGCGAGCCCGACGACCAGCGGGCTCATTGCGGCCTGCGCGAGGCGGCGATGATGCCCAGGGCGGCCTTGCGGGCGTCGCGGATGACGGTATCCGCCTGCCCCATCTGCGCCATCAGCGTCGCACCTTCGATCAGCATCAAAAGTGTCGCCGCCACGCTCTCGGCGCGGCCAGGCGGCATCGCATCCGACAGGATCGCCTGCATGCGTTGCCTCAAGCCGTTCTTCTGCCTGGCGACCGCCTTGAACACCGGGTGCCCGGGATCGCCAAACTCGGCCAGCGCATGCGCGAACAGGCAGCCGTGGAAATCCGGGCTGCGGAACCATCGCCCATGCCAGTCGAAGATCCTGGCGATTTTCTGCTCCGGCGTGATGCCCTCCAGGGCAAGCCGGTCGAGCTGGCGATCAAACCGCCTGGCGCGATAGTCGAGCACCTCGACGATCAGTTCGTCCTTGCTGGGGAAATGGCGATACATCGTCATCTTGGCCACGTCGGCCTCGGCGATGATTCGGTCGATACCGGTGGCATGGAAGCCGGCGCGCTTGAACAGCGCGTAGGCCGTTTCGACGACATGCTGACGTTTGTCGGAAGCTGGCGATGATGTCATGGTGCCTACCAAGTGGTGAGACAGGTCTGTCTCATCCTTATGCGATGGATCGCATTGGCTGTCAACACGGCACGCGAAAGCGCCCGCGGCCGATCAGGCTGCGAGCGCGAAAAGGGATCGCGAAAGGAAGGCTGCGTTCAGCGCAGGACGCGGCAGCGGCCGTTGTAGACCATCCAGCGGTCGAAGCCCGAAACGCAGAATTCGACATTGTCGCCTATCGAAGCGAAGCCCTGCCCTTCCTCGATCAGGTACCAGATGGTCCGGTCACGGCCGTCAGAGAGACTGACGGTGGCGCCGCAATAGCGGCGGCCGATCGGCCAGGTGTCGTTGGCGGGCAGATAGCGGTGCTGGTGGATGCGCCGGAAATCGGTGATCTGCACATCCGGCAGGTGCGGCACGTGATGCACCTGGTAGGAGAAGCGGTGGGTGATCTTGTTCAGCACCCAAGGCTCGCCGCAGACGCCGCCATCGTCGTCGGGATAGACGCCGACAAGGTCGGCCGCCTGCACAGCCTGGGTGACACCGAGGGGTGCGGCGAGCGAAGTGCAGAGCGAAATCAGGGCAGCAAATGCGGATTTGGCGAAGCGAGTCATGACAGCCTCTCAAGGTCGATTGCGCGCACTGTGCGGATTCGCTTGGCGTCGGTCAAGCGGTTGCCGAAACAATGGTTTCCCGGTTCGAAACCTCGACCTATTCCGCGGCCAGCCACTCCAGCGTCCAGTGCGCCGGCTTTGCCACGGCGAGCAATTTGTGGAGTGCCGGCAGCACGGTTCGCAATTCGGCTTCCAGCGTGAAGGGCGGATTGACCACCACCATGCCGCTGCCGTCGAGACTAGGTTCCGATGAGGCCGGCCTGATCTCGAATTCTATGTCGAGGATTTTCGGGATGCCGGATTGCTTCAGCGCTTTCCTGAAGGCGATGATCGCCTTGCGGTCCTTGATCGGGTACCACAGCGCGTAGATGCCGCCAGGCCAGCGCTTGTGCGCCCTTATGAGCCCGTCGACGAGGCGGGCGAACTCGCCCTCTTCCTCGAATGGCGGATCGATGAGCACCAGGCCGCGCTTTTCCTTCGGCGGCACATGCGCCCCGAGCGCCAGCCAACCATCGAGTTCCATCACCCTCACCTGGAAATCGCCGGCGAATTCCGCCTTCAGCCTTGCGGCGTCCTTGGGGTGGAGTTCGATCGCCGACAGCCGGTCCTGCTTACGCAGGAGATTGCGTGCGAGCAGCGGCGAGCCTGGATATTTCTTTACACCGCCTTCGGGATTGAGCGACCGCACCGTCTCCAGGTAGGGCTCCAGCAACGCCGCCGCCCTGGCGTCGAACGAGACGTCGATCAGCCGGCCGATGCCGCCCTTCCACTCGCCGGTCTTCTGCGCTTCGACTGACGACAGATCGTAACGGCCAATGCCGGCATGGGTGTCGACGACGCGAAACGCCTTGTCCTTCTGCTTGAGGTATTCGAGCAGGCGCGTCAGCACGACATGCTTGACGACGTCGGCAAAATTTCCGGCGTGATAGGCGTGACGGTAGTTCACGTGGCCCCCCTGCCCCAGCGCGGCGGTGGCGGTTGCGAGTTCGGATTGTCCGGCCGGCCGCCGCCGGAACGCAAGGACAGCAGGAGGCCGATCAAGCCGACCGCCATCAGGGAGAAGCCGACCGGCCGCGCACGGCTGTCGGTTTCACCGACACCGGAGCGCAAGATCAGGTCGACCGCCCGCATCGGTATGTCCTCGGCATCGCCCGGGCCGACGGTGAAGAGGTAGGAACCGGTGCTGACCGCCGGGATCAGTCCGGCCTCGTCGCGAAAGATCTTGTCGGGCAGTTGCGGACTGGCCTGGCGCGGGTTGTCCACGTGGTTGAACTGCAGCGTCGAGGCGAGCACGGTGCGGCCGTTGGTGGCCGCGGTCAGCGTCAGCACAGTACGCTGCTGCGAAACGATGCTTTCGGCCCTCGCGGTGAGGTCGACAAGCACCCGCACCGGTGCATCGCTGCTCTTCAGCGGCACGGTCTGCGGCCTGAAGCGGCCCTGCTCATAGACCCGCCAGGTGCCGATCTCGCGGCCGGAGAAATTGGTCATCGCCCAGGGATAGATGACGCTGACGCCGGCGCCGGCCAGCAGGATCAGGACAAACAGAAAGCGCATTCAGACAGTCATCTTGCAATCACCCTTGCCGGACGATCGGCTTGCGCTGACACCCTCGCGCAGGCGTTCCATCTCGTCCAGCAGCATGTCAAGGCCGATCTCGAATGTCTTGTCGAAACCAGCGGTGCCGAAATAAGCTCCAGCTCTCATGACGCTGGGAAAATCCTTCGCCAGTCGCTCCTCGCTCACGGTGGTGACGGCCGACGGTCCCTTGGCATAGCCGGCAGTTTCGTCGAGGATCGCGCCCGACAGGTAGTAGCTCGCGGTGCGGAACAGCCGGGCGCTGAGTTCCGGGCCGAAACCGCCTGCCTCGAACAGGCCGATGACGCCGTTCAACATGGCAAGGCACGGCGGCGAATTCATCCGATAGACGACAAGGAACGGCGCGAAGGCCGGATGCTCCGTCGCGATGCGACGAAACTCCTGCATCACGAGACGAATGCTCTCGCGCCACGGCATGCTGCCGTCGGGAATTGCCATCGTGCTGACCTGTCGATCGACAAGCGCCTCATAGAGATGCGCTTGCGAAGGGAAGTGATGATAGATGCTCATCGCCTCGCAGCCGAGGGCGGCCGCGAGCTTGCGCATCGAAAAGCCGGAAAGCCCCTCCCGCTCGATCACTTCGAAGGCCGCGTCCTCGATCATCTCGCGGGACAGCCGCCCGCGCGCTCGCTTTTTTTTGATCGATGAGTCCATGGCGTCGCTTGACAACTTACACTGTAAGGTTCATCTTCCGCGTCACCTTACATCGTAAGGCTAACGAAGACCAGAGGAGAAAAACCATGTCTGCCTATCGCAGTCTTTCATCCGTGCATTCTTCCATCCGCCGTGCGTCCCTGCTCGCCGCTTCGGTCTGCATCCTCTCGCTCGCCACGGCGCCCGTGCACGCCGACGACTATGATGCGACAATCAAGGACATCCAGTCGACCGTGGGCGGCGTGCCCAGCTTCGTGAAGCAGTTTCCGAAATCCGGTCTGCCCGGTGCCTGGGCCGAGGTCAAGGCCATCGAGCTCAGCGACAAGACGGCGCTGCCGCCAAAGGTCAAGTCGCTGATCTCACTGGCGGTGGCGGCGCAGATTCCGTGCACCTACTGCATATGGTCGGACACGCAGGACGCCAAGCGCGCCGGCGCCACCGAAGAAGAGATCCAGGAAGCGGTGGCGATGTCCGCGCTGACCCGCCACTGGAGCACCATCTTCAATGGCATGCAGATCGATTTCGACACGTTCAAGAAGGAAATGGGCGGGCAATAGCCGCCGGCAGGAAGGAAATGGGCGAGCAATAGCCGCCGGCAAGAAGGAAATGGGCGGGCAATAGCCGCTGGCAGGAAGGAAATGGGCGGCCCTGGCATATTCAAACCGAATGGACACTGCTTCCGGGGGCCGATCCGGGACCTGATCGACCAGCGGTTGATGCGCCCTTCTGTTCATCAATGTCCCCGGGGGCGACGAAGCTGAATACAGGCCGTCGCCCGTCGCGGGTATCCGCGACCGGCTCGAGCGGGTCCGCGCAGCAATCTCGCTACGCTCTGAAGATTGACATTTGCCCGACCCGTTTCCATGCAGGTACATTTCCTGGGTTGCACCCAAACCGCCCCACTGGGCAATCCTCTGCAAAGCCTTGATGGCGTCTCGAAAACGGCCTGTCGCATCCGACGAAAATTCCGGACTATCGAGCCAATGCGTTGAATCACAAAGGGATCTATCTGGGCACCCTTGCGGCAAACCCGAAGTCGACACCGGCGTCATGATTAACCATTCGAAAATGAAGATGATTAAGGAATTGCTAATTTAGTTGACTGCGGCCTCCACAGGTATATTTTTGGTGTGTTGGGATGTGCAATTTGGGCGAGCAATCGACGATGATGGCATCAGGCCTGTGATCGCGATTTCGGGGCGCATGGAGTGCTGAGCGGCAGACTATAAGCCGTCGCGGCATCGGCCTTGCAAACTCAGAGAACAATAGGCGCACATCAGTGATGGCGGCTCCGCGGACGCGGAAAGTTTTGTCTCGTTCTTAAGGACGTGGGCGGGCGATGCTTTGTCCTGGCCAGGGTGGTAGCGTGTGCGTTGCGTGAGAGGAAAGCATGAGCAAGGTCATCAAGGTTCTGAAACTTGGTTCCCGGAACGATCAACGCGGTGCCAACCATAGAAGTCGCGCCCTGGTCGCGGGAGGCGCGGGGTTCCTGGGCTCGCATCTGTGCGAACGTCTTTTGCAGGACGGATATGAAGTCGTCGCACTGGATAATTTCCACACCGGGAAGAAACACAACCTCAACGCTCTTCTGCGCGATCCCAAATTCACCTGCATCGAGCACGACATCGTCAATGCACTGCCTTTGGATCTTCGGGTCGACGAGATCTACAACCTTGCCTGCCCCGCCTCGCCGCCGCACTATCAGGCGGATCCAATCCATACCTTCAAGACAAGCGTGCTCGGTTCGCTGAACCTGCTGGAGCTCGCGCGTCGGAACAACGCCAAGATATTCCAGGCCTCGACATCCGAGGTCTATGGCGACCCCCTCGTGCACCCCCAGCCAGAAGGCTATTTCGGCAACGTGAACACGCACGGACCGCGCTCCTGCTACGATGAAGGCAAGCGCTCGGCCGAAACGCTGTTCTTCGACTATTCGAGGACATATGGCCTCGATGTCCGTGTCGCCCGCATCTTCAACACCTACGGTCGGCGCATGCAGCCCGATGACGGGCGCGTCGTCTCGAACTTCATCGTCCAGGCGTTGCGCGGCGAAGACCTTACCGTCTACGGCAGCGGCCTGCAGACACGCTCCTTCTGCTATGCCGACGACCTGATCGAGGGCTTTGTCCGGCTGATGAACGCACCGCGCGCGCCCGCCCACCCGGTCAACCTCGGCAACCCCGGCGAATTCACCATCATGGAACTGGCGACGCTGGTCGTCGCCTATACCAATTCCAGTTCGAAGATCGTGCATCGACCACTGCCTATCGACGACCCCCGGCAGCGCAGGCCGGACATTTCCTTTGCCAGGGACAATCTCGGCTGGCAGCCGCGGATCAGCCTGAGCCAGGGGCTGGCGCATACCGTCGAATATTTTGACACATTGCTCTACGGAAGCCGGCTGACGAAAGAAGCAGCCGTTTCATGAGCCGTCCGCCAATCCTGGTGACAGGTGGGGCGGGCTTCATCGGCAGCCACACCTGCAAGCTGCTGGCCGCGGCCGGCTATCTGCCCGTGGCTTTCGACAATCTGTGCCGGGGCAACGAGAAATCCGTCCTCTGGGGTCCGCTTGTCGTCGGCGATATCCGGGACCGCGATGCGCTGCAGGCGGCGATCGCCGCGCACCGGCCGACGGCCATCATCCATTTCGCGGCATTGGCCTATGTCGGCGAGTCCGTTCAGGAGCCGGCCGACTATTATTCGACCAATGTGATGGGCACCATCGCCGTGCTCAATGCCGCACGCGCGAATTCAATCGAAAACATCATCTTCTCCAGCAGCTGTGCAACCTACGGCGTGCCCGAAGCATTGCCCGTTCGCGAGAGTTCGTCGCAAAATCCGATCAGCCCCTATGGGCGCACCAAGCTGATGGGTGAGCAGATCATTGGCGACTATGCGTCAGCCTACGGAATGAAATTCGCGATCCTGCGCTATTTCAACGCCTGCGGCGCCGATCCCGACGGCGAACTTGGCGAATGGCATTCACCCGAAACGCATCTGGTTCCCAGGGTACTGATGGCCGCATCGGGCATCATCGACGAGATCGAGGTTTTCGGCACCGACTACAACACGTCGGACGGTACGTGCGTGCGCGACTATATCCACGTCAGCGATCTGGCCCGCGCTCATCTGAAAGCGCTCGAATATCTCGAGAGAGGTGGGCAAAGCCTGGCGGTGAACCTCGGCACCGGGCGAGGCGTATCCATCAAGGAGATTGTCCAGACCGTCAGCCGCGTGACGTCAAGACCGGTTCCGGCCGTCTTCAGGGCCCGGCGCCCCGGTGATCCGGCGGAACTCTATGCAGATCCGGGCAATGCACGCGAGCATCTTGGCTTCGTGCCCGAGCTTTCCGATATCGATACCATTGTCAGGACGGCGGCGCCATTCTTCGGACTGGAGACGAAACCCATGGCGCTACCGGCCGAGGCGCCAGCGTTCGCCATCGCCCGATAGATTAGAGATAGCGGGGATGGCAACTTGCGAGTTGGCCAAATCCGCTGGGGCTGCAGATGTAAGGCGAACTGCCTGGGAATGCACCGTCATCGCCCGGATTGAAAGAGACCTTCACAGGCCCTGGCGTGTGAACTTTCATCTGTGGCGGTGATGTAAAAGCGTAGGCATTTTCCGTCGTCCGTATCGCACTCGTCGTCAGGAGCGGAGGATCAATTCTAAACGAATGAACCGTGGACATGGCGTAGACCGGCTTGACCGCGGAATTCCCTCGAACCGAGTGGACCACAGGCTTGATGAAGACCGCATCGGTTTTGGTCGCATCCAGATCCTGACAACCCGAAACCATCGCCACGGCCGCAACAACACACAAATTGTATTTGCCTGGACGAAATGCGCCCATTGCGGAACGGTCCATCACGTATCCCCTCCTATCAAAGCCGACGGCGGGCACGACATTCCATGCTTTCGTCGCTTCACGCCGCATGAGTAGCCACTCGCCACTTACAATCACGCAGAAACATTAGACGACGCTTATTAAACAGACCGTGCAGCAGGCCAGCGTCTCGCTCTTCTTTAGAATTGAATGCAATTAATCGGAGATCGGCGCGCCGGTGACTCCGGCCGTCCTGAAGTCTTACGATAGGTGATTCGCAAGCTCCTTGACAGGCTCAAGGCACCACCGGCTCGATGGCTGAACGCGACCTAATTCTTGGAATCAATCAGCTTGCGGGTCTCTTCGAACTGTGCGCTCTTGGTGTCGCCAACTTCGAATTTCCGGTATTCGTCGGAAGGATCCTCGGGGGTTCGCTTGAACCCATACCATTCCCCATCGGGATCCTTGCGCTGCTCGATGGCCCCGCCCTTGATGCGATGGCTGTAGCAGGTGCGCTGCTGCTTGCCCTTATAGCTCTTGGACCGCCAGGCGAGGTCCATGCACATCTTGCCGTTGTTCATGACCAACCACTTGCCCTCGGCGACGGAGGCTGAATCCTGCCCCGACGTCCAGGCCCGGAGGGGTCGATCGGCCTTTCCGAAATAGGCCGCTCCGTCTTTCCATATCCATGTATGGTCGGCGTAGAGAAGCTGCAATTCAAAGGCTGTCGGAACGGTGACGGTTGCTTCCTCAGGCTTAGAGGTCTTCTCGTTAGCCGCATGAGCGGCTCCCGAAAATGCCAACTGGCCGCAAATGACCAGCAGAGGCGCAAGCCTGGCGCACCTGGCAGACCAGCTGCGTTCCCGATCTCTATTTGTGCGTGGCCGAGGCAATCCGGTGGAAGTCGTCAGCACAATCAGCGATCTCATGTCGTCTCACATCTTGATCCAGCGCGGCAGCAACCCGATGCAGCAACCCGATCATGACCGGGAACGCGCCACAACGGAGCGCTTTCCCATCGAGGCATCGCCAGGTTCCGGGCAGCGCTGTCAGTACCTTGGCATGCGAGCATTAGCAGTCGGGCGAAGGCCGATGTCAACCTGGCGCGCCATAGCCAGGTGCTTCGGGCCGCAGGCGCGCCACAGGCCGCGTAAACGCGTGCTGGCTCGAGACTTCGACGTCAAGCCAAAGAGGGGCGGCGAAAGAGGGTTCGAAGGCAGTCGTCGATTGATATCAGCGCTGTGTAAATCCGGGCGCGACGGGTGGCTGGCATGGCTTGCTCCGCCCCCTCCCCGCACCCGGATTCCAGCCCCCGCTGAACTTTTGCTAACGGGCGCGGCAAGCCGCGCGCTGGCCAAATCCGCTCGGGCCGCAGATCCAGGGCGAATGGCCGAGGAATGGACCACCCAGCCTATAGGAAACCTTCATCGGCGCAGGCGTGACGATCCTGGCCCGCTGCGGCCGCACGAAGACGGCGTAGGCCGTCTCGGTCGTGCGCGTCACGCTGCTCGTCTGCATGAGGGACTTGCGATGGAACACGCCAACCCGCTTCTTGCCGACGTAGTGGATTTTCTTGGCCGGCGCATGCACCGCAGGCTTACCGGCGGCAAGCTTACCGGCGAGCGAGCCGGTCGTGGTCACGTCCATGCTCTGGCAACCGGAGACCATCGACATCAATGCAACGGCGGCTATAGACCAGGCATTTTTTCTGCCTTTTACAGCCAAACCCCTCATGAACTTGTTCATCGTCTATCCCCTGCCGAAAAACGCAAGTTGATTGGACGCGGAGATATTTTTCTTTGGTGTCTTCCGCGCCGCGTGACCAGCCAATCGCCGTTCACATCATGAACGTATATTAGGGGATACTTATTAAAATTCGCGCAAACGGCGTGGTGAATGCCACCTTCCGGCGCTCGATCGGATATTGTTAAAATTTGATCTTATTTTTACGTCCGCGGCTGATGCTCGCCGTCCGACAATGGAGGCCGTCAACCAAGGCGAACGCAGCTCTTTGCGCGGATGCCTCCGGGCGTCAGCGTCGGGTTTCCCAACCTGGATCAAAGTAGAATTTTCGGGTCCCGATATTGCCCTGGCCAGCACCGGAAACCACATAGGCGATGCGTACGATGCGCAAGCCGACCGCGCCTTGCTGCAGCCCGTAGACGCCCTCCATGCCACGGTCGTAGAGACTCATAGCCGGCACGATGAGCGCCAGCATGGCGAGCGACGCCTGCAAGGCGACTCTCGCGGCATTGGCGCGCAGCGGAACCTTGTTCTCGATGACATGTCTCACGACGATGACCGCCACCAGAAGCCCATAGAGGAAGGCATTCAACGCGGCGAACCAGTAGAACCCGGTGGCGTCGAAGGGGTGCTCCACAAGCAACACCGGCAGCGCCGCACCGATCGCCAGCATCACGTAGGGCGCGAACGCACGAACTGGCAGAAGGTGCTTGGGGCCGCTACCCTTGGGCGTGACACGGAAATCGACGAACGATTTGGTCAGATAGTCGCGCAGCGACGATAGCGTGCCGGCCAGCACCCAGGGCCAGCGCGCGAAGAACAGAAACAGCGTCCCTTCCCAACTGATCGTCTTGGCCGTGACCGGCCGCGACACGCCAAAAACCTTCAGCATCACTACCAAGCCGACCAGGGCGACCGCATTCGGCAGGTAGTAGAAGAGGAAGTCGAGATACATGACATTGGCGAAATTGCGCCCGGTAAACAGCGCATATATCGGCATGACGTACATCAGCAACGCAAAGACGGCGAATAGAGGATACCAGAGCTGGCAAAAAAGAAACTGGAACTTCAACCGCGGCGACAGCTTGGCCAAATATGCAGGCGAATACTCGAGCAGGATCGTCATCAGACTCCGCGACCATTGGAATTCCTGGGTGATAAGATCGGCAAAAGTCTGAGGCCCATCGCCATGCGCGATGGCATCCAAGGCGTGCACGCCGCGCCATCCGGCCGCGTTGATCAGCATCGAGGTGGAATGATCCTCTGCCAGTTCCGGACCAAGACCGCCCGCCTCCTTCAGCGCCTTGGTTCGCACGGCATAGTGCGAGCCGATGCAAAGCGGCGCCCCGCCGCCGGTATGGCCGGACTGCAAGGGTCCATGGAACATCCCTTCCGGAAACAGCCGGCCACGCGCAGACCAGCTTTCGGCGGCATTGTTGTCGCAAATGCTGGGCGCCGAGACATAGCCGACTGCGGGATCGGCGAAGGGATAGAGGATTTCCCTGAGATAGGTCGGCGTCGGCACATGATCGGCATCCAACTGAGCGACGAAATCATAACGCTCATAACCATAGTGGTCGTAGAAGAACGCCAGATTGCCTTCCTTGCAGCGGGTGCGGCGCGGCCATGTCTTGCGGTGATAGTCTTCCCTTCCGCGCCGTGTCGAGATCAGTACACCGTGGGCATCGCACCATCGAACCGTCTCCTCCGAGGGGTCCTCGTCCGCCAGCCAGGTCTCATGCGGATAATCCTGCACAAGCATCGCTTGCAGCGTGCGCGCCACCACGGAGAAGGGTTCAGACGGAGCCTTGGTCACCACCATGGCGACGCGCGAACGCGTCGGGATACTGTAAAGCTTGGACGGTTTCCTAGACGCGTGAACATTGAGCAGGAAGTACATCGGCATCAAGGTCAGCCAGGCCAGCACGAGTGTTGCAAAGGTGAATGGCCCGATATGTTCGATATGCTCCGGCTTCAACCACCAGATCCAGAAAAAGCCGAGGGTGACGAACCAGAAAGCTAAGCCGAACCGTAGAATCCGCTGATGGGTAGCTGACAGGACGGGCACGAGAAAAGGAGCCTTCCCTGCCGCCTTGGCCAGAGCCGCTCCAGGCCTTTGTTTCGACCTAGTCCTACCGCTGATGGTTCCTACGTCCGCGGAAACACTCATACACGCACCGCCGCCACTTCGAACGTCAGCCGACCGACGGCCAACAACTCAAAACCCGGCTACAGAATCCGCTTGAGCTGCTTTAGAGTCAACTAAATTAAGAACTCGTTAACTATTATTCTTGAGAACTGGTTAACCTAACGCGTTGAATCGCAGGACGAATTCCACATGCTTGCTGGTCACCAGGCCAGTTCTGACCGGGCGAATAGGGAATTTTTTCGCTGGGGGATTCACGAAGGGGGATCAGACCCCCACCAGACCGTAGCGCTCCAAGAGCAGCGTTAACCATGTTGCGAATGTCATGGTTAAGCAACCGTTAATTGCACTTGACTCTTGGCCCCGACCGGCCCTTAATTTAGCAAGGGATGATATATATCGGGATGTTGACGCGAATTTGTGAGTATCGCGGCGAAGTCTCTTGTAGCTCCTTTGTGTCGGTGCCTCGAGAGACAATTTTGGGTGGGTTCCGTGCGACGTTCGCACGCCACCAATCGCTCCGAAATCCCACAGATTCCCCCAACTGAGCCGATCGGTTTTGGGCAGTCGTGTCGATCACGCATCGACGCGCAGTGGCGACGCTTTGATTTCCGCGGGAAGTTGAGGCGATGGGAGAACAAATATGAAAAACTATACGGCAAGTGCACTTGCAATTGCCCTGGCGTTGGGTGGGAGCATGACATTCCCGACCATCGGAAGCGCTGGCTCCACGGCTGGGACGGATCCCGTCCAGACCAACAGTGCGGCTTCAGCGTTCGGATCCTATGATCCCTACGGCGACTTCACCGCCGACAAGAGCGCCAGCATCGAGGAACTGTTCTTGCCTTGGGAAGACGTCGACCTGGCGAGCCTGCCCTTGGCCGACGCCTATGCGCTTCAGCGAGGCCGGTCGCTCTTGATCACCATCGAGCCGTGGACCTGGTCGAAGGACTGGCGCATCACCCCGAACGAACTGCGCGACGGCATATTGAGCGGCAGATATGACGCCAACATGCAGGCAATCTGCGATCTCGTGGGAGGCATGAAGAGCCCCGTGACCATTCGCTGGGCGCAGGAAATGGAGGACAAGAACGGTCGCTTCACCTGGGCCAACTGGGCGCCCAAGGACTGGATATCCGCTTACAAGCGCGAGGTCGATATCTGCCGCAAAGCCGCCCCTGCCGCCAAATACATGTGGTCACCCAAAGGCGACGAGGGTTTGGAAAAATATTACCCCGGCGACGACTATGTCGACGTCATAGGCTTGTCGGTGTTCGGTCTGCAGAAAAAGGACAATGACGAGACCGGTCGTGACCGGACGTTCGCCGAGACATTGAAGCCCGGCTATGATCGCGTCGCGGGTTTCAACAAGCCGATCGAGGTGGCTGAGCTCGGCTATGTCGGGAAGCAGGGATACGTTTCGCAATGGGAGACCGATTCCCGCAAGTCCTACTCGGAATTTCCGGCCCTGACCTCGGTCGTCTACTTCAATCAGAAGGAAGTGTGGCCGTGGCTGGGGGGCTACGGGCTGCCTGATTGGAGGGTTACCCAGCATGTCCTGCCCTAGGTTTCCTAGGCTGCTGGTCCGGGTGTAGGCGTAAAAAGTGGGCGTGGCGTAAAATGGTTGGGGTAGGGTCGTGAAACGAGTACTGGGGAATTGTATCGGAACGGCGTTTGCCTGTTCAATCGTATTTCTTGCTTTCCAGCTTCCGGCAATGGCCAAGACAGCGGTGCAAATCGCCGACCTGGCCAAGAAGGCCGAGGCGGTGCCTGACGAAGGCATTTATCAAATGTACCAGAACCGTTCATGGCTCTGGGGTCGAAACGGCACAGGGTATTTTGCCGTGCAGCGGCGTCAGTTCAGCGCCTGGACTTCGGACAAGGGCAAGCTGGGCTATGGTGACGGCATCTGGTTCATTCCCGGGGGAGGCAAGCTTTGCTTTCGCGCAAAATGGCATGGCGCCGGAGGCGACGCTAACGCGCTTTCCTGTTTCGAACATCGCCAGTCCGGCAGAATCCTCTACCAGCGCCGGGTTCCGGATGGAGAATGGTATGTCTTCAGGAGCTCGCATCGCAACCTGGCGGACGAGTTCTTGAAATTGAAACACGGCGACTACGTCACCCGGAAAGAAAACCGGATCAAAGCAAAGCAGTAGGCAGCGCCATTCGCGAAAAGCCGCAGGGCTAAGCCTTGCGCTCCCAGCGCCGGTCCGGCGTCTGCTGCCAATAGGTCACGGCGTGGCCCGCGTCCTTCATCGTCTTCCAATGCGCCCGGGCCGCATCGACCTGGGCGGCGTCATGGCCGTCGAACAGGAACACGGCACGCTCGTAACCGCTGAGGTCGGGCGGCGCCGCGCCATCGACCAGGAACCTTATTTTGGCTTCGTTGGGATTGCCGTCGCCGGTGGTCAACAGGATAGGCTGTTCGCCGGGATAGGCCTCGCGATCGGTCGCGTGCGCCAGGAACGAATCGTCCCGGAAGGTCCACAGGTGCTGGTCTAGCGCGTCGCGCCGCTCCTCGGTGCCGGTCTGCACCACGGCGCGCCAGCCGCGATCGACGCTGCGCTCGAGCAGACCCGGCAGCGCATCCTCCAGCGTCGATTCGGTCAGATGGTAGAACAGCACTTCGGCCATGGATCGAGGTCAGCTCTCGTAATGATCGCGCACCAGCCGGTCGAGCAGGCGCACGCCGAAGCCCGAACCCCACGACTGGTTGATCTCGTTCGACGGCGAGCCCATCGCCGTGCCGGCGATGTCCAGATGCGCCCAGGGCGTGTCCTTGACGAAGCGCTGCAGGAACTGCGCGGCGATGATCGCGCCGCCGTAGCGGCCGCCTATGTTCTTCATGTCGGCGTTCTTGGAATCGATCAGCTTGTCGTATTCGGCGCCAAGCGGCATGCGCCACAGCCGCTCCTGCGTCGACTGGCCCGCGGCCGTCAGCCTTTGCGCCAACTCGTCATTGTTGGAGAACAGGCCGGCGTAATGCACGCCGAGCGCGACCATGATGGCGCCGGTCAGCGTCGCCAGATTGACCATGAATTTCGGCTGGAAGCGGTCGTTGCAGTACCACAGCGCGTCGGCCAGCACGAGGCGCCCTTCCGCGTCGGTGTTGAGCACCTCGATGGTCTGCCCCGACATGGACGTGACAATGTCGCCGGGGCGCTGGGCATGGCCGTCGACGGCGTTTTCCACGAGGCCGATGATGCCGACGACATTGGCCTTCGCCTTGCGGGCGGCCAGCGCATGCATCAGGCCGGTGACCGCCGCGGCACCGCCCATGTCGCCCTTCATGTCTTCCATGCCCGATGCGGGCTTGATCGAATTGCCGCCGGTGTCGAAGGTGACACCCTTGCCGACGAAGGCGACAGGGCTGTCCTTGGGCTTGCCGCCGTTCCACTGCATGACGGCCATGCGGGCGCCGCGAGGCGAGCCTTGCGCGACGCCGAGCAGCGAGCCCATGCCGAGCTTCTTCATCTCCTTCTCGGCCAGGATCTCGACCTTGACACCGAGTGCCTCGAGTTCCTTGGCGCGGGCGGCGAACTCGACCGGTCCCAGCACGTTTGCCGGCTCGTTGACCAGGTCGCGCGCCAGAAGCACGCCGTCGATCACCGCCTCGGCATCCGCGAAGGCCTTCTTGGCGCCTGCCGGGTCGGCGGTGTGGATGGTGACCTTGGCTGGCTTCCTGGGATCGGCCTTTGCGTCATCCTTGTCCTTCCTGGTCTTGTACTTGTCGAACGAATAGCTGCGCAGGAGAATGCCCGCCGCGAGGCTGGCGGCATCCTTGCCATCGGGCGAGGCGCCGGCCAGGTCGAGCACCACGGCCACATCGGTTGCCTTGCGCAGCGACGCCGCAATGGTGCCGCCGAGTTTCAGCCAGGCATATTCGTCGAGCCCCGACGCCTTGCCGGCGCCGATCGCGACCAACCTGTCGAGCGAGGATCCCTCCGGCGCCAGAATTTCGACGACGCCGGCGAACTTGCCGGTGAACTCGGCCACCGGGAAAGCGCGCTCCAGCGTCTTGCCGGGATCGTAAGCCCTGGCCGCCTCGGTCAAGCCGCCGTCATCCGCCGACAGCACGAGGACGGTGCCCTTCCTGCTCGCCGCCGTCTGGGGCGCGGCGAATTTTGCAAAGGCGATCGACGGTCTCGGGTTCATCATGTCCTGCTTTCGGGGAGTGTTTGACTGTGCGCGAAGCGGTTTGAAGCAATCCGCGACATTTGGTCGTTTTCCGGCATTTGGCAAGACTTTGCCAAAATGGCTACCCATATGACACATGGAATCGATGGCGATTCGTCGCGGCACGGCCCCGCTTCATGCCGCAACCTGTTGTTAACCATCGATGTTCGCCCTTTCTTATCCATTGCCGCCGACACTCCGGTCCACAGCGGCACGCGACGTGGGACGGGAACCGGATCGCCTGCCTGATCGAGCCCATCGGAGCCAGTTGTGCGGTCGTCGCCGGACAGCTACCCTTAGTTTGGTGGCATGATGCCGTTCGAGAAAACCGAGTAAAACCTTCATGACGGTCGTTGAACGCTACATCATGCGCCGCGCTTTCGTGGTCTTCATGGCGGCGCTGGTCTGGACGCTGGCCATCGTGTGGACGACGCAGGTGCTGGCCAAGATCGATCTGGTCACCGACAGCGGCCAGTCCGCCCTGACCTTCTTCGAGGTCGCATCCCTCATCCTTCCCTCGATCATCCCGATCGTCGTGCCTTTCGCGCTGGTGGTAGCGGTCGCCCAGACACTCAGCGTCATGAATTCGGATTCGGAGCTCGCGGTCGTCAACGCCTCGGGCGCCTCGCGGTGGACGATCGTGCGGCCGATCATGCTTCTGGCGCTGGCCGCAAGCGTCTTTTCCTTTGCGGTGGACAACGGCATCGACCCCTATGCGCGGCAGAAAAACCGCGCCCTGGTGGCGGAGTCGCGCTCCGACCTGTTGTCGCTGATCATCCAGGAAGGCACCTTCCGAAAGATCGAGGACGGGCTGTTCCTGCAGATCGGCGAGCGGCTCCCCGACAATAAACTGGGTGGCATCTTCGTCGCCGATTCGCGCGAGGAAGGCGTCAATCTCGTCTATTATGCCAAGACCGGCAGCATCATCGAACGCGGCGGCGAAAAGGTGCTGATGATGAATGACGGCGTCATTCATCGCAAAACGCTGACCGGTGACCTCAGTGTCATCCGGTTCACCTCCTATGCCTTTGACATGTCGGCCTTCATGTCGGCGGCCAATCAAGTAACGCTGCTGCCGAAGGACCAGACCACCCAATACCTGCTCAATCCCAGCGCCAACGACAAGAACTATCAGCAAAATCCACAGGAGTACCGGGCCGAGATCGACCAGCGGTTTTCAGAGTGGACCTATTCCATGGTCTTCGCATTGATCGCACTGGCGGTCGCGGGCGACGCGCGCTCGCACCGGGAGGCGCGCGTCAATCCGCTGATCACGGCCATTGCAATATCGCTGTTCGTGCGCTGGCTGGGCTTCTTTGCCGCGAGCAAGGCCGATGAGATCCCGCAATACGGCTATATGGTCTATGGCGTGCCCATCGTGGCCTCGGCGGTGGCGATCTGGTTCATCGTCTCCAACCGGACCATGGAATTGCCGGTGGCCTGGGCGGATTGGATGACAAATCTGGCCAACCGCATCGGTGACGGCTGGAATTCCCTCAAACTGCGTTTGTCCAGGCGCGACACTTCAGGTCAGAGGGTCGGCTGATGGGCTGGACGCTGGGCCGATATTTCTTCTTCCGCTACGTGGCGATCACGATCTGGTTCTTCCTCGGCCTGCTGGCGCTGGTGTTCCTGATCGATTTCACCGAGCTGTCCGGCCGTACCACCGGCTTGCCCGGCTTCACCTATGGGACGGCGATGGCCATTTCAGGCCTCCGGATGCCGATGATCATGCTGCAGACGGTGCCATTCGTCGGCCTGTTCTCGGCGATGGCGACGCTGGTATCGCTCAACCGGCGCTACGAGCTGGTCATCGCGCGTTCGGCCGGCGTCTCCGCCTGGCAATTCCTTTTGCCGTGCTGCATCGGAGCACTGCTGTTCGGCGTCGTATCGGTCGGGATCATCAACCCGCTCGCCGCGCACGCCTTCTCCTTGTCCGAACAGATCGAGACCCAGTTGCGCTCCGGAAAATCGAACACGGTTTCGGCCGACGCGGCGCCCTGGATTCGCCAGAAAACCAGTTCCGGCGACACCATCATCGGCGCGCGGGCTATCCTCAACCAGGGCTTGGAGATGTCCGACGCCGTCTTTTTCATCCTCGACCAGCAAGGCAATATCGCCGAGCGCAAGGATGCGGTGCGCGCTTACCTTCGGGACGGTTATTGGGAATTGCAGGACGTCAAGACCTTCAGGAACGGCGTCATCCAGTCTGCGGCGAACGATCGCGTGCCGACCAATCTGAAGCCGGAATTCGTGCAGGAGCGGCTGGCGCGCCCGGAAACCATTCCTTTCTACGACCTGCCCGGAAAAATCGAGGTTGCCCGTTCCTTCGGCCTCAAGGCAAATGCCTTTGCCATGCAGTTTGATTCGCTGGTGGCGTTGCCGTTCCTCCTCGTCGCCATGACGCTGATTGCTGCAACAGTTTCAATGCGATTTGCGAGGATGGGACAATCGGCGACGATGATTCTGGGTGGCGTCGTTGCCGGCTTTCTGCTTTATGTCGTTTCGGTGCTGGTGAAGGCATTCGGCGTGGCGGGATTCGTGCCGACTGCCGTAGCCGCCTGGGTGCCGGTCGTGGTAGCTATGTTCTTCGGGGTGACTTTCCTGCTATACAAGGAAGACGGCTAGTGAGGGAAGCGGTTTTGCCCAGCAGCAGGCAGGCCCATTTGGCGCGCCTTTATGCGGCGAGCGCTTTGGCATGCTTGTTTGCCTGCGCCGTCCCGCTGCCTGCGGTCGCGCAGGAGGTCGGTGACGTTGCGGCCAAGGTTCCGTCCGGCTCGCAGATGCTGCTGGCCGCCGACACGCTGGTTTACAACAACGACAACCAGACCGTGACCGCCGTCGGCGGCGTGCAGATTGATTATGGCGGCAACCGCCTGGTTGCCCAGAAAGTCGTATACGACCGCAACACCAAGCGGATGGTCGCCAGCGGCAATGTCGAAGTCATCAACAGCGACGGCACCAAGATCAATTCGGATCATATCGACATAACCGACGATTTCGCCGACGGTTTCGTCAACGCGCTGCGCGTCGAGACCATCGACAAGGCCTATTTCGCCGCCGAAAGCGCCGAACGCATGGGCGGCGTGCTGACCACGTTCCACAATGGCGTCTACACCGCCTGCGAGCCGTGCGAGGACAAGCCCAACAAAGCGCCGACCTGGCGCGTGAAGGCCAGGAAGATCATCTGGAACGGCGAGAAGAAAACGGTTCGCTTCGAGAACGCGAATTTCGAGTTCTTTGGCTTCCCGCTCGCCTACCTGCCGGCGTTCGAGATTGCCGACCCGACGGTCAAGCGCAAGAGCGGCTTCCTGATCCCCAGCATCAGCTACAACAGCCACCTGGGCTACAGCGTCAAGGTTCCCTATTATTTCGCACTGTCGCCGACCTATGACCTGACGGTGTCGGGAAGCGGCTACACCAAGCAGGGCTTCCTCGGAGAGGCCGAGTGGCGCCAGCGTTTTAACAACGGCGAATACAGTTTGAAGATCGCCGGGATCCAGCAGCAGAACCCCGACGCTTTCATTGATACCACCGCCTTCCCCTCTACCGGTGGCCACAACATCGATTCGGGCGCGGCGGGCGATCCGAACAAGTTCCGCGGCATGATGGGCACGCAGGGCAAGTTCGCCATCAACGAACGCTGGAATTTCGGCTGGGACGTTCTGCTGCAGACCGACAAGGACTTCTCCAGCACCTACAACATCGACAAGTACAATGCCGCCGTCCACCAGTCGACGGTTTACCTGACGGGTCTCAACGGCCGCAATTATTTCGACGTGCGCGCCATGCACTTCGATGTCCAGGAGAACACGCCCAACAACTATATCTCCGCGCGAAGCGACCAGCAGCCCTGGGTGCTGCCGTCGTTCGACTATACAAACATCCCCGACGTCGCGGTCGCCGGCGGCCAGTTGTCCCTCAATGTCAACGCGCGGGTCCTCCGTCGCGATGAACTCGATCAGACTTACTTCACGCCTTACGTGCCCGGCTCGGGTACCCAGCGCGTGCGCGGCATTGAAGGTGAATCCGGCCGCCTGACCGCCGAGGCCGAGTGGAAACGGTCATTCGTCACCGATGACGGGCTGGTGCTGACCCCGTTGCTGGCGCTGCAGGGCGACGTCGACTACCTCAACGCTTCGTCGGCTTCGCTCGCCGCCGTCAACCAGATGGCGACGAATTTGGGCGAGCAGGACGACATGCGCTCGTCATTTGCCCGTTACATGGCAACCGCCGGGTTGGAGATGCGCTGGCCGCTGCTGTTTTCGATGGCCAGCGGGTCCAGCCATGTCATCGAACCGATGGCACAGGTCTTTGTGCGTCCGAACGAACAGTATGTCGGCGGCCTCGCCATTCCGAACGAAGACGCCCAGAGCATGGTGTTCGATGCGACCACCCTGTTCGAACGCGACAAGTTCTCCGGCTACGATCGTGTGGAAGGCGGCACGCGCGCCAATGTCGGCTTCCGCTATTCCGGCTCCTATATGAACGGCTGGGGCACCAACGCCATTTTCGGCCAGTCCTATCAGATTGGCGGCGAGAACTCCTTCGCGGCGCCGGATCTGGTCAATGTCGGCGCCTATTCGGGTCTTCAGGACACCAAGTCCGACTATGTCGGCCTGTTTGGCATCAACAGCCCCAACGGGTTCGCGGCCTCGGTCAGCGGTCGCTTCGACGAACAGACCTTCGAGATCCGCCGTGCCGAGTTCAAGGCCGCCTATTCGGGGCTGCCGGTATCGCTGAGCGCCAAATATGCCTTCATCCAGGCTCAGCCGCTCTATGGCTTCACCACCGACCGTCATGAAGTCACGCTGGGTGCCTCGACGCATCTTGCCGAGAACTGGCGCGTCTTCGGTACAGGCACCTACGACCTGCAGGAAAGCCTGCTAGTCAAGGATGGGGTGGGCTTTGCCTATAATGATTCCTGCTTCACCTATCTGATGACGTACTCGCAGTCGCGCGACCTGAACACCAGGGAGGTGACGCAGAGCATCGGCTTCAACCTGTCGTTCCGTACGCTCGGCGACTTCGGCTCGTCGACCAACGCCATCGACACCATCCAGTAGTCGGCGACATCGTTTCGCCGCATAGGGCTGGCACGGATTCGCGCATCCGGATGAGGACGAAATTGGGCGGAGCCGGGGATGAAATTGGGATGCCAAGGATGAGGAAATACCTCTTTTCAGCAGGGTTTGCGCTGCTTGTGGCGGCGACATCCGTGTCGATGACCGTCATGATGCCGCCGGCTTTCGCCAGTGAGATCAAATACGTCGTCAACAACGTACCGATCACCACTGGTGATATCGCGCATCGTGCCGCCTTCCTCAAACTGCAGCGCAAGAAGGGCGATGCAGCCCAGGAAATGATCGACCAGACGCTGCGCCTCGCGGAAGCCAGACGGCTTGGTATCCGCATCAGCGACGCCCAAGTCGAAGCGGCCTATCAGCGCTTTGCAACCAGCAACAAGATGCAACTCAGCCAGCTTAACGGCGTCATGGAAAAATCCGGCGTCGGCAAGGACCACTTCAAGGAGTTCATCCGCGCCCAGATGGCCTGGAACCAGGCCTTGGGCGCGCGCTATCGTTCCGGCGAGGGCGGCAGCGTGACCGAGCAGGATGCGGTCAGGCGCATGCTCGACAAGGGTGGCGCCAAGCCAAGCGCCACCGAATACATGCTGCAGCAGGTCATCTTCGTCGTGCCGGCGTCCGAGCGCAGCGCCACGCTGGCCAAGCGCAAGCGCGAGGCCGACGCCATGCGCGCCCGTTTCAACGGCTGCACCACGACGCGCGAGTTCGCCAAGGGCTTGATCGACGTCACCGTTCGCGACCTGGGCCGGGTGCTGGCGCCGCAATTGCCGCCGGACTGGGCCGAGCAGATCAAGGCGACCAAGGTCGGCGGCGCCACCGTCACGCGTGAGACCGAGCGCGGCGTCGAGTTCATCGGCATCTGCTCATCGCGTGAAGTGTCCGACGACAAGACCGCCCAGATGGTGTTCCAGAGCGAAGGCTCCAGCGACAAGAATGCCGACGAGCTCAGCAAGAAATATGTCGAAGAGTTGAAGGCGAAAGCCCACATCGTCAAGCGCTAACGTGGGTGGCGCTGACGTGAATGGCGCTGACCTGGACGATGCGGTGACCGCGCTGGCGTTGAGCGCCGGCGATCCATCCGGCATCGGCCCCGAAATCGCCATCGCCGCCTTCATGGCGCGTGAAGCTCTTGGCGTGCCTGCCTTCTATCTGCTTGCCGATCCGGCACTGATCGCCTCGCGGGCAGGCCAGCTCGGCCTGTCGGTGCCGATCATCGAGACAACGCCCGCGCAATCGGCACGGGCATTCGCCCAGGCCCTGCCGATCGTTCCGCTGACGGCGCGCTGCGTCGACAGTCCGGGCCGGCCGGATCCGGCCAATGCAGCCGCCACCGTCGAGGCCATCGATCGCGCTGTCGCTGCCTGCCTTGCCGGTGACGCCGCCGCCGTCGTCACGTGCCCCATCGCCAAGAAGCCGCTCTACGACGCCGGATTCCGCTTTCCCGGCCATACCGAATATCTGGCGCATCTGGCGGCCCGGCACACCGGCGTCGAGGCGCTGCCGGTGATGATGCTGGCGGGCCCTGACCTGCGCACGGTTCCCGTCACCATCCACATCGCCCTGGCCGAGGTGCCGAAGGCCCTGACCACCGAGTTGATCGTAGCCACCGCACACATTACCGCCGCCGATCTCGCCAGCCGGTTCGGCATCGCCAGGCCGAGGCTCGCCATCGCGGGCCTCAACCCGCATGCCGGCGAAGGCGGCTCCATGGGCCTGGAGGACGAGCGTATCGTGCGCCCGGCCGTCGACATCCTGCGTGCCGAGGGCATCGACGCTTTCGGTCCCCTGCCGGCCGACACATTGTTTCATCCCCGGGCGCGGGCGGGCTACGACGTAGCGCTGTGCATGTATCACGACCAGGCTCTGATCCCGGCCAAGGCATTGGCCTTCGACGAGGCGGTCAACGTCACGCTCGGCCTGCCCTTCATCCGAACCTCGCCCGACCATGGCACCGCCTTCGACATCGCCGGCAAGGGCATTGCGCGCCCCGACAGCCTGATCGCTGCGTTGAAGCTGGCCAGGAAGCTGGCTGACACCGACGCAAGGGCCGCGGCCGCATGAACACTCCCCCTTCTGGCTTTCCGGCATGAGCATCGACGGGTTGCCGCCGCTGCGCGACGTCATCGAGCGCCATGAGCTGCAGGCGAAAAAGGCGCTCGGCCAGAATTTCCTGCTCGACCTCAATCTAACCAGCAAGGTCGCGCGTGCCGCGGGCGACCTGACAAACACCACGATAATCGAGGTTGGGCCGGGCCCCGGCGGCCTGACAAGGGCGCTGCTTTTCAACGGCGCCCGACGGGTCATTGCCATCGAGCGCGACGAACGCTGCCTGGCGGCGTTGGCCGAGGTTTCGGAACATTATCCGGGCCGGCTGGAGATTATTGCCGGCGACGCGCTGAAAACGGACTTTGCCGCGCTCGCCGCCGGCGCGCCGACGAAGATCGTGGCCAACCTGCCCTACAACATAGGCACCGAGTTGCTGATCCGCTGGCTGACGGTCACGGACTGGCCGCCCTTCTATGCCTCGATGACGCTGATGTTCCAGCGTGAGGTGGCCCAGCGCATCGTCGCCGCGCCCGGCAGCGATGCCTATGGCAGGCTTGGCGTGCTGGCCGGCTGGCGTACCCAGGCCAGGATCGCCTTCGACGTACCGCCCCAGGCATTCACGCCGCCGCCCAAGGTCACCTCGTCGGTGGTGCATCTGGAGCCGCGCGCGACACCCCTGCCCGCCGACGTGAAAAAACTCGGCCGCGTCACGGAAGCCGCTTTCGGCCAACGCCGGAAGATGTTGCGGCAGAGCGTGAAAGGCCTCGGCGGCGAGGCCCTGCTCGAGCGCGCAGGCATCGATCCGACCCGCCGTGCCGAAACGCTCAGCGTCGAGGAGTTCGTGCGGCTGACCAATTTGGTATAGAGCAATTCCAGGAAAAATGTGACACGGTTTTCCGTCCGGAATTGCGTAAAAACAAAGAGATAGAGCGGTTCGCCGTTTCCGTGAAACGGTGAAATGCTCTAGCACCGGCAGCCCTGGAAACGCCTCGCTCACGGCATAGATAATCTGGCAAACATGCTGGAGAACCAAATGCCCGCCTACATCATTTCCGATGTCACCATCCGCGACGAAGAGGCGATCGAGATCTATCGGACCCGTGCCGCTGCCTCCATCGCACAGCACGGCGGGCGCTATCTGGTGCGTGGCGGCCAGGTGGAGGCGCTGGAAGGCAAGTGGCATCCCGGGCCGCTGATCGTCGTCGAATTTCCTGACATGGAACGGGCCAGGCGTTGGTACGCTTCCGCTGAGTATGCCGCTGCACTGGACGTGCGCGACGCTGCGCTCAGCCGCAATCTGATCCTGGTCGACGGCATGGCATCCTGAAACCGGTCAGCCGGTCTTTTCGTCCAACAGGCCAGAGACGAAATCGAACAGACCAGGCCGGCGATCGCGCCTTAGCCGCTCGGCCACGACGATGCCGCGCACTTCGGCGAAGGCACGGTCGAGGTCGTCATTGACGATGACGAAATCATATTCCTTCCAGTGCTCGATCTCGTTGCGGGCGTTCTTGAGCCGCGTCTCGATCACCGCTTCCTGGTCCTCGGCGCGGCGCTTCAGGCGCGCTTTCAGTTCCTTCATCGACGGCGGCAGGATGAAGATCGAGACGATATCGGCGCGCATCTTCTCCTTGAGCTGCTGGGCGCCTTGCCAGTCGATGTCGAAGAGCATGTCGCGGCCTTGCGCCAGCGCCAGTTCGGCGGGTTCGCGCGGTGTCGCATAGCAGTTGCCATGCACCTCGGCCCACTCGAGCAGCGCATCGGAATCGCGCAAACGTTCGAAGTCGCGCATCGTGCGGAAATGGTAGTGAACACCCTCGATCTCGCTGCCGCGACGCGGCCTGGTGGTGACCGAGACCGACAGTTCGAGGCTGGAGTCGCTTTCCAGAAGGTTGCGCGCGATGGTCGACTTGCCGGCGCCGGATGGCGACGACAGGACGAGCATCAGCCCCCGGCGACGAATGCGGGAGCCCAAATCCCTGGCAACCATCGGTTCCTTGGCAACCATCGGCTACTCCAGATTCTGGACCTGTTCACGAAACTGGTCGACCACGGCCTTCAGTTCCAGCCCGATCGCGGTGACGGCTGCGGCGTTCGACTTCGAACACAGCGTATTCGATTCGCGGTTAAATTCCTGTGCCAGAAAATCGAGCTTGCGGCCGACGGCGCCGCCGCCCTCGATCAGCGCCCGGCCAGACGCGACATGCGTTTTCAACCGGTCGATCTCTTCGCGAATGTCGGCCTTGGTGGCAAGAAACGCCGCTTCCATGTGCAGCCGGCTCGCGTCCAGGTTGGCGGACGGGTCCATCAGCAGCCTGACCTGCTCGGCGATGCGTTCACGGATCGCCGCCGCATCGCGCGACGGGTCCGCCTCGGCGAGCAGCGTCAAGGCCTCGATGGCGTCGATATGGCCGGACAAAAGCAGCGCCAGTGCAGCACCCTCGCCGTGCCGCGCCTGTTCGAGCCCTTTCAGCGCCACGTCTAGCGCCGCCATGATGGCCGCATCGAGCGCGGAGCGCGCCTCTTCGGTTTCGATAGTTTCGGGAATGTCGAGCACGCCACGCAGCGAAAGCAGGCCGTCGGCCGTCGCGGGAGCAACGCCAAATTGTTCCTGCAGCCGCTTGGCGAGCCCCGCCAGATCTTTCAGGAACGCCTCGTTGACGACCGGCTGCGCCTGCGCGCCGGCGGCACGGCCGATGGTCAGCGTCGCCTGGAAATTGCCACGGGCGAAACGCTTCTGCAGCGTTTGCCTGACCGCCGGCTCCAGCCGCTCGAATCCTTGCGGCAGCCGCAGCCGCACCTCGACGCTCTTGCCGTTGACGGACTTGACCTCCCAAGCGACCGAGGTCCCTTCATGCTCGGCGACGGCACGGGCAAATCCGGTCATGCTCTGCAAATTCATGTCGCCTACACACCCATGGCGCATCGCCCCGAAACCATCCCGGACAGGGCAGATGCTGCTTAAAAACGATCACGCCGCGGGACGTCGAAATCGGACGCGTGGCGTTGCTTCAAATGTCAGGGCTGTCGCCCTTCCAGCCTTCTTCGTCTTACTGGGCGGCACCCGCATCGCCGCCGGCGTCGCCACTGTCGCCGTCGCTGCCGTCAGCAGGTTTGTCGGCACTGCCGCTGGCCCCGGCGGCTGCGGCGGCCTTGGCCGCTTCATCGGCCTGCTTCTTCTGCAACGCACGATAGCGGGCGACGTTTTCATTGTGCTCGTCCAGCGTCGCGGCAAAAACGTGACCGCCCGTGCCATCGGCAACGAAATAGAGATCGTCGGTCTTCGATGGATTGGCCACGGCCTCAAGTGCCGCACGCCCCGGATTGGCGATGGGCGTCGGCGGCAGGCCGCTGATCAGATAGGTGTTGTAAGGCGTCTGCTTCTGTATGTCGGACTGGTAGATCGGCCGGTCCACCGGCTTGCCCTTGCCGCCGAACAGACCATAGATGATGGTTGGATCGGATTGCAGGCGCATGCCCTTGGCCAGCCGGTTCAGGAAGACCGCAGCCACCCGTGAACGCTCGTCACCCTTGCCGGTTTCCTTCTCGACGATCGAGGCCAGGGTGACGAACTCGTCGACGTTCGACAGCGGCAGGTCCGGCGCGCGCCGCTGCCATACCTCGTCGACCAGCTTCTTCTGATCGCCCAGCAACTTGTCGATCATCTGCTGGCGCGTCGCGCCGCGCGTGAAACGCAGCGTGTCGGTGGCCAGGCTGCCCTCGGGTGGCGTCTTGGCCGGCATGTCGCCGCTCAAGGCGGGCTCGCCGGCGATACGCTGCAGAGCCTGCTCGACAGTCAACCCTTCCGGAATCGTCAGTGAGTACATCACCGACTTGCCGCTCTTCAAAAGCTCCATGATGTCGCGCATGGATGCCCTGGGCTTGACCTCGTATTCACCGGCCTTGAGCGCGGAATCGTTGCCGAAGGCACGCACGCCAAGCCGGAAGATACGGGCGTCGCTGATCAGTCCGCGGCGCTCGAGCTGGTCAGCGATATCCTGGACGCCGGTGTTCGGCTTGACCAGGAAAGTGTCGCCATTGGCCGAGGGGCCGGGTTCGGTGAATTCCTGCTTGCCGAAGTAGACCGCCACGCCCGCCGCCAGCACCATCAGCATCACCGAGGAGATGACGAAGTTCATGAACACGACGACCTGGCTGCGAGAAGCGCGCGAGCGCTTCGGCGGCGGCGTTCCGGCTTCAGGCCGCAAGGCTTCGCTGGCTGTCTTCGGCACGATCGGCCCAGTGCTCGCTGGACGTTGCCCGAATTCTCCGTTGCCTGCCGGATTTGTGTTCATTTCGCCCTACCGTTTGATCTCTCAACGAATCCCCTGCGGCAGAGTAGGGGCGAATATGGCAAAATTGACGACACGTCAAAGCACCGCCCGGTAACCGGACGATCAGCCATTGTAGCGCTGGAACACAAGCGATGCGTTGGTGCCGCCGAAGCCAAAGGAATTGGACAGCGCCACGTCGATCTGGCGGGAGCGAGGCTTGTTCGGCACCAGGTCGATCGCGGTTTCGCGTTCGGGGTTGTCGAGGTTGATGGTCGCAGGCGCGACATTGTCCCTGATCGCGAGGATCGAGAAGATCGCTTCGGCGGCGCCCGCCGCCCCCAGGAGATGGCCGATCGACGATTTGGTCGACGACATCGAAATCTTGGACGCGGCATTGCCGACAAGCCGCTCGACGGCGCCGAGCTCGATCGTGTCGGCCATGGTCGAGGTGCCATGGGCGTTGATGTAGTCGACATCGGCAGGCGTCAGCTTGGCTCGGTTCAGGGCCGCCGTCATGCAACGGAAGGCGCCGTCACCGTCCTCGGCGGGCGCGGTGATGTGATGGGCATCGCCGGTCAGGCCATAGCCGGTAACCTCGGCGTAGATCTTGGCGCCGCGCGCCTTGGCGTGCTCCAGCTCCTCCAGCACGACGACGCCGGCGCCCTCGCCCATGACGAAGCCGTCACGGTCGCGGTCGTAGGGGCGCGATGCAGTCTGTGGCGTATCATTGTGCTCGGTCGACAGCGCCCGGCATGCGGCGAAGCCGGCGATCGACAGCCGCGTCACCGGCGCTTCGGCACCGCCGGCGACCATGACGTCTGCATCGCCCCACATGATCAGCCGGGCAGCATCGCCAATGGCGTGCGCGCCGGTCGAGCAGGCGGTGACGACGGCATGGTTCGGGCCCTTCAGCCCGTGCCGGATCGAAACCTGGCCGGAGACGAGATTGATGATCTGGCCGGGGATGAAGAAAGGGCTGATGCGGCGCGGACCGCGCTCCTTGAGGATCATCGCGTTCTCGGCGATGCCCTCAATACCACCGATGCCGGAACCGATCAGAACGCCGGTGGCGCACTGCTCTTCATGGGTTTTGGGTTCCCAGCCGGAATCCTTCAGCGCCTCGTCGGCGGCGGCAATCCCGTACAGGATGAAGTCGCCGATCTTGCGCAATTCCTTCGGCTCGAGCACGGCCTCAGGATTGAAGGTAGCATTGCTGCCGTCGCCACGCGGAACGACGTGGGCGATCTTGCAGGCAAGATCCTCCACCTCGAACTCGGTGATGCGCTTGGCGGCGCTGCGGCCGGTCAGAAGTTCCTTCCAGCTGTGCTCGAAGCCCATGCCGAACGGCGACAACAACCCAAGGCCCGTGACGACGACACGCCTCATCGCAGGTCCTCCCCGGTGGTAACTGCGGAAAGCGTCAGGCCGAAGCCTTGTCGATGTACTTCACCGCATCGCCGACGGTCAGGATGGTCTCGGCCGCGTCGTCGGGAATCTCGACGCCGAATTCTTCTTCGAACGCCATGACGAGTTCGACCGTGTCGAGGCTGTCGGCGCCCAGATCGTCGATGAAGCTCGCCTGCTCCGTCACTTTGTCGGCATCGACGCCAAGGTGTTCGATGACGATCTTCTTGACGCGCTCTGCGGTGTCACTCATTTGGGCATCCTCGTCTTTTGTTTGTCTGTCTTCGTTAGCGGGCAGAATGCCGCTAATCAAGCTGAAAGATGGTCCTGCCGGAAACGCAACGGCCACGGACCGGTTTTTGCCCGAACCGCCGGGTTGCGGGCCGCATTACACGAAAAATAGCTGAGGTCCAAGGCGAAATGGTCTCTTTTCACAACCCGGCAGCGTTGCCGCCGGGCCTGGTTCAGATCATCGCCATGCCGCCATTGACGTGGACGGTCTGGCCGGTGACGTAAGCTGCTTCGTTGGAGGCGAGATAGGCGACCGCGGATGCGACTTCAACGCTGGTGCCCATGCGGCGCGTCGGAATGGCGGCCATGATCGCCTCTTTCTGCTTGTCGTTGAGCTTGTCGGTCATTGCCGATTCGATGAAGCCGGGGGCCACACAGTTGACGGTGATGTTGCGGGTGGCGATCTCCTGCGCCAGCGACTTCGAGAAGCCGATCATGCCGGCCTTGGAGGCGCAGTAATTGGTCTGGCCGGGATTGCCGGTCACGCCGACCACCGAGGTGATGTTGATGATGCGGCCATGGCGCCGGCGCATCATCGGATGGGTGAGTTCGCGGGTGAGCCGGAAAACGGCGGTCAGATTGACCTCGAGCACGCTGTCCCAATCGGCGTCCGACATGCGCACGAACAGGCCGTCCTTGGTGATGCCGGCATTGTTGACCAGGATGTCGACACCTTCCAGATCGGCTTCCGCCTTCTGGCCGAGCGCCTTGACCTCGTCGCGGTTCGACAGATTGGCCGGAAACAACTTGACCCGGTCGCCAAGTTCGTTGGCCAGCGTCTCCAGCTTCTCGATGCGCGTGCCATGCAGGCCGACAATGGCGCCCTGCGCATGCAGCACCCTGGCGATTGCCTCGCCGATGCCTCCCGATGCCCCGGTAACGAGCGCCTTGCGGCCGGTCAATTCGAACATGTCTTGTCCTCTTCTTAAATGGGGCGGGCGATTATCTGTAGATGTCACCACGGTGGCCGATGGTTACCACCAGAACGACCAGCCGGCTGTCCTGCACATCGCAGATAATGCGATAATCCCCAACCCGGTATCTCCAAAAAGTCGCCAAAGGGCCCTTCAGCGCCTTGCCGGCTTCACGTGGATTGTCGAGCACCGCGATACGGTTTTCAATGAAGTCCCGGATGCGATGCCGCGTTTTTGGATCCAGCTTTTCAACGAATTTGCGCGCTGAACGGGCGTATTCAAGCGTCCAGGCCACGCCAGAAGTCCTCGCCCTTCATGACATCCTCTTCGCCACGCCTGATCCGCTCCAGAACTTCAGCGGCGAGGTAATAGTCTTCCATTTCCTCGATACCGCGCTCGATGAGTTCGCGCAGATAGTAAGCCTTGCTGCGGCCGGTCCTGGCCGCCAGGAAATCCAGGCGCTCCTCGATCTCGGGAGCCAGTCTTATAGAGGTCGGCATGGCAATCCTCATGAATACATGTATTCATGTATTCATGTACAGCCGCGCAGGGGAGAATTCAAGTCAGAGCGCCGCTAGCGCCGCCTCGACGTCAACCGCCGCACCGACCGACGCGGTAGCGATGTCGCGGTTGATGCGCCGCGCCAGCCCCGACAGCACCTTGCCGGCGCCGATCTCATAAAGCGCGGTGACGCCGTTGGCGCCGAACCATTCGACCGTCTCGCGCCAGCGCACGCGGGCGACCACCTGCTCGACCAGGCGCCGCGAAATCTCGTCCGGGTCGCTCGTCGGGGTGACTGTGACGTTCGAGACGATCGGAACCACCGGTGCGGCCTTGGCCACTTCGGCGAGCGCGTCGCGCATGATCTCCGCGGCCGGCGTCATCAGCGCCGAATGGAAAGGTGCCGAGACCTGCAGCATCAGCGCCCGCTTGGCGCCCTTTTCGGTGCAAAGCCTAGCGGCCAGTTCGACTGCGGCCTTGACGCCGGAGATGACCAATTGGCCGCCGCCATTGTCGTTAGCGACCTGGCAGACAGACCCTTTGGCCGCTTCAGCGCAGGCAGCTTCGACATCCGCCTGCTCCAGTCCGATGATCGCTGCCATGGCGCCCTCGCCGGGAGGTACCGCCGCCTGCATGGCGTTGCCGCGAATGCGCAGCAGCCGCGCGGCATCGCCAACGGAAACGAAGCCCGCGGCGGCCAGAGCCGAATATTCGCCCAGCGAATGGCCGGCGACATAGGCGACCTTGTCCTTCAGCGAGAACCCGCGCGATTCCAGCGCCCTGATGGCCGCCAGCGATACCGCCATCAGCGCCGGCTGTGCGTTGGCCGTCAGCGTCAGGGCCTCTTCGGGACCTTCCCAGATCAGCTTCGACAGGTTTTCGCCGAGCGCGTCATCGACTTCCTGGAAGACCCTGCGCGCCTCGGGAAAGCTATCGGCGAAATCCTTGCCCATGCCGACAGCCTGGCTTCCTTGTCCCGGAAAGGTGAATGCGACGGCCATGCGAAGGCTCCCAAGGGCTGGTTTTGCTTGCCTGATAGGCGGGTTTTTCTTGCCTGTGACGCAAGGCAGGCCGCCAAGTCAAGCCCAGTTCGCCCCTGCCGGGCGGCTTCGTCAACCGCCGAGTGCCTGTTCCCAAAGGCTTTTTGGCGATCACTCCTGATGAAAACCGCTCACGAATCGTTTGCTGGCTCTTCTTATTTCCGCCACAGGCGCTAGCTTTGCGTGACAATTATATGACAATCGAGTGACGTGTTTGTCGCTGGGTGGGGAAGTTGAAGTGACAAAGAGTTCGAAACGTAGCGGTAAAGCCGTGCCGCAATTCCTGGAAGACGATCCGTCCACCGGCTACCTGCCGGGCCGGAGATGGCCGGTTGTCCGTTACGGGCTGATCAGCCTGGCGATCGCGGCCATCCTGGTGTTCGCCATCGAACTGATCGTGCGCGGTGATTTCGCCGGCACCGTCTCCTTCTTCCTGCAACCGCTCAAGCCGGGCTGGACCACGATCGTCGTGTTCGCGCTGATCCTGATCGGCCTCGACGCCGTGCTCGGCCGCAGCCACCAGAGCCTGATGATCGTGGCTCCGCTGACCCTGTCCCTGGCCTTTGTCGGCCATCAGAAGTCGCATTATCTCGGCGATCCGCTCTATCCGACGGATTTCCTCTACGCCCGCCAGATCGTCGCCCTGCTGCCATTGCTGGTGCGCGACCGGCCAATGACCGCGCTCGCCATGGTCGTCGGCATCGTCGCCGGCCTGTCGCTGCTCGTCTATGGCTGGCGGCTGTGGCGCCGCAAGGTCCTCGCACTCAGCCGCAAGGGCCGCCTCGCCCGGCTGACGCTGGCGGTTCCGCTGCTCGCCTTCTTTGTCTCGATCATGGACTACGCCACCTTCTCGTGGACCAGGGACCGGCTGCAGATCATCCCGATCATGTGGGACCAGAAGGAAAACTACGCCTCCAACGGCTTTGCGCTCGCTTTCGCGCTCAACGTGCCGATGGCGCATGTCTCGGCGCCGGCCGGCTATTCCGACAAGGCGATCGCCGCGATCGAGAGGCCAGCGGTGACAGCCTCCGTGCCCGCCGAGAAACCGGACATCATCGTCGTCATGAGCGAATCGTTCTGGGATCCGACCAAGCTGCCAGGGGTCACCATTACGCCGGACCCCATTCCCAATGTGCGGGCGTTGCGCTCGGGCTATATGTTCTCGCCCGAATTCGGCGGCATGACCGCCAATATCGAGTTCGAAGCGCTGACCGGCTTCTCGAACGCCTTCCTGCCGGCCGGCAGCATCCCCTACCAGCAATATGTGCGCACCCCGACGCCGTCGATGGCAACCTTCCTGAAGAGCGAGGGTTATCAGGCGCGTGCCATACATCCAGGCACCAACTGGTTCTGGAACCGCGGCGCGGTGTACGCCGATTTCGGCTTCAACGACTTCAAGTCGGAAGAGACGCTGCCGCCGATGGAAAAGCGCGGACCGCTGGCATCGGATGCGGCGATGACCGACGAGATCATCCGCGAAGCCGACGCCAGCGAGCAGCCGGTGTTCTTCTTCGCGGTCAGCCTGCAGAACCATGGTCCCTACGAGCCGAACCGCTACTACAACCCGACCCACAAGGTGCAGGCGCCGATCAGCCAGTGGGCGCGTGAATCGCTGCTGAGCTATGCGGAGGGATCCGCGGATGCCGATCGCGGTCTCGAGCGCCTCGTCGAATGGGCAAAGAAGCGCTCCCGTCCCACGGTGATCGCCTTCTTCGGCGACCATCTGCCGCCGCTGGGCCCGGTTTACGTCGAAACCGGCTTCCTCAAGGACAATGTCGCGCCGCGCAAGGAGGCGTCACCGCAGGATGCCCTTCAGCATCACGAGACGCCGCTGGTCATCTGGTCGAACCGCACCGGTCCGGCCGAGGACCTGGGTGCGGTCAGCCCCGCCTTCCTGCCCTATCATATCCTGAAGACGGCCGGCATCACCCATCCCTACTACACCGGCTTCCTGGGCGAGATGCGCGAACGCTACCGCGTCGTCGACCGCAACCTGTTGCTGACGCCGGCCGGGGAAGCCACGCCCGACTGGGCGCGGCAGAAGGACATCGACCCGGCGATCCGCGACTTCCGCCTGCTGCAATATGACATGATGTTCGGCAAGCGGCACGCGGCGCCGGACTTCTTCCCCGAAACGGTCGACAAGGTCGTAGCCCACATGAGTTGAGCCTGCAGTCCCTCTGAGGGGATCGAACACTCAATTCGTTAGTTGCAGCTTCGAGAACTTGTTGGCGATCTGCTCTTGAGAAGCATCTCATCCCCGGAAATGCTTGCCGCTGCGGGGAAATCGCAAAGTCTTGCGGTTGTCGCCATTTGACCTTCCCCTGCGACATCGCCCCCCTTGCGACATCGCCCCCTTTGCGACACAGGGCCCCTGCGACATCGCGAACGCCACCCGCCCTTGCCTTCCCTGCGGATTGCTATATAGACGCCCGCAATCTGCCGGTCCTAGCTGGGGGCTGAACGGAGGGCCGGAGGTTTTCTCAAAAACCTTCGCGTGAAGCCAGAAGTGCTTCCGCCTCCCGTGTCTCCGCTCTCGACCGTCTCGTCATGCTCCTTTCTTCCCCGCCCCTCAAGGGATCCGGGTCAGAGAAGTTGCAGAGGCTTTTGCCGCCGGGAACCGGGAGAGAAACGAAGAAAGGCACGAAGACATAATGGCTCTTTACGAACATGTGTTTCTTGCCCGGCAGGACCTCTCGCAGCAGCAGGTCGATGCGCTTGTCGAACAGTACAAGGGCGTCATCGCAGCAAATGGCGGGTCCGTCGGCCGGGTCGAGAACTGGGGACTGAAGTCCCTCACCTACCGGGTCAACAAGAACCGGAAGGCATACTACACGCTGATGGACCTCACCTGCCCGCCGGCAGCGCTCAACGAGATGGAGCGCCAGATGGGCCTGTCCGAGGACGTGCTGCGCTTCCTGACCATTAAGGTCGAGGCGCATGAGGAAGGCCCCTCGGCGATGATGCAGAAGCGCGAAGAGCGCTCGGAGCGCGGTGGCTTCGGCGACCGCGACCGTGGTGACCGTGGCCCGCGTTCGTTCGGCGACCGCGATCGCGGCGACCGTCCGCCGCGCAGCTTCGGCGATGCCGGTGGCGAGCGTGGTCCGCGCCGTCCGCGCGAAGGCTTTGAAGGGGGTGCAGAATAATGGTCGACATCAACCAGATCCCGACCCGGCGCCCGTTCCATCGTCGCCGCAAGACCTGCCCGTTCTCCGGCGCCAACGCGCCCAAAATCGACTACAAGGACGTGCGTCTGCTGCAGCGCTACATTTCCGAGCGCGGCAAGATCGTGCCGTCGCGCATCACCGCGGTCAGCCAGAAGAAGCAGCGTGAGCTCGCCAAGGCGATCAAGCGCGCCCGCTTCCTCGGCCTGCTGCCTTACGTGGTTCGCTAAATTTCTCCGAGCGGGCGGCTTTGTCGCCCGCTTTTTCTCCACGGCGACGGGCGCCGCTGGAGTGTCTTGACGATGCATGTCGTTGTCCCAAAGCCGGGAACCCACTTTTGGGCGACATGCAGGAAATCCCGGGTTGAGGCCAAAGCCTCTAACTGCCGACAGGCAGGACAGCGACACCGGCGGCAACGCCCTTTGCTTCCTGACCTGTTCCCAAGAATTGGCATCGATCCCGAGATCGACGCCCAACTGAAAGGAACAAAACCATGGAAGTCATTCTTCTCGAACGCGTTTCCCGACTCGGCCAGATGGGTGATACCGTCAAGGTCAAGGACGGCTTTGCCCGCAATTTCCTCTTGCCGCAGGGCAAGGCGCTGCGCGCCAACGAGGCCAACAAGAAGAAGTTCGAAGGCCAGCGTGCCCAGCTCGAGGCCCGCAACCTCGAGCGTAAGTCGGAAGCCGCCCAGGTTGCCGAAAAGCTCGACGGCAAGAGCTTCATCGCCGTCCGCTCGGCCGGCGAGACCGGTCAGCTCTATGGTTCGGTGTCGACGCGCGACATCGCCGACCTGCTGACGGCGGAAGGTTTCACGGTCAACCGCAACCAGATCCAGCTCAACCAGCCGATCAAGACCATCGGTGTCACCAATGTGGCGATCGCGCTGCACCCGGAAGTCGAAGTCACGATCACGCTCAACATCGCCCGCACGGCCGACGAAGCCGAACGCCAGGCCAAGGGCGAGACGCTGACCACCGCCGAAGCCATTTATGGCGACGACATCAACGACAACGCCCGGCCGGAAAACTTCTTCGATCCGAACGCCGAGTTCGAAGGCGGCGAAGACAACGCCTGATCTCACCCTCGCAAGGGATTGGAGCTAAGCTCCGATCACATTGCCGTTATCCGTCCTTTGTGGACCAACGCCCGGGCCTCTCGCCCGGGCTTTTTTGTGCCAAAAGGAACTTTCCGGGTCCCCATATATTGTTGCAGACTAGATCGTCGCGCGTCCTTTGGACGCGCAAAGGACGTGTGGAATTAGAGTTCGGCGCATGATCCAGTCCGAAAGTCGATTGCGGTTTTCGGGCCATGCGTAAGGCACCCTGGGGACATTAGGTCATGAATATTCTCTTGAAGCGCGTTCTCGATCGCCTGGTTCGCACCGGCAGTCTCAAAGTGACCGGACCGAAGGGCACGACATTCGTGTTCGGCGACGGCAGCGGCGAGCCGGTGCACCTGCACATCAAGACCCGACATGCCGAACGCGCCATCACGTTCGATCCGATGCTGGCGGTGCCTGAATCCTACATGGATGGCGAACTCGACATTCTCGACGGCGGCGTGCTCGGTGTGATGCGAATTGCCTTCCAGAACATGGGCAGCGGCGGCATCGACGCGACCTGGTCGAAAGCCATCGAGGGCCTGCGCCACGCCTTCCGCCGCCTGCAGCAGATCAACACCGCCTCGCGCTCGCGCCGCAACGTGCAGCGGCACTATGATCTGTCAGGCGATCTCTACCGGCTCTTCCTCGACGAGGACATGCAGTATTCCTGCGCCTATTTCGAACAGCCGGACATGACGCTGGACGAGGCGCAGGCCGCCAAGAAGCGCCACATCGCCGCCAAGCTCAGGCTGAAGGCCGGCCAGACGGTGCTCGACATCGGCTCCGGCTGGGGCGGGCTTGGGCTCTATCTCGCCAAGGCTTTCGACGTCGACGTGCAGGGCGTGACGCTGTCGACCGAACAGCATGGCGTGGCCACCGACCGGGCGCACGCGCAGGGGCTGGAAAACCACGTCCATTTCGAGCTGAAGGATTACCGCGAGCTCAACGAGCGTTTCGACCGCATCGTTTCGGTCGGCATGTTCGAACATGTCGGCGTCAACCACTACCGCACCTTCTTCGACAAGTCCGCGACACTGTTGAAGCCCGATGGCGTCATGCTGCTGCACACGATCGGCCGTTCCGGTGTGCCGTGGGCGACCAGCGCCTTCATCCGCAAGTACATTTTCCCGGGCGGCTACATCCCGGCAATGTCGGAGGTGCTGCCGGCGATCGAGAAATCCGGCCTCGTGGTCACCGACGTCGAGATCCTGCGGCTCCACTATGCCGATACGCTGAAGCACTGGGGCCAGCGCTTCGCCGCCAACCGCGACAAGGCCAAGGCGATCTACGACGAACGCTTCTGCCGCATGTGGGAATTCTATCTGGCCGCCTCGGAAGCCGCCTTCCGCTGGCAGGACCTGGTCATCTTCCAGTTCCAGATCACCAAGAAGAACGACACGCTGCCGATGACCCGCGACTATATGGCCAAATGCGAAAAGGCGCTGGAAATGCGCGACCTGGGCCGCCGCGAGGCGGCTCCCGTCGAGAAGCCCGCCAAGCCTGCCCGTCGCCGCAAGGTGGCGGAATAGAAACGGGAACGTTCGTACGCTTTCGCTGTTGGCGCTTGCCTTCGCACGCCCCTGCCCTGAAAAAGGCCTCGTGATCGTCGCGAGGCCTTTTTCATGAGCTATCTCCTTTATGTTGCCGCGGCCCTGGCCGAGATCGCCGGCTGCTTTTCGGTATGGGCATGGTGGCGGCTGGAAAGGTCGCCGCTCTGGCTGGCGCCGGGCTTCGTCTCGCTTGTCCTGTTCGCCTGGCTCCTGGCACTGGTCGATATCAATGCGGCGGGCCGTGCCTATGCCGCCTATGGCGGCATCTACATCACGGCGTCGCTCGCCTGGCTGTGGCTGGTGGAAGGCGTGCGGCCCGACCGCTGGGATCTTGCCGGCGCGGTCCTCTGCATGGCCGGAGCCTCGGTCATCCTGCTCGCACCGCGCGGAGCCTGACCATGGAATTGCCAGTGCCACTTCGCCAAGGGGTCGAGCGCCTGCTTGAAAACGTTCCGCTCGCGACCCTGAAGCAAGCGGCGAAAACGCTTTCCGACCGCTACCGTGCCGAGTTGCGCGACGGCCGCCTGCACATGGCGCAGGATTTGGCCGTGCACGCTTATCTCGCGACGCGGCTGCCAGCGACCTATGCCGCGGTCCGCGCCAGTCTTGGTGTGCTGAATGAAGCCCGGCCGGATTTCACCCCGAAAAGCCTGCTCGATATCGGAGCCGGGCCTGGTACGGTGCTTTGGGCCACGATGGACCTCTGGCCCGACCTCGAACAGGCGGTGCTCCTCGAAGCCAGTGCGGCGGCACGCAAGGTCGGCGAGACGCTCGCCGCCGGCGCAGTCGCTGCCCGGACCCAATGGCTGGCCGGCGACGCCACCATCGACCTCGCCGATCTCGAGCCGGCCGAGCTGGTGACGTGTACCTATGTGCTGGACGAGATCATTCCGGCATCCCTGCCGAAGCTTGTCGACCGGCTTTGGCATCTCACGGCCGACACGCTGCTCGTCGTCGAGCCGGGCACGCCTGCCGGCTGGCAGCGAATCCTGGCGGTGCGCGCGCGGTTGATCGCGGCCGGCGCGCATCTGCTGGCGCCTTGTCCGCATGAGGCGCCTTGCCCGCTCGCCCCGCCCGACTGGTGCCACTTTTCCCGCCGCGTCGCCCGCTCGCGCTTGCACCGGCTGGCCAAGGAGGCGGAAGTGCCGTGGGAAGACGAGAAGTTCATTTTTGTCGCCGCCTCGCGCCAACCGGCCGCCGCGCGTGCCGCGCGGGTGATCGCACCGCCAAAGTCCGGCTCAGGCAAGGTTCTGCTCAAGCTTTGCGGAACGGACGGCAGCGCCGGCGAAAAATTGCTGACCAAACGCGACGGTGATCTGTTCAAGGCGGCACGGCGCCTGGACTGGGGCGATACGCTGGACGAAGGAAGCGCCTGATCGCCAAGATTGTTCTTGATCTGTTCCAACGACTCGGGTAGGGACTTGCGCCTTTCCGAGTCAATCGGAATCGGGGCTTGGAAGCACTCTCCTGTGGACGGTTCGCCGAGCCTGTGAACAACGGGCATCAAGGCTGGTTGGTCATGCGATGATGCAGAAAGGTCAGCATCGATTCGTCTCGTTCTGATATCGAGAAGCCGGGGATCGACATCGGGGATATCATGGCAGAGGCAGCACGAAAATTCGGCGTGGCGGAGCAACCGCTCTATCGCGAATCGCCCAACAACATCGAGGCCGAGCAGGCGTTGCTTGGTGCGATCCTCGTCAACAACGATGCCTTCTATCGTGTCTCCGACTTCCTGAAGTCCGGCCATTTCTACGAACCCCTGCACCGCAAGATCTTCGATGTCGCGGCCGAGCTCATCCGCATGGGCAAGGTGGCGACGCCGATCACCTTGAAGACCTTCCTGCCGGCCGACGAGAAGGTCGGCGACATGACGGTGGCGCAATATGTCGTGCGGCTGGCGGTCGAGGCCGTCACCGTCGTCAACGCCACCGACTATGGCCGCGCCATCTACGATCTGGCGACGCGCCGGGCGTTGATCACCGTCGGCGAGGACATGGTCAACATCGCCTATGACGCGCCGGTCGACATGTCGCCATCCGAGCAGATCGAGGATGCCGAGCGCCGCCTTTTCGAACTGGCCGAAACCGGACGCTACGATGGCGGCTTCGAGAGCTTCACCGACGCCGTCAAGACCGCGGTCGACATGGCCAACGCCGCCTATATGCGCGACGGCCATCTGTCGGGCCTTGCCACCGGCATGCGCGATCTCGATCGCCGCATGGGCGGCCTGCAGGCGTCCGATCTGATCATCATCGCCGGCCGTCCAGGCATGGGCAAGACGTCGCTCGCCACCAACATCGCCTTCAACATCGCCGAGATGTATGAGCCGGCGCAGCAGGCCGATGGCTCATTCAAGGCGGCCAATGGCGGCGTCGTCGGCTTCTTCTCGCTCGAAATGTCGTCAGAACAGCTCGCCACCCGCATCATTTCCGAACAGACGGAAATCTCTTCCTCGAAGATCCGCCGTGGTGAAATCACCGAAATGGACTTCGAGAAGCTGGTCGCCTGTTCGCAGACCATGCAGAAGATCCCGCTGTTCATCGACCAGACCGGTGGTATCTCGATTGCCCAGCTCTCGGCCCGTGCCCGGCGGCTGAAACGCCAGCGCGGCCTCGACCTGATCGTCATCGACTATATCCAGCTGATGCAAGGTTCGAGCGCCAAGTCTTCGCAGAACCGCGTGCAGGAAATCACCGAGATCACCACCGGCCTGAAGGCACTGGCCAAGGAACTGGCCGTGCCGATCATCGCGCTGTCGCAGCTCTCGCGCCAGGTCGAAAGCCGTGACGACAAGCGCCCGCAACTTTCCGACTTGCGTGAATCCGGTTCGATCGAGCAGGACGCCGACGTCGTGATTTTCGTCTATCGCGAGGAGTATTACCTCAAGAACCGCGAGCCGAAGCTCGGCACGGAGGAATACGTCAAGTGGGAAAACGAGATGAACGAGATGCGCGGCAAGGCCGAGGTGATCGTGGCCAAGCAGCGCCACGGCCCGACAGGCTCTGTCACCCTTGCGTTCCACGGTGAGTTCACCCGCTTCTCCGATCTGGCTGAGGAACATCATATCGCGGAGAGGTTCGAGTGACCTCTTGAGACAGGCCTCGTTCCGTCCCGCCCCCCTCTGTCCTGCCGGACATCTCCCCCTCAAGGGGGGAGATTGGATGTCACGCAGGCTTTCGCCAATTACCAACCTAGAAAGACGGGCGGCAGGATCGAAGTTGCTGATCTCCCCCCTTGAGGGGGAGATGTCCGGCAGGACAGAGGGGGGCGCTGTCCCGCCGGCCTGTCTATGGTTTGCACTTTCTACCGACCCGGCGCGGCTCCATGGCTAAATCGCGCGTTCAGTTCATCTGCCAGAATTGCGGGTCGGTGCATCAGCGCTGGGCCGGCAAATGCGATGCCTGCGGCGAGTGGAACACGCTGGTCGAGGAAGGCACCTCCGGCGGCATCGGCTCCGGCCCGGCCAACACGCGCAATGCCCGCAAGGGCCGCGCGGTGGTGCTGACGACACTGTCGGGCGACATAGAGGACGCGCCACGCATCGTCTCTGGCATCGGCGAGCTCGACCGCGCCACCGGCGGCGGTTTCGTGCGCGGCTCAGCCTTGCTGGTCGGCGGCGATCCCGGCATCGGCAAATCGACGCTGCTTACCCAGGCTGCCGCGGCCCTCGCGTCCCGGGGCCACCGCATCGTCTATGTCTCGGGCGAGGAAGCCGTCGCCCAGATCAGGCTGCGCGCGCAGCGATTGGGTGTTGCCGACACTGCGGTGGAGTTGGCCGCCGAAACCAATGTCGAGGACATTCTCGCCACGATCGCTGACGGCAAGCGGCCGGATCTGGTCATTCTCGATTCGATCCAGACACTATGGACCGATCTTGCCGATTCCGCGCCTGGCACCGTTACCCAGGTGCGCGCTTCCGCCCAGGCGATGATCCGCTATGCGAAATCCACAGGTGCGGCGATCGTCCTTGTCGGCCATGTCACCAAGGAAGGCCAGATCGCCGGCCCGCGCGTCGTCGAGCACATGGTCGATGGCGTGCTCTATTTCGAGGGCGAAGGCGGCCACCACTACCGCATCCTGCGCACGGTGAAGAACCGCTTTGGACCGACCGACGAGATCGGCGTCTTCGAAATGTCGGACAAGGGCTTGCGCGAGGTCGCCAACCCGTCGGAGCTGTTCTTGGGCGAACGGCATGTGAAATCCCCGGGGGCTGCCGTTTTCGCCGGCATGGAAGGCACCAGGCCCGTCCTTGTCGAAATCCAGGCGCTTGTCGCGCCCTCCTCGCTCGGCACGCCGCGTCGGGCGGTGGTTGGCTGGGACGGCGCGCGGCTGTCGATGATCCTGGCGGTGCTGGAAGCCCATTGCGGCGTTCGCTTCGGCACCCACGATGTCTATCTCAACGTCGCCGGCGGCTACCGCATCAGCGAGCCGGCCGCCGATCTCGCGGTCGCCGCCGCACTGGTTTCCTCACTCACCGGTCTTGCCCTTCCCGCGGATTGCGTCTATTTCGGCGAAATCAGCCTTTCGGGCGCGGTGAGGCCGGTTGCGCATGCGCAGCAGCGCCTCAAGGAAGCCGAAAAGCTGGGTTTTGGTAGCGCGGTTCTGCCCTTGGGCAGCGAGGAACTTGCAGGGGGGATCGGGGCCGGCGCTTTCCAGCCCACCGAGCTTGCCGACCTCGTGGCACGCATAGCCGGCTCACGCCGAAGCCGTGTGGACGACGAAGAATAACGCGGCTCGTCGAGCCGTGAAAAAGAGATCGGAGTGGGGCGAAAGACATGCCGATTACGCTGCTTGACGGAATTCTCGTCGGCTTCACCCTGGTCTCGGCGATGCTCGCCATGGTTCGCGGCTTTTCGCGCGAGGTCCTTTCGGTCGTATCGTGGGCGGCGGCCGCGGCGGCGGCTTTCTTCTTCTACAAGCCGGTCCTGCCCTATCTGAAGCCCTACATAGACAACGAGAAGATCGCCATGGCGGCCTCCGCCGGCGTCGTCTTCATCATCGCGCTGATCGTCGTTTCGGTCATCACCATGAAGCTCGCCGACTGGATCATCGATTCGCGGATCGGCGCGCTCGACCGCACGCTCGGTTTCCTCTACGGCGCCGCGCGCGGCATACTGGTCGTCGCTGTCGCCTTGTTGTTCTTCAACTGGCTGGCCGGCGCCAAGGCACCGGCCTGGGTGACGGAAGCCAAGTCGCGGCCGCTGCTGGAGCAGATCGGCGCCAAGCTCGAGAGCCTGCTGCCGGAGGATCCGGAAAACGCCATCCTCAAGAAGCTGAATCCGAATCAGCCGGCCGCCGAGACGCCGGCAGCACCGGATGCACCTGCGGCGGACGCGCCTGCCGGCGGCGACGACGCCAATGCGCCAGCGCCCGACGACAACGACGCCGCTCCTGCCGACAACACGGCCAAGCCGGCACCGGCAGCGCCTGCAAACTGACGCCCGAAAGAGGCGTCAGGACCAACGATGGTGTGAACGACTGCACGGCGCGCGTTGCTTTCGACGCGAACCCGCTCTATATGGCGATTTTAGCGGAGCTTAAGATGGCAGACGCAGACGACGTGCTTTCCGCCGAGGCCGACGACCATTTCCATGACGAGTGCGGTGTGTTCGGCATTTTCGGCCGGCAGGACGCAGCGGCCATCGTCACGCTCGGCCTGCATGCGCTGCAGCACCGCGGCCAGGAAGCGGCCGGCATCGTTTCCTACGACGGCACCCAGTTCCATGTCGAACGCCATGTCGGCCTGATCGGCGACACTTTCACCAAACAGCGCGTCATCGACAGCCTGCAAGGCAACCGCGCCATCGGCCATACGCGCTACGCCACAACCGGCGGCGCCGGGATGCGCAACATCCAGCCCTTCTTTGCCGAACTCGCCGATGGCGGCTTCGCCGTCGCCCACAACGGCAATTTGACCAACGCTATGACCGTGCAGCGCGCGCTGCAGAAACAGGGCGCGATCTTCTCCTCCACCTCCGACACCGAAACGCTCCTGCACCTGGTCGCGACCAGCAAGGAGCGCGACCTCAACTCGCGCTTCATCGATGCGGTGCGGCAAGTCGAGGGCGCCTTTTCGCTGGTGGCGATGACCGCCAAGAAGATGATCGGCTGCCGCGACCCGCTCGGCATCAGGCCATTGGTGCTCGGCGATCTCGACGGTGCCTGGATCCTGGCCTCCGAGACCTGCGCGCTCGACATTATCGGCGCGCGTTTCGTGCGCGACCTGAAGCCGGGCGAGATGGTCGTCGTCACCTCCAAGGGCATCGAAAGCCTGTTCCCGTTCGAGCCGCAGAAGACCCGCTTCTGCATCTTCGAATATGTCTATTTCGCTCGGCCGGATTCCTCGGTCGAAGGCCGCAACGTCTATGAGGTGCGCAAGCGCATCGGCGCCGAACTGGCGCAGGAAAATCCGGTTGACGCCGACATCGTCGTGCCGGTGCCGGATTCGGGCACGCCGGCGGCGATCGGCTTCAGCCAGGCGGCCGGCATCCCGTTCGAGCTCGGTATCATCCGCAACCACTATGTCGGCCGCACCTTCATCCAGCCCGGCGATTCGATCCGCCACATGGGCGTCAAGCTGAAGCACAACGCCAACCGCCGCATGATCGAGGGCAAGCGCGTCGTGCTGGTGGACGACAGCATCGTGCGTGGCACCACCAGTCAGAAGATCGTGCAGATGGTGCGCGATGCCGGCGCCAAGGAAGTGCACATGCGCATCGCCTCGCCGCCGACCAGCGCCTCCTGCTTCTACGGTGTCGACACGCCGGAGAAGTCGAAGCTCCTGGCATCGCGCATGTCGGTGGAGGAGATGGCCGAATTCATCCGCGTCGATTCGCTCGGCTTCCTCTCGATCGACGGGCTCTACCGCGCCGTCGGCGAGGCCAGCCGCGACAACGACCAGCCGCAATTCTGCGACGCCTGCTTCACCGGCCAGTATCCGACCCGCCTGCTCGACTTCGAAGGCCACGACAATGTGCGCACGCTGTCGCTGCTGGCGAACAGCGGGGCATAGGGATTGCCAGGCCGTCATTTGCCTTCGGGGGCGTCTCGCACCTACCTCACGGAAATTCTCGCATGACCCTCGACCTCTCCGGCCGCGTCGCGGTCGTCACCGGCGCCTCGCGCGGCATTGGTTATTTCATCGCCAAGGAATTGGCCGCCGCCGGCGCGCATGTGATCGCGGTCGCGCGCACCGTCGGCGGGCTTGAAGAACTCGACGACCAGATCAAGGCGGCCGGCGGCCAGGCGACGCTGGTGCCGCTCGACCTCGCCGACATGGCCGGCATCGACCGGTTGGGCGGCGCCATTCACGAGCGCTGGGGCAAGCTCGACATTCTGGTCGCCAATGCCGGCGTGCTCGGTGTCATCTCGCCGATCGGCCATGTCGAGGCCAAGACCTTCGAGAAGGTGATGACCATCAATGTCACCTCGACCTGGCGGCTGATCCGCTCGGTCGACCCGTTGCTGCGGCTTTCGGATGCCGGCCGCGCGATTTTGCTTTCCTCCAACGCCGCGCATTCGGCACGCGCCTTCTGGGCGCCCTACGCAGCGTCGAAGGCAGCGGTGGAGACCATGATGCGTTCCTGGGCGCATGAGACGCAAAGCCTGCCGCTGCGCGTCAACGCCGCCGACCCCGGCGCCACCCGCACCGCCATGCGCGCGCAGGCCGTGCCCGGCGAGGATCCGGCAACGCTGCCGCATCCCTCGGAGATCGCCAAGCGCATCGTGCCGCTGGCAAGCCCAGACCTGAAAGAGACCGGGCTGATCTTCCAGGCCAAGCACAACCGCTTCGTCGCCTACAGGCAGCCGGAATAAATTTACACCTCTTTCGACGGCTCCCAGAACCGCTGCCCGCATTCAGGTGGCCTATCTCAGGGATTAAAAAGGCCTCCGGCTACGTTCTTCGAACGTAGGATATTCGAAAACCGGAGGACCGACATGCGCAGACTTCTTCTTCTCGTTGCCGCCACCGCGGCCGCCCTCGCCGCGACTGCCGGCACAGCCCTGTCACAAGATGCCAAGATGAGTTTCTTCGTCACCAGCGCCGGCTCCGGCAAGGGCGGCGATCTCGGCGGCCTGAAGGGCGCCGACGCACATTGCGCTTCGCTGGCGCAAGCGGCCGGTGTCGCCGGCAAGACCTGGCACGCCTATCTCTCGACCAGCACCGAGGACGCGCGCGACCGCATCGGCAAGGGTCCCTGGTTCAACGCCAAGGGCGAGAAGATCGCCGACGATGTCGCCTCGCTGCACAGCGACGCCAACGGCATCACCAAGCAGACCGCGCTCACCGAGAAGGGTGAGACCGTCAATGGCCGTGGCGACACGCCGAACCGTCACGACATGCTGACCGGCTCCAAGCCCGACGGCACCAAGATCGCCGACCAGACCTGTGGCGACTGGACGATGAGCGGCGCCGAAGGGGCTGCCATGATGGGCCACCACGACCGCGCCGGGCTCGACGATTCGGCAGCGGCAAAGTCCTGGAATTCCTCGCATGCCTCGCGCGGCGGCTGCGGTCAGGAGGCGCTGAAGGGCACTGGCGGCGACGGCCTATTCTACTGTTTTGCAACCGACTGAAGCGGTAGCCCCGAGAACCGGAGCAGAGCCGGCCTTGTCATCACGCGGCTGTGATCTCCAGCGTAAAGGCTGCTCCGTGGTCATGCTTTCGTCATTTCCACGGAGTTGTTAGGATCGTAGAGATTCCCGCAACAAGCGCCCCGCTGGGCAGAATAAGGAAATCCCCATGGCTACAACCGCAGCGTTGGTCTGGTATCTTGTAATCGCCGGCCCGCAGGGCGGCATGGTCGTGCTGCCCAGCACCTTCGACAAGCGCGAGCAGTGCACCGCCGCCATCACCGAATACCAGAAGCAGCCGACACCGCAGGGCTGGTCGGTGCAATGCGTGCCAAGCGCCTCGCCCTTCACCGACGAGGGCGATGCCGAAGAGCCGTCCGCGCAGTGATGAGCGTAATCCCCTTGAGGGGGAGATGGCCGGCAGGCCAGAGGGGGTCGCCGCGCGTGGAGCGCTGACCTCCTCTGCCGGCAAAGGGGCGTCGCGTCAGGATGTTCCGATCCCCCTATGTCGCCTTCGGCGACATTTCCCCCTCAAGCGGGAGATCATCAGCGCCGTGCGCTCACCGTCAGCTCAGGTTTCTGATTGATGGTCTGAAACACCACGCAATAGCGCTCGGTCAGTTTCAGCAGCGAATCGATACGCTCCTGCGGCTCGTCGGTGTCGAGAGCGAAATTGAGCCGGATGGCACGGAAGCCGACCGGCGCATCCTTGGCGACACCGAGCGTGCCGCGAAAATCAAGGTCGCCTTCGGCCTCAACCGCGGCAGCCCCAAGCTTGAACTCAAGCGCCGTCGCGACGGCCTTCAACGTCACGCCGGCGCAGGCCACCAACGCCTCGAGCAGCATGTCGCCGGAGCAGAGGTCCAGGCCTGAGCCGCCGGTTGCCGGGTGCAATCCGGCAATCGCAAGGGCCCTCCCCGTCTCCACCTTGCAGGCCACCGACTGGTCGTCGATCGACCCTCTTGCCTTCAACGTGATCAGCGCCTGCGAAGCGTCGTCGCGATAGGCCTGCTTCAGCGGGGCCTGCATGGCCTTCAGTTCCGTGGCGTCCATTTTGTTGCCCTTTCCCGACTGCTTGTTTCGTGCCGTGAATAATGGTCCGAAATCGGGGACTTGTCACAACCCGCGGCAAAAATCTCGAATTGGCAAAACCGAGCCACCCATCATGCCCTTTGACTTCGATCGCCGCGGCCATACCTATGCGGGAGTCGTTCTCGCGGAGACATCATGTCGCTCAAGCTGAAACTGATCGCCCTGCTGATGCTTGCCGCCTTCACGCAGCCTGTCCTGGCTGATACGGCGGAGCGTCCGGCGCCCTCGGGCGGCGTGCTGTCCCTGCTGCCGTCGCCGCAGACCACCAAGCATTCCATCACCCTCGCCGGGCGCAAGCTGGACTATCAGGCAAGGGCCGGCACCTTGCCGCTGCTTTCCGGCAAGGGGGTCACAGCGGAGATATTCTATGTCGCCTATACGCTGGAGCCACCGGCAAACGCGGCCAAGGACCCGCAGCGGCCGATCACCTTCGTGTTCAATGGCGGCCCTGGAGCAGCGTCCGCCTTCCTGCATATCGGCGCGCTTGGTCCGCGCGTGATCGCCACGGGAACCGGTGGCGAATTCCTGCCCCCGCCGCAAAGGCTCATCGACAATCAGGACAGCTGGCTCGACATGACCGACCTTGTCTTCGTCGATCCGGTCGGAACTGGATACAGCCGCGAGGCACCGGGCCAGGACACGCACGACTTCTGGGGAGTCAAACAGGATGCCAGCTCGATAGGCGCCTTCATCCGGCTCTATCTCGCGCAGAACGGCCGCACCGGTTCGCCGCTGTTCCTCGCCGGGGAAAGCTATGGCGGCTTCCGTGCGGCGCTTCTGGCCAGGACATTGCAAGAGGATATCGGCATCAGTCCGAACGGCATCGTGCTGATCTCGCCGGCGCTGGAGTTCACACTGGTGCGGCCCGACGAATTCCAGCCGTTGCATTGGGCGCTCGAACTGCCTTCGCTGGCGGCCGTGCGCCTGCGCACCGAAGGCGTCAGCGGCGATGCACTGCGGGAAAAGCTGGCCGAAGTCGAACACTATGCGCTGGGCGATTACCTGACGGCGCTCGCCAGCGGGCTGGAGCAAGGCGGGCGACTGGCGAGCCAGCGCGTGGCCGACATCACCGGCCTGCCGCTCGACCTCGTGCGGCGCAACTCCGCCCGCATCCCGACCGACCTGTTCGCAAGAGAGTTCGCCCGCGCCAGCGGCAAGGTGCTCAGCCCATACGACGCCATGATCGGCACCGCCGACATCGCGCCCGAAAGCGCACGCGTCGTCGGTCCGGATCCAGTGCTCGACCGCAGCGTGCCGGCTTTGACCTCGGCTTTCGTCGGCTACGCCCGCAACGAACTGAATTTCCGCACCGATGTCAGCTATCGCCTGCTCAATGACGAAATCAGCCATAGTTGGGATTACGGGACGAGCGCCTCACGGCAAGGCTATGCCGGGGTGATGGACGACCTGCAGCGAGCACGCTCGCTGAACCCTGCACTCGGCGTCGTGATCGTCAACGGCTACACCGATCTGGTTACGCCTTATCTCGCCTCGCGCTACCTGGTGAATCAAGTCCCGTCGCTTGCCAATACCAAGCCCATCCATCTCGATGTTGTCGAGGGTGGGCATATGATGTATTTCAGCCCCGACGGTCGACGCGCTCTGAAAGAGGCCGCCTCGGAACTCTACCAGGCAACGCAGTAGGCTTCGCGGCAACGCGCGCGATCGACCCCTGCCCCAACGCAAGCTCAGGGCTGGCGTAGCGCTGCGCCGACTTTCGCCCGTATAGCTTGGAGCGGGGCCTGACCTTCCAGGCCGCTCGCATCGCTTCCTGCAACACTGGTCCCGCACCTTATGGCCGATGTCGCCATTCTCGAAACTCGTGAAAGGGTTCTCGCCGGGATCCTTTTGACCGGTGCTGCCTATCTCCTGTTTTCGACGCAGGATGCCTCGATCAAGCTCTTGGTCACCGGCATGACCGTCTGGCAAATCATGTTCTTCCGCAGCATCACCATTCTCGGTGCCTGCGCGGCAATCGGCGGACGAGCGCTGTTTGCCGACACGGTGCGCTCGCCGATCGTGCGGCCGATGCTGGTGCGCAGCGCCTTCACGCTTGCCGCCTGGCTCTGTTACTACAACGCCGCGCGCAGCCTGCAGCTCGCCGAACTGACCACCGTATATTACGCGGCCCCGATCATCGTCACCGTGCTTTCGGTGTTCCTGCTCGGCGAAAAGGTGCCGATGCTGCGCTGGCTGGCGGTCCTGATCGGCTTCGCCGGCGTCTTTATCGCCTGTGATCCTACCCATCTCGGCCTGTCCGTGCCGGTGCTGCTGGTGCTGACAGCCGCCTTCCTGTGGGGCATTGCCATCGTGCTGCTGCGCAAGACCGCGCTTGCCGAACGCTCGATGATCCAGCTTCTCCTCAACAATTTCTATTTCCTGCTGTTTTCGGCGGTGCCGGCGCTGTTGTGGTGGCACACGCCGGACCTGCCCCAGCTGCTGCTTCTCGCCAGCGTCGGGGCGCTCGGCGGCCTGGCGCAATACCTCCTCTTCGAGGGCATGAAGCGCACGCCGGCCTCGATCCTCGCGCCGCTCGAATACACCTCGCTGTTGTGGGCGTTCGCGCTCGGCTTCGCGATCTGGGGCGACGTGCCGCGCCGTGAAGTCTTCCTGGGTGCCGCCCTCATCGTCGCCGCCGGGCTGCTGATCGTCGGCGGCGAGCATTTTCGCAAGCGGCTGTGATGGGCATCACTGCTGACGCTACGATGTCAGGAGGGAGCGGCGTAGGCTGGCGGCATGACTGATGTGACAGCCACCACCGACACTGTCGCCGAGCGCACGCTTGGCATCGTTCTCGTGTCATGCTCGGCGGCGGTCTTTGCGCTGACTGGCGTGCTGACAAAATCGATCCATGCAGATCCGCTGACCATCATCTGCTGGCGCGGCTTTGTCGGTTCGATCCTGATCAGCCTCTATGTGCTGTGGCGGCGACACCGCTCCGGCGGGCGCGAGAGCCTGCGATTGGGCTGGCGCGGCTGGCTGCTGGCGGTGGAAGGCGCGCTGGCCAGCATCGCCTTCATCTCGGCGTTCAAATTCACTTTCGTCGCCAATGTCACCGTCATCTACGCCACCGCACCTTTCGCCACCGCGCTGCTGGCCTGGGTTCTGACGCGTGAACCCTTCCGCATGCAGACGATGCTCGCCGCTGCCGTGTCGCTCTGCGGCGTGGCGATCATGGTCTGGTCCAGCTTCGGCACCGGCAACCTGTTCGGCGACGGACTGGCGCTGCTGATGACCATCGGCAGCGGCCTCTACATGATCATGGTGCGTGCCTTCCGCGACACACCGGTGGTCTGGGCCGGCGCGGTATCGGCCTTCCTGTTGTTCGTGCTCGGCTGGTTCGTCACCGATCCGCTGGCGGTCTCGCCAAGGGATGCCGTCCTGCTCGTCACCTTCGGCGCTTCCTTCGCGCTGTCGTCGATCCTGTGGACGGAAGGCGCACGGCTCATCCCGGCGGCCGAATCCGGGCTGCTCGGCTCGGCCGAAGTGCCGTTCGCGATCCTGTTTGCCTTCCTGTTCCTGGGCGAAATCGCGCCGGCAGCCAGCCTGGTCGGCGGCGCCATCGTACTCTGCGCGGTGTTTGCCCATGCCGGCCGCGACTGGCTGGCGGCCCGCGGGCAACGGACAGCGTCAAATATTTCTTAAAAAATTTTCGAAGTCATGGAACCATCATCGGGTTCAGGCATTATTGGTGCGACGGGCCACCCCCCAAGTCCCCCCAAACCCCTCGGCCCGTCTTACTCCAAGCCGACCGCAAGGTCGGCTTTTTCTTTTGCAAAATGGGCCCGACCGCAAGGTCTGCTTTCTCTTTGCGTTTAGGCAACGCCAAGGCCAACACGTCCGTGTTCAGCCAAAGGCTCCAGACAGCGCCAGGTTGCCGCGGAGCAGTGCCGCCAGATCGTTCGCTGGGCCATCGGCGCCGGCGCGCAGCCGGATCGCGAACTCAGCCATCGGAACCTGCGGCAGGCCAAGCTCGCGCGGTGCCTCGACAATGCCGGAATGGGCAAAGCGCGCGGTTCGCAACGTCAGCGCGACGCCGGCATTCACCGCGGTGCGCAGGCCGGCAAGGCTGGCACTGCCGGCGGCGATGCGATAGCGCCGGCCAGCTGCATCGAGCGCCGCAAGTGCGGCCTCGCGGAAGCCGCAATAGGGATCGAGCAGCGCCAGCGGCAGTTCCTCCTGGCGCGAGGCCAGTCCTTTTTGCGAGCATAGCCATATCATAGGCTCGCGCAGCACGCCGACCTCGTCCGCCAACGCTGACTGTCGCATGACGATCGCCAGATCGAGGCTGCCGGCCTGCAGCGCCTGCGCCAGTTCGGCGGAGCGGCCGACCCGCAACTCGATCCTGACGCGCGGATGGCTGGTAGCGAAGGCGCGCAGCAGCTCCGGCAGGCCGCTGTCGGCGAAGTCCTGCGTGGTGCCTATGGCGACGCGCCCGGCGGCGCGCGCGCCCTTCAACGCCAGCCACGCCTCACGATGCACGGCAAGGATGCGCCTGGCGTGGCCGACGAGATCCTCTCCGGCCAGCGTCAGGCCACGTCCCCGCCCCTGCGGCGTCAGAAGCGGCTCCCCGACGATCTCCTCCAGCCGCTGCATCTGTGCGGTCACCGCCGAAGGCGAGCGGCCGACGCTGGAAGCCGCCTGCGCCAGCGAGCCGCCGTCGGCGAAAGCGAGGAAGGTTCTGAGCAGATCGGGATCGAGCGTTTCCATAATTCGATTTTATCGAATCTTCAATCAAAAACAATTCGATTTTTTTGATCCGACAATAGTGGCATGGTGTTGTCAACGGCGATCGGACGCCGCTCAAACCAGGAGAAGAAAAATGCCTATCATCAATGTCAGCGTCACCGGCAAGCCCGACGCCGCCCTGTCAGCCAGGATTGCCGGGGAGGTGACCGAAATCACAGCCACGCGATTGCGCAAGGATCCGACGATCACCGCCGTTGCCGTGTCCTATATCGATCCGAAGCATTGGTTCGCCGGCGGCAAGTCGCTGGCCGAGCATGGAACCAGCACGTTCTGGCTCGACATCAAGGTGGTCGACGGCACCAATACCAAGGTCGAGCTGGAAGCCTATCTCAAGGCAATCTTCGATGCCTTCGGCGGCCTGCTGGGCGGCATACATGAAGAAAGCTATGGCTTCGTGCATGAGGTGCCGGCGGCCGCCTATGGCTATGGCGGCAAGACGCAGGAGTTCCGATTCATCAGCGGACGGTTGAAGGCGGCTTGAGGGGCGCCTTTCCTTCTTCCCCTGTGGGAGAAGGAAGACCGTCCTCATCCGCATTGACCTTGCTCCCACATCGTCTACGCTCTGCCCGACGCGGCCGCAAAAGAGCCGCGATGATAAAGTCGTTGGGAGAGACGCGGCATGATCCTGACACTGGCGCTGCTTGCGGGTCTTGTCGTGGCCTGGCTGCTGATCGGCGTGGTGGAGAAATTCCGCCTCGGCCTGCGCTTCGCCCAGGCGCTGCTCTATGTGCCGTTCAAGCTCGCCTATCGGGTCAGCGACAACCGCATCAGGATCGCGCGCAAAGCGCAGGTACCGGTCATCTACGTCATCTCGCACCAGTCGCGCTTCGAACCGGCGCTGATGCTGTCGCTGCTGCCTGACGACACGCTGCATATCCTCGACGAGGTCTCGGCGCGCTCGCCCTGGCTCGAACCCTGGCGCGAGCTTGGCCGCACCATCGCCTTCAACGCCGAACATGTCTTCGTCAGCCGCCGGCTGGTGCGCGTGCTGAAGGGCAAGGGGCGGCTCGCCGTCTATCTGCCGGATGCGGTCGAGCCCGACGTCAAGACGTTTCGGCTGTTTCGCGCCGTCACCCGCATCGCCATGCAGGCCGACGCCCGCATCGTGCCGATCTTCGTCGCCGGCGCGCGCAGCCTGCCGGTGTCGCTGACGCCGGCGGACAACGCGCCACGGCATTGGTTTCCGCAGCTGTCGATCAGCGTCCTGGAGCCGATGACCATCGCCGAACTGGTGGCGCGCAACCCCGACCAGGCCTCGAACACCAATGCCCTGTTCGACCGTGTCGCCGAGGCTCGGCTTTTCGGCAGCAACCTCGATCGCGGACTGTTCTTGGCCATGCGCGATGCTTCGGATCGGGTCGGCGCCTCGCATCCCATCATCGAGGATGTCATCTCGGGCGCGCTGAGCTACCGCAAGATGTTCATCGGCGCGCGAGTGCTGGGCAGGCGCTTCGAGGCGATCACCGCGCCGGGCGAGGCGGTAGGCGTGATGCTGCCCAACGCCAATGGCGTCGTGCTGTCCTTCGTCGGGCTTCTGTCGGCCAGCCGCGTAGCAGCGATGATCAATTATACGGCCGGACCGGCGAGCGTCACCGCGGCGGTGCGCACGGCGGTGATCCGCACCGTCATCTCATCACGCGCCTTTGTCGAAAAAGCAGACCTAGCCGACATTGTCGTGGCCGTCGAAAAGGGCGGCGCCAGGCTGCTGTGGCTGGAAGATCTGCGGACCAGCGTCACCGCGCTGGACAAGCTCGCCGCCGCCCTGCTGTGGCGCTGGCCTCTGCAGCGGCAGGAAGCGGCCAAGCCGGGCGTGATCCTGTTCACTTCGGGTTCCGAAGGCACGCCGAAGGCGGTTGTTCTGTCACAGAGGAACCTTCATGCCAACGCCATGCAGGCCGAGGCGCGCATCACCATCTCGCCGGCCGACATCCTGCTCAACGTGCTGCCGGTGTTCCATTCCTTCGGCCTGACGGGCGGCACCATATTGCCGCTGGTCACCGGGGTAAAACTGTTCCTCTACCCCTCGCCGCTGCACTACAAGATCATCCCCGAGGTCGCGCGCAAGGTGAAGCCAACGGTCATGTTCGGTACCGACACGTTCCTCGCCAACTATGCGCGCACCGCCAAGGACGGCGATTTTTCCAGCCTGCGCTTCGTCGTTGCCGGCGCCGAGGCGGTCAAGCCGGAAACCCGTCGCGTCTATCGCCAGCGCTTCCAGGCCGAGATCATCGAAGGTTTCGGGCTGACCGAAGCCGCGCCCGTGGTTGCCGTCAACACCGCGATCCACGGCCGCGACGGCACGGTCGGCAGGCTGCTGCCGGCGATGCGCATGAAGCTGGAGCCGATCGAAGGCATCACCGACGCCGGTCAGTTGTGGCTCGATGGGCCAAACCTGATGATGGGCTACATGACCGCGGACCGGCCCGGCGAGTTGCAACCGCTGACCGGCTGGCACGACACCGGCGATATCGTCGCCGTCGACCGCGAAGGCTTCATCAGCATTCGCGGCCGCGCCAAACGTTTCGCCAAGATCGCCGGCGAGATGGTGTCGCTGGGCGCGGTCGAGATGCTGGTGCAGTCGCTGTGGCCGGAAGAACGCCACGCGGCGGTAGCGGTGCCGGACAAGCGGCGCGGCGAGCGCATCGTTCTGGTCACCACCGCCGGCGATGCCAATCCCGACGAATTGCGCAAGTTCGGCAAGCAGGCGGGTGCGGCCGAATTGATGGTGCCGAACGACATCGTCAAGGTCGAGGAAATCCCCGTGCTGGGGTCGGGCAAGACGGACTACGTCTCGACCCGCAAGCTGGCGATCGACAGGCTGGGGCTCGGCGTCGCGGCCTGACCCTACCCGTATCCCCTATCCAGGCCGGGCCAATCTGTGCGCCCATGCCGCGCGTGATCTCCCTAGACAAATTGCCGGTGAGTGAGTATTCACTTCCTTCAAGTTCGAAGCTTCGGTGGTCTCGCATTCCATGGCACCCGCTTCGGGCACTGTTTGGCACAGCGAAGAGATCTCGAATGTCAAAAATCCTTGTCACCGGCGGAACTGGGCATCTCGGCCGCGACCTCGTGCCGGCGCTGACCGGGGCTGGCCACGCTGTCAGGCTGCTTGCCCGGAAAGCCGGGCAGCACAGTTTCGTGGAATGGGCCCCAGGCGATCTCGCGACCGGAGATGGCATCGATGAAGCGCTGCGCGGCGTCGATACGGTCATCCACGCCGCGACGCTCTCGCCGATCGCCAGGCGCGGCATGAGGCTGGTCGATTTCTTTTCGAGCCCTTCCAGCGTCGATGTCGACGGCACGCGCCACCTGCTCGCCGCCGCGGAGCGCAGCGGCGTCTCGCACTTCATCTTCGTGTCCATCGTCGGCCTCGAATTCAGCACCCTGCCCTATTCCCGCGTGAAACTGGCGGGCGAACGGCTGGTGCGGAAGTCGTCGGTCCCATGGTCGGTCATCGCGGCCACGCCGTTCTATTACCTTCTGGCGCAAATGCTCGGTGGGCTGAAATGGCTGCCGGTCTGGCCGCTGCCGACCTCGCCGTCGAATCCGGTGGATACACGCGACGTGGCCAAATATCTGGCCGAGGCCGTCACCGACGGCAAATGCGGCGTACGCCCGGCAATCGGCGGTCCGGATACGATGCCTTTCTCGGATTTCGCGCGGCAATACCGCGACGCGCTTGGGCTGAGGCGTCTCGTCCTGCCGTTGCCGATCGGCCGCAAGATGAGCCTCAAAATGGGTTTGGTCGAAACCGCCGAACGGCTTGGCGAAAGAAACTGGAAGGCGTGGCTTTGCGAACAAGGCGGGCGCCAGTGACCGGTCAGCGGCGCTGCACGCAGCGGCGCGGGTCATTTCAGATTGTCCGTCGGATGTTGATGTCCGATCGCCAATCCCCGTCATCGTGCCCACGGAGCCAGGAGCAGCCATGAAGCCGCCATCGACCGGACGCCAGCGTATCCTGCGCGAGGCTATCCGCCTGTTCGCCGAGCGCGGCTACGACCGGACGAGCGTTCCCGAGATTCAGGAGGCGGCGGGCCTGTCGCGCGGCTCCGGCGCGCTCTACAAGCATTTTTCCTCAAAAGAGGATCTGCTTGCCACCGCGATCGAACAGTTTGTCGGCACCGCACGGGAAGGCCGGGCCGAACTTGGCGGGACGACACTTTCCGTCGACGAGGGTTCGCGGCGGCTAGTGGAAAGCATGCTTGAAAAACTCGGCGCCAATCGTGACGTGCTCAGGATCCTGTGGCGGGATCTGGAGCATTTTCCCGAACTGAAAGCCGCGGCGCGTGGCGAGATCATGCAAAGCACTTACCTTGCCGTCGCCGAATGGCTGCGGGAGCGTCAGCGCCAGGGCGAACTGCGCCCGCATGACAGCGAGGCCGTCGCCGCCGTGATCGTCGGCAGCGTCGCCATGTTCCGGGTCTTCGAAGCGATCTGGGGCGAGCGTGCGATCGACGTCAGCGACGAACGCTTTGCGTCGGCCTGGAGTGATCTGTTGCTCAGGGGCTTGAGACCTTAGCCTATGTCCGAGGGCGGCACCTTCTCGCCTTCCAGCTTGGCGCGCTTGGAATAGGCGCTCACGGAAAACGGCAGGAAGATCAGGTAGCCGGCGACCGACGCGGTCAGCGTGTACCAGGGATAGGTCATCAGCAAGAGAACGTAGAGCACGACCGCCAGGATGACCGGCAGCACCCTGTCGCCGGGGATCTTGATGCTCTTGCCGGAATAGACCGGCAGCCGGCTGACCAGGAGGAAGGCAACCAGCACGGTGAAGCCGGTGGCGATGAAGGCAGCCGGGCGGCTTGGCTCCAGCCCGAGCCGCAGGAAATAGAGATAGAGCGGCAGCATCACCAGCACGGCACCAGCCGGCGCCGGCACGCCGACGAAATATTCGGACTGCCATATCGGGCGGTCGGCCTTCTCGTCGTCGAGCACGTTGAAGCGGGCGAGCCTGAGCCCGCAGGCGATGGCGAACAGCAATGCCGCGATCCAGCCCGGCGAGCCGGCGCGGTCGAGCAGGAAGGCATAGAGCACCAAGGCCGGGGCGACGCCGAAATTGACGATATCGGCCAGCGAATCCATCTGCGCGCCGAATTTGGAGGTCGCCTTCAGCATCCGCGCCAGGCGGCCGTCAATGCCGTCGAGGAAGGCTGCCAGCAACACCATCACCACCGCCGGTTCGAAGCGGCCTTCGAAGCCGAAGCGGATGCCGGACAGGCCGGCGCAGATGGCAAGCACGGTGACGAGGTTTGGCAGCACCATGCGCATCGGGATCTCGCGGATGCGCGGACCGCCGCTCGCATGGGCCTCGAACTTCTTATATTGCGTGCCCACGGCTCAGGAAATCCGCACGAGAGGCGTACCGGCGACGCCACCGAATTCGGCCAGCACGGTTTCACCGCCGACCGCGGTCTGGCCGACGGCAACGCGCGGCGTCGCGGTCAAGGGCAGGAAGACGTCGACGCGCGAGCCGAAGCGGATCAGGCCGAAACGCTCGCCGATGCCGATCGAGCCGCCCGCCTCAGCCCAACAGACGATGCGGCGCGCCACCAGACCTGCGATCTGGACGGCGGCGATCGTGCCGTTGGGGCTTTCGATGACCAGGCCGTTGCGCTCGTTCTCGGTGCTGGCCTTGTCGAGCTCGGCGTTGAGGAATTTTCCAGGCCGATGTTCGATCTTGACGATACGGCCGCGTACCGGGGCGCGGTTCACATGGCAGGAAAAGACATTCATGAACACCGAGATGCGGGTCATCTCGACATTGCCGAGGCCAAGCTCGCGTGGCGGCACGGCCGGCCCGACCGCCGAGACGATGCCGTCGGCGGGGCTCACCACAAGGCGGTCGTCAATCGGGGTGACGCGCTCGGGGTCGCGGAAGAAATAGACGCACCAGGCGGTCAGGATCAGGCCGATCCAGAACAGGATCGAGGAGAAATAGCCAAGGAAAAGCGTCGCCGCGCCAAAGGCCGCGATAAAGGGATAGCCTTCGCGATGGATCGGTACGAACGCGTTCTTGACCGTATCGACAAGGCTCATCGGGTGTAAACGGGCTCCGTTTCAGGTCCGGCCTCAATAGCCGAAAGCCCCCCTCGCCGCAACGCAACAATCGGCGGCGCGGGCGAACGGGCAAGGGCCCGCTGTATCCGGATGGCCGGACACTCTGTCTTTCGTGAGCCGCGACCGGCTTGCATGCCCATGCCATTGCCGTCAGAATTCCGGCCCACGTGGCACCAACGTCCATCTCCATGCAAACTTCTTCCCGAGCGAAATGCAGTGATCGCAGGGGCTAGGATGACGTTCCAGCCCGATCTAACTCGAACAGTTTATTCGCCAGCTGCGGCGCTCAGGTCGAAGTGTTCCTCAAGCTCATTTCGATAAGCTTCCACCAGACTTTGCTCATTGCCACCGCGTAACATCACGCCACGGTCTGGGTACGACTGGAAGAGAAACGCGTGACCACCTGCCATCACCACCCAATTCACCACCGGCCCTCCTTCGTTCTGCACGACAGAATTCGCCGACACGACTGCGTCAGTTGGATCGAATCCAGCCTTCCGCAGCAAAAGATCGACGGCTACTGGCGCATGATATTCCTCGGCCAGTTCGATTACCTTTGCTATCGTTTGCGCATCGGCTTGACCGAGCTTGCGACCGACGCGAGGCGCACCAGCAGCGAGTATATTTTCACCCGGTTGCGCAATTGGCCGAACTTCCGGAGCGATATATCCATAGACAGCCGCATGGGTGTCGGTGGAGACGCAAAGGCGAAGCTCCTCTGCGTTGGTGCGCAGTTGAAAAGCTAATTGGGTCTCGCCCTCGACATCCAACATCCTCGCCACGCCAAGCGATAGTTTGACCTCGGGCGGTAGCGCATTGGCGCACGCGAGGCCGACTCCGACATCGCGCGTGCGAAACATCTGACCGACCAGTTCGCTGACCGATCGATGGAGAAGCCGGGATTCGCGCAGAGGATTGGCCATTGCCAACTGGAGGATAGCTTCATCGCAATCATCGTCGTCGACAATCTGCAGATCGGGCCATGATGCGATCCAGAGCGCCAATAGATCGATTATCGGAGAAGCCTCATCGGCGCCGTAGAAAGCATCATCAAGCGTGTCGAGAAAATCGTCGCGCCCGCCCTCGAAGCCGGTCTCTTCCGAGGCTTCGTCAGGGTGTTCGGAGACCCAGACGGACATCTCTTCCAGAGTCGCCAATTGCCCCTTCGCGCCAATAGCAATGAGGCCGGCACGAGCGTTGGCGACCATCACATCGAACTCACGGTCGGCATTGTGGATGAATTGACTATGACCGCCGTTATTCACCTCGGCGGAATATTGATCGGCATGGGAGACGTGCATCGCCTTTGGGTCGATTTCAAAATGGCGGTAGAGCCCTTTAAAAACCATAGCGTGAATGAATTTTTCGACTGCCAGGACGAGTTGAAAAGGCTTCTCAACGGCTTTGTCCACGGTTGAACGAGGCACGATTACCAACAGCCCGGCTTTCGATGCCTGTCCTACGGCAGGAAGTGGGATTCCCGACGGCTTCTCGGAATTCTTCTTTGGTCTTCGCGAAAAAAAACCGAACATCCAAATACTTCCCTAAACTCTAATAGCGAACAATATCACCAGGTCAGAAAGATAAAAGGGCTCAAGATTGATCTGCCGCACTTGCATAGGAAGATTTGTGCCGAAATTCCTGACTGCGGTGTCGGCACCCCATCGGCTCGACCGTCCTTGGTAGGATAACCGGCAAGGAGTCCCTTACATGCAGCAGTCACCTGCCCCCCAAGCGCATCTCATCACTGCCGGCCTCGCTTTCGGCGAGTCGCCGCGCTGGCATGACGGACGGCTGTGGCTTTGCAACTGGGGCACCGGCGAGATCATCGCCGTCGATGCCGAAGGCAACCGCGAGATCATGTTCACGGTGCCGGCCGTCCTGCCCTACTCCATCGATTGGCTGCCGGATGGTCGTCTGCTCGTCGTCTCGGGCCGGGAAGGCTTGCTGCTGCGGCAGGAAGCCGATGGCAGGCTCGTCACCCATGCCGATCTGCGCGGCCTCTCGAAAAGTCCGTGGAACGAAATCGTCGTCGATGGGCTCGGCAATATCTATGTCAATGGCGGCGGACCGGCGCCGGCTCCCGGCGAACATTTCGGCCCGGGCACGATCGTGCTGGTCACGCCGCAAGGTTCGGTCCGGCAAGTGGCGGAGAATATCGCCTTTGCCAACGGCATGGTGGTGACCCTGGACAACAAGACGCTGATCATTGCCGAATCCCACGCAAGCCGGCTGACCGCTTTCGACATCGCCGCCGACGGTACCTTATCCAACCGACGCGTCTGGGCCGAACTCGACGGTTACCCCGACGGCATCTGCCTCGATGCCGAAGGGGCGGTCTGGTACGCGGATGTTCCCAACAAGCATTGCGTGCGGGTGCGCGAAGGCGGTGAGGTCTTGCAGACCGTCACCATCGATCGCGGTTGCTTTGCTTGCATGCTGGGCGGCGCGGCCAGGCGAACCCTGTTCATCGTCGCCGCGGAATGGCGCGGCTTCGAGCACATGGTCAGCGAGGCCCGGACCGGCCAGGTACTCAGCGTCGAGGCGCCGGCACCTGGCGCCGGCTGGCCCGGCTAGAGCCCCGGAATTCGCTGATAGTTGGCGATGTCGGCTCGCACCCCAAGCCGGGCGATGGTCTCCTGCGGATTAAAAGCGATGCGCTCTTGCGCGGCCTTGACGATCGGCACGACCTTGTCGACAGCCGCCTGGCTTTCCCATTCGACGATCGTCACCAGGTTGAACTCGCCCGGCCCCGAAAATTGCTCGAGCAGGAAATCCTGCACGAAACCCTGCTGCCGGCGCAGCAATTCGTGCGTGGTCCTGACCTTGGTGAGAATCTCGTCGCGGGCGGCGGCCGGCACGACGAACTTGTCCACCCTGAACACGCTGCCACCGTTAACAGTCTGATTTATGTCTTTCATCTCGATTGTTCCGTTCCTGGATCATGGTGTTTGCGGGCTCTGGGGAACGGCGTACAATCTCAACTTAAGTTGAGGTCAAGCGGTGTTTTTGAAATCTTTTCCTACTCCCCTTGCGGGAGAAGGTGGATCGGCGCGCAGCGCCGAGACGGATGAGGGGTGCGCGACGGAGTGAGGCGTTGGTGTTCCCTGGAACACCCCTCATCCGACCTCGCTTCGCGAGGCCACCTTCCCCCACAAGGGGGAAGGAAAAACCTACGACACCTCCGACGTCCGCCGGCGAACGATAACACCAAATTCGTCGCTCTCGCGGGCGCGACGCAGGCGTTCCTCGGCCTCGGTCGCTTCGCGTTGGCGATCCCACATCGAGGCATAAAGGCCATGCTGGCGCATCAGCTCGATGTGGGTGCCGCGCTCGGCGATCTGGCCATCCTTGAGCACGATGATCTCGTCGGCCGAAATCACCGTCGACAGGCGGTGGGCGATGACGATCGTGGTGCGGCCCTTGCTGACCAGGTCGAGCGCGGCCTGGATCTCCTGCTCGGTGTGGCTGTCCAGCGCCGAGGTCGCTTCGTCGAGCATCAGGATCGGCGGCGCCTTGAGGATGGTGCGGGCGATCGCGACGCGCTGCTTCTCGCCACCGGAGAGCTTCAGCCCGCGCTCGCCGACCATCGACTTGTAGCCATCGGGCAGTTTTTCGATGAACGGCCCGATCTGGGCAAGTTCGGCGGCCTTGCGCACCTCCTCCTCGCTCGCGCCGACGCGGCCGTAGCGGATGTTGTAGGCGATGGTGTCGTTGAACAGCACCGTGTCCTGCGGCACCATGCCGAGCACCGCCCGCAGGCTCTCCTGGGTGACATCCCTGATGTCCTGGCCGTCGATCAGCACCTGGCCGCCCTGCACGTCATAGAAGCGGAACAGGAGCCGCGAGATGGTCGACTTGCCCGCACCCGACGGCCCGACGATGGCAATCGTCTTGCCGGCCGGCACGTCGAAGCTGACACCCTTCAGGATCTTGCGGTTCGGGTCATAGGAGAAATGCACGTCGCGGAACTCGACCTTGCCGGCGCTGACGACCAGAGGCTTTGCATCGGGCTTGTCAACGATCTCCTGCGGCACGTCGAGGAGGTCGAACATGTGCTCGATGTCGGTGAGGCCCTGGCGGATTTCGCGGTAGATGAAACCGATGAAGTTGAGCGGCACGGAGAGCTGCACCAGCATGGCGTTGATGAAGACGAAATCGCCGACCGTTTGCGTATGAGCCTGGACCTCCAGCGCCGACATGCACATCACGACGACCGTGCCGAGACCGAAGATGGCGCCCTGGCCGAAATTCAGCCAGCCGAGCGAGGTCCAGGTCTTGGTGGCGGCGATCTCGTAGCGCGCCATCGAGCGGTCGAAGCGCTCGGCCTCCATGGCCTCATTGGTGAAATATTTGACCGTTTCGAAATTCAGCAGCGAGTCGATCGCCTTGGTATTGGCGTCGGTGTCGCTGTCGTTCATGTCGCGGCGGATCGAGATGCGCCAGTCGCTGGCCTTGACCGTGAACCAGACATAGACACAGACGGTGACTGCCACCACGGCCACATATTTCCAGCCATAGGTGAAGCCGAATATGCCGGCGGTCAGCGCGAATTCGAGAATGGTCGGCGCCGTATTCAGCATGATGAAGCGCACGATCGTCTCGATGCCCTTGGTGCCGCGCTCGATGATGCGCGACAAGCCGCCGGTGCGGCGCTCCAGGTGAAAGCGCAGCGACAGCTGGTGCATGTGCACGAAGGTGCGGAAAGCAAGCTGGCGCACCGCATGTTGTCCAACGCGGGCAAACAGCGCGTCGCGCAGCTGGTTGAAGCCGAGCTGAACGAGCCTCAGCACATTATAGGCGATGACCAGCATCACCGGGGCAAGCAGGAAGGAAGGCAGCGGCGGCGGCGTTTTGAAGCCGCCAGCCAGCGCATCGGTCGCCCATTTGAAGAAGTAGGGGCCGGCGACCAGCGTCACCTTGGCGACGACCAGCAGCAGTGTCGCCCAGGTCACCCTCGCCCTGAGGTCAGCCCGGTCGGCCGGCCACATATAGGGCCACAAATTGCGCAATGTCGTCAGGGTCGAGGTGTCGGCGGAGACAGTTTTTTCGGCCAATTTTCTTGCCTTTTGGGTGAGAGGGTCAGCGGCCGGAGCAGCAGGAATCGACGAGTGCGCCCAGCGACGCCGATATTTCGGCGAGCGCCGCGCGATCGACCGCGTAGCGCGAGCGTTGGCGGTCAGGCTCGAACCGGACCAGGCCAGCCTCCACCAGTATTTTCAGGTGCTGGGACACGGTCGACTGCGCCAGGTCGAAACGATCGACGACCTCGCGGCAGCAGCAGGAATTGCTGGCCGAGAGGTATTTTATGATTTCGATCCGCGCCGGATGCGACAACGCCGCAAATCGCGCCGCGACAGCGCGACTGTCGGAGATGCAGTTGGGTAGAGCGACGGTGGCGCGGCCTGGTTCAAAGGCGGATTCTGTCATCGTTCATCGGCGATAGACGATGGAGGGCACCGCCGCAAGCTACTCTTCCGGGCAGATCAGACAGCGGCTAGTTCTGTGAGACGGATTTCTCGATCCCTGGAATCTCGGCAATCCGTTCAGCCAGAAACTCGACCAGCAAGCGGACCCTGGCGACGCCCGCGCGTTCTGGGACAATCAACATGTTGAGTGGAACGGACGTCAGCGAATAATCCGTCAGGATCGTCTCCAGCGAGCCCGCGTCCAGAAGATCGTCCACAAGCCATCGATGCGCAGGCGCGATGCCCCGAGCGGCAACCAAGGCCTGCCGCGCGGCAAGTCCATGATCGATCCGCAGTCGCCCCGCGAAAGGCACCATGTGGCGCTCGCCGCCGGCGCCCTGCAAAACAAGTGTTTCGCTGCCCGCCACGTTCGACATCCGGATGCCCTCATGTCGAGACAGATCCGAAGGGACAGAAGGCCTTCCCCGCGCCGCCAGATAGGCCGGAGACGCCACGAGCAGACGCCGTGACTGGCCGAGCGCCCTCAGCTTCAACGAACTGTCGGTGAGCGGCCCCAGGCGGAGCGCGATATCGATGCCCTCGCGGACGAGGTCCACCCGCTCGTCCGTGAGGCTGAGATCAATCCCGATGTCGGCGTGACGGTCCTGAAAAGCGAAGATGAGGCGGCTGACGTGCAAGACACCGAAAGCCGCCGTACAACTTATCCGGATCGTACCGGCGGGCGCGCCGCGCGTGCTCCGGGCCTCATCGCTGGCCTGTTCGACAAGGCGCAGGATTTGAACGCTGTTGGCGTAATAGCGGCTGCCTTCAGCGGTCATCGTGACACGCCGGGTCGTTCTGCTGAGCAAAGGCACGCCAACAGCTTCTTCGAGTTCCCGCACGTGCCGCGTGATCGTCGACTGCCCGACGCCAAGCTCGCGCGCAACGGCCGACAGGCTGCCACGCTCGGCGACGCGAACGAAGGTGCGCATCCGCTCGAATGTGACGTCTGACTTATCCATTATTCGGCACAATGTTATTCATTGCCTACATATAGTGGATCACATCGCTGCTGGCTATCTTCACGTCAGTCCCCTCAATATTGGATCTGACCCATGAAAGTTCTGCTTGTCTTTGCCCACCCCGAACCACGTTCGCTCAACGGCGTCCTTCGCGATGTCGCCATAAAGGAACTAGAGGCTCAAGGACATGAGGTGCGCGTGTCGGACCTATACGCCGATGGCTGGAAATCCGCGGTCGATCGCGCCGACTTCCCCTTGCTCGAACCTGACGCGCGGTTGATACCCGTCGCGGCCTCCAAGAAGGCGTTCGAAGCCAACGCCCTAACCGACGATGTAAAGGCCGAGATCGAGAAACTCCTGTGGGCCGATACCTTGATCCTCCAGTTCCCGCTTTGGTGGTTCGCCATGCCGGCGATCCTCAAGGGCTGGGTCGATCGTGTGTTCGCCTACGGATTCGCCTATGGCGTTGGCGAGCATAGCGACCGGCGTTGGGGCGATCGTTACGGCGAGGGCACCCTCGCCGGGAAACGCGCGATGCTGATCGTGACCGTTGGCGGCTGGGAAGAGCACTACACCGCGCGCGGGATCAACGGGCCTATCGACGACCTGCTGTTTCCGATCAATCACGGGATCCTCTATTACCCTGGATACGACGTGCTTCCGCCGTTCGTGGTCTACAAGGTCGATCGTCTCGGAGAGGACGGCTTCGAGCCCGTGGCTGAACGCCTGCGTGACAGGATGCGGACGCTGGCGACGACGCCGCTGATCCCATATCGTCGGCAAAATGGCGGAGATTATCTCATCCCGAGCATGAATCTCCGCCCTGAGCTGGGCGATCCGAGTGCAGCCGGTTTCGCGCTTCACTCCGGCCGCGCAGGCGATGCCGGCTGATCGATGCGGGCTTCTACTGCGTCTTGGTCGGCGTCGTCGTCGCCTGCTCGCCCATTGCCTTGAGGTCGGCGGCTTCGCCTTCCTTCGACTTTTCCGGAACCTTGAACACCTGCCCCGGCCAGATGCGGTCGGGATTCCTGATCTGGTCCTGGTTGGCGAGATAGATGGTCGAATAGCGCACCCCATGGCCGTATACGCGCCGCGAAATCCGCCACAGCGTGTCGTTGCGGCGGATGATGACGGCGCTGTCGGCGTGTTCGAGCTTGGGTGCCACGACCTCGGGCACCTCGCCCGGCGTGGCTGGCGCCGCGACAGCCGGAGCCTCGGTGGCGGGCGTCGCTGGTGCCGACTCAGCCGGAGCGGCGGCAACGGCTGGCGCTTCGGCCGCAGGGGCCGGGGCGGCAGGCTTGGTCTCGGCGGGCGCCACAGCGGCAACCGCCTGACCCGGCTCACGCTCGAACGGCACAGCGGCGCGGGCGACCACCTTCACGCCATCGGCATCGAGGCCGTCGACATGGATGGTGTAGCTGCCGACCGGAATGTCGCGGGTCGCCTCGACGAGGAAATGACCGTCGCGCGATGTCTGGGCATCGCCGAGCAGGATGTCGTTGGCGTAGGCGCGCACCTTGCGACCCGGATCGGCAAGGCCGGCGACAAAGATCTTGCTGCCATCGATCTCGACGGCCTCGACGACGATCTTGGGCTCAGCCGCGGCTGCGGCGGGCGGTGTTGCCGGCGCCGGTGCAGCCTCGACGACGGCTGGCGCCGGAGCAACAGCCGCCGGCGCTTCAGCGGCCGGAGCCGGCGCTGGTGCAGCCGGAGTGGCAGCCTGATCGCCGGTGGCCGGCGCGGCCGGTTTGGTCTCGGGCGCGGGGACTGTCAGCAGTTCGGCCGGCTTGCCCGGCTCCTCGACCATCGCCAGCACCTGGCCGGTCACATCCTTGGGAACCGAAACGACGGCGGTCTGCACCGAGGCTGTCACCACGGTGCCGGCCGTCGAACGCAGGGCGATCGTATAGTCGCCCGGCTTCAGCGGATCGTCGAGCACGATGACAAAGGCTCCATCAGGACCCGCCACCGTCGAACCAAGCACGGTGGTGCCGTTCAGGATCTCGACCTTCGAATTGGGCGCCGCATTGCCGGCAACCACGATCGAACCGTTGCCCTCGACGCGCACGACGTCGAATGTCGGCGCGATCGGACCTGCCGCCGCGGGCGCTGCCGGCGCCGGTGCATCCGCTGCCGGAGCCGTCGCCTGCGGTGCCGCGGCGGGAGCGGCCGGTACCGCCGGTGCCGGCAGTCGCCCTTCCGTGCCGGGATCCGCCGGTTTCGCCTCGGGCGGCGTCAAGGCCGCTACCTGCGCCGGTGGCGTTGGATGAAGATACGGGTCGAGCGCACCCGATACATAGGCGGTTCCCGCAGCCGCGACGGTCCCACCCGCCGCGAACAGGAACGCCTTCAGTGGATTAATTGCCATATTTCCCTACCCCTTAGCCACCTAATGCCGGTCTAGCGTGTTTTCCCAATGCCGACAAGAAAAACGGGCCGACAAGAAAAAGGGGCCGACAAGAAAAAGCCCGGCCTTGTTGCCTTGGGGCTTGACCCCGCTTTCAGACCCAATCACCAATCACCGGCATGAACACGATTCGATCCGTTTGCGTCTATTGCGGCTCGTCTCCGGGCCGTGATGAAACCTATGTCAAGGCCGGTCACCTGCTCGGGCGCTCGCTTGCACGCTCCGGCCTCAGGCTGGTTTATGGCGGCGGCACCAAAGGTATCATGGGCGCCGTCGCCGAAGGCGCGCTCAAGGCCGGCGGCAAGGTAACGGGCATCATTCCGCGCTTCCTGATCAACAGGGAAGCGACCGAAACCGCGCTTGACCGGCTCGACGAGCTGGTAATCACCGACAATATGCACGAGCGCAAACATAAGATGTTCGAGAAATCCGACGCCTTTGTGGCGCTGCCGGGCGGTATCGGTACGGTCGAGGAGATCGTCGAAGTCATGACCTGGGCGCAACTCGGCCATCATCGCAAGCCGATCGTCTTCGGCAATGTCGGTGGCTTCTGGGATCCGATGCTGGCGTTGCTTGATCATATGGCGGCGGAAGGCTTCATTCACACCGCGCAAAGGGTCAAGCCGCTGGTCGTCAACGATCCCGAGGCCATCGTCGCCGCCATCATGGTGGCAGGCACCTCCGTCGACGCCCCGACCGAGGGCGTGCAGTCGGTGATCGATAAGATGTGAGATTAGGGGAGTAAGGGAATAGGCAGTAGGGAATAGAGAAAGATACTGCCTACTGCCTACTGCCTACTGCCTACTGCCTACTGCCTACTGCCTACTGCCTACTGCCTACTGCTGCCTACTGCTGCCTACTGCCTTCCTCAAATCCCCAATCATCGCCCGCCGGTCATGCCGCCGCCAGGCCAGATGGATCGACACCGTGCGTTCGAACCATGGCAAATCGCGGAACGCGATCCGCGGCGGTGCGGCGGCACGCAGGCTGGATTGAACCGTCGCCAGGCCGAGGCCGGCGCTGACCAGGCCGAGCGAGGTCAGTGGATCGGCTGTTTCATAGGCGATGTCGGGCAGAAAGCCGGCCTTTGCACAGGCGGCGAGGAACTGGCCGCGATTGGTGTCGTCGGGCTGGCGCACCACGGTGATCCAGGTGCGGCCGTCGAGATGCCGCGGCCCGATGTCGGCTAGCGCGACAAGTGGATCATCCTCGGGGATAGCCAGCACCAGCGGCTCGCGCCGCACCAGCATACTGTCGATGTCCGGATCGTCGGCCGGGGCCGGAGCGTAGACGAAGCCGAGATCGAGCACGCGCTGCCGCAAATCGTCGAACTGCGCGGCCGTGCGCCGACTCCTGAGCTGAAGATGGAAATCCGGCCGCTCGCGGCGGAATTGCCTGAGCATCTCGGCGACCAGCCCGGCATGCACCGCGCCCTCGACATAGCCGATGGCGAGACGACCGATCGCGCCGCTGGCGAGGTTGCGGCCGAATTCCTCCACACGCCGCGCATCGGCGAGCAGCGCGCGGGCCTCGGTGAGGAAAGCGCGGCCCTCGGCATTGAGATGGACGCGCTGCCTTGCCCGTTCGAACAGAGCGACGCCCAGTTGCGCCTCGAGCTGCATGATCTGCCGGCTGAGCGGCGATTGTGAAATATGCAGGATTTCGGCGGCGCGGCCGACATTGCCGGTTTCCGCAACGGTGACGAAATATCTGATCTGGCGCAGGTCGAACAATTTTTCTTCGAAGCTCCAAGTCCTGACGGGTCTCAACTTTAGCCTAATCAGTCTTGGACAGTCTGACCAGCCAAAAGCGATACTCGGCCATCCCAACCCAGAGGAGACCGACATGCAGTTCTTTGCCCTTCTTACGCGCAACACCGCCAAGTTCAGTGACGCGGACTTCGCACCGCTTTTGCCCGGCGAGGCCGAGCAGCGGCGCACGCTCTACGCCGAAGGCGCGGTGCGCCAGGTCTGGAACCGCGGCGACATTCCCGGCAGCGGCATGATGTTCGAGGCGACCGACGACGCCGAAGTGCGCGGCCATCTCGCCACTCTGCCATTGGTCAAGGCCGGCATGATGGACGTCGCGGCGATCGTTCCGCTCAACCCCTATCCCGGGTTCGGGCCGAAGCGCTGAACCGTCGCAATTGCAATGCGGTGACGGCGAAAGGCGCCGTCACCGCATTGCCGCCTGCTCGACACTCTGTGATCGGCTGTCAAGAAACCGTCACACGGAACCGGGTTCGTGCGTGCTAGAAATCGCGGCCAGGTGCCGCTGCACGGCGCCGCCTTGCAACTCGTATCTGGCACAGCGCCCTATGGACACCGCCCTCCCCGAAGGCACCGACCTGTCGCCCTATCTGCCCGACGAGCACGGGCTGTTCTTCATCTATCATTTCACCGCCAGTGGCCTGCGCACCAAGGATCCTGCGCAAGCGCAGTGGACTTGGCGCAGCTATCAAATCACCGACCTGCACGCCCGCCAGGAGATCGGCGCCGAAAAGGCGCTGCCGGCGCCGGCCCGCGATGCCTTCCTCGCGCCCAGCCATGGCTGCCATATCGACTACGAGGACAACTGGCTCTTTGGCGATTTGCCTGATCTCAGGCACGATTTTTCGGAGGCGCGCGGGCTCGTCCATTTCCGCTTTGCCTTCAACGACACGATGCTGATCGGCGCCCGCAAGCAGCCGCTGGAGTCGGTCGACGCGGTCCGAAAGGCGGTGGAGAACGGATCGCGGAAATTCCGCTCGCCGGCGGAGCTGATCGAGGCGGTCATGGGTCAGTCGCTCGACGGCATGGCGACAGAGCTCGGCAAGCTCGGCGACACGCTTGACGGCATCGAGGACCGTGTGGTGCGCGACGCATGGCACAATGAGCGCCAGGCGCTGGTCGAGGCGCGCCGGCAGCTGGTGGTGATCCATCGGCAGATGGCGACGCTGACCAATCTGTTCCGGCATCTCGACCATTCGCATCGCGACGAGCTGCCCGACCTGATCAACGACATGGCGGCCAGGCTCTCGCACCGAGCCTTCACGCTCTACAATGACGGCGAGCAGTTGCAGGCGCGCACGAGGCTGCTGCAGGACGAGCTGATGGCCAAGCTGACCATGCAGTCGAACCAGTTGCTCTATGTTCTCTCCGTCATGACGGCGGTGCTGCTGCCGATGACCATCATCTCCGGCCTGTTCGGCATGAATGTCGGCGGGCTGCCGCTGGTCGATACGCCAATAGGCTTCTGGGTGGTGACGGCGGTGTCGGTGGTTATCGCGGCGGCCACCTATCTGTTCGTCAGGCGGCTTGGCCGGGGATTGTAACGGCAGCCCGCGGTTTCACGCCAAGGCGCGAAGATCCTCGATGATCGTGCCGGCGGCACGGACTTCCGCTTCGTGGTCGGGCTCGCGCCAGGTCTCCGCGAGGCCCGCGGCGTACCATTCGCGCATCGCCGGCAGCGCCAGCAACTGCGCCGAATAGGCGGACGCCGCGCCCTCGAAAGAGAGCCCGTAGGACTGCGCCCTGAACGCCACCGGGGCGAAAAAGGCATCGGCGGCGGTGAAATGCGCGCCGGCGAGAAACGGCCCTCCGAAACGGGCAAGGCCATCGTTCCAGAGACCGCCGAGGCGGAAGAGATCCTGCTTCAACGCATCGGACATCGGAAACGGTTCGACGCGCACGCCGCAACTCATCGGGCATGCGCCGCGCAAAGCTGTGAAACTCGAATGCATTTCGGCGGCGGCCGAACGCGCCCAGGCACGCGCCTTGGCCTCGACAGGCCAGACACCGTGATGCCGCTCGGCCAGATATTCGACAATGGCAAGCGAATCCCAGACCGCCCAGCCATCGTCGGTCAGGCAAGGCACCCGCCCGTTCGGCGAGAACGATCGGTAAAGGCTCCAGCTCGATCCGGTCGGAAACGGCATCAGCCGCTCCTCGAACGGAATGTCCAGTTCTCGCATCAGGATCCATGGCCGCAGCGACCATGAGGAATAGTTCTTGTTGGCGATGTGCAGCAGGTACATCGAAACTCCCTATCGGGCGGAGGCCTTGCGTGCCGATGTCAGCATCGACCAGGAATAGATCGCCAGTGCCGTCCAGATCAGCGCGAAGGCGAGCGCCTGGATGGTGCCGAACGGTTCATCGAAGATCAGCACGGCGATCAGGAACACCATGGTCGGCGCGATGTACTGCATGATGCCGATGGTAGAGAGCCGCAACAGCTTGGCGCCGAAGGCAAACAGCAACAGCGGCACCGATGTGACCGGGCCGCAGCCGATCAGCAACGCCGTATCGGTGCTGTTGCTGGACACGATGTGATCCTGTCCGGTCGCGATCAGGTAGACGATGTAGCCAAGCGCCGGCACGGACAGCAAAAGCACTTCCAGCAGAAAACCCTGGCTTGGCCCGATCGGCAGCGTCTTGCGGAAGAAGCCGTAGGCGGCGAAGGAAAACGCCAGCGCCAGCGACACCCAGGGCAGCTTGCCGCCCTCGATCGTCAGCACCGCCACGGCGACCGCCGCAAGCACAACCGCCGCGATCTGCAAGCGGTCGAGCCGTTCGCCGAGCAGCAGCGCGCCGACGACCACACTAACCAGCGGATTGATGTAATAGCCAAGCGCGGTCTCGACGGTGCGGTCGACGGCGATCGCCCAGACATAGATGCCCCAGTTGACCGAGATCAGCGCCGCCGTCAGCGCGGCCATGGAAATGGTGCGCGGCGAGCGCAATGCCGCCTTGAAGTCCGCCGTGCGGCCGGCCCAGATGAGAACCGCAGCGGCGATCGGCACCGACCAGACGATGCGGTGCGCAATCACCTCGGCCAGCGGCAGATGCGCCACCGCCTTCATGTAAAACGGCAGCAACCCCCACAAGAGGTAAGCACCCAGCGCCAGCAGGAAGCCGCGCCGGGCTTTCGAATCCGCGTCGAGTGTAATTACTTCAGTGGCCATGGGCCAACGCTATGGCGCAGTCACCTCTGCAAGACCATCGCAAAGTTCTGATGGATCAATGGACTTTCGCTGATGGTTCAAACTTACTCGGCCGCAACAAGGCCCGCCATCTCACGGTTCTTCATCAGTTTGTAGACGATCGAATCCATCAGCGCCTGGAAGGACGCGTCGATGATGTTTTCGGAAACCCCGACGGTCCACCAGCGCGCGCCGGTGCCGTCATGCGATTCGATCAGAACCCGGGTGATGGCCTCGGTGCCGCCATTGAGGATACGCACCTTGAAATCGGCGAGTTCCAGATCGACGATCTCGCTTTGGTACTTGCCCAGATCCTTGCGCAGGGCGATGTCGAGCGCGTTGACCGGGCCATGCCCTTCGGCCACCGACATCTTCTCTTCGCCGTCGACCAGCACTTTCACGATGGCTTCGGACACCGTCTTCAACTGGCCGTTGGCGTCGAAACGCCGCTCGACCATACAGCGAAACGAGGTGACGTTGAAGAACTCCGGCAGGCCATGCAGCATCTTGCGGGCCAGCAGCTCGAAGGAGGCGTCGGCGCCCTCATAGGCATAGCCTTCGGCCTCGCGCTCCTTGACCACGGCAATCAGTGCGTCGAGCCGGTGATCGTCCCTGGGCACCTCGATGCCGCGCCGCTTCAGCTCGGCGAGAAAATTGGCCTTGCCGCCCTGGTCGGAAATCATGACGCGGCGACGGTTGCCGACCGTTTCCGGCGGCACGTGCTCATAGGTCGCCGGCTCCTTGGCCAGCGCCGAAGCGTGGATGCCGGCCTTGGTGGCGAAGGCCGAGGCGCCGACATAGGGCGCCTGCGCTTCCGGCGCACGGTTCAAGAGTTCGTCGAAGGCGCGCGAGAGCCTGGAGATGCCGGTCAGCGCTTCCGCTGAAATGCCAGTCTCGAAGCGATCGGCAAAAGCCGGCTTCAGCGCCAGCGTCGGCACGATCGAGATCAGATTGGCGTTGCCGCAGCGCTCGCCGATGCCGTTCAGCGTGCCCTGGATCTGGCGCACGCCTGCCTGGACGGCGGCAAGGGAATTCGCCACGGCCTGGCCGGTATCGTCATGGGCATGGATGCCGAGATGGTCGCCTGGAATGCCGGAAGCGATCACCTTCTCGACGATGGCGCGCACTTCCGATGGCTGCGTGCCGCCATTGGTGTCGCACAACACCACCCAGCGCGCGCCGGCGTCGTACGCCGTCCTTGCGCAGGCCAGCGCATAGTCCGGATTGGCCTTGAAGCCGTCGAAGAAGTGCTCGCAATCGACCATCGCCTCCTTGCCCGAAGCGACAGCCGCTTCAACCGACGCTTTGATCGACTCGAGATTCTCCTCGTTGGTGCAGCCAAGCGCGACACGGACATGGTAATCCCAGCTCTTGGCGACGAAGCAGATGGCGTCCGACTTCGATTGCACAAGGGCGGCAAGGCCGGGATCGTTGGAGGCCGAGACGCCTGCCCGCTTGGTCATGCCGAAGGCGACAAATTTGGCCTTCGCGGTGCGTTTCTGCTGAAAGAATGCGGTGTCGGTCGGATTGGCGCCGGGATAGCCGCCCTCGACATAGTCGATGCCGAATTCGTCGAGCAGCCTTGCGATGGCGATCTTGTCCTCGACCGAAAAGTCGATGCCCGGCGTCTGCTGGCCATCGCGTAGTGTGGTGTCGAAGAGATAGAGGCGTTGCTTTTTCATGATGGCAAGGTGCTTGAGCACCCCCCTCTGGCCTGCCGGCCATCTCCCCCGCAAAGGGGGAGATCGGCAGCTTTGATGACAGCGCTGGTCCTGCAACGTCGACGATTGGCGAAAGCGAAGGCGACATCCAATCTCCCCCCTTGCGGAGGAGATGTCCGGCAGGACAGAGGGGGGTGTGAAGGATCGCCGTGCATCGACTATACCTTCCCCGCAAACCGGTCGGTCGCCCGGATCAACTGGTCCAGTATGCCCGGCTCCGAATAGGCATGGCCGGCGCCCTCGATCAGGTGGAAATCCGCCTTTGGCCAGGCCTTGTGCAGCGCCCAGGCGTAGCGCGCCGGACACGGCATGTCGTAGCGGCCATGGACGATGGTGCCGGGAATGTCCTTGAGCCTGTGCGCGTCGCGCAGAAGCTGCCCCTCCTCCAGCCAGCCGGCATGGACGAAATAATGGTTCTCGATACGGGCGAAGGCGACGGCGTAGTCGTCCTCGCCAAATGGCCCGCTGGTCTCCGGCTCTGGCAGCAGCGTGATCGTCTCGCCCTCCCACAGGCTCCAGGCGCGGGCGGCCTCGATCTGCGCCTTGCGATCCGTGCCGACCAGCCGCTTGCGATAAGCCGCCATCATATCGCCGCGCTCGGCTTCGGGGATCGGCGCCAGGAAACGTTCCCACTTGTCGGGAAACATCTCGGAGACGCCGAACTGGTAGTACCATTCGAGTTCGGCCCGCGTCAGCGTATAGATGCCGCGCACCACCAGTTCGCTGACGCGATCGGGGTGGGTCTCGGCATAGGCGAGCGCCAGCGTCGAGCCCCAGGAGCCGCCGAACACCAGCCATTTGTCGAAGCCGGCCATCTCGCGCAGGCGCTCGATGTCGGCGACGAGATGCCAGGTCGTGTTGGCCTCCAGCGAGGCGTTCGGCGTTGATTTTCCGCAGCCGCGCTGGTCGAACAGGACGACGTCGTAGAGTTTCGGGTCGAACAGCCGCCGGTGCTTCGGCGAAATGGTGCCGCCCGGCCCGCCGTGCAGGAACACGGCCGGCTTGGCGCCCTTGGTGCCGGAACGCTCCCAGTAGACCTGATGACCGTCGCCGACATCGAGCATGCCTGAGTCGAACGGTTCGATTTCCGGATAGAGGGTGCGCAAGCTCATAGTTTCAGGCCCTGTTGCGGCCAGTTGGCCGTTTCGTGATCGGGATGCTGGAAGGAGATGATCTGCTCCTGCCTTGTGTAGAAGTCTGGATCCTGGTGGATGGGCTGATCGAAGATCGTCTCCACCCAGGGCAGCCGCGCGGCGTAATTGACCTGGATCTGCGGCGCCAGATCCGAGCGGTCGTCGAAGGCGCCAATGGCAATTTCGAGACCGCCGGGCTGGCGGTAGGTCAGCGGTGTGCCGCAACGAGCGCAGAAGCCGCGATCGATATTTACCGACGACTGGAAATAGCTCGGTTCCTCATGAGTCCATTCGACGCCGTCCTTTGGCACCGTCACCAAGGCGCCGAAGAAGGAGCCGAACTGCTTCTGGCACATGCGGCAGTGGCAGATGGACGGGCGCCCGAGCGCGCCCTTGATGCGGAAGCGCACGGCGCCACATTGGCAGCCGCCGGTTCGAACCTGATCGGTCATGACTTTTCCTTTGGCGGCCACTGTTCCGTATCGTGGTCCGGGTGCTGATATGAGACGAGATCGGCGAGATACGGAGCCGATGATATATCGGCCATCGTCTCCTCGCCCGGCAGTTTCGGGATGGCGTCCACATAGGGCAGTTTTGCCTCGGTGCCCCACTGGATCGACGGCACGATCTCCGCCGGATTGTCGAACGCACCGATGGCGAGACCGACACCATCAGGCGCGGTAAAGGTCAGCGGCGTCCCGCAATTGGCGCAAAACCCTCGATCGACATGGCTGGACGAGCGGAAATATTTCGGCTCGCCGCGCGTCCAGTCGAGCTTGGCGCCGCGCACGGATACCAACGGTGCGTAGAACGAGCCGAACGCCTTCTGGCACATGCGGCAGTGGCAGACCGAGGCATCGCCAAGCGCGCCCTCGACGCGGAAGCGCACCGCGCCGCACTGGCAGCCGCCTGTGTAGACCGGCCGGTTGTCGAGGCTCATCGCTGCTCACTCCGGGTCATGGCAGACGGCCTCGACATTGTTGCCGTCGGGATCGAAGACGAAGGCGCCGTAGTAGTTCGGATGATAGTGGGGGCGCAGGCCAGGTCCGCCATTGTCCTTGCCGCCAGCGGCAAGGGCCGCCGCATGGAAGGCATCGACCTCGGCACGGCTGCGCGCGGTGAAGGCAACGTGCTGGTGGTCTCTCGGCTTGTTCTTGCCGGTACTCAACCAGAACACCGGCCGGTCGCGGCCATAGCCGCCGACCTTGGCGCCGCCGGTGTATTCCAGCGGCACCATATAGAGCAACGACGCACCAAGCGGCGCCATCGCCTTGTCGTAGAAAGCCTTCGAAACATCGAAATCGGCAACGGTGATGCCGAGATGGTCGATCATGAAACAGCCTCCCTTGCTGGTTCGCCCGCCGGCCTCGCGGCATTGCCAAAGCCGGCCTCGATGACAATGTGCTGACAGACATTGTCGATACCGCGAATGACGTCGTCGTTCCAGAAGCGCAGGACGGTCCAGCCGCTGGCTTTCAAATAGGCGCTTCGCGCCTCGTCATGCCGCAGATGTTCGGCATCTGCATGCTGGCTGCCATCGACCTCGACGATGAGGCGACAGGCCGAGCAAGCGAAATCGACAATGTAAGGGCCGATCGGCACTTGCAGGCGAAAGCTCATTCCAATCAGTCGGTGGGTGCGCAATTCGTTCCAAAGCTTCAGCTCAGCATCGGTCATGACGCGCCGCATGGATTTCGCATTCTTGCGCTGTCGTGGCGGAACGAGGTCGTGCCCCATCAATCACCTTTACGCTGAAGATTGGCGAAATCGCCGATGATAGGCAATCTCCCCCCTTGCGGGGGGAGATCGGCTGTCGCCAGCGCCTCCGCCAACCTTGCAAAGGCGCTTGGCGCCGCCCTCACCGCTTCACCTCCCACGTCGTCACACGTTCGCCGGTGACCGGATCCTTGCCGTCCTTCAGCTGTACACCTTGCGCCAAAAGGTCGTCGCGGATGCGGTCGGCTTCGGCCCAGTTCTTGGCGGCGATCAATTCCAGGCGCCTGGCGATCGACCTCGCGACCTCGGCCTCGTCGACCCTGGCCGCGCCGATGTCGAAGCCGAGGAAGAGAAGTGCGGCCTTGAGCGAAGCGGCGGCGGCGTTCTCGCCATGGCCTTCGACTTCGCTGGCCTCGCCGGCAAGCTGGGTCAATTGCTGGAAGGCAGCGTAAGTGGCCAGGTCGTCGGAAAGGGCTTCCACGACCTTAGCCGGCAATTGTCCCGCCGTCGGCGCCAGATCGGCCGCGCGTTTCCATTTGCGCAACGTGTTCTCCGCCTCCTCCAGCTTGCGCATCGAAAAGTCGATCGGCTCGCGGTAGTGCGTCATCAGCATCGCCAGCCGTAGAACCTCGCCCGGCCAGTTGCGGCCGCCGAAGGTCTCGGTCTCCAGCAGTTCGTGGATCGAGTAGAAATTGCCGAGGCTCTTCGACATCTTCTGCCCTTCGACCTGCAGGAAGCCGTTGTGCATCCAGACATTGGCCATGACATCGGTGCCGTGGGCGCAGCGCGACTGGGCGATCTCGTTCTCATGGTGCGGGAAGATCAGGTCGAGGCCGCCGCCATGGATATCGAAGACTTCGCCGAGATAGGCCGCCGACATCGCCGAGCATTCGATGTGCCAGCCAGGCCTGCCCCTGCCCCACGGGCTCCGCCAGCCCGGCTCTTCAGGCGACGACAGTTTCCACAGCACGAAATCGCCAGGGTTCTTCTTGTGCGCGTCGACGGCGATGCGGGCGCCGGCCTGCTGCTCATCGAGATTGCGCTTCGACAATTGCCCATAGTCGGGCATCGACGCCGTGTCGAACAGAACTTCGCCTGCAGCGACATAGGCATGGCCGCGTTCGATCAGGCTTTGAATCAAGCTGATCATATCGGCCTTGCCGTCGGCGCGGGGCTCGACGAATTCGGTGGCGCGCGGTTCGACGGTCGGCTCCAGGCAGCCAAGCGTGGCGACATCGCTGTGGAACTGGTCGGCGGTCTTTTCGGTCACCCGCCGGATAGCTTCGTTGAGCGACAGCTTTCCGGCTGATATCTCGTCGCCGAAATCGCGCAACGCGCGCGCGTTGATCTTGTCGTCGACATCCGTGATGTTGCGCACATACGTGACATGCGTTTCGCCGTATACATGGCGCAGCAAGCGAAACAGCACATCGAAAACGATCACCGGTCTGGCATTGCCGATATGGGCGAAATCGTAGACGGTCGGGCCGCAGACATACATGCGCACATTCAGCGCATCGATCGGCGTGAAGTCCGCCTTCGTCCGCGTCAGCGTGTTGTAGAGGCGCAGGCCCTTAGATGCGTCAGACATTCAATGCCTTCCCGGTTCAGAACTTTTGTCTGGATGGAGCCAGCCCCGCGCCGAGGCGCAAATCAGGCTCCAGCCTGCTGGCCGGGGCGTTTGTCCAATCTAGGGGAAGATGAGGCGAAAACGTCCGGACCAGCGCGAGGCTAGCCAATAATGCAAATGCCACAAATGGCGAAAGACGTTTTCATGGGCGGCTTTATCGCCTTGGCCAGTGTTGCCGTCAAGTCGCTGATCCCAGGAAAAACGTCATAAAGACGGTGAAGCGCGTCGCTCGATCACGCGGAATCAGGCAGTGAAACATTTTATTAAACATGTCGGCACAGTCATGAAACATTCGCCGGCTAGATCACCAAGCGTCACGATTTGGTCGGAATCAACCATCAAACGCAGACACGAAGACGTTACCAGGGAAGAGAAAGATGCCTCGAAGCAAGCAAGACGCCAACCGCGCCAAGCAACCGGCGCTGGCCAGCCACTATCGCGCAATCGGTCCGGCCGCGATCGTCGCAGCCCTTCTTCACACCGCTAAGAAGAAGAAGCCTGCGCAGAAGATCGTATCGCCCCGCGCGGCCTGAAGCGGTACGCGTCCGCCGCAACCGCCGGCGGTCGGGGCGCAAACAGGTGCCTTGAAAATGAAGCCCTCGACGGGCTTGGCTAGAACAGCGTCATCTGACCGTCGTCCGCGCCAGGCTTCTGGCGCCTGACCTTCTCGGGTTCCGGTCCGATCTCGCCCCTCTCCTGAATTTCCGGTCCGGTGTTGGCGACCTTGTTGACGAGGTCGGAAACGGGGATCGCTTCGAAGAAATCAAGCCGCGCCGGCCGCAGCAGGTCGGCGACATCGCGCGGCTCGAGCGTGCGGCAATCCAGCCAGCGGGCGAAATCCCCGGGATCGACGACCACGGGCATCCGGTCGTGGATATGGGCGATGTCGCCATTGGCATTGACGGTCAGGATCGCGCCCGTATCCATTTCCGAGCCGCCCGGCTCGGCATAGGTTTCGATCAGGCCGGCAAAGGCCACCAACCCGCCATGCCGGGGCCGTATCCAGTAAGGTTGCCCCTTCTTGCCGCCCGTTTGCCGCCACTCGTAGAAGCCGGATGCCGGCACCAGAGCGCGGCGATGGCGCATGGCCGCCTTGAACGAGGCCTTCTCGATCGCGCCTTCCGAGCGGGCGTTGAACAGCAGCGGGAACTCCCTGGTGTCCTTAACCCAGGTGGGAATGAGGCCCCAGCGCACCAGCATCGACTGGCGGTCCGGCAGGTTGGAGCCTGGCGCCCGTGGCGCCCCGGAGATCGCCATCAGCACTGGCTGCGTCGGTGCGATGTTGTAGCGCGCCGGAAATTCCTCCAGCTCAGCCAGGCCCAGAAAGGCGGCGGTCTGGTCCGGCGTGGCGGTCAAGGCAAAGCGTCCGCACATGATCGATCGTGCCTCTCGAATGGTTGCGCAAGAAAGTGGCGATGGAACAGCCGCACTGCAACCGCTAAAGCTGTGCGGCACTGGCCGTCCACAGCGGACTGCGGCGATCGAACGGTTGGGAGCCATGAACGAACAACGAAAGATACTGCCGGCAGTCTCGGTCGCGGTGGTGCGTGGTGACACCGTGCTCTTGGTCAAGCGCGCAAGGCCGCCTTCGCAAGGGCTCTACGCCTTTCCGGGCGGCAAGGTCGAGGCCGGCGAGACACTGGAGGATGCCGCGAAGCGTGAGTTGCTGGAAGAAACCGGGTTGCACGCCGCCGGTTTTCGCCCGCTTCGGGAAATCCATATCGACGGCAGGGATGAGAGCCATCCGGTCGACTACCGCCTCACGGTTTTCGGCGCTGCCTATGCCGGCGGCGAAGCGGTGGCCAGCGACGACGCCGAGACCGCCGCGTTCTATACGCTCGGCGAGATGGCGGCGTTGCCGCTCGCCGGTTCGGTGTTCGCGGTGGCACAAGATCTGCTGGGGCGACCCCACGGTTCCCCTGCAAGCCGCTGAAATCCGCAACCGTCCCGCTGGAAACGCCTTGCAGGCGACAAATTGTTTGGCCAGATAGACTTATGAGCCGCACCTCCCTTCTCGTCGTTTTGTGCCTCGCCGCCAGCACGGCCGTGGCGGCGCGACCGGCATCGAGCGCGGAGGCGCCGTTCGAGCCTGGATTGATGCGGCTGGCCGAGGTTTTGGGATCGCTGCATTTCCTGCGCAATCTGTGTGGCGAGAAGGGCGACCAGTGGCGCGTCGAGATGGAAAAACTGCTCGATTCGGAAAATCCGGATGCCGAACGGCGCGCCCGCTTCATTGCCAGCTTCAACCGCGGCTACCGCTCTTTCGGCGGTACCTATACGCAATGCACCGCATCAGCCACCGAAGCCATCAGCCGTTACATGAAGGAAGGCGAGACGCTGACGCGTGACATCGCCTCGCGCTACGGCAACTAGGGCAATTCCAGGAAAAGTGTGACGCGGTTTTCCGGGGACAACGGGGAAGCTCTCCAGGCGTCCATCAACAGATATCCGGGCAGCTGAGAGCGGCGGCGGGCATATCCGGCTTGTGCCAGCCAGTGTCTTGATGCAATCCTGATGTTGCACTTCTGCAACAACGTTAATCAAACGTTAGCGCACAAATGTGGAATTAACTCAAACTGAAGGTTTTCACCCCGCAGGCCGGCCTAATCGGCTAAGTTTGATCCGAGTTGAATGCAACTTCGCCAGGCGCAGTCGCCCCTTTGTAAAGCGCGATCAAAAAAATGTCGTATTTACAAATACTTACTTAGGGCTGCGTGTAAAACGGAACAGATCAAGCCTGATTCACACGGATGGATCGCCGCTTGAAAGGGTGGACATCGCTATGGAACATGGTGTCAACGACATCGACGCGCTGGTCAGGGAAGAAAAGCGCCTGACGGCGGTGGAGAGCCACAGCGAAGCTTGGGCGGAAGGCCTTTCGGCCGGCATCGAGCCCGAGATCATTGCCGAGGCGGCGCTTGAGACCGCATTCGGTGAAATGTTGCGCGCCAATGGCGAGACATCGGCCCTTGCCCTGCTCGACCGCATGCGCGAGAAGGTGATTGCTGGCGCCTTCGAACCCGAGCGGCTGCGGCACTGAACCGATATCAGGTTCTTTGACCATCAAGTGTCGTTCGGGCATCATGCCCGGAAGCAGGGAGATACGGGCAGTGAATTTTCCGATGTCAGGCAAGCCGAAGGGCTTGGTCCTTTACATCCGTATCGCTGCTTGCTGTGCTGCGTTTACACTGGTGGCTTGTCTTGAGAGCAGCCCTGCCCATGCGTTGAGCCAGATCCAGCGCGAAGAGCTTCCCTCCACTGTCACGCCGCCGACGGATAGCGACAGTTCGGCGCCCGGAAGTACAGTCCCGATGCCGGATCCCGTGGGAACGCCTTCGACCAGCCAGCCGGCTGCTCCGGACGCGGCGGAACCCGACAGCCCATCGGATGGCAGCAGCAACAGGCCGCGTGTCGACCCCGAAGCGCCCCTGCCGGAGGTGGTGTACGACCTCGCCAAGCTGCCCGAGCCCGTGCGGCGCATGCACGACCTGATTATCGAGGCTTGCAGGACCGGCGACATCGAAAAGCTCAGGCCATTGATCGGCAAGGGCGACAGCATGACCCAGCTGTCGCTGACCGACATCGACGGCGACGCCATCGCCTTCCTCAAGGGGCTCTCCGGCGACCCGGACGGCCAGGAAATCCTGGCCATTCTGGAAGAAGTGCTCAGCGCCGGCTATGTCCATGTCGATGCCGGAACACCGCAGGAACTCTATGTCTGGCCGTATTTCTTCGCGCTGCCGCTCGACAAGCTCGACGCCAAGCAGCGGGTCGAGTTGTTCAAGATCGTCACCGCCGGCGATTTCGACGACATGAAGCAGTTCGGCGCCTACATCTTCTACCGCGTCGGCATCACGCCCGCCGGGCAGTGGACCTTCTTCGTTGCCGGGGACTGAGCGGGCCCACCCTCCCCAGGGAACGGTCGCCATGGAACAGCCGGGCAGGTATGGCGCCGCCACTAACCGGGCCCTTCGGTCCGAGCCTATGCCGGCAGCGCCTCGGAAAACTCGACGGGCCTGCCCTGGCTTGGCGTCACGATTTCGCCTTCCCACATGATGCGGCGACCGCGAATGACGGTGCCGACCGGCCAGCCGGTGACCTGCTTGCCGTCATAGGGTGTCCAGCCGGCCTTCGAACCGGCCTGCGCGTTGGTGATGGTTTCACGCCGCTTCATGTCGACGATGGTGAAGTCAGCGTCATAGCCGGCGGCGATGCGGCCTTTTCCAGCCATGCCGAAGATACGCTGCGGGCCGTGGCTGGACAGGTCGACGAAGCGCTGCAGCGTCAGCCGGCCGGCATTGACGTGGTCGAGCATGACCGGCACCAGCGTCTGTACGCCAGTCATGCCCGAGGGCGAAGCTGGATAGGTTTTTGCCTTCTCGGCCAGTGTGTGGGGCGCGTGGTCGGAGCCGAGCACGTCGACGATGCTTTGCGCGATGCCGTGCCAGACGCCGTCGCGGTGGCGCGCGGCCCGCACGGGCGGGTTCATCTGGATCAGCGTGCCGAGCCGCGCATAGTCGTCGGCGCTCAGCGTCAGATGGTGCGGCGTCGCCTCGCAGGTCGCGACATCCTTGTGCCGTTCGAGGAACAGGATCTCCTCGGCGGTCGAAATGTGCAGGACATGGATGCGGGCGCGAACGCTGCGCGCAACGTGCACCAGCCGCTCGGTGCAGCGCAAGGCGGCGATCTCGTCACGCCAGACCGGATGCGATGACGGGTCGCCCTCGATGCGTTCGCTAAGGCGCTCACGCAGCCGGAACTCATCCTCCGAGTGAAAGGCCGCACGGCGGCGGGTATTTCGCAGGATCGAGGCGACGCCTTCATCATCCTCGACCAGCAGATCGCCGGTTGACGATCCCATGAAGACCTTTATGCCCGCCGCACCGGGCAACCGCTCAAGTTCGCCAACATCCTTGGCATTCTCGCGTGTACCACCGACCCAGAACGCAAAATCGCAATGCATGCGGCCACCGCCGCGCCGAACCTTGTCGGCAAGCGCTGCCTCGCTGGTGGTCAACGGATTGGTGTTGGGCATCTCGAATACGGCTGTGACGCCGCCGAGCACCGCTGCCCGCGAGCCGGTTTCCAGATCTTCCTTGTGCTCCAGTCCGGGCTCGCGAAAATGCACCTGGCTGTCGACGACGCCCGGCAGGATGTGCAGGCCACGGCAGTCGATCGTTTCGCCGGCCGAGGCTTGGCCGAGATCGCCTATCGCGGCGATGCGCCCGCCCTTGACGCCGATGTCGCGCAGCCCCTCGCCGTCATGGTTGACCACAGTGCCGCCTGTCAGGATGAGGTCATAGGTCATGGTCATGCTCTCTTGCGGGGGGAGTGCCAGCGGCTTACGTAATGGCCATCCGTTTTGCAAGATCAGGCTTTCATTCGCCCCATGCCCTTTACCCTGCTGAAAGACCGCGCGCTGATTTCCGTCTCGGGCCCGGATGCCGAGCACTTCCTGCAGAACATCCTTACCACCGACCTCGATGTGCTGGGTGAAAGCGAAGCAAAACCGGGCGCGCTGTTGACGCCGCAAGGCAAGATCCTGTTCGACTTCCTGATCTCGCGTGCCGGTGAAAACGCCCTTCGGCTCGAATGCCGTGCCGATATCTCGGACGATTTCGTTCGCCAGCTGATGCTCTACAAGCTTCGCGCCAAGGTCGAGATTGCCAAGCGGGAACAGGCACTTGTCTCTGTTGCATGGGGAAAAGAGTCAATCGCCTTACAAAGTGATTCAACCGCAGTCGCCGACAGGCGCTTTGGTGGCGAGAGCGTCACACGCTCCTATGCCGGCGCTGCGCAAGCCGACGATGGCGCCGCATGGCAGGCCTTCCGCATCGCCCACGGCATTGCCGAAAGCGGGGCCGACTATGCGCTCGGCGATGCTTTCCCGCACGACGTGCTGCTCGACGAGACAGGCGGCGTCGGCTTCAGGAAGGGCTGCTATGTCGGCCAGGAAGTCGTCTCGCGCATGCAGCATCGCGGCACGGCCAGGCGGCGCGTGCTGATCGTCCGGTCCGAGCTTCCCCTGCCCGCCGCGGGCACCGAACTGACCGTCGAGGGACGGCCGGTCGGCGCGCTCGGCTCAAGTGCTGGCACAACCGGGCTTGCCATCGCGCGCATCGACAGGGTCAAGGCGGCGCTGGACGCCGGCCAGCCGATCCTAGCGGGCGACGTACCGGTGACGCTGACCATCCCCGCCTGGGCCAAATTCAGTTTCCCGCAGGAAACCGTCAGCGCGGAGGAAGCCTGATGGCGGCGGACCGCATCGGCGCGCCGCCACGCGCCTGGCAGCGCATGCTGTCCGGCCGCCGGCTTGACCTGCTCGACCCATCGCCGCTCGACATCGAGGTTTCGGACATTGCCCATGGGCTCGCCCGCGTTGCCCGCTGGAACGGCCAGACCAGCGGCGAGCATGCCTTTTCGGTTGCCCAGCATTCGCTGCTGGTAGAGGCGCTGTTCAACGAACTGATGCCCACGGCTTCGGCCGACGACCGGCTGGCGGCGCTGCTGCACGATGCGCCTGAATATGTCATCGGCGACATGATCTCGCCGTTCAAGTCGGTGATGGGCGGCAGCTACAAGGACTGCGAATTGCGCTTGCAGCGCGCCATCCATCTGCGCTTCTCGCTGCCCCCCGACTTGGCCGCGGGGTTGCGCAAGGAAATCAAGCGCGCCGACCAGATCGCCGCCTATTTCGAGGCAACGCTGCTCGCCGGCTTTTCGACCGCCGAGGCAACGGAGTTCTTCGGCCGCCCGCGCGGTTTTTCCGCCGAGCGTTTCGATTTCGCACCGCGTTCGGTGACCTGGGCACAGAATGCCTTCCTGAAGCGGTTTTCGGCGATCGAAAAATCGCGGCATCAGGCCCCGGCACCCGCGATAGGGTAGAAAACGCTAAATTAACCGGAAGCGTCAACAGTGTGATGTTCGATCACGCACCGCAGGCGCGCCCCATGCCCGTCGTGGACGTCAAGGATGGTTCGATCGTCCCGGAACGGGCGGCCGAAGGCATGGAACGCTCACGCCGCATGGAAGACGAACTGCGCGAACAGAACGAACGCTTTTCGGCTGCTGTCGAGAACATGTCGCATGGGCTTTGCATGTTCGACGCCGACGAGCGCATGATCATCTGCAACGGCAACTATATCGACATCTTCTGCCTCGACGCCAAGGTGGTGCGGCCCGGCATCTCTTTCATCGACATCCTGCGGCACAGCGTCGACATCGGCATCGCCTCGCAAAGCGCCAACGAGCTCTACGCCATCCGCAAGCCCTATATCGACCAGGCAAAACCCTCGACCTACGAGGAGGCGCTGGCGGACGGCCGCATCATCCGCATCTCGCACCGTCCGCTGGCCTCGGGCGGCTGGGTCTCGATCTACGAGGACATCACCGAACAGCGGCGCGCCGAGCAGGATCTGAAGGAACAGCATCGCCGCTTCGACGCAGCACTCGCCAATATGTCGCAAGGCCTGCTGATGTACGACGCCGACGGCAAGATGATCGTGCGCAACGAGCGTTTTCTGGAGCTTTTCAAGGTCAAGGCAGCGGATTTCCCGCTTGGAACGACGCATCGCGACGCACTCGAACGCTTGCTGGAACTCGGCATCTATACGCAGATCGACGTCGACAGCGAAGTTGCCAAGACCGAAGCCTGCCGGCGCGCGGGAAAAATCCATTCGGCCTATCGGCATCTTGCCGACGGCAGGACGATCCTGGTCACACGCCGGCCGATGAGCGGCGGCGGCTGGGTGGCGACTTTCGACGACGTCACCGAGCGCCGCCGCACCGAAGAGCGCATGACCCATCTTGCGCATCACGACACGCTGACCGGGCTGCCCAACCGCTCGATGTTTCGCGAACGGCTCGACTTTGCGCTGGAGGACGCGGCCGCGACGCCCTTGGCGGTTTTCTCGCTCGATCTCGACCGCTTCAAGGCGATCAACGACACCTGGGGGCACCCGGCCGGCGATTGGCTGCTGAAATGCGTCGCCGAGAGGCTGCAGCGTTGCCTGCGCAATGAAACAGACATCGTCGCGCGCTTCGGCGGTGACGAGTTCGTCGTCATGCAGTCCAATTTCAAGGGCATTGCCAATGCCGAGAAAATGGCGAAGCGCATCGTCGAGGCGATTTCAAAACCGTTCCGCGACGAGAACCGGGACATGCACGTCGGCATCAGCCTGGGCATCGCCGTTTTCCCCGACGACGGCAGGGACGCCGATGCGCTGTTGAAGAACGCCGATACGGCGCTCTATCGGGCGAAGAGCGAAGGACGAAACCTTTATCGCTTCTTCGAACCCGAAATGGACGCCATGGTGCAGACCCGCCGGGCGCTTGAAGTCGACCTAGAGACAGCGTTGCCGCGTCAGGAATTGGATCTCGATTTCCAGCCCATCATGAACATCGCCTCCGGCGAGATCACCGGCGCCGAGGCCTTGATGCGCTGGCATTCCCCGGCGCGAGGGACGGTCGCGCCGGACCAATTCATTCCGGTCGCCGAGGACACCGGACTGATCGTGCCGCTCGGCGAGTGGGCACTGAGGAAGGCCTGCGCGGCGGCGGCCGGCTGGCCGCCGGGTTTGCGTATCGCGGTCAACGTCTCGGCCGTGCAGCTCAGAAGCGACGGGTTTGCCCGCAGCGTCATCTCGGCACTGGCTTTTTCTGGGGTGTCGGCCGGCCAGTTGGAACTGGAAATCACTGAAACCGTGCTGATGGACGAGAGCAAAGCCGTCCTGAAGGCGCTGCGGCAGTTGCGCAACCTCGGCATCCGCATCGCGCTGGACGATTTCGGCACCGGCTATTCCTCGCTCGGCTACCTCAGGCGATTCCCGGTCGACAAGATCAAGATCGACCGTTCATTCATCCGCGACCTCGGCAATCGCGACACGGCGGCGATCGTTCGCACCATTATCGGGCTGGGTACGGAGCTTGGCATCGTCGTCACGGCCGAGGGCGTCGAGACGGAGGTGCAACTCGACATGCTGCGCGACAATGGTTGCACGGAGGCGCAGGGTTATCTGATCGGCGTGCCGTCGAAGGCGGCGGACATCCAGCGCCTGTTGAAGTCGCGTGCACCTCGCAGCCAGGCGGGCTGAGACAGGCCGCTCAACGCAGTGTCTCAATGTATTTCTCATGGAAGCTGACATAGCCCGGCTCGACCACCTTGAGATGCCGCTCGATCAGCGCATGAAACCGCGGCAGCTGATGAAACGGCACGCCGGGATAGGCATGATGCTCGGCGTGGAACGGCATATTCCAGGCGAGCTTGCGGACAAGCCAGTTGGTCAGTGTCGTCCTGGTGTTCTCCAGCATGTTGGCGACGAACGGACAGCGACCGTGCTCGGCCAGCAAGTAGAGGCGCAGGAATGGCTGTCCGAGCAAAGCGGGAATGATCCAAACATAGAGAAGCACGGGGAGCCGGAAATAGACGGCGAGCAGAATGACCACGGCATAGATGGCAATCATCAAGCGCGCTTCGGTCCGTACCTTGGGGCGGCCCTTCGGCGGTACATAGCTGTCCTGGCTGCGCCCAATGGCATTGGCATGGAGCGTCTTGAAATGGCCCCACCACACCGGGATGCCGGAAACGTGCACGAGGTACTGCCGCAGCGTCTCCGGTTTCGGGGACGCCAGTTCCGGGTCGCTGTCCGGATCCTGGGTGAAGCGGTGATGGGCGAAATGGAAGTAGCGGAACCAGTCGGCCGGCAGCGCGATCGCCAGGCTGCAAACCCGCGCCACCGCATCGTTCAGCCTTTGCGTCTCAAACGCCGTGCGATGAACCGTCTCATGAAGGAGCGTGAACAGGAACACGATCAGGATGCCTTGCGGCAGCATCAGCAGCGGCCAGAATGGCACCTTGGCCGCAATCAGCGCTCCAATGACCATGATCGCGCCCCAATGGGCGCCGAGCTGAACGAGACCCGCGACATCGGACTTGGCGGTCAGACGATTGCGCTCTTCCGGGGTCAATGACGCGATGATGTCGCGATGGTCCATCGGCTTCGATCCTGGCTGGGATTTGATGACATCCATTGTAGCCGATGAAAAAACTTTCCAAAAACGACGATTTCTGTGATTTAGATAAGGTTAGCTTACCTATCTGGTGATCATGGTTACATCCCCATCGCTGAAAGGACTGCAGGCGTTCGAGGCCGCGGCGCGCACAGGCAGCTTTGCCGCGGCGGCGGAAGAGCTTTCGGTTTCGCCTGCCGCGGTCAGCCAGCTCGTCCGCTCGGTCGAAGAACAGATGGACCGCAAGCTGTTCCATCGCGTCAACCGCCGCGTCGTCCTCACCGAGGCGGGCGTGGAAATGCTGCCACGGCTGACCATGGCTTTCCAGGAAATCGGCAGCGTCGCGCGCGAACTGGGCGGCGACGTCTTCCGCCCGCGCCTGGTGGTGTCGGTCCCGCCATCCATGGCCATGGGTTGGCTTTCGCAGCGCCTGGCCGGCTTCGTCGCAAGCCATGGCGCTGCCGATATTTCGCTCCGGGGCGATGACGATCCGGTGCCGTTCGATCGCGAGCTGATCGATATCAGGCTGTCGTACGGGCCGCATTATCGCGAGCACCCGACCGAGGACATCGTCCGGGACGCGGTTTATCCCGTTTGCGCGCCAAAGCTTGCCAGCATGGTCAAGGCAGATGGCGGACCGCTCGCCGGGCTGCCGCTGATCCACACGGACTGGGGGCCGACCGGCGCGTCTTTTCCGTCCTGGGGCAACTGGTTCGACGCGGCCGGCATCCAGCCCGGCCGGGCAGCGCAGCGCGGCCTCTCGGCCAACTCGTCACGCGGGGCGCTCGACCTTGCCATTTCGGGGTTGGGCGTGGCGCTGGCGCAAGGGGTCTATTGTGCCGAGGCTCTGGAGGACGGCAGGCTGGTCCGGCCCGCCGCCAGGGCGATCGCGCTGCGCCAGCCCTATTGCCTGACGATCCCGGAAAGAAGCGGCCGGCGCGACGTCGTGGCGGCGTTCCGCGATTGGCTGATCCGTGAATGCCAGCGCGCAGTGGGTTCGCCCGCATTCCGTTGACACAGCAGGCGGCTGGACGGTCAAAGGTGCCCGCTCAATGCTTGCGTCATATCCTTGCTGGTTGCCACGGGAACGATCTCGAATTCGACCAGATCCGCCCATTCGACGACCCAACGCTGCAGCAGCGTGACGTCATCGGCTTCGACCAGCAGGAAGCAGCGGCTCATATCAGCCGCGATCCAGCTGTGGTGAACGACAAGCTCATCCGGCTTCAGGCGACCACGGTCGCGGAAACGGCGGTAGATCTCCTTGCGATCGCAGCCGGTAAAGTCCTCGATCACGATGAACAGCATCTTTTTCCCTCGGTTTGATTACCGCCCCGGCCTGTCCAGCCGCTCAAGGAACCACTGCGTCAGCCGCACCCAGACCTCGTCCTTCTCGCCGGAATCCTCCCAGCCATGGTCGAGGTTGGGATTGTCGTTGACCTCGATGACGAAGACCCCGTCCTTGGTCTCCTTGAGGTCGACGCCGTAGAGGCCGTCGCCGATGCAGCGCGCCGCTTTGACCGCGGTCTCGACGACATGGGGCGGCGTCTCCTTCAGCGTGAAGGTCTTGATGCCACCCTGGTCGGGCTTGCCATTGGCCTTGTGGTTGACGATCTGCCAGTGCTTCTTGGCCATCAGATAATGGACCGCAAACAATGGCTGCCCACCGAGCACGCCGACACGCCAGTCATACTCGGTCGGGATGAATTTCTGCGCGATCAGAAGATCGGAATCCTCCAGCCACTCGGTCGCAAGCCGCGTCAGCTCCTCCAGGTTGGCGCATTTCTTGACGCCGCGCGAAAAGGAGGAATCCGGGATCTTCAGAACCAACGGAAAGCCCAGCGTCTGCGCGGCGAGTTCGAGGTCCGAGGTACCGGCGATCATCACCGTGGGAGGCACCGGCACCTTGTTGTAGGCCATCAACTCGTTGAGATAGACCTTGTTGGTGCAGCGGATCATCGACAGCGGATCGTCAATGACCGGCATGCCCTCCTGCTGGGCGCGGCGGGCGAAACGATAGGTGTGGTTGGAAATCGAGGTGGTCTCGCGGATGAACAGCGCATCGTAGTTGGCGAGCTTGGCGAGATCCTTCCTGGTGATGGGCTCGATTTCGACCCCCATCTTTTCGGCTATCTTGGCCCAGTAGCGCAGCGACGAGATTTCCGACGGCGGCAGTTCCTCATGCGGATCGACAAGCGTGGCGAAGGTGTAGCGCGCCGGCGTGCGGCCCTTGGTGTCGCGCCATTCGCGGTTGGTGTAGGTTTCCAGGCACTGGATGAAGCTTTTTTCCTCGTCCTCGGTCATCCGTGCCAAGGGGTGGAAGCCGATCTTGCGGATCGAGGCCCATTCGGCGCTGTCCTTGATGTGGACCTCGAGCGCCGGTGCCCGGAACCAGTCGAACAACAGCTTGGCGAAGCGGTCCCACACTTTCGACGGCCCGATGCCGAAGAAGATGCACACCTTCGCCGGAAAGGCGCCGCCGAGGTCCTTGCGGCATTTGTTGAGCGCCAATTCCAATTCCGGTAGCGCATGTTCGTAGAGCTTGCGCTCGGACAGGTCGATCATCGTCTCGACGGTCGGGATGACCTTGTGGCCGCGCGAGCCCGCCAGCAGCGAGGCATAGTAGCCGCGGCTCTGGTAACCGTAGTTGTTCGACAGGTTGATGACCTTCGGCCGCTGGCCGCGAAACAGCGAGGGATGCGCGAGATACTCGCGATTGGTGATGATCTTGTGCGGTGTCGCCACCTGGTCGAGATCGCTCTGCCTGCCGGTAAGAATGACCCAGGTCATTATCTCTTTCCCAAAGTGATGGCGGCACGCAGTCCGTCACGGCCGAACTGCGCCATGTTCATGAAGATGCCGTAAGGCACGGGAATGTTGGCGGCATCAAGGATGGTTTCCTGCCTTTCATCCTCGACCCAGGGATCGTGGATCAGGATATGGTCGCCATCGTCGCCGATGGCCAGTACCCAGTGAGGCACCTTCTTGCCGAACATCAGGAAGCCGCTGATCAGCACCAGCACCAACTTCCCTCCAGCGATCGCGGTTCTGATATCATCGATGGTGAACGGACGGTAATTCACCGGGATGCCGTAAAGTTCCGCGCGGCGGCGAAAGTCGACCTGAGCCAGCTCCATCACCCGGCGCTTGTCCTCGCTGCGCACCGACTGCAGGAACAGCGCGCCGTAGAAGGAAACGAAAATCTCCGCCGCAAGTCCGCTTTCGTACCCCGAGACCGCCAGGCCGAACGGCTCGCAGCCGCCAGGTCCAGACATCATGAAGACGGTCGTCGCCTCGCGCCAGAGGCGGATTTCCATCACCGGGTCCGGCACGAAGCCTCGGTCGAAATTGGCCATGGCCATCATCAGGCAGCATGGACCGCAGGTGAACTCGCAGGTCTGCTGATAGAACGGCACCTTGGTGGCGACCGGGAGATCGCCGCGCAGTGTCTTTTCATAACGAAGCGCCGTCTCGCCGTCGGAGTAGTAGCCCGGCTCGCGGCCGATCTTGCGATAGCCGGCCTGTTCGTAGATGCGGATGGCCCGGCCGTTGTCCTCGCGCACTTCGAGGCGCAGCATCATGCGGTCGTGCTCGAAGGCTGCCTCCTCGGCCGCCGACAGCAGCTGGCGGCCGACACCGAGTCCCCCGAAAAACGGGCCGACAGCTATGGAATAGAGCCGCGCGACCCCACTGCCCTTGCGAAACAGCACGATCGAATAACCGGCGACGCGGCCATCGATTTCGGCGACCAGCGTCTCGGCGGTCTCACGCTCGATGAACTGGCGAAAGGAGCGGCGGGAGATGCGATCGCTCGAGAACACAGCTTTCTCGATGGCGGCGAGATCATCGACGTCGGACGCGCGGGCCGTGCGGATCTCGGCAGGCATGCGGCTTGAGGAAACCTCGATTGCGTTGCGGAAACGGCCCCGGTCAAAAGCGTCGCGAACACCGGCCGAAGCGCCGGTATTCATCAAGCGCTATCGCTCCTTGATTAGGGCCGAATTGTGACAGTTTCCGTGGCGGCAGGGAAGCCGGCAAGCTTTGCGCAAGATCGCCGTTGAAGCCTGCCCGTGGCGGAAGATCACAGCCCGCTCAGCTCGCGAGACCAGCCAGAAGCTGGCCATAGGCATTTTTGGCCACGACCGCCAATTGCTCGCGCGGCAGCGAGCCGACGACGGCGCAGCCATAGCCCTTGTCCAGCCAATAGACGGCCTGCGGCCCGTCCTGCGCCGCAGCATAGGTGCCCTTGGCGTTCTCCGTCGATTCCGCGGTGACGAAGAGCGATATGCGCTCACCCTTGTCGTCCTCGTAGAGCAGCATCGCGGCCTTGCTTTCGCCGGCCGGCAGCAGCCGGCCGCCGATCAGTTGAAAACCGTTGGCGGTCAGGTCCGGGGCGACCAACCTCAAGCCGACCCGATTGGACAGCCAGGTCTGCAAATGATCCTTGTCGCTGGCAGGCACTTCCACGGCATGCCGCTTCTCGGCGGCGAAGATGACATGGGCGGCGATCGCCTGTTCGGCGAGCCTGTCTTCAGCCGGATCCTCCTGCCCGACGCCGTCGATGCCGGCAAAGTAGCCGCCAAATCCGCCCGCGGCCAGAAGCACGGCCGCAGCAGCGGCAAGCCACCAGCGCGAGCGTGGCGCGGCGACCCTGAGCGGCGCCTCGCCGAGCACCACCTTGCGCAAACGCAGGGGTACAGCCTCATCCAGCACGCCGCCAAAGGCGGCGCGCAATGCCTCCCGGTCGGCGGTGAAGCGGACGCTCCTGGCCTTCATCTCGGGATTGGCTTCGAGCCAGGCATCGTAGGCGGCACGCTCGTCGGCCGGCAGCTCGCCGTCGAGCGCCATGTGGATGTCACGTTCGGAAAAATCGCGGCGGATCATTTCTCGACGATCCTTATCGTGCGGCGGCGCGCCGTATCATCCAGCAACCCACGCAATTCCTCACGCCCACGCGCGATGCGTGACATCAGCGTGCCGGCGGGCACGCCCAGAATGTTGGCGGCTTCGGCATAGGAAAAGCCCTCGATCGCGACCATGACAAGCGCGGCGCGGCGATCGGGGCTGATCGCCTGCAAAGCATTGATGATTTCGCGTGAGGCGATGCCCTCCAACTGTTCGGCCGGCTGGGCAACCGCCTCGCCCGCTTCCAGCGGCAGCATCGCCGCCTCGCCTCGGCGGTTCACCTTGCGCATCTGGTCGATGAACAAATGATGCATGATCGTAAACAGCCACCTCCTGGGGCTCTCTCCCGTCTGCCAGTTCTCGAGCCGCAGCAGTGCGCGTTCGAGGCAGTCCTGGACGAGGTCGTCGGCAGAATCGCGGTCGCGCAAAAGCGAGCGTGCGTAGCGGCGCAGGCGCGGTATTTCGCCAAGGATTGCTGCCTTCTTTTCGTCCATGACCGCTGGTTCTGAGGTCGCCTTTGTTGATCTCGATTGAACGCGCCTTCCCGGCGCGGCGCAAGCGGCCAGCGCGAAGCGGTCCGCCGCCCCGGTCACCCAAGCAATGAGATAACGACGTGATCGGCTAAATTATTCCCGGCAATCAACAAGAAGCCGAATTATCCCAAATCGGTAAACGGGAAATCATTGCCCTTGTAGAGCAGCGGAATATTGAGACTTTTGGCACAAGCGTAGGCGAAACAGTCGCCGAAATTCAGTTGGGCCAGATGGCCGACAGCCTTGCCATAGCGCGCACTTGCATCAATGGCCTGGGAGCCAATGTCATCGCCGATGACCACATTTTCCGCGCCAATTTCCTCAATGAAACGATCGATCAGATCGCGAGCCCTGAGAAGGGCTTCAGCATCCGGCCTGTGGGAGCCCGCGGCTGCGCGCGCCACTGCCTGCGTCGCCTCGAAACGCACCAGCGCAGATACGTAGAGCGGGCCGGCAAAACCGGAAAGCCGCTTGACCAGTTCCTCCCACCCAGGTTCCCAGTTGAGAATTCCGACGATCACCGATGCGTCGACGAACATCAGTCTTCCCACATCTCGTCGGTGAATTTCTTCATGTCGAAATCGGGGGTGGGCAGGCCGAGCTTCCTGGCCTCGGCTTGTAGTCTCGCAATCCGATCGCGAAGCGGCACCGTGGCGCGATTGCGCTCAAGTTCGTGTACCAACGCGATCCGAACCGCCTCCGTTTTGCTCGGGGCGTTGGTCTCGCGCTGCAATTTGGTTGCCAGCGCATCCACCTCATCGTCACGGATGTAGAGCGGCATGGAATATCCTCCGATGGATATTCATATATTCTACGTTGCATATTCCTTCAAGATGCTACGCTTCCCTCCTTCGCCGCCCGCGTCAAAAGCCGCTGGTAGAATAGCCCGATGCCGATCAGCACGGCACCGAGCCCGATAAAGGACAGCGCCCTGAGCACGCCCTCCAGTTCGGACATGTCGAAGAGGAAGACCTTCAGCACTGCGACAGCGATCAGCCCGGCGGAGGCAATGCGCAGCACCTGCGACTTCAGCCAGACGCCGGCGGTGAGCAGCGCCACGCCGATGACCAGCCAGAGCGCCGAATAGGTGTAGGTTTCCAATTGGCCAAGCCCGCTCCACAGGCCGATGAACTCGCCCTTGAACAGGCGCCTCACCGAAAGCGTGGCATAGGCAAAGGCAAGCAGCGCCGCCACCAGCGCCAACATCTGCGCATACCATTTCGGCCGCTTGTCCCTGGCGTAAAGCGCCAGCCCGCCGGCGGCGACCGCCGGCAGGAGATAGGCGAGGAACAACAGGTTGAACACCGGGATCCCGCCTGTCGATTCGTCCGTGAGCAGCGGATTCAGCACCACGAAATGCCTGACAACGATGAAGGCGACCGAGACCACACCGGCGGCCATCGAACCATAGCGCAGCACCGAACTTGGCGAACGCACGTCGATGGCGACCAGGATGGCGCCGGCGCCGATCGCGATCAGCGTGTAGATCGCCTGTTCGGCGAGCGTCATGGCACCCGTGTCGATGACGCCGCCATGCATGGCGTGACGCACCAGCATGGCAACGGTTAGCAGCGCAAACAGCGCCGCCGCCGCTTCCATGGCAAGGCGCGGCCGGCCATCGGTGGTGCGGGCGAGTTGCCAGGCAGCAAAACCGAAGGCCAGCGCCGGTATGCCATAGCCCGGCAGCAGCCAGTTGAACACCGGCGTCGTGGAGAGGAATTCAGCGCCGACGATTGTCGGATCGAAGGCGACGCGGCCGAGCACCGCGATCACGGCGCCGACAGAAATCCAGCCGAGCGCCGGATAAGAACGCCAGCGTGTCGCCAGCGCCGGTATGATGGCCGCGGCACCCAGCAATATAGTGGTCCAGCCTGAGCCGAAAGCCATGTGCAGCATCAGGAGGCCGGCGATTGCCGCGCCGCCGAGGGCAAATGATACGGCCATTCCGCCCTTGAGCGGCGGCGCTTCGGCCCTTGCGATCCACTCGCCGCCGGCGGCGAAAATCACCACCAGCAGTGCCGCGATGGCGGCGTAAACAAAGTCGCGGTCGAGATTGCCGAAGGTGAACCAGAGCGCCAGCAGAATGACCAGCGGCACGACGACGGCCCATGCCGCCCAGGAGGCGGACCGCGGCCAGGTGGAGGCCGCGAACTTCCGGGCTGCCCAGAGACCGGCGCCAATGAAGACCAGGCCCAGCGCGATGCCGATGCGCCATGTCAGCGCGTTGGAGATTGCAAGCGGCAGTCCATCGACACCAAGAGCGCCGCCCGAAAAATCGGAAGCGATCGAGGTCGGCGGGATGATGCCGAGATAGATCAGCACCGTCGCCAGCCCGGCCGCGAAAAGCAGGGGCAGCGCCAGCGGTCGATAGACCGCGACGGCCACCATCACGGCGAGCAGCACTGCCGCCGGCAACACATCGCCGGCGGCGGCGAGGACCGGGTCGACCGACAGGCCCAGCGCCGAGAATGCGACGAACAGCCCAGGCACGATCGACGGCCAGTCGAAAGCCCTGGCCGGTCCAGTCTCGTCGCCACGGCGGCCGAGCCAGACAAACGCGAGCACGGCGAGCGTGACCGCATTGATGAACAGGATGGCGGAGAGGTTCGCCCCCGGTGCGTCGGTCATGTAGAGGATGGTCCAGATGCCGGTGCCGAAAAAGGCCGCCGCCATCAGCAGCTTCCAATCGCGCATACGGGCGATGACGCCGGTGGCGGCAAGCACGATGGCCAGATAGCCGAACAGCGCCCAGGGATTGGGCGCCTGCGAGGCGATCAGCACCGGCGTCACCATGGCGCCGACAAGACCGATGCCCGCCAGCGCCTGGCCGTGGACGAGAGCGGCCGCGATGGTCGCCACGCCGATGGCGCCGAGCAACGTGAAGGCGAGCGCCGGCCCGATGAAACCGTAAATGCCATGGGCGGCGTAGACGGTGCCGAACAGGATGAAGGCACCCGCCGCTGTCAGGATTGCCGGAATGTAGGCGCCCGCGGCGCCTTGCACGGGCATCTTGAAGCCGGTGCGGCGGATGAACTCGCCGCCCGCGACCAGCACCAGCCCGAGCACCGCGGCCATGGTGAGCCGCACGCCGGGACCGAAAATGCCGGCCTCGATGGTGTAGCGGATCAGGAACAACCCGCCCAGCGCCAGCGCGATCCCGCCCACCCAGACCGCCCAGCGGGTGCCGAGCGCCGTTTCGACATCGGATTGGCGGGCGGCTTTCGGCGTTGTGGCAGGCTCGGTGGGCTCCGTTGCCTTCGGCTCGCCCGCGGTCCATGGCCCGGACATGATCTCGCCGGACGGAGCTTCCGCTTCTGCAGCGGGCATCGGTGCGGCGGTCGGCTCGCTCACTGCTGCTGGAGCTAGATCGGCCGCTGCCGCCGGTATCGGCGCCGCGTCCTCCTTGCCATCGGTGGCCGCCAGTTCGGACGGCTTGACCGCTGATGGCACGGCGCCTGAAAGCACAAGGCCGCGCAACGCACCGAGTTCGCGCTCGATCAGGCCGATGCGGCCTTGCTGGCGCGAAATGATGACGAACAAGGCGATGATGGCGACAAGGCCGATCAGGCTCTCAAACATGGCGGTTCCCCCAAACCAGGCCAGTTTTCACTGACGTTTCGTCTCACTGACATTCAAATACGGCGGCTAGGCGGCAACTGGACGGCTGGAAAACTCAACGTGCCGCCAGATTGGCGGCTGGAAATATGGAACATGTCTCGGTGCCGAAAGCCAGCAGCTTGCCGCCGGCATCCTTCAGCGTCGCTTCCGAAACGGCAAGCGTACGGCCTTTGTGGACCACCTTGCCTTCGCAGACCACCTCGCCGGTCCTGGGCGTGATCGGCCGTGTCAGATTGACCTTGAATTCCGCGGTCGTATAGGCCTCGCCCTTTTCGAGCAGTGTCTGCACGGCGCAGGCCAAAGCCGAATCGAGAAGCGTCGCCGCCCAGCCGCCATGCACGCTGCCCAGCGGATTGAGGTGACGCTCGCCCGGCATGCCGTGAAAAACAGCGCGCCCTTCCGAGACTTCGGTGAGGGTGAAATTCAGCTGAAATGAGATCGGCGGCGCCGGATATTTGCCATCGACGATGCGCTGCAGCAATTCCAGGCCGGTATATTCCAGGATGTCGGCGTGCGGGATCGTGCCCAAGCCGAGCGGCGAGACGCGGCCCGGATAGAGTTCAACCTCGCTCATGTGATGATTTCTCTGGCGGCATTCTCTCCGGCAATGGTCTTGCGCGCTGCATGATGCTTGCGCAGTGCGGCAAGAAAGCCGGCGCGGGCATCCGGCTGCTCGATGGCGCGCGGCTCATAGACGTGGCGGGTGAAGAAGAAGCCGGTGAGCCGGAAGGCGTCCTCGACAGCTCCGGGATCCGCGCGCAGGCCGGAACCGCGCTGCAGAAAGGCCGGCAGCGCCAGCATCTTGTCGCGCCACGGCAAGCCTGCTTCACGCGACACCGCGCGCCCCGACTTCGGCGAGACATAGGCGAGGTCCTGTTGCGTGCCGGTGGCGGCGCAGCGGCTTAGATCGAGGCCGAAGCCGAGTTCATCGAGGATCAGAAGCTCGAAGCGTGCCACCAGTTCGCCGGCGGCATCGGCGTCGTCGAGATGGACGATCATCACCGAAAGCGCTTCGTAAAGGCCGCCATGGGCGTCGCGCTCCGGCAGCAGACGCAGATGCGCCGCCATGGTCTGCAGCCCGTAGACGGCGATGGCGCTGTCCATCAGCCGCGCGGCGTTCATCTCGATCGGCTCGGCCTGGAAGGTGCCGAGATGCTCGTCAAGACGTGCCCGCCACAAGAGATCGACGCGATTGCCTGGCTGCAGGACAGGCTGCTGTTTGCGCGAACGGCCGCCGCGAACGAGACCGAGATGGCGGCCATGCGTGCGCGTCATCACCTCGAGAATGGCGCTGGTTTCGCCATGCTTGCGGGTGCCGAGAATGATTCCCTCGTCGCGCCATTCCATTTCTAGAGCTTTTCACCGATCGGGTGGCGAAATCAAGGTATGGGCTTGCGCTGGGACCGACTCTTGCAACAGCACATAAAAAACCGCCCGCAGCAAATGCTGCGGACGGCCTGGTAAGGTCAGTCGATCGATTAGAAATTGCGCTGGAAGCGGACGATACCGCCAACGCTGTCCTTCTTGTCGGCCTTGGACCAGTTGCCGTAGAGGGAGGGATTGCCGTAATTGCCGTAGTGATCCCAGTCGACTTCGGTCGTGACCGTGAAGCCCGGGACGATGGTGTAGGCGACGTTTGCGGCAAGAGCGTAGTTCTTGTCGTCGTCAGCCGAAGCCTGGACGTTGAACGCGGTCTTCTCGTTGAACTTGTAGGTGCCGCCACCCCAGACAGCCCAGTTGCCACCCCAGGGCTTGTATTGGGTGCGGCCGCTTGGAGCCCAGACGTCGCTGTTGTCTGTCGTGCCGTAGCCGCCCATGACGAACAGCGACAGTTCCTTGGTGACGTTGACGTCCAAACGAACCTTGCCGGCCACTTCCTCGTAGTTGCTGTCATAGGCGACGACGCCGGTGATCGCACCCCAATCGGCCTTGTACTTCAAGCCGCCGACGACGTGCGGAACATAGCTGTCGATCGTGTTGACGCCAGTGCCTTCTTCGAGCGAGATCACACCCGTGAAGCCGCTGCCAGCGTCGAAGTAGTACTGGACAACGTTGGTGTCCTTGATGCCATACGGGATAATCGTGTCCTGGATGACGTTGCCGGCATAACCGATGAACTGGTCGTATGCCGTTTCATCCTTGCCGACGCGCAGGCCACCGAGCTGGATCCAGGCGAAGTTGAGAGTGGTGGTCTTGTTGCCAGCTTGCCAGCCAGTGCCGTCACCTGAATAGTCGCCGGAGGAGTTGCCGAACTGGAAGCGAGTCTCGGTAAAAGTCTTCAACGTGCCGAGCTCGGTTTCCTGGCCGGTATAAGTCCTCAACGTGAAACGCATGTTCTTATAGTAGGTGTCGTGCCTATCGCCGTCCATGTGATCGGCAACGTTATTGACGCCATCCAGCGTACCGGAATCGCCGACGCCCATGTCGTAGCGGAGATAGCCGCCGATGCGCAGGCAGGTCTCGGTGCCCGGGATATAGAAGTAGCCGGCGCCGTAGACGTCGCAGATCTTGACGTATTCGGCCGGTTCCGGCTCTGCAACGACGACAGCGTCCGCGGCGCGCGCGCCGGACACCGCGACCAGTGCCGCGGCTGAGCCGAGAAGAAGGCTCTTGATATTCATTTTCTGACCTCTCCAGTCAAAGTTAAAAATGGCTTCGGATTTGTGGCTGGCGGATATGTTTTCCCGCCTCATCCCCACAACGAAAAAGGCTCGCACCGCGTCCCCTTTTCGCGGCGAACATACCCATCAATCGTCCGCCTTCAATGACGGTTTTGGAAATAACGTCGATTCCGTGAACAGAATAATCCTGTGTTGCACAAATAACACTTGCCATTTTAGCGAATGGCACAATTGGAACAACGTCATATATTCAATATATACACGAATAATTTCCCGGCTAAATAGGTGTATACGCATGGCATCACTACAAAACGCTGGAACTCGCGAGGCCATACCTGTTCCAAATTACAAATACGCAGCTGTTTTTTTGCCCCACGCATCGCCAGGCGACATTCGTCCCTTGGCAACGCCGACGGCCCTGGCATCTGCGGCGATACGGTCGGGAGGCCGTCCGGCAAGACTGTGAGATGGCGCCAATCGGGACGCGGTGCCCGGTAGCAGTCCGTGGCCGGCCTCCACATCGGCTCCGCCCCGGCTGCCGAGCAAAGGCCCAGCCCTTCAGAAATATCGGAAATCTTTCAGAAACTGCTCGGGATTTTTGGCGGCACAAGAAGCAATAAGGGCAGGTCGGCCAGAGCGGTCGATCAACGGCCGGACACATTCGGCTCGTCTCCAGATGCAGGTCGACCGATCGGGCAGCCCGGCGACTTCTCCTGACCAATCTGCCCGTCGAGAGGACCTGACATGATTTCCCTCCTGAGCATGGTGCGAAGGCACCAGCTGACCACCTTCTTTTCACTGGCGCTTGGCCTGACCTGGCTGGGCTTCATCCCGTTCTGGCTGTCGAATGGCGACAGTATTCCCTGGTTTACGTTTGGCCCGATGGCCGCCGGCTTCATCGTCGCCTCTCTTTCCGGAGGTTGGACTTCAGTCAAGGCGATCCTCGCCTCGATGGTAAAGTGGCGGGTGCATCCGACATGGTACCTGGTGGCCTTCGGCCTGCCGTTCGCAACACAGCTGACTTCCATCATGATCAATCCGCTATTTGGCGCCGCAGCACCAGCCTGGGCTAATATTCCGGCGTTTTCCGAGATGGTGCCGATCATCGCGCTCTACGCCATCTTCAGCGGCCCGCTCGGAGAGGAGCCCGGTTGGCGGGGCTTTGCGACATCACGTCTGCTCGCCAGTCATTCGGCGCTGGCCGGCAGCCTGATCCTCGGCGTGATCTGGGCAGTCTGGCACTTTCCGCTTGGGCTGGTCGGCGACCTCAGCCTGTACGGCACGATCAATGTCTTGCTGGCTGCCGTGGTCTTCACATGGCTCTACCAGAATACCGGCAGCGTGCTTCTCGCCTTCATCATGCACTTCACCCACCAGAACAGCGTGCGCTTCCTGGGCCAGGTGTTCACGGGCGGCGACTACGTGCAGCAGCAATGGCTCGGTGTCGGCATTTGGGCAGTCATCGCGGTCATCATCGTCGCCCACTATGGCACGGAAAGTTTCGTGCGCAGGCCAAAGACGCGGTTTGCCGTCGCCGGCACAGTCTAACGCAACGCAATTGTCGCGGCGCCCGAAGCCAGGCGCTGCGTCTTTCTGGCGATGAAAGTGCACTGGCCCTTGACCTAGCCCGCTCGCCGTAGGCCAATGCCGGCATGGCTTCAGGAGCGGGCCTTTGATGGCGGTCTCGGCCACCGGTCAGGTTTTTCAATTCGGCGGTTTTACGCTCGATCTGGGCAAAGGCACGCTCAGCCGTGCCGACCAGCCGGCCTTCCTGCGCCCGAAAGCCTACGCGTTGCTGACCCACCTTGCCTGCCACATCGGCCGCGTGGTGCCGAAATCGGAGCTGATGGATACGGTCTGGCCTGGAGTTTTCGTCACCGAGGATTCGCTGACGCAGTCGGTGCGCGAAATTCGTAAGGTGCTGGGCGAGGAACGGGTGCGGACGGTGTCGAAACGCGGCTACATGTTGGTGCCGGAGACGGAAGCAGTACCCGAATCCGGCGCACAGCCAATCGTGGCGGTGCTGAGATTTCGCAACGACGGCGCGGATCCAGCCAATCAGGAGATTGTCGACGGTTTTGCAGAAGACATCATCAATGGCCTTGCCCGCTTCGGCACGGTGACAGTGCTGGCGCGCAATTCGAGCTTTTCGTTCGCCTCCCATTCGCCCGCCGAGTGGCCAGCCATCCGCTCGCGAATCGGCGCCGATTATCTCGTTGAAGGCTCGGTGCGGCGACAAGCGGAGCGCATCATCGCCGCGGTCAGTCTGATCGATGCCGCCAATTCAGCGCAGCTCTGGGGCGATCGCTACCAGGCCGAGGCTGCCGGGCTGTTCACGATCCAGCAGGACATCGTCGAGCAGATCGTCGGTCGGCTGGTGGTCAAGGTCAGCAATGCCGGACTGACGCGCGCCTCGCGGCGGCCGGTGACCAGCCTCGCCTCCTATGAGTTGGTATTGCGCGGCGTCGCCTTGATGCGCGACCCGGCGCAAAGCGACCTGAAGGCAGCTGCGGCACTGTTCGAGGCGGCGATCTCGAAGGATCCTTCCTATGGCCTCGCCCACACGTATTTGGCGCTGTCCCATGTGCTGAACAGCGAATTCGGACCCACCAGCAGTTCCGTGCTGGCAAAAGCCCGCGATCTTGCGGAAAGGGGTATCGCGCTGTCTCCCGACCAGGCGACGGCGCACCGCATTCAGTCGCTGGTCCGGCTCAGCATGCGCGACCATCAGGCCGCCGAGCATCATTTGCAGATCGCGCTCGAGCTTAATCCTGGCGACGCCGAATGCATCGAGCAGATGGGCCATCTTCTGACGATGCGCGGCCGACCGCTCGAGGCGCTCAGCTGGCTGGCGCGCGCCATCAGGATCGACCCGCTCAATCCTCACTGGTACCAATACGATCGATCGCTGGCGCTCTACATGCTGGGCGAATACCGGCCGGCCGCGGAGGCATTGGAACTTGCGACGCGGCCAACGCCGTGGATCCGCACGCGCCTGGCCGCCTGCTATGCGCAACTCGGCAACATGGAGGCGGCAACACGCCAGGCGGCGTTGATCAATGCCGGTGGCTTCGATTTTTCGCCGGTCGACTATGCGACAACAGTGGTTCCGTTCGAAAACGCCGTCGACGCGGAGCATCTTGTCAATGGCGTATTGCTGGCGCTGGGACGGCGACGTTAGATCCGGTGCCGTTACCTCACAGCTTATATGGCGTGGCGACCAAGCAGCTGACGAGTGCTGTGTCGATTTCGACCTTAATGCGGGAACTCCAGTCCCATCTCGCGGTAGCGCTCGGGATCGTCGCCCCAGTTTTCGCGCACCTTGACGAACAGGAAGAGGTGCACCTTCTGCTCGAGAATGCCCGCGATTTCCATGCGCGCCGCCTGGCCGATGGCGCGGATGGTCTCGCCCTTGTGGCCGAGCACGATCTTCTTCTGACTGTCGCGCTCGACATAGATGGTCTGGTCGATGCGCACCGAGCCGTCCGGCTTCTCTTCCCATTTCTCGGTCTCGATATGGGAGGAATAGGGCAATTCCTGATGCAGCCGCAGATACAGTTTTTCGCGCGTGATCTCGGCTGCGAGCTGGCGCATCGGCAGGTCCGAAATCTGGTCTTCCGGATAGTACCAGGGGCCGGCCGGCAGCGCCTGCGCCAGATAGTCGAGCAGGTCCTTGCAGCCGGAACCGGTCAGCGCCGAGACCATGAAGGTGCGCTTGAACGGCACTTTCTCGTTCGCCGCCGCGGACAGGGCCAGAAGCGTTTCGTGCTTGACCCGGTCGACCTTGTTGAGGATCAGCGCCATCGGCTGGCGCACGTCCTTCAGCCGTTCGAGGATGGCATCGGCATCGCCCCGGATGCCGCGCTCGGCATCGATCAGCAGCAAGACGATGTCGGCGTCCTTGGCACCGCCCCAGGCGGTGGTGACCATTGCCGTGTCGAGCCGCCGCTTGGGCTTGAAGATACCGGGTGTGTCGACGAAGACGATCTGCGCATTGTCGTGCGTGGCGATGCCGCGCACGATGGCACGTGTCGTCTGCACCTTGTGGGTGACGATCGACACCTTGGCGCCGACCAACTGGTTGACGAGCGTCGACTTGCCAGCATTGGGCGCGCCGATCAGCGCGACAAAGCCGGAGTGCGTGGCGGGGGGTTCAGCAGTTTCGATATCGGTCATGCCGCGTTCCATACACCTTCGCGCAGCAGAAGGGCAGCCGCAGCCGCCTGCTCGGCCTCGCGCTTGGAACGGCCGCTGCCGACTGCCGGCTGAAACGTGCCGACCCTGACGCTGACCGTGAACAGCGGGTCGTGGTCCGGCCCCTCGCGGCTGTCGATCTGGTAGGCGGGAACCGCACTCGCCGCCTGATGCGCCCATTCCTGCAATTCGGTCTTGGCGTCGCGGCGCGCCGCGCCCGAAGCCTGCGAACGCGGCAGCCAATATTTGTGGATGAAAGCCCGCGCCGCCTCCAGCCCACCGTCGAGATAGAGCACGGCGATCAGCGATTCCAAGGCGTCGGCGCGCAGATTGACGCGCTTGCGCCCATCGAGCCCGCGTATATCCGATCCGGCGCGGATCAAGTCCGGCAGCCCGATATGTTCAGCAATGTCCGAAAGCGCCTCGGCGTTGACCAGCGCGTTGAGCCGCAGCGACAGCTCGCCTTCCGCCGCATCGGGAAACGCGGCCAGCAGCATGTCGGCGACGACCAGGCCGAGAACGCGGTCGCCGAGAAACTCGAAGCGCTCGTAATCGGTGCCGGCATTGGCGCCACGGGCACTGGCATGGGTGAGCGCGCGCTGCAGGCGCTGGCGGTCGGCAAAGGCATGGCCTGTGCGTTCCACAAGCGCTTCGGCGAGCGCATCGGCGGTCAGGCGTTTTGCCGCTGCCATCCCTAATTGACGAAGTGGAACAGGCGCGACGCGCGCATCAGCGACGGCCATTTCCAGATTTCGAGTGGGCTTGCCTTGCCGGCGATCGAGAAGAAAACGAGATTGGCGCGGCCAACCAGGTTTTCCGCCGGAACATAGCCGACCGTGAAACGACTGTCGGCGGAGTTGTCCCGGTTGTCGCCCATCATGAAATAATGGCCGGGCGGCACGTCGAATTCGCGGGTGTTGTCGCCGATCGAATTCGGCGACAGGTCCAGCGTGTCGTAGCTGACACCATTAGGCAGGGTCTCACGATAGACGTCGATCGGATAATCCTTTTCCGTGACGTCGGGATTATCGATCTGGCCGGTCTTCACACGCGGCACGCCCACGCCATTGATGAACAACTGGCCGTCCTTCATCTGGATCTTGTCGCCGGGCAGGCCGACCACGCGCTTGATATAGTCGACGGAAGGGTCCGGCGGGAACTTGAACACCACGACATCGCCGCGCTTGGGCTCGGAGCCCCAGATGCGGCCCGAAAAGATATCGGGGCCGAAAGGCAGCGAATAGCGCGAGTAGCCGTAGGACCATTTGGTGACGAACAGATAGTCGCCTTCCAGGAGCGTCGGTCGCATCGATCCCGACGGGATCGAAAAGGGCTGGAACAAGAGCGTGCGGATGACCAGGGCGAGCAAAAGCGCCTGGACGACGACGCTGACGGTTTCGCCAAGCCCGCCGGATTTCTTCTGGGATTTTTCAGCCACGCTCATGTCGTCCTCGATTGTGCGTTGGATGGTATAGAGTCTCGGCGCGCGCTGGGCAACGTCAATGCCCGTCGTCAGAGGCAATCAATGTGGCGCTTCTTCGACGGGCAACGCCTCGATGATCACAAAGGCTTGAGCGAGCGGGAAATCATCCGTGATGGTGAGGTGGATCGCCGCGCGATGTCCCTGGGGCAGGATCTTTTCCAGCCGCGCCAGTGCGCCGCCAGTCAGCGCCATCGTCGGCGCCCCGCTGGGCAGGTTGACGACACCCATGTCGCGCCAGAAGACGCCTTGCGCCAGACCCGTTCCCAAGGCCTTGGCGCAAGCCTCCTTGGCGGCGAAACGCTTGGCGTAGGAGGCCGCGCGGGCGCGCCGGTTTTCCGAACGCGCCTGTTCGACCTCGGTGTAGATTCTCCGGATGAAACGCTGGCCGTGGCGCTCCAGCGACTTCTCGATGCGCCTGATATCGATCAGGTCACTGCCGATGCCAATGATCATCGTGCGGCGGAGCCGATGCTTCCCGTGGGGTGGGACGATTGGCCGTGACGGCGTGCGCGCTCGGCAAGGCGCTTGCGACGCTGTTCGCGGAAAGCGTTCATGCCCCAGCGCGTGATGCCGTAGAACAAGAGGCCAAACACCAGTCCGAGCGGCACGGCGCCGATCAGCATGGGTTCCAGCACGGGGTGCCACAGCTTCGCAAACGAAAGCGTATGCATCATGTCGCCCAGTTGCGCAGGCGGACCGTGCCTGGGCAGACGCTCATGCAGGATCAGCTTGCCGGTTTCCCAGGACGCGCCCCACAACAGGGGAAAGGTCAACGGATTGCCGAAGAAAACCGCGCCGAGGGCGGCTGCCACCAGATTGCCGGCGATCAGCCAGCACACGATAGCGGCAATGGCGAAATGGAAGCCCACCGGGAAAAACGATGCAAAGACGCCGGCGGCGACCCCGGCCGCCACAGCGTGCGGCGTGGCCTTCAGCCGCAGGATGCGCTTGGAGAAATACTGGAGCGAGCGTGAAAACGAGCGGCGCGGCCACAGATAGGTACGCACCCGCTCGAGAAGACCATCAGGCTTGCGGCGACGAAAAAGCACTCTTTCCTATTCCCGGTAACGTACAGCTTGCATACCGGCTGCTTCCAGCCCGGCTTCGACCGCCATATCTTGCGCTTTGCGGCCGCCTAAAGGCAATCGCGACTTTGATATAGCCATGCGCACCCCCGACAACAACCGAATGCCATCCGAACTGCGGCCATACAGCCAATAATCCTGGTAAGGTTCGCCTCCTCCAACACCGGACAATCACGGCGAATTTGAGAAGGGGCGTCGGCTTTTTGTCGCAGCCCAATGCTTGCGATCCTACCGCAGGTATTCGCTGACCTCGACAAGGTTGCCGTCGGGGTCGCGGAAATAGACCGACATCATCAGGCCGCGAGCGCCGGTGCGTTCGACCGGCCCCAGCTCCACCACCACATTGTTTGCCTCGAGACTGGCGATGACTTCGCCGAGCGGGCGATCGGTGATCAGGCAGAAATCGCCGGATCCGGCCGTCGGCAACCTAGCCTTCGGTTCGAAAGTGCGATCGATCTCGTGGACATTGATCTTCTGGTTGCCAAAAGCCAGCGCTGTCGGCTGGCCCGGCGTATCGATGCGCTCAAAACCCAGAACGCGCTGATAAAAGGCGCAGGTCGCGTCGAGTGACGCCACCGTCAACACGAAATGATCGATCCCAACGATCATCGCCGATCTGTTTTCATCCATGTCATCCTCTCAAAACCGCCGCACACTTTTGGGCGACATGCACGGTTTGTTTTCATGCATGTCGTCCCTCCCAAAACCGCTGCACACTTTTGGGCGACATGCACTGTCAGATGTTGCGGCTGCCGGGCTTGATTGCCGGTATGGCGGCAAGCTCCGGCGGCAGCCGGTCCGCGGGATAGGCCGGGACCTCGTACTCGGCCAGCGCGATCAGCGGCACACCGACATGGGTCTTGCCGGCCGAACGGTCGATGATGCAGGCGGCGGCGACCACTTCGGCGCCAAGCTCGCGCAGGCAGTCGATGGTTTCGCGGATCGACAGGCCGGTGGTGACGATGTCCTCGACAATGACGACACACGCGCCGCGCGCGATCTCGAAGCGACGCAAGCGGAACTCGCCCCCTTCCCGCTCGACCCAGATCGCCGGCACGCCGAGATGGCGCGAGGTCTCGTAAGCCGGGATCAGGCCACCGATCGCCGGGCCGACGACATAGTCGATCTTGCCCGGCACCGCCGCGCGGATCTTTGTCGCCAGCGCCTTGCACAGCCGCTCGGTCTTGTCGGCGTGCATGAACACGCGCGCCTTCTGCAGGAAAACCGGGCTGCGCAAGCCGGACGTCAAGATGAAATGCCCCTCCAGAACAGCACCCGCCTCGCGGAAAATGCCCAGCACTTCATCGGTGTTCATTGTTCGCTCCAGTGAGTAGTGAGTAGTCAGTAGTCAGTAGTCAGTAGTCAGTAGTGAGTAGTGAGTAGAGGGTAGAGGGTAGAGGGTAGAGGGTAGAGGGTAGAGGGTAGAGGGTAGAGCACCTCCTTCACCATTCACTACTCACTATCACCCATTCACACGCCGTGCATCGCTGACGCTCGAATTGTCCTTGAGCTGCGACAGCAGCCGGTTGAGATGCTTCAGATCCCAGACCTCGAGATCGATCAGCATTTCGGTGAAGTCGGGCGCCGTGCGCACCATCGACAGCGTATGGATGTTGGCGTCGTTGGAAGCAACGACCTGGGCGATGTCGGCGAGCGATCCCGGCGCGTTGATGGCGGTGACCGAGACACGCGCGGGAAACCGCTCCTTGGTGCGTTCGTCAATGTCCCAGCGCACGTCGATCCAGCGCTCGGGCTGGTCGTCGAAGGCCTGCAGCGCCGGCGACTGGATCGGATAGATGGTAATGCCGGTGCCCGGCTGGACGATGCCGACGATGCGGTCGCCAGGCACGGCGCCTTCCGGCGCGAAACGCACCGGTAGATCGCCGCGCACGCCGCGGATCGGAACTGCGCCGTCGCGCGGCTGGTCCTTGTCCTTGCGCGCGGCGCGGCCCGGTATCTGGAACAGCATGCCGGCGGCGTTGCGGATCTTCGACCAACCCTCCTCGCGCTGTTTGGGCGCTGCCGGCGTGACACGCTCGTCCTTGTAGTCGGGGAACACCGCCTTCATGACGTCGGTCGAGGCCAGTTCGCCGCGACCGACCGAGGCCAGGACATCCTCGATGTCCTTGCGTGCCAGCCTGTGCAGCACCGGCTTCAGGCTATCCTTGGTGAAAGTCTTGCCGGCCCGTTCGAAGGCCCGCTCCAGAATGCGCGCGCCAAGGCCCGAATACTGCTTGCGGATGGCATTCTTGGTGGCCCGGCGGATGGCGGCACGCGCCTTGCCGGTGACCACGACCGATTCCCAGGCGGCGGGGGGCACCTGCGCCTTGGAGCGGATGATCTCGACCTCGTCGCCATTCTTCAGTTCCGTCATCAGCGGCATGATGCGGCCGTTGACCTTGGCACCGACGCAAGTGTCGCCGACATCGGTGTGCACCGCGTAGGCGAAATCGATGGGCGTGGCGCCGCGCGGCAACGCAATCAGCATGCCCTTCGGCGTGAAACAGAACACCTGGTCCTGGAACAGCTCCAGCTTGGTGTTTTCGAGGAAATCCTCGGGATTGTCGCCTTCGGCGAGTTGCTCGATGGTGCGCCGCAGCCAGGCATAGGCGTTGGTTTCCTTCGAGATCGCGGGAGCGGCACCGTTCACCTTGCCGCCGGTATCCTTGTAGATGGAATGGGCGGCGACACCGTATTCGGCGATCTTGTTCATCTCGCGGGTGCGGATCTGCAGTTCGACACGCTGGCGCGAAGGGCCGACGATGGTGGTGTGGATCGAGCGGTAGTCGTTCTGCTTCGGCGTCGAAATGTAATCCTTGAAGCGGCCGGGAACCATCGACCATGTGGTGTGGATGGCGCCGAGCGCGCGATAGCAATCCTCGACCGTATCGACGACGACGCGGAAGCCGAAAATGTCGGACAGCTGCTCGAAGGACAGGGCCTTGGCCTCCATCTTGCGGAACACCGACCACGGCTTTTTCTGGCGGCTTTTGACGCCAGCATTGATCGCATGCTTCTCGAACAGCGTAGAGAGCGCCTTTTCAATGTCGGTCAGCACGCCCTTGTTGCGCTCGAATATCTCGGCAAGCCGTGCGGTGACGGCGCGATAGGCTTCCGGATTGATGAAGCGGAAGGCGATCTCCTCCAACTCCTCGCGCATGCCTTGCATGCCCATGCGCCCGGCCAGCGGCGCATAGATGTCCATCGTCTCCTCGGCGATGCGCAGGCGCTTGGCCTCCGGCATATGGTCGAGGGTGCGCATGTTGTGCAGACGGTCGGCGAGCTTGACCAGGAGCACGCGGACATCTTCCGAAATGGCCAGCAGCAGCTTGCGCAGGTTTTCGGCCTGCTCGGCCTTCTTGGAGACGAGGTCCAGCTTCTTGAGCTTGGTCAGGCCCTCGACCAGCTTGCCCATTTCCGGGCCGAACAGATCGTCGATCTCGGCCCGCGTCGCCGTGGTGTCCTCGATGGTGTCATGCAGCAGGGCGACCGCGATGGTCGCCTCGTCCATGTGCATTTCGGTGAGGATCGCCGCGACTTCGAGCGGATGCGAAAAATAGGGATCGCCGGAAGCGCGCTTCTGGTGGCCATGCTTCTGCATGGCATAGACGTAAGCCTTGTTGAGCAATGCCTCGTTGACGTCAGGCTTGTAGCGCTGGACGCGCTCGACAAGCTCATACTGACGCATCATGGGCGGAATCTCTCGGCGATGAAATGAATCATGCGCCGCACTGCTGTACGGCGCATGTCATAGATAACCACGAAACTGCCAGGACGGAAGTGCGGAAGATTATTCCAGCAACCCCCGGAACAGAAGCTCGCTCTTAGTAGTCGTCGCTCTTTTCCGGCGGCACCAAACCCTCGATGCCGGCCAGCAGGTCTTCCTCGGTCATCCGGTCGAACGTGACATTCTCCTCGGCGTCGTCGGTGTCGGCGGCCGCAACGGCACCACCGGTCTGGTCGGCGATCACTTCGCCATCGGCCTCGGGCTCATCGACCTCGACATGCTTCTGCAGCGAGTGGATCAGATCTTCCTTGAGATCGTCGGGCGACAGCGTCTCGTCGGCGATCTCGCGCAAGGCGATGACCGGGTTCTTGTCGTTGTCGCGCGGCACGGTGATCTGCGCGCCCTGGCTGATCTGGCGAGCGCGGTGGCCGGCAAGCAGCACCAGCTCGAAGCGGTTGTCGACCTTGTCGATGCAATCTTCAACGGTTACGCGGGCCATGGATTGCCCCTTTCATGCCTGGATTTGACGGAAAACAGGCGCGGTCCATAACCCGAACGCCGCCGAAACACAAGCTTCTTGGCAATGGCGGCGCTATTGGGCGCTCAATCCCCTGTCCAGACATTGGATTTGGCAAAGTCGGGGGATTTGGCAAAGTCGGGCCGCCCCCTTCGTTCGGCGATCACAATTGCTTGCAGTGCCCCATCACGCCTTGGATTGCCACCAAACTGGCGTTATCTCGGATGGACAAGGTCAGCCGGTTTATTATGAGCGTGACCGATAGTCGCTACCGCATTTCGTTTAGACGGCCCGCATTTTCGAAAAGGAATATTTTCCATGTTCGACCCTCGTGAAAAAATCGCCCTGTTCATCGACGGTGCCAATCTCTACGCCACGTCGCGGGCGCTCGGCTTCGACATCGACTATCGCAAGCTCTTGTCGAGCTTCCAGAAGCGCGGCTATCTCCTGCGCGCCTATTATTACACGGCGCTGGTGGAGGATCAGGAATACTCGTCGATCCGCCCCTTGATCGACTGGCTTGACTATAACGGCTTCAAGGTGGTCACCAAACCCGCCAAGGAATTCACGGACTCGACCGGCCGGCGCAAGATCAAGGGCAATATGGACATCGAGCTCACGGTCGACGCGCTGGAGCTCGCCGATGTCGTCGACCACTATGTCATCTTTTCCGGCGACGGCGACTTCCGCACGCTGGTCGAGGCGCTGCAGCGGCGTGGCCGCAAGGTGTCGATCGTCTCGACCATGGCCTCGCAGCCGCCGATGATATCGGACGACCTGCGCCGCCAGGCCGACCATTTCATCGACCTGGTGACGCTGAAGAACGAGGTCGGCCGCGATCCCTCGGAGAGGCCCGTGCGCCGGCCCGAGCCGGCCGAAGTCGACGAGGACGACTACTGAGGCCGGTCGCCTTGACGGCCCTTTCCGCTTCCGAGCCGGACCGCGACTGCCCGCTCTGTCCGCGGCTGCACGACTTCATCGCCGAATGGCGGCAGCGCGAGCCGTCCTGGTTCAATGCGCCGGTGCCGACTTTCTTGCCGCCGGAAGGTGACGCCGCGGTTCGGTTGCTGATCGTCGGGCTGGCGCCCGGCCTGCGCGGCGCCAACCGCACCGGGCGGCCCTTCACCGGCGACTATGCCGGCGACCTGCTCTACTCGACGCTGATCGCGCACGGTTTTGCACGTGGCGAGTTCAAGGCCCGGCCCGATGACGGTCTGGAACTCGTCGGCACGGCGATCACCAATGCGGTGCGCTGCGTGCCGCCGGAGAACAAACCCGTGGGCGCCGAGATCGCCACTTGCCGGACGTTCCTGGTGCCGACGATCGCCCGCTTCCCCAATTTGCGCGCCGTGCTCGCACTGGGATCGATCGCCCATCAGTCGACGGTCCGCGCGCTGGGCGGGCGTGTCGCCGCCTACCCTTTCAAGCATGGCGGACAATTGCCGGCCGGCGGCATCACGCTGTTTTCCAGCTATCACTGCTCGCGCTACAACACCAATACGGGTGTGTTGACGGAAGCGATGTTCGTCAGGGTGTTCAGCGAGATCGCGACGTTCCTGGAGAATTGAGGTCACGGTGGGGCCGCAGGTCTTCGGACCGACTCACACCGGCAGCAGTGCATCCGGTTTCACGTCGCCGATCGAGGCATAGGTATGTGTCTCCTTCACTCCGGGAAGCGGCAGGATCACGCGCTTGAGAAAGTCCTGGTAGTCGGCCATCTCGGCAATGCGCGCCTTCACCAGATAGTCGAAGCCGCCGACGACCATGTGGCATTCCAGAACCTCGGGCGCCTTGGCCACGGCTTCGGCGAAGCGGTCGAAGATGTGCGGAGCCGTGTGATCGAGCCGCACCTCGATGAAGACAAGCGTGCCGCGGCCAATCTTTGCCGGATTGAGCACGGCCCTGACGGCGGTGATGAAACCATCGCGGAACAGGCGTTTCACCCGCTGGCTGGTGCCGGTCGGCGACAAGCCGACGCGCGCCGCCAGATCGAGCGTGGTGCGGCGTCCGTCTTCCTGCAGCAGCCGCAGCAGACTGCGGTCGATAGCGTCGAGTTCGCCTGATTCAGGATTCACGTTCCAACTGGCCCATTTGCGCGAATTTCACTCAACTACCAGGAAATTAACATATTCAATCGCCGGTTTCCCCGCAATATCCTGCGCTTATGCCGCAACAGTCAAACTGTCCGGCGGTGATGTTTCATGGATGGCAGGACGTGGCGGAAAACACGGGAAAAGCGAGGCTGGCAATCATCGCCGGGCTGACCATGATCGGCATCTATGCCGTGCAATTTGTCGCCGCCCGCTTCAGCCTAAGGCAACATCTGACGGTGACCGACATGGCGACCCTGCGCTTTGCAGGTGCGGGTGCCGTCTTCCTGCCGATCATCTGGCGAAACGGCTTCCAACAGTTGAAGGCATTGGGTTGGCGGCGGGCCCTGACCTTGGCGGTGCTGGCCGGATTGCCTTATCCGCTGATCATCAATTGGGGCCTGATTTATGCGCCTGCCGTCCATGGCGCGGCACTCTGCCCTGCCTCGATCGTGTTCTTCTCGTTCCTGCTGTCGCTTTTCCTGGAACGCGCTTCGCAGCGGCGGACCATCGGCGTCGCCGCCATCATCGCCGGGCTGTTGCTGTTCATCGCGCCGGCGCGCGCCGGCAGCCATGAGGTTCTTCTCGGCGATCTCTTGTTCATAGGATCGGGCCTGATGTTCTCCGCCTATGCAACTCTTGTGCGGCAATGGCGCATCGATCCGGTCACGGCAACCGCGGCCGTCGTGCTTTTGTCGTGCCTGCCGTTGCCGTTTCTCACGCTTTTTGCGCCGAGCGGCCTCCATGCCGCGGCAGGCGCGGAGATCGCCGGTCAGGTCATCATCCAGGGCCTTCTTGCAGGTGCGGCCGCCATGTTCCTCTACACCTACATCGTCGGCCAGATCGGGTCGCAGGCGGCATCGCTGTTCATGCCGGGAGTGCCGATCGCCACGGTGATGGTCAGCATGGCCGTGCTTGGCGAAACACCGACGACCGTCCAGTTCGCGGCGATCGCGATCATGGCCGCGGGGATGGGGTTCTCAGCGACCGCGGGGCGTTCTGCCCAGCAAGCCTGACGGCGACGCCACCCCAATCGTCAATGGGTTCAATGACATGGCCCGGCTTATGAAGAAAGAGATTCGGGCGCCCCGATCGTTCAACACCTCAATGCGCGGATGCAAGCAGCGTCGCCAGTCTCTCCTGACCGCCCTGAAGAACGTTGAGGTCGACATCGCCCGCGATCCCGTCGATGCGGCCCCTGTTGTGATACTGCCAATAGATCCAGTCGTGGCGATCCGGCTCCACGAGCAGCGAGCGAAGCCAGAGCGGACGAGCCGCGATCTGCCCGGCATAGGCTGCCTCGGCCTCATCCGTCAGATAGACGATCGCCGGCTTGCCGAACGCGGCCTCGACAGGTCCGAGGAAGGCCTGGAGTTCGGCATTCAACTGTTCGGGCGACGGGCGCTGCGGACAATTGCCGCCGAACTCGACGTCGACGACCGGCGGCAGCAAGGGCTGATCGCGCGGCACGACCGAGATGAAATTCTTCGCCTGATCGGCGCCGGGCCGGCAGAAGGTGAAGAAGTGATAGGCGCCGACGGCAAGGCCGGCAGCGCGAGCCTCCCGCAGATTGCGATCAAAGGCATCATCGACATGATCGCCGCCCTCGGTCGCCTTGATGACGGCGAAAGCGACATCGTCGGCGGCAACGCGCCGCCAGTCGATCTGGCCCTGATGATGGGAAACATCGATGCCCCTGAGCGGATATTTGCCGCGGTCGGGAGAATAGGTCTGAAAGTAGAGGAAGCCGCCGGCGACAATGAGGGTTGCAAGAACCAGGCTAACCGATCCCCAGAGGATGATCCGGTTCTTCAAGACTGTCTCCTCCGGTATCAGCTTGGCTCCACTGCTAGCACCTGAAGGCCAAACGCTTGGCTTTTCCAGGGCTATCGCCCGATGTTTCTCACCCGCGCTCCTTCAAAAGCCGGCCCTTTTCACGCGACCAGTCGCGCTGCTTCTCGGTCTCGCGCTTGTCGTGCAGCTTCTTGCCGCGACCGACGGCAAGCAGCAGCTTGGCGCGGCCCTGGTCGTTGAAATAGATCTTCAGCGGCACCAGGGTCATGCCTTCGCGGTCGACACTCTGCGCCAGCTTTGCCATCTCGCGCTTGTTGAGCAGGAGTTTGCGGCGGCGCCTAGGCTCGTGGTTGAAGCGGTTGGCCTGCAAATATTCCGGCAGGTAGGAGTTGATCAGCCAGATCTCGCCGCCCTCGACCGAAGCGTAGCTGTCCTGGATATTGGCCTGGCCCTGGCGCAGCGACTTGACCTCGGTGCCGGTCAGCACAAGGCCAGTCTCGATCGTGTCGAGCACCTCATAGGAAAACCGCGCCTTGCGGTTTTCCGCAACGGTCTTGTTGTTGGGATCGGCTTTTCTGACTTGGTTCATGACGCTTAGAGTCCGTTTCGAAACTCGCTCCTGCGAGTCAGATGATGGTGTCCCTAGAGCACCGCGCGTTCTTCAAACGCGCAAGGGACGCTCTAGAAGCCCGACTTTGCGCATGGTCCTTTCCGAAAGCGGAAGACGCTTTCGGGGCCATGCGCGGAACCGGAGCGGAGCGTACATATAGTACGTGAGCACCGGAAGCGCAGGTGACACCTTCAGGTGGCCGCAGGAGTAGAGTTTCCAAACGGGCTCGCTAATTAATCAGGCCGGCGTGCTTCATGGCCGCATCGATCTTTTCGGCTGTCGAAGGCTCGACCGTAACCAATGGCGAACGCAGCACGTTCTCGACCTTGCCGAGCTTCCACAGCGCGTATTTGGCGCCGGAAACGCCGGGCTCGATGAAAATGGCCTTGTGCAGCGGCAACAGACGGTCCTGCAATTCCAGTGCCTTGGCGCTGTCGCCGGAGAGCGTCGCTTCCTGGAACTCGGCGCAGAGCCGCGGCGCGACATTGGACGTCACCGAGATGCAGCCGACACCGCCATGCGCGTTGAAGCCGAGCGCGGAGGCATCCTCGCCGGAAAGCTGGATGAAATCCTTGCCGCAAGTCATGCGCTGCTCGGAAACACGCTCGACCTTGCCGGTCGCATCCTTGACGCCGACGATGTTCTTGAAGTCATGCGCCAGCCGTCCCATCGTCTCCGGCATCATGTCGATGACCGAGCGCGGCGGGATGTTGTAGATGATGATCGGCAGCTTGGTCGCCCTGGCGACGGCGGCGAAGTGCTCGTAGAGCCCGCGCTGCGTCGGCTTGTTGTAATAGGGCGTGACGACCAAAGCGGCATCGGCGCCGGCCTTCTCGGCATATTGCACGAGCCCAACGGCCTCTTCGGTGTTGTTGGAACCGGCGCCGGCGACGACCGGAGCGCGGCCCTTGGCCACCTCGATGCAGACCTTGACGACGTGGCGATGCTCGTCATGCGACAGCGTCGGCGACTCGCCCGTGGTGCCGACCGGAACCAGGCCCGTCGTGCCCTCGCCGAGCTGCCATTCGACAAACGCGCGAAAGGCTTTCTCGTCGAAACGCCCGCTCTTTTCGAACGGTGTCACGAGCGCAGTAAGCGAGCCTCTCAGCATATCGTCCAACTCCTTGGGACTTCATTGTTTGTGTATGTCGTTGTCCCAAACCCGGTAACCACTTTTGGGCGACATGCATCGGTGTTTTGTCGATCGGTTTGTCGTGCGCGCCTTCTAGCCGAAAGCGAAGCCGCGCACCATAGTCTCGACATGGTTGCGCGGCAAGCATTGCCGTGGTGCCAGCAAGCGCAATTCGAACGGCCTCGATAAGCTTTTGTTTACGAGGCCTTCACGACCTAAGTTTAGGCTTCGAGGCATCTTCGCCTGCTGGTAAATGCCAGAGCAAGGAAAGACATAGATCATGCCGGCCAATCGGCCCCATTTCTTCGCGCTGCTTGGCGCCATTGCCGTGCTGGTGCCCGGCGTGGCGATCGGCGGCAGCGTCGATGTGCGGGTCACCTCGGCCATCCCCATGCCGGATCTGCAAGACCCGAACCCGCAAGACAAGGCGCAGCAGGATCCCTCCCCCAGCGTCGCCCTACTGAAAAGCGGGCTGGATGCACTGGCGGCCGGCGATATTCCCCGCGCTCGCGGCGTGCGTGACGCCCTGCCCGCTCACGCACTCGACCAGCACATCCTGGCCTGGGCGATCGCGCTTTACGGCGGGGACAAGGTTCCGAGCGGCGATATCGCGGCCGCCGCGAAGATGCTGCCCAACTGGCCGGGCACGATTGCCCTGCGCAAGAACAGCGAGCGCGCTCTCTATCGCGAGAACCCCGCTCCCGACATCGTCGTCCGGGCGTTCGATGGCAGCCAGCCGCAGACATTCGAAGGCGTGATGGTTCTGGCCCGCGCCTATGTGGCATCCGGCGATACCAAGGCGGCGCGCTCGGTGCTGTCGCCGTTCTGGCGCACGGCAATCCTGGAAGCCAAGGACGAGACGGCGCTGATCAAGGAGTTCGGCGGCCTGATCCCCGCCGCCGACCATCGCTTTCGCATGGAGCGCATGTTTTATGCCGACCGGGTGAATTCCGCCCTGCGCGTCGCCGGCCTTGCCGGCGCCCAGCAGCTGGCGGACGCCTGGGCCGCCGCCGACAGGGGCGACAAGAACACGCCGAAACTGCTCAAGGCAGTGCCGGTGGCGCAGCGTTCGGCCGGTTATTTCTTCGCCCAGGCCGAATATTTGCGCAAGCAGGAGGATCTTGCCGGCGCCGCCGCCATTGTCATGAAGGCGCCGACGGACCGCGAGGCACTTGTCGATCCGGACGCCTGGTGGGTCGAGCGCCGGGTGCTGTCGCGTGAGTTGGTCGACCAGGGCGACATGAAGACGGCCTACCGGATCGTCGCCATGCATGCCGCCGAAAGTGCTGCCAATGCGGCGGAAGCCGAATTCCATGCCGGCTGGTATGCGTTGCGCGGCCTGAACGACCCCAAGCTCGCCGCAACGCATTTCACGCGCATCGCCGACCTTGCCCAGGGGCCGATGACCCTGTCGCGCGCCTATTACTGGCTCGGTCGTGCCGCGGAAGTCGGCGGCCCCGGCAATGCCAAGGATTATTTTGGGCGTGCGGCTGATTATGGCACGACATTTTACGGCCAGCTTGCCGCCGAACGTGTCGGCCGGCAGGCGCTGAACATCGTCTATCCGTCGCCAAGTGCGGCCGACCGGCAGAACTTTGCCGGCCGTGAAGCGGTGAGCGCCATCAAGCGCCTGCAGGAAGCAGGCTACGATCGCTATGCCGAAACGCTCTATCGCGATCTTGCCGGACAGTTGACCAGCCCCGGCGAACTGGCGCTGCTCGCTGTCCTTGCCGAGAAGCAGGACAACCATTTCATGGCGTTGAAGATCGGCAAGATCGCCGGCGCGCGCGGCATCGATGTCGGCGCGCTGTCGCATCCGCTCGGCGTCATTCCCGATTCGGCCAACATTTCCGGTTCGGGCAAGGCGCTGGCTTATGCGATCGCCCGCCAGGAGAGCGAATTCAACGTCGGCGCCGTGTCGAGCGCAGGAGCACGCGGGTTGCTGCAGCTGATGCCGGGAACCGCCAAGCAATTGGCCAAGAAGGCCGGATTGCAGTTTTCGCAGACACGCTTGACCACCGATGCCGGCTACAACGCCACGCTTGGCTCGGCCTTCCTCGGCGAACAGCTCGACCGCTTCAACGGCTCCTATGTGCTGACCTTCGCCGGCTACAATGCCGGTCCGACCCGCGCCAGCCAGTGGGTGGCGAAATACGGCGACCCGCGCGGCAAGGACATCGATGCCGTGGTGGACTGGATCGAGCGGATTCCCTACACGGAAACAAGAAGTTACGTGCAGCGTGTGATGGAGAACTACGAGGTCTACAAGATGCGTATTTCCGGCAAATACGACATCGTTGGCGATCTGGTGAACGGACGGAGTTGAGGGCAAGCTCACCGTCGCCAAAGCTGCCGATCTCCCCCCTTGCGGGGGAGATGCCTGGCAAGGCAGAGGGGGGTGCCGTCCTTCGGCCTATCGGTTAATTTTGTTGACTCATTCCGAATTAGCCATTCAAGGTTGGCGATCCTTCGCACCCCCCTCTGGCCTGCCGGCCATCTCCCCCGCAAGGGGGGAGATGGCAGCTTCGGCGTCGCGCCTTCATTTGACCGCTCCTGCACTCATCTGTAGCAGTCGGAAACAAGCCGGCCAGGAGTCTTTTTCCGATGTCGAACCACGAAGGCTTTTTCGACTTCTTCTACGCCGCGCCGGATGGGCTGAGACTTCATGCGCGCGTCTATGGCGAAGCGAATTCCGGACACTGGCCGGTCGTCTGCCTGCCTGGCCTGACCCGCAACGCGCGGGATTTTCACGAGCTGGCGCTGCGTCTGTCTACAGGACCCGATCCACGCAAGGTGGTTGCCTTCGACTATCGCGGACGCGGGCAGTCGGCCTACGATCCCGATTTCAGCCACTATAATGTCGGCACCGAGGCCGGCGACGTGCTTGCCGGGCTGGTAGCGCTCGGCATCGAGGAGGCCGCCTTCATCGGCACCTCGCGCGGCGGGCTGATCATCCATGTGCTGGGCGCCCTGCGGCCAGCCGCGCTGAAAGCCATCGTTCTCAACGACATCGGGCCCGTGATCGAGCCCGCCGGCCTCGCGCATATCCAGTCCTATCTCGAACGCGCCCCGAAGCCGAAGACCGTCGCCGAGGCGATGAATGCTCAACGCAGCGTTCACGGTCGGGATTTTCCGGCGCTCACCGAAGCAGACTGGAAGCGGATGGTGGCGGCGCTCTGCCGCGAGACGGATCTGGGGTTGTTGCCGGACTTCGATCCGAAACTGGTCGACACGGTTGCCGGTCTCGACCTGTCGCAGCCATTGCCGGCGCTGTGGCCGCAGTTCGATGCGTTGGCGGCGATCCCCTTGCTCGCCATACGCGGCGCCAATTCGAGATTGCTGTCGGTGGACACGCTGCGGCGGATGCGAGAGCGCCATCCGATGATGGATACGATCACGGTCGAGGGCCAGGGTCACGCCCCTTTCCTCGAAACCGGCAGCTTGCCCGACGATATCGTGGCTTTTCTCGCCTGTGCGGAAAGGCAGGAAGGCTCGAAGCAAGAAGCCTAGGATCAAATCTCGATCCCAGGCTTCTATTCTTGTTCGACTAGCCTACTATTCTTGTTCGACTGATCTACCGGGATTTTGTATTTCTTCGAGCCGTATTGGGCTGAGATTTCTCGTCCCCGGGTTCGTTCTTCTTTTCCTGCTTAAGTGCCTTTTCCCGCTTAAGTGGCTTTTCCCGCTTAAGTACTTTTTCCCGCTTGAGTACTTGGGGGGCAGGTGGAGCGCTGACCGAATTGCGATCGCCCGCCCCATTGCACCGAGGCGTCTCCAGCACGGTCACGCAGCCGTCGAGATCGTTGGTGGCCAGATGCGCGTAACGCATGGTCATCGACAGGGTCTGATGGCCGAGCCACATCTGCACGCGCCTGATGTCGATGCCGCCCTGGACAAGTCGCGAGGCGCAGGTGTGACGCAGGATGTGCGGCACGACCTGGTCGTCGGCGCCAAGTCCGACCTCGGCTTTCGCTTCGTTCCAGATGGCTCGGAACTGTGCCTGGCTGAATTTGGTGAACGGGCCTTTCGGCCGACGGCCTTCGGCCGGAGGCAGCTTGATCACCTCCTTGACCCGCTCGGTCATCGGGATGGTGCGGCTGCGGCCGGATTTGGTGATCCAGAAGGAGACGCGATGCTCCTGGATGTCGTTCCAGATCAGCCCCAGCGCCTCGCCGAGACGGCAGCCGCTATCGACCAGGAAGACGGAAAGCCTGTAAGCATCCTCGCTGCGGCTCTTGATGGCGGCGAACAGCCGCGCCTCTTCGTCCCTTTCCAGGAAACGAATCCGTCCCGCCCGTTCCTTCTGGCGACGGAACTCGGGCAGGCTGTGAATATCCCCCATCTTGTAAGCCTTGCGCAGCAGTTTGCTGAGGGCAGCCATCTTTCGATTGATGGTTGCGTTGCTGTTGCCGCGCTGGCGCAAGGTACCGACAAGGTTGTCGAGGGTACTCTGGTCAAAGGCGCTGAAACGCTCCCCGAGGAGGATCTCGTCTATCTCGCCGATGAAGGAGCTGACATTGTATTTATGTCGCCCATCATCCCACAATATGTCCCGATAGGCTGAAAACAGCTCTCCAACCCTATGCGATTTTACTTCTCTGATCTTGTTGTATGTATAATTGAATTTCGAATTTTGAGAAGAAAAGACCGCAAAATGATCGGAGGGATATCCCTCTTGAATCGCCTCGTTTGTCATTGTTAACCACACCCCCCGGAAGTGGCCAGGAGACACCTAGCCTACTTGAGAGTGTCCTTTCAAGAGTTTTTGTCAGACAAAACGACTTCATCCGCAAATCGCGAATCCCACGAAATCGTTCCGCAGACCCTGTTCAGCTACCGCTAACCCCCGTTCCTTCTGTTTTCCAAGCCCAGTCACGAAACAAAAACAGCCCGGGCGTTGAAGCGCCCGGGCTGGATTTCACCTTTATGGTACCAGCCCTTAGAAATCGCGCTGGAAGCGGAGGACACCGCCGAAGGCGTCGTCGCTGACGGGGTGATAGATGCTGGAGGCCTCGTTGACGTAGTCGACTTCGGCCGTGACCGTAAAGCCAGGGACGACGGCATAGGACACGTTTGCCACGAGCGCGAGTTTCTTGCCCTCATCATACGCGGCCTGAGCATTGAACGAGGTCTTCTCGTTGAACTTGTAGGTGCCACCGCCCCACACTGCCCAGTTGCCGTCCCACTTCTTGTAGAAGTCATGACCGCCGGGGGCAAAGCCATTGTCGTCGGCAGAGCCGTAGCCGCCCATGACCCAGAGCGACAGTGCTTCGTTGACGTTGACGTCCAGGCGAACCTTGCCGGTCACTTCTTCATAGTTGCTGTCGTAAGCAACAACACCGGAGATCGCGCCCCAGCCCTGCGTGTACTTCAGGCCGCCGACGACATGCGGAACGTAGCTGTCGATCGTGTCGGCGCCGGAGCCTTCTTCGAGCGAGACCACGGCCGAGAAGCCATTGCCGGCGTCGAAGTAGTACTGGATCACATTGGTATCGTAAGGACCGTCAACAACGAGATCGTCGTCGATGACGTTGCCGGCGTAGCCGATGAACGTCTGGAATGCCGTTTCATCCTTACCGACGCGGAAGCCGCCAAGCTGCATCCAGGCAAAATTCAGCGACGTGCTGCTGCCGGCGTCATCATCCCAGCCATCCTTGAAGTTGAAGCGGGTCTCGGTGTAGGTCTTCAGGGTGCCGAGCTCGGTTTCCTGGCCGGTCCAGGTCTTCAGCGCGAAGCGGGCCAGCTTGTGGTAGGTGTCGTTGAGGCCATCGCCCATGCGATCCCGCACGTCCGTGTGACCATTAACTTCACCCACGCCGATGTCGTAGCGGATATAGCCGCCGATGCGCAGGCAGGTCTCGGTGCCGGGGATGTAGAAGTAGCCAGCGCCGTAGACGTCGCAAATCTTGACGTATTCAGCGGGTTCCGGCTCGGCGACGACGACGGCGTCGGCGGCGCGCGCACCGGAAACTGCGATCAGGGCCGCAGCGGAGCCGAGAAGAAGGCTCTTGATGTTCATTTTCTGACCTCCAGTCAGAATCGAACGCGGAGGTCGGCAAAAAGCAGCTCGTAGGGCTGTTTTTCTTTTTAATTCAAACAGATGACCATAATGGCCGTTAGCGGGGCGCAGCCGTCCAGAAACGCTTGCTCGCGAAGGCCTTGCCTGATCCGGTCTTGAAATATCGCTCGAGAAGCCGTGCATTGGGCTCGGTTTCGACCGCAATATACGTCTTCAAAGCGACAGGCAGATGAGCCTTAGTCGACGTCACATGGCCCGATCGATGCGATTCGAATCGGCGTCGTTTGTCGGCCCGACATAGACATCACCATTATGGAGCTGCAGAAAATAGACGTACCACATGGTCCCCCTACGCTACTTCGTAGCTTCGGGCGACACTCCTACGCCCAAAATACGGTTCCGGATGGCCTGCCACCCGAAGCACGCAGGGCGTAGGGTGGCGGAGAGGATGGGATTCGAACCCACGAGAAGCTTTTGACCTCTACTCCCTTAGCAGGGGAGCGCCTTCGACCACTCGGCCACCTCTCCGTTGCGCCGCAGATAAAGAAAAGCGCCGCCACAATCAACAAGCCCGCGTCATTATATGGAAAAATAAGATCGCGCTGGAAGTCACGGGTTTCCCCAGCTGCGGCGGTTCTGCGGCAAATCCCTGGCTGGCGACTCCAGGCCTTGCCATGATTCCGTCGGCCGATTGCCGGATTCGGCTGGAAACAAGCGGTTGCGGCGGGCCTGAAGGTTAACGAGAGCTTTCTGAGTGAGGCCAAATCGTGTCATTTGTGCAACAACGCTGGGGGATAGCAGCCGAACAGACCTTTCGCCGGTACGATCGTGGTTGAACGCCGCCGGCTCATGGGTAATGTCGAATTCGAAGGAGCGGCGCGGTGCGCATCTTTTTCGGTAGTGGGGATGGGGCAGGGAACGCTGTCCTTCAGCAAAGAATACCCAGACCCGTTTTTTAACTTTTGACTGGAGGTCAGAAAATGAACATCAAGAGCCTTCTTCTCGGCTCCGCTGCGGCCCTGATCGCAGTTTCCGGTGCGCGCGCCGCCGACGCCGTCGTCGTCGCCGAGCCGGAACCCGCTGAATACGTCAAGATTTGCGACGTCTACGGCGCTGGCTACTTCTACATCCCCGGCACCGAGACCTGCCTGCGCATCGGCGGCTATATCCGCTACGACATCGGCGTGGGCGATGCCGGCGCATTCGGTGGCGCCCAGAACGTTCCGGACCACCAGAACCCTGGCGACGAGCACGACACCTACTGGAAGAACGCCCGCTTCACGCTGAAGACCTGGACCGGCCAGGAAACCGAACTCGGTACGTTGAAGACCTACACCGAGACCCGCTTCAACTTCGGCAACAACTATGGCGACTATAATTTCCCGCAGACCGGGACGTTCGAGGCGCACAACAAGGCTGTTTCGCTGAACTTCGCCTGGATCCAGCTCGGCGGCCTGCGCGTCGGTAAGGACGAATCGGCTTTCGATACGTTCATCGGCTACGCCGGCAACGTCATCGAGGATACGCTTGTCCCCTACGGCAATTTCGACACCAACGTCGTGCAGTACTACTTCGATGCCGGCAATGGCTTCTCGGCCGTGGTCTCGCTCGAAGAAGGCGCTGGCGTCGAGACAATCGACAGCTATGTTCCGCATGTCGTCGGCGGTCTGAAGTGGACCCAGGGTTGGGGCGCCCTCACCGGTGTCGTGTCGTATGACAGCAACTACGAAGAAGTCGCCGGCAAGGTTCGTTTGGACGTGAACGTCAACGACGCGCTGTCGCTGTGGGCCATGGTTGGCTACGGCACCGACGACAATCTCGACGACGACGCGAACAACGCCGTCGATGTGCACGGCCGCGGCTTCTACAAGCAGTGGGGCGGCAACTGGGCTGTGTGGGGCGGCGGTACCTACAAGTTCAACGAGAAGACCTCGTTCAACCTGCAGGCGTCCTATGACGACTGGAAGGACATCGGTGTCGCGGCGAACGTCGCCTACGCGATCGTTCCCGGCTTCACGGTTACGGCCGAAGTCGACTACCAGCGCGTTGGCGACGAAGCCACCGATCCCGGCCACAGCGTTTGGGTTGGCGCGACCAAGAAGAGCAACGTCGCCGGTATCCTCCGCTTCCAGCGCGACTTCTAATCAATTTCGCCTTGTCGAAATCGAAACCCGGCGGGCAACCGCCGGGTTTTTTCGTCCGTCCGATTGCAACGATCGCAAAGAGGGAGGTCCGTTTGTGGTCGATCGACGAAGCCTGTGTGAGTGACTGGGAACCGCCTAGAGCCGGATGATTTCAGGTCGAATCGACCTGAAATCTGAATCCGCCTCTAAATCAAAGAGATAGAGCATGATGTCGTCCGAAAACCGCTTCACACTTTTCGGCATCATGCTCTAGCCTTCGGCCAGATCGCCCAAGGCATCTATCAACGGCCCCAGCCTGCTTTCGTAGCTTTTCCAGCGCTTGACGGATGATTTGTAGATCGGTTGTCGAACCTGCCAACGGCTGATCGTCCTGACGGGACCAGCCTTTTCGAAGAAGCGAAGACAGGCATCGTTCCACGCCAGACCAAGGTGCTCCACAAGACGGCGTGACTGCCCTTCCTGGTCAAAGACAAGGTCTTCGTAGCGATTCTCAAAAATGCGCCCAGGAAGAATCGCCTTCCAATGGCGCATAAGGCGATCATATTCGCGATAATAGAGCCCAAGCTGGGCAAGGTCCGAAGTATACTGATGCGCCTTGTTAAGGTTTGAGATGAAGCAAGAAAAACAATTGTCAATCGGATCGCGGCTGCAATGAACGATCCGGGCGTTTGGAAAAAGAAGGGCAATAAGGCCGATACTCTCGAAATTATGTGGCATCTTGTCGACGATGCGCGACGCCGCCGGCGCATAGAGATACAAGTCGGATAGATATTCTCCGGCGAGCGCCATGGATTGCTGTTTCGTCATGGACGCGACCGGCTGGCCGAATGCGCGTCCCGGCCGCAATTTGAGACCGTTGGCCACCGCGATACGCGGCAGCTTGGTGAGTTCCCCCGCGCCGTGAACATCGGGATGGCTGGAGCAGATCTGCTCGGTCAGTGTTGTGCCCGAACGCGGCATTCCCAGCACGAATACCGGTGTTTCGGATGGGTCGCCATATCCTGCCCTCGCCGCAAAGAACTCCGGATTGAACAGTTTGATCGTCGCATCGACCTGTCGACGATAGGATTCGATGTCAAAACTGTAACCCTTGTTCGCAGTGGCCCTGAGAAAATGATCCATGGCTTCGTCGTGACGACCAAGATCGTCCAGGATCTTGCCCGCGGCCATGTGAAGCTCATAGGGTTCTTCGGCCGGATTCGTCGTTTTTCGAAGTTCGTCCAGAATGGATTTGAGTTCGGGCGGCTCGGTGGAAAATTTTCGAACCGCCACAAGGGTCTTGTAGGATGAAGGCACGCTTATACGCCTGGCGATGTTCTCGTTCAGACAGACCGTGGCTTCGTCCATGCGCCCGAGGTCAACGAGAGCATTCGCAATGTCCATTCGGGCCACGGCGTTGTCCGGGTCTATCTCAAGCGCTTTCTGATAGAGCGGCAAAGCCATGTCCGCCTTGCTGGACGCCGCATAAGCGTCGCCAAGCCCGCGCAGTGCCTCCACAAAATCCGGCTTCAGCTCGCAGGCGCGTTTCAAATGACGAGCCGCGAGCGGGTAGTCGCCGACCTTTAGACAGGCTTCGCCCAGACTGAGCTGATAGTGTGGATTGTTGGGCTCCCTCGCTGCCGCGCGCGCGAGATATTTGATCGCCAACTCGTCATCGAAACCGAGACCCAGCATGCCGAGAATATAGAGCGCAAGCGCGTGGTCGGGCGAGCGCGCCAGGACACGGTGGCAAAGCTCTTCGGCCTCCGGAAAGCGCTTGGCCTTTTGAAGTTCCAGTGCCTGTTTCAGCAACATATCGTCGGTCGGTCCACGCGAAGCTCCATGCTTCGGTGGTTGGGGCAAAGATCCGATCTTTTGCGCTGGCTGCTTCTTGAGATGTTTGGACCAGGCGGGCGGCAATCGCGAGTTCATCGTTCCTCGCTAGCAAAAACCGCCCGCGGAAGCCAGCACAGGATAAACCGTCGAGCTGATGCGGAAACACCCGCTGGCGTGCCAATGCTGGCAGCGGTCCGGTGGAAGCTGGCCGGATCAGGACTCGGCCAGATCACCCAGGGCTTCGATCAGCGGCTCGATCGCGCTGCCATAGTTCTTCCAGCGACTGACGGACGAGGTGTAGATCGGTTGCCGAACCTGCCAACGGCTGAACGTGTTCACCGCACCGCCCTTGTCGAAGAATCGCAAGCAGGCATCGTCCCAGGGCAGACCCAGATGGTCTATCAAGCGGCGCGATTGCCCTTCCTGGTCGGAGACCATGTCCTCATAGCGGTTCTGCAGGATTTGCCCCGGAAAAACTTCGTCCCAATGACGCATGAGCCGGTCGTACTCACGATAGTACAGTCCGAGCGTGCGGAGATCGGCCGTATAGGTGTTGTCCTCGTTGAAACCCAGGAAATAGCACGAGAGGCAATTGTCGATAGCATCACGACGGCAGTGAACGATGCGCGCCTTGGGGAAAAGGAGCCTTATAAGGCCGATAAGCTCAAAATTATGGGGCAATTTGTCGATGATTCGTCGAGCATCCGGCGATCGTTGCCTGATGTGGGCCAGATATTCTTCGGCCAGGGACTTCGACTGATCGACCGTCATGTTCAGGATCGATCTGCGCAGTTCCTCCGGCGAGCGCGTTTTCGGCGCAAGCCTGTTGGTGATGCGCCGGAGCTTTGTCAGCTCACCGGCGCCGTGGACATCGGGATGGCTCGCGCAGATCTGCTCGGTCAAAGTGGTGCCCGAACGCGGCATGCCAAGCACGAAGACAGGCACTTCCGAAGCGCTTCCGTGCCCTGCCTTGGCGGCCAACATCCCAGGGCTGAACAATTCGATCATGAAATCGATGCTGCGGCGGTAAGCCTCCATGTCAAAGCGGCGGGCCGAGCGTTTTGCCTCGCGGAAATGCTCCATCGCCTCGTCATGGCGCCTGATATCGTTGAGCACCTTCCCCGCCGCATAATGGAGCTTCTTGACGCTATTCTCATCAAGCGCCGGATTTTTCAGCTCAGCCAGAATGGATTTGAATTCTGCCGGCTCGTCAGTGAATTTCCGGATGCTGACCAGGCCGTTGTATGCAGAAGCGATATCCTGGCGATGGCCGATCGCCTCCCTCATATAATTTGTCGCCTCCTCCATCCGACCGAGACTGACAAGCGCATTGGCCAACCCCATTCGGATGGCGGAATGGCCGCTGTCGATTTCGAGCGCTTTCTCATAGCGTGGCACTGCCATATCGGCCTTGCCGAATTCGGTGTAGGCGCGACCCAGTGCGCAAAGCGCCTCGACCCAATCAGCCTTCAGTTCGCAAGCCAACTCAAAATGCCTGATTGCGTCCGAATGCTCGCCGACCTTCAAATAGGCTTCACCCAACGTCAGCTGATAATGCGGATTTTGAGGTGCTTCGTTGACCGCTAGCTCAAAACAACGAATGGCCATCTCGTCGTCCAGACCGAGCGCGAAGGTTCCCAGTATGTACAAGGCAAGAGGATGCCGCGGGCTATGGGCCAGGACGCGCTGACACAGTGCCTCGGCCTCAAGCAACCGGTTTGCTTGATGAAGCTCTACCGCCTGCCTGAGCAGCGCGTCGTCAGCCTGTGCCCGCGATAGCTGGTTCGCTTGTGGCTGTGCGATTTTCGGGTGCGGGATTTTCGAGCCGGACGGAGCTTTCAGGTGCTTGGACCAAGCGGGCGGCAGACGATTGTTCATCTTGCCTCGCTAGCAAAAACAGCCGCAGGAATCCAGCACGACAACCTGGGCCCGCACAGCTTGCGCCAACCATCCGCTCACGCTAGCAAGAAGTTCCCCTTCCATGTGAGCTTCCGTCATGCGCCAGCGCCCTCCCCTCACACCGCTCATCGCAGCGCTTCCTTCGACTGTGCCGTTTGTCGGCCCCGAAGCGCAGGAGCGCGAGCGCGGGCGGGCTTTCCGTGCCCGCATCGGCGCCAATGAGAGCAGTTTTGGGCCGTCGCCGCGTGTCATAGCCCGCATGGCCGAAATCGCCCGCGACATGTGGATGTATTGCGACCCGGACAATTACGATCTCAAGGTTGCAGTCGCCGCGCATCACGACGTGGCGGTCGAGAATGTCGTTGTCGGCGAAGGCATAGACGGCCTGCTCAGCCTGGTGGCGCGCATGTATGTGGCGCCAGGCGATGCGGTGGTCACCTCGCTCGGCGCCTATCCGACCTTCAACTTCCATGTCGCCGGCGTTGGCGGGCGGCTGGTGACCGTCCCTTACGAGAACGACCACGAAAGCCTGGGCGGCCTGCTTTCGGCTGTCGTCAAGGAAAGGGCGCCGCTGGTCTATCTGTCCAACCCGGACAATCCGATGGGCACCTGGTGGGAGGCGGGCGAAATCATCCGCTTCATCGAGGCGCTGCCTGAAACCACCATGCTGGTGCTCGACGAGGCCTATGGCGAATTGGGGCCGGCATCGGCCCTGCCGCCGATCGATATTTCCCGGCCGAACGTCATCCGCATGCGCACCTTTTCAAAGGCTTACGGGCTCGCCGGAATACGTTGCGGCTATGCGGTGGCGGAGACGCAAGTGATCCGCGACTTCGAAAAGATCCGTAACCATTACGGTGTCAGCCGCATGGCGCAGATCGCCGGTGTCGAGGCGCTTGCCGACCAGGCCTATCTCGAGACAGTGGTGGCGCGGGTGGCTGCCGGGCGCCGGCGCATCACGGCGATCGCCGAACAGAGCGGGCTGAAGCCGTTGGCTTCGGCGACCAATTTCGTCACCATCGACTGTGGCCATGACGCCAATTTCGCGCTGAAAGTGCTGCAAGGGTTGTTGTCGCGCGACGTGTTCATCCGCAAGCCGATGGCGCCACGGCTGGACCGCTGCATCCGCGTCAGCGTCGGGCTCGACCACGAGCTCGACATTTTCGCCGAGGAGCTGCCCGGCGCATTGGCCGCGGCACGGGGGAATTAGGGCGGGTACCGGCGACATCCTGGACATTTGCGAAGGCCGAGGTGGCGGCCAATCTCCCTTGTGGCTACGCTATGCGCACATCTTCTGTGACTGGCGTGACTGATCGGGCTTCGGCTTGACTGCCACGTGGTTCCCCCAATCCGTCGCTGCTTCGCAGCGCCACCTTTCCCCCCTCCGGAGGGAAAGGAA